>NZ_QPIJ01000099.1 GCF_003336665.1 Vreelandella rituensis | reverse complement strand
TGGTGCAAGAACTCAACCACAAGGGCTACCTGCAGGCAATACGCGGCAAGCAAGGCGGCCTGTTGCTGGGGCGAGCACCCGAAGACATCAATATCGGCGCCCTGGTACGCGACACCGAGCAGGACCTGGCGCTGGTGGAATGCTTCGGCAAGCAGAATAAATGCGTGATTACCGGGGCGTGTCGCCTCAAATCCATGTTTGCCGAAGCCCTGGAAGCGTTCTTCCAGGTATTGGATGGTTATACATTGGCGGATATGTTGACCGATGCCCAGCGCCCCCAATTGCTTAGGCTTTTGGCGATCAGCTCATGATACAGCTTGTTCTTGGCAAGCGTTACAAGGTTGTAGAGCATTGAAATTATTAAATTTGGTCAGCATTTCCTCACGCCAGTCACTGACGGCACAATGAGTTCTTTCCACGCATCTTTCTGGCCCTGTGCTGTCCTATTATCCAGGGAGCCAGCGCCTTTTCCTGAAGCCCTTGCGGATCTTTTCCAAAGCCACTGGCCATGCGCACGACGTGGAACGTAGCGACCACAATGCGGGCTTGCGTTAGTAACGTTGAGACAACGCGCTAATTGGTAATGTTAGCAACACTACAATAGCGGAGTATCAGTCACTAAGGATGTCCTTCGCGAGAGTATCGAAACCATGCTGGTCGATCAGCGCATCCACTTCATTGACCAGCCACTTTCTGTCTTGCTTGTACATGATTTCACCACCATCGGATACCATGAGGTCCTCACTCATCAACAGCTCTCGCACTTGGCGAAGGGTGGTGTTTTCAGGCTCCATGAAGTCATGTATCAACGCCGCAAGCTCCGGGGTTGCCTTGGGTCGATCTTCATACGATTGCTCGCTCATCAGGTTGTCTCCTGGTGATGGTTAACTGTTTGTCTCATCGTGGTGTGGCGCAGGGTTCAATCGAGGGTGGGTCTCTTCTCCCCATAGCATGACAAGGGCACCCGAGAGGAACATGGCGATGGCGACGAACCAGAAGCCACCCGTGACCGCCCCCGACAGATGGGCCACCAGGCCGAAACCCAGGGCTCCAATACCATAGCCCAGATCACGCCAGAAGCGATAAATTCCGATGGCGGAGCTGCGCCAGTTGGGGTGGGAGATGTCGGCCACCGCTGCGCTAAGGTTCGGGTAGAGCAGTGCCATCCCCAGCCCTGTTACAGCGGCGGAAAAGGACCACCAGATCACGCCGGTGCCCAGCAGCATCAGCGCCACGCCGCCGCCGCAAACCCACATGCCCCAGATGATCAGCTTGAGTCGGCCAATGTGATCCGATAGCCGCCCGGTCACGAACTGCGAGCCACCCCAGACAAAACCGTAGACACCGACTACCCAGCCAATGGGGCCTAGGCCCAGCCCCTGTTGGTAAAGAAATACCGGGTAGAACACCCAGACCAGGGCATCGACGAACTTCTCGACCAGCCCCGCCTGGCTGAAGGCGGCCATGCGCTTGTCGCCCCAACTCATCAGCGCGAACATCTCGCCGGTGGTGGGATTGTCAGAGACGTGATTAGGAATCCGTGCTTTGGGGCCAGCCAGGGTGCCACTCGCGTGTCGGGCACTTTCGGCCTTGGCCCAGCCGTGAGTCTCGCGGATCGAGGTCAAGGCCAGCAGGATGGCCAGTGCAATGACCGCGACACCGAAGACAAACAACCCCAAGCGCGGCCCAAGGCCGATGGCCAGGTAGCCGGTGACGATCCCCGCCACGGCCACCCCCACATAGCCCGAGAACTCGTTCATGCCCATGGTGAAGCCGCGCTCGTCTGCTCGGGTAATATCCATCTTGGCGGTCTGGGTCATTGACCAGCACAGGCCCTGATTAATACCCAGCAGCACGGTGGCGACGACGATCCAGCTCCATGACGGGGCATACAGGACCATGAACGGAATCGGGATGGCCGACAGCCAGCCCAGTAGCAGGACGTTCTTTCGCCCGATACGCTCAGCGAGCCGCCCGGCCACGAAGTTAAGGGTGCCCTTGACGAAGCCGAAGGCGACCACGAAGGCCGTGAGCATCATGAAAGACCCCTCGGCGACGCCAAACTCTGACTCGGCGAGCGCCGGGACCACGGTACGCATCATCCCGATGGTCAGACCAACCAGAAAGACCTGCCCCAGTTGATGGCTGAACTGGTGGAGGTTCTCGCGGATGCCATGCGTATAGTGTTCATGGGAGGAATTTGATGGTGACATAATCATCTCTCTGGCACTGGATGGGACGGGTATCGATATCCAGTGGTTGAAAGTCGAACCGAGCGCCGAGATTCACTATGTCGACGAGGGGAGCAACATGGATGCAAAGGCCTATAACGCATGGTATGAAACGCCACGCGGTCGATGGATTGGCAGCCGCGAACTTACTGGTCCTGGCCATGCTTGCCCCGCGCCCCGGCGAGTCGCTGCTGGTCGTGGCAGACCTGGCCCGCTAGGCACCGCTGCCTGCGCTCAGGCTTCACCATCGCAGCGCGATCAAGGCGCCTAAGCACCATAGGCGAGATGCCGCCAAGCGTGAACCAGCGCAGCGGCGGCGGTCGCGATCTCATCCTGCGTGGTATCCCAACCCATCGACAGGCGCACGGCACCGAGCGCACGTTGCGTATCGAGTCCCATCGCCCCCAACACCCCACTCGGGGCAGATTCCCCGGCATGGCACGCTGAGCCCACCGAGGCCATCACCGTATCGCTGGCAGCATTGAGCAATGCCTGGCCGCTGACATACGGAAACGACACGTTCAAGGTGTTGGGTAAGCGGGCCTCAAAATGGCCATTGAGGCTCAGGCCGGGGATGGAAGCGCTCAGTAGTTGATGCAATTGGTCTCGGCGATCACGCATAGCGGTATTGGCTTGCGCCAGACGCTTTGCAGCCAACTCGGCGGCCACGCCCAGGCCGATGATGGCCGGGACGTTTTCGGTACCGGGACGCAGCCCGCGTTCATGGTTAGCACCAAACAGGATCTGCCGTATCGGGGTACCCTGACGCACGTAGAGGGCACCGATTCCCTTGCTCGCCTGGAATTTGTGACCGGCGATTGTCAGCAAATCAATACCCAGTGCCTCGACATCGACGGCGATCTTACCTACGGCTTGGGCGGCATCCGTGTGTAGCAAGACGTCACTGTTATCGAGCTGCTTGGCAATGTCAGCGACAGGTTGAAGAGTGCCGACCTCGTTGTTGGCCAACATGATCGAGACCAAGGCCGTGTCCGGACGCACTGCGTCAACAACGGCCTCGACAGAGACCCGCCCTGCTTCGTCGACAGGCACGATGGTCAGGCGCCATCCCTGAGCCTCCAGCTGTCGAGCCGGTGCCATGACAGCCGGATGCTCGACGGCACTGATCACCAGATGTCGTTTGTTGGGGGTACAGGCACTGGCCACACCCAACAGGGCCAGGTTGTTGGCCTCGGTGGCACAGCCAGTGAACACCAGGTTCTCGGCCTTCGCGCCGATGAGTGATGCAACGGCGTTTCGTGCTACCGCGACCTGCTCTGCCGCCGCTTGGCCCAGCGGATAGGCAGAAGACGGATTTCCGAAGCTTTTCCGCAACGCGATGCTCATCGCCTCGGCCACTTCCGAGGCCACCGGCGTGGTGGCGTTATGATCCAGATAGACAGGAACTGACATGGCGGAAGCGCCCTTATTGTTCATGCGGGCTTGAGACTTGGCCCGCAGGTTGTGAAGTGCTGCTCAATCGGAGCCAGAGGGTGGCCAGGGCTACCAGCAGTATCGGCGGCAGCATCGCCAGATTGAGGGCTTCCCAGCCCAGCCCGTGAAGTAGCTGCCCGGCCATCAGTGAGCCGATGGCCACCAGTGAGAAGATGATCAGGTCGTTGATGCCCTGTACCTTGCCGCGCTCGGGCTCTGAATGGACAGTGGAAAGCAGGGCGCTGCCGCCGATGAACAGGAAGTTCCAACCAACGCCCAGCAGCACCAACGAGACCCAGAAGTGGGCGATGCTAAGGCCCATGACCGCCACCGCTGCCGAACCGGCCAACAGCGCGGCGCCCGTCAGCAGGATACGGTCCACGCCGAATCGCGCGATCAGGCTGCCGGTGAAGAACGACGGGGCGAACATGCCCAGCACGTGAAACTGCATGATGAATACTACCTGGCTCATCGTGAAGTCGTTGGCGCGCATCGCCAGTGGCGTGGCGGTCATCACCAGGATCATGACGGCGTAGCCGATGGCAGCGGCCAATACAGCGACGACAAAGCGGGGTTGGCGGGCAATAGCGCTCATCGGGCGTGAGATGTCGCCGTGCTGTGGCTCGCCGCTGGCGGGTACGCGTAGCTGGGTCAACAGGCCGATGGCCACCAGGGCGAGGATGGCAATCACCAGATAGGGGCCACCCGAGGGAACGCTGGCGATCCAGTGCTGCGCTGCGCTGGCGTTCCAAGGGCCGAGGAAGGCCGCCACCACGCCGCCGGCCATCACAAAAGAGATGGCCCGACTGCGAAATGCCGGGCTGGCCACGTCGACCGCGGCGAAGCGGTAATACATGGCAAAGCCCTGATAGAGACCGAGCAGCAGGTTCCCCGCGCAGAACAGCCAGAAGGAACCGGTGGCGATGCCGGCAAAGCTGACCAGCCCGCCACCCACGCCGCCCAGGGTGGCTCCGGTCATGAACCCCAGACGCCGGCCAACCCGTTTCATGAACAGCGAGGCGGGCAGCGTCGAGACCACGGTGCCCATCATCATCATGGCGATGGGCAGGGTGGCCAGCGACGGCGTTGCGGCAAGCTGCTGACCGACAACCCCGCTCAGGGTCATCACCGTCACCATGGCAATCATGAACAGGGTCTGGCCGGTGACCAGGATGGCCACGTTGGGCTTTTCACGGGGCAGCGTCGGCATTGGCAGGGCTCCTTGTTGGGAAAGTTTAGATGGCGGGGTTCCTGAACCCTTAGAAGACCAACACTTTGTCAGCCTGCTCGGTAGCTTCAGCCAAGGCGTCCATGGTGCTGCGTTCGGCGCCTTTCACTACTTCATCATCAGTGAGGCCGCGAGCGTCCATGCAGGTGCCGCACAACAGCACCTGCCCCTTAGTTGTGACACGCTTGATCATGCGCTCAGTGTTGTAGAAGCCATCCGGCGTCTTCTGGCCGCTCTTGGCGCCTGACACCGCATCGCCCATCAGAAAGACCGTCACTTCTCCGTCTCGTTTGAGCAAGGCGTGGGCCAGGCGCAAACCGTTGTAAAGGCGTTCGGTACCATAGGGTGGATCGTTAATGATGATCAGGGTATGCATGGCCTTCTCCTTGCTATCATTCAATGAATTGATAGAATGATTGTAAGATTAACTATATTTGTCAAGTGGCACGATGCTACCTTGCGCTTTTCGGAGACAGATAATGACCTCGCAGCAGGATCTTCTTGATACGCTGGCCCAGGTTGCCCGTGCCCTAGGGAACGGACACCGACTGGCATTGCTGGAGCGCCTGGCCCAAGTCGAGACCTCGGTGGAGACCTTGGCCAACACCGCCAATCTGACCATCGGCAATGCCTCTCAGCACCTTCAACACTTGCGGCGAGCGGGTCTTGTTACCGCCCACCGCTCCGGCAAGCAGATGATCTATCGCCTGACCGACGAACGGATTGTCACATTGCTGAGCCTGCTCAGGCAGGTGGCCGAGACGAATTTGGCCGAGATGGAGCGCCTGGTCGGTCAGCTGTTTGCGGATGAGGACGCCAATGGCGCTTTGGAGGCGGTCAGTCGGGACGAGCTTCTGGCTGGGATTTCTAGCGGCAAGGTGGCACTTTTAGACGTGCGTCCCGAGGAGGAGTTCGAGGCAGGCCACCTGCCCAAGGCGATCAACATACCCATGGCGCAGCTGGAGAACATGCTGGACAAGCTGCCCCGAGACCGGGAAATCGTCGCCTATTGCCGTGGTCCCTATTGCGTCCTGTCGCATGAGGCCGTGCAGCGCCTACGGCAACTCGGCTACCGAGTTCGCCGCTTCCAGGAAGGCTATCCGGAGTGGAAAGCGGCGGGCTTGCCCGTAGCGTCGTAATAGGAGGCACCGCCATGTCCGATATCTTCCTGGCGAATGAGCCCAGATTACGTCAATATCGGGCATTTTACCGTGTGTCAGGAGCATCAGCTGACGCATGACGTCTTTGATGCCGTTACCTGTACAGTTCTGGCTATGTTGGTATCTGTTGTTGGTCGGCGCTTATCGCCACGCGAAGCCATGCCTCCTCGGATGGCTTAGCGGTTTCAAACAACCGCCGCCATGACAAGTAATTCGGTAAGTACGCTGTCCCCACCCCATGAAAGCGCCCCATCCAGCCCTTCAAGCGGCTGATATAGCCGTTGACGTTCTGAATGTGGTATTCCTTGCCGATCACCCGCTGGTTATCGAGTGTGATGAGCCGATGATGGGCAATGCCATGCTCAGCAGAGAAGGTCTTATACCAGCTGTGCCCGTCCGAACATAAAATCGAATCGCGATCGCTTATCAAAAAGCGCGTAATACCTCTTCCTGAGTCGCGTAGCGCGAAGGGAGATACAAGCGCGGCACCTGCCAGGGTGCCTTGTTGGCACTGGCCCTTGAAAACTTACAAGACACGGGCTACGCATGTAACCCATGCCAACCGAACGCGCCTACAAGTACCGATTCTATCCCACGCCCGAGCAGGAAATCCTGCTGGCGCGGACGTTTGGGTGCGTGCGGTTTGTCTGGAACGCGGTGCTGCGACA
>NZ_QPIJ01000098.1 GCF_003336665.1 Vreelandella rituensis | reverse complement strand
TTGAAGCCGTATCGCGCGATAGCGATGCGGTATGACAAACTCAAACGAAACTACGAAAGCATGGTGGCCTTGGCCTGCGGTTTTTTATGGCTACCCATGTGAAAGGTCAACAGGCCCTAGGTTTGGGCCACTGCCATCATGGGCTAAAAGAAAGCTGGATGAAGCGGAGGAGAAAGATCTGGCGTATTGGCTTAGGGAAGGAGGACGATACAACAATCTCGAAGCACTGTTGCTTGGTTGTGACATGGCTGATCAAATTCTCATGTGCGACCCTCCTCACTGGGAAACCAAGGCTTTTTTGAAAGGGATGCGTCGCTCTCTCCGTATTCAAGTAATAGAAAAGTTCTCGGACGTTCCATTTTGGTTTGATGAGCGTATAGCTGAGGCAGAGTACGATGAGCTAATTGGCTTGGCTGCTCGAATTCTGCATGCACAAACGCTGCCTGATTTATTCCAAGATGCAGCAGTTGTTTCGCAAAATCAGATGGGGTGGAACATGAAAAAAGTTCCCCATGAGCCTGCTCTGCGTACCATGAGCCGCATCCGCGAGCTTAGCGCCGATGAAGAAACCCGCCGCCTGGCGTTTGTGCGTGAGAGGGCGTTACGGGATGAAGTGCCGTTTTTGAATGATGCGAAGCGGGAAGGTGAACAGCTAGGTATCGAGAAAATGCGTCAGGAAATTTGGCAAGAGGCGGAAGAGCGTATCTTGGAAAACAAGCGCAATGCGACCCGTAAGCTGATTGCCTTGACCGAAATGAATGATCAGCTAATCGCAGAGATTAAAGAACTGCCGGTTGAAGAAGTCGAAAAGCTCCGTGCCGAGACTCAGCACTGATCCCACCTTATTGATTGTATCCCCGCTTCACGCACAAAAAAGGGCAGCCCCGGTGGCTGCCCTCTGTGTATCTACCTGCTTTTCTTTTTTATTTTGATGGTTCTCCGTCCGGGAGGTCACCTTTGTGTGGCGGTGACAGCGTCTTGCCGGGTGGGTGCCACATGGTGAAGTGCGCATCGGCGCTTGAGTGCTGGTCATGGCGTGTTGTGGTAAAATTTGGGTATTGAAATAGGAGTGTGCATGAGCGAATTACTCGATCCCACCAACGACTACGTCTTCAAGCGGCTGTTTGCCGAAGCCCCAGATCTGCTGGTGGATCTGATCAACGATCTGCGCCCGGATCTGCCTGATATTGCTTCCGTTGAAATCATCAATCCCAACATCGAGCCAATCGAGCTGACCGGCAAGTACATCATCCTCGACGTGCTGGCCCGTGATGGCAAAGGGAACTGCTACAATATCGAAGTGCAGGTACGCCGTTACGGTGCTTGGCACAAGCGGGGGTTATTCTATCTGACCCGCACGCTAGGAAGCCAGCTGAGCGCCGGAGAAGATTACCAGGAGCTGCGTGCTTCGGTAGGATTGCATCTGCTGGACTTCGACTTATTTACGGAAACAGCCGCCGAGCGCGAGCAAGCGATCTGGCGCTTCGAGATGCGTGATGAACGCCAGCCCAATATTTCGCTGGGGAACGTTTTACAGATGAACCTGATCGAATTGAACAAGGCGGATCGCCTGGGCTTGCCAGAAGGCCCGTTGCGCGCCTGGATCACCTTCTTCAAGCACTGGCAGGAGGAACTCACCATGGCCAATATTGCCCATGAACCGGTGAAACGTGCAATGAGCCGTATCCGTGAACTCAGCGCCGACGAAGAGACCCGCCGCCTGGCATTCGTGCGCGAGCGGGCGTTACGGGACGAAGTATCATTTTTGAATGATGCTCGTCGAGAGGAATCCAGCGAGACTCTCCGTAGCCAAATTAAATTAAAATTTGGCGAAGTCCCGAATTGGGTAGAGAACCGAATTGAGCAAGCGGATCACAATCAGCTGAAAGGTTGGTTGCGAGACATTCTGTTTGCCGACAGCCTGGATGAAATGTTCAAGCAGTAACCTGCTGAACAAAATTCCCGCTTTACGTACAAAAAAAGGGCAGCCCGGTGTCGTTAGGCGACTGCCTGACAGTGTTCTGAGTCTGGCCGCTGGACGGGGCATCCGCTAGCGAATCCACGGCCATTGCCTCCTGGTTAACACGGCAGTACTGCCTGAGCGCGCAGGCCTCGGGTACCGGGCAGGTGTCGCACAGGAGAAGCATCTCCATGGCGAACCCTGCCGGCTCACCGATCACCGCTGTGCCGTCATCCATCTGGCCCTTGCCCCGCCACGCTACCAGAAACGGCCGCTGTGTCCCGCTGACCCGCGCCAGCACTCGACGGCTGCCCTCGCTATGCCCCGGCCCCAGAATTGCCCGCAGGCCTTCCAGCAAGGTGGGAAGGTCGGCCAGCTCAGGCTCGGGGTCGAAACGTCGGTAGACCTCACTGGGCGAGAAGGCGCTTCCCTCATGGATCACGGTCAACACGGCCACCCGCTCGCGCTGTGCGGGTGGCAGGTGTTCGGGGAGCGGCGGGTTATGCATGCGCGGTTCTGCACAATGCTTCACCCATCCCGGCGATCACCTTGCGCAGCTCCAACTCGGTCAGCCATGCCTCCGGTATCACTGCCTCGCCATGGATGGCGCCGAGCAGGTTGCCGGCAATCGCCCCGGTGGAGTCACTATCGCCATCGTGGTTGACCGCCAGTACTATGCCGTGGCGCAGGTCGTCGGCGACCAGGGTGCAGTAGACCGCAATGGCCAGGGCTTCCTCGGCCACCCAGCCTTCGCCCAGAGCTGCGATGGCCTCCGCATAAGGGATAGCCGTCCCCGCCAGATGCCAGGCCTGCTGCAAGGCGTCTCGCGTTTCCGGGTGGCCATCTTCCTCGGCGAGCAGGGCCAGACTCAGGGTCAGGCCTTCTTCCAAGCTGCCGCCCTCGACCAGGCGTTGAATCAGCACCGCCAGCACGCCCCCGCTCAGATAGCCGCTGGGGTGGCCATGGGTCAGCCAGGCCAGCTCCTTGCCCACGGTGAAGGTCTCGCGGGGCTCAAGGCCGTGACAGGCCCCGAACAGACCCACCGGCGCCATCCGCATCACGCCCCCGCAACCCTTGCTGTCGTTCACCGCGCGCTCGCCGAGCGCCGTCATGTCGCGCAGCGCCGAGAGGCAGGTGTTGCCCGGGGCGCGCTTGGCGTGCAGGGCCAGCTCGGCGACCAGCGCGCTCTTGACCCGGCTGGTCGGATCCGTCAGGGCGCTTTGCTCATTTTGGGTCAGTAGCCAGCGCTGCAAGGCCTCGGCGCCTGTCCGACGATGAACCTCGAGATCCCTCTCCGCCCTCTGTGTCTCCGCCGCCAACAGCCCCTCGGCGGTAAACAGGGTCATCTGGGTATCGTCGGTGATGGCGCCCACACGGCCGTAGGCGGGCCAGAACTCGGTGACACCCGGCTCGCCGAATTGCTCAATAATCTGAGCTCGGCGCCAGAACTCAACGCGAGCGCCCAAGGCATCGCCGCAGGCCCCGGCGAGCAGGCAGCCTCGGTAACGACTCACCAGGGTAGGAGAAAGTAAAGGGTGCTCAAGCATGGCGTAAGGCCTCCAGCAGCGGTTGATCGTTAGGATGGTGCAGCACCTCGCCGAGGCGCGCGATGGGTACCAGGCTCACCGCCTGGCTTTCCCAGCCCATGGCCGCCGGGCTACCCCCGAGACGTCGGGCCAGAAAGTAACGGCAGACGCTGCTCGAGCGCGGCACGTCGATCAGCCAGCGGGTCAGGGCGATGACCAGCCCGGCTTCCTCGAAGGTCTCCTGGATCGCGGTCTGCTCAAGGCTTTTCCCCGGTTCCTGCTTGCCCTTGGGAAAGGTCGCCTGGTAGCCACCAAAGGCATTGCTGGGGTGGATCACCCACACGCGCCCGTCGGGTTCCCGCACCACGGCGCCTGCCGCTGCTCGCTTACCTGGCGATAGGGTCAGTGGCGGGACTTCCAGACCGCGTGACAGGGAATCGATACCGTGACTGGGTGCTTGCGCTTGCATCGTCTCAGCGACCTCCCGGGGCATGTCACAGGGTGCGGCCTCACCTGAATGAAAAGGCCTCAGCGCCAGTCCGTTCAGCCGCGCTGGCAGAGGCCCCTCTGGCACCACCCGAGCGATCGCCTCGGCATCCTCCCAGCAGGCCAGAGACGTCGGAGTTGAGGGCGTTGTCAAGATAACCGGCTGGCCGGTGTCGTCAGGGCAGGGGTGAAAGACAGGCATGGCTGATACTCGGTCGCGTAAAGCCACCAGGTTAGCCTGAGGCGGCTGTCATCGCCATTGAATCAGGGGGTTAGCGTTTTCAGGTGGCATGGGTAAACCGCGCGGTGGTCCCGCTATGGTAAAGTGCCTGTATTGCATGAGGAGTGGCCCATGAGCGAATTACTCGATCCCACCAACGATTACGTCTTCAAGCGGCTGTTCGCCGAAGCCCCGGATCTGCTGGTGGATCTGATCAATGATCTGCGCCCAGATCTGCCCGATATCGCTTCCGTTGAAATCATCAATCCCAACATTGAGCCAACCGAACTCACCGGCAAGTACATCATTCTCGATGTGCTGGCACGCGATGGGGAAGGCAACTGCTACAATATCGAGGTGCAGGTACGCCGTTACGGGGCCTGGCACAAGCGGGGGGTGTTCTATCTGGCCCGCACGCTGGGAAGCCAGCTGAGCGCCGGAGAAGACTACCAGGAGCTGCGGGCCTCGGTGGGCCTGCACCTGCTGGACTTCGACCTGTTTACGGAAACAGCTGCCGAGCGCGAGCAAGCGATCTGGCGGTTCGAGATGCGTGATGAACGCCAGCCGAATATTTCGCTGGGGAACGTTTTGCAGATGAACCTGATCGAATTGAACAAGGCAGATCGCTTGGGGCTGCCAGAGGGTCCGTTACGCGCCTGGATTACTTTCTTCAAGCACTGGCAGGAGGAACTCACCATGGCCAATGTTTCCCACGAACCGGTGAAACGTGCAATGAACCGCATCCGCGAGCTCAGCGCCGATGAAGAAACTCGCCGCCTGGCCTTTGTGCGTGAACGGGCACTGAGAGACGAGGTATCGTTTTTGAACGATGCTAGGCGAGAAGGCGAGGCCCATTTGCTTACCAAACAAATGAAATTGAAGTTTGGCGAGCTTCCTGAGTGGGTACAGAAGCGGCTCAATTCGGCGACTCCAGAGCAACTTGATGCTTGGGGGGAGCACATCTTGACCGCCAACTCCCTCGATGAGCTGTTCAAGCACTAACACCCCGGCGGATCACGGCTCGATCCGCCCATGCCCCATCCTTGGCGATCAGTCGCCGTCCAGCAAGCGCTCCGCCGCCAGGAGCGCCAGCGTCACCACCTCCTGCCGCGTCTTGCCATGGGCCTGCCCCAGCCGGCGCAGGCGTGCCTGACTGTTCTCGTCCAAACTCACGGTGACTTCCTTGAATCCCTGCGCCTGGCGGCGCTGGCGATAGCGTTGCTGATGGCTGGCGGCCATGGCGATCACCTCACGACGTGATGGAGTAGGCCCCAGTCTCCTGTCACGACGTGAAGGGGAAGGCTGGGCATCTTTAGCGACGGGTTGCTCGGTAATGGACGACGCGACAAGACGCCAAAGGCCGCCTGGAAGGGAGCGGCCTTGTGAAAGAAGCTTAGCAAAAAACCGCGTAAACCCTCGCCCACTCGGGCGGGGATACAAGCGGGCAGCGCGGTAGCGCTGCACGGGATTGACGTTGGTCAAGAACCTACTACTATGTATAAACGTACAGTTTAAAAGCCGCCATGCCCATGCTGAAAGCCACCAAGGTACGCATTTACCCCACATCCGAACAGGCGGTGTTTCTCAACCGTCAGTTCGGCATGGTGCGTTTTTGCTACAACACCGGCCTTCGCATCATGTCTCACCGCTACCAGCGCCACGGCGAGTCGCTGAGTGCCAAGCATGACATCAAGCGGCTACTGCCCGTCGCCAAGAAATCCCGCAAGTACGAGTGGCTGAAAGAGGCGGATTCCATCGCCCTCCAGCAGGCGTGCATCAACCTCGACAAGGCGTTTCAGCGCTTCTTTGATCCCCAGCAGAAGGCCGGCTACCCCCGCTTCAAGAGCAAGCGTAGCAAACAGTCGAGCTACCACTGCGTGGGGATAAAAACCGGGGAGAGCTGGGTCAAGGTGCCCAAGCTCGGGCAAATCAAGGCGAAGATTCACCGCCCGGTTGACGGCAAGCTCAAGAGCATCACCCTGACCCGCACCGTCACGGGCAAGCACTACGCCTCGCTGCTGTATGAAACAGACCAGGCGGTGCCCGAGCCGCTAAAGAACATCGACGCAACGAACATTGTCGGCCTCGACATGGGGCTGACACACCTAGCCATTGACTCCCGCGGGCGTAAAGTCCCCAACCCGCGCTTTATCAAACAGGCGCAGAAGAACCTCAAGCGCAAACAGCAAGCGCTATCGCGCACGAAGAAAGGCAGCGCCAATCGGGCCAAGGCCCGCCTGCTCGTTGCCAAGGCGCATGAACGTGTCGCCAATGCCCGCAATGACTTCCAGCACAAACTGTCCCGACAGATCGTTGACGATAACCAAGCGGTGTTCGTCGAGACACTGAAAATCAAGAACATGATGAAGAATCGCAAGCTCGCCAAGCACATCGGTGACGCTTCCTGGTGCGGCTTGATCACCAAGCTGGACTACAAGGCCAAAGAACAGGGCAAGCATCTGGTCAAGATCGATGCATGGTTTGCAAGCTCCAAGACCTGCCATGCCTGCCAGCACAAGATGGAAAAGATGACGCTCGATGTCCGGTCATGGGAGTGCCCCGCCTGCCATACGCACCATGACCGTTATCTACTACACAATATTTTCAATCCACAAAGTATACAAAGAGGCCTTTACTGTTAGCTTGGTACGCTGTAGAATTATTATCCATTACAGCTCTATAGCGTATATCTGATGATGA
>NZ_QPIJ01000097.1 GCF_003336665.1 Vreelandella rituensis | reverse complement strand
ACCAGATACCCACGACTCAACACTAAAGGAGGCGCGGACAGGGAACCCCGAGTCGTGCGGCGCACGACGCGCTATCCCTCCCGGCGCTAAAGCAACCGGGTTTCCCGCGCAAAACGATGAATCATCCACAGCTCGATATGCAGCATATTCGTCAACGCCTGCAGAACCAGCGCCAGGAACTGCTCGCTGAGAGTCTCGAAAGCGAGGCATCTCGGAAGACCGTGATGCTGGACCAGACCACGGTGGGGCGCCTTTCGCGTATGGATGCCTTGCAGGCCCAGGCGATGGCCGAGGCCGAGGAGAATCGCCGTCAGTTGCAGATCAAGCGCATCGACAGTGCCCTGTTACGCATCGACAATGCTGAATTAGGCGAGTGCATCGAGTGCGGTGAGTGGATCGGCGTTCGACGCCTCGAGAGCGACCCTACCTTGCTCAAGTGCATCGAGTGCGCAAAGTGAGACGGCTGACTCGCAGTCGGTCTTGAAGCTTTCTGAGAGAAGGGTATGCTGCACACCTCGTTAGTTTTCCACTCATATCGCTGGCATGCTGAATTCCCAGTTAAAGATGTGAGTTACAACACCCCATGCCTGTAACACTTCCAAGCCCTTGGGCGATTCTGCTGTTGATGACGGTAGCGACGCTGCTTTCCGCCTATTCATCACCCGTCTGTCCATTACAAAGGAAACTACTCATGTTTATCTCAGGGCGTATGGCGATCAGATCGCTTATTGTCATGTCTTTACTGCTTGCGCCCTCCTTGTTTGCGCAGGATGCCCACATTGGCAGTGTGCGGACGGAGTTCAAACTACTTGGCCCGAACAGTACCATCGAAGTGGAGCGCTTCGATGACCCAGAGGTACAGGGAATCTCTTGCTATATTTCCTATTCACAGATTGGCGGGATAACGGGTGCGGTGGGACTTGCCGAGGAGGCCAGTGAGGCCAGCGTGGCATGCCGGCAGACCGGAAAGATTGTCTTCGACCCTGCCGAAGTGGAGCATCAAGAGGTGATTTTTACTCAGCGTCGCTCCGCGCTCTTCAAGAACATGCGAGTAGTACGCATGCACGATACGGAAACACGGACCTTCGTGTACCTGACGTACAGCACCAAGCTTGTCGATGGCTCGCCGAAGAACGCGATTACTGCCGTCCACTACGGTGACCTGTAATTCTGCCGGCTTGGCAGCCTTAAGCCACTGCCTGAGCCGGTATATCGTGTAAGAATGCCACAAGCTCATCGCCGTGATGGACAAGACTTGCGCTCAAGTCATGCCCGCCTTCCACCAAGCGCAGCGTCACACGAGCTCCTCCGGCGTCCGCAAGTGTGCGCGCATCATCAGGCGGAATCACCGTATCGCTCTCGCCATGCACCAGGAGCACCGGACAGCGGATCCTACTCAGTGTATTCACCGGTGCGATCGCATCGAAGCGGTGGCCGATCACGCGTTCGACGTAACGCAGCACGTACCAACCCAACGGAAAAAACGGTATGCCTTTCTGCGCAAGCCAGCGGCGCATCATGCCATCCGGGTGGGCAAAGCTTGCTAGACTCACCACGGCGGCGATGTCGTCGCGGCGTGAGGCGGCGAGAAGCGTCGCCGCCGCTCCCACCGAGTGACCAATCAGCACGGTGGGAAGCACCGTTTGCATCTGTTTCAACCAGGCAAGCGCCGCATCGATATCTTCGGCAAAGCGCGGCATGGAAGAGAACGTATCGCTATCGCTGCTGCCATGATTGCGAACATCAAACAGCAGCACATTCCAGCCAGCTTCAAGCAGTAGAGGTGCAAGTGGCAGCAGGGTGACCCGGTTCGCGCCCCAGCCGTGGGTCAGTACCACATGGCCTCGAGGCGATGCCGCGGGTAGCCACCAGCCCTTCAGCCACCGTCCGCGCTGAGTGGCAAAACGCACTGCTTCACCGTGTAACCGGTGTGCTTCCAGCGTTGTTGCCACCGGCTCCCGCGGGGCTGCAAGCTCTCGCCGCAGGCGGCGATGAAAGCTCTTCTGCAGTGTCACACCTCCTGCAGCACCACCTGCCAATATGCTCGCCACATAAAACCATGTGCTCACTTTCACCCCCCCCCCTGATTAAAGCAAGAACTGTAGTTGCTGTAACGTGTCAGTTTGCTTCGCTTGAACCCACACAAAAAAAGCCACCCCGAAATCACTGGGGTGGCCGCCAAGAACGCAAGATCTTTGCTTACTTGGGCAGCTTGGTTCTGCGCAGGTACGGGAAGATTGTCTCGTATTCGCCGAATTTCGCCTTGGCGTCGTCATTGGAGACGCTCGGCGGAATAATCACGTCCTGTCCTACCGTCCAGTCTGCCGGGGTGGCGATGCCGTGCTGCGTGGTGGTCTGGAGCGCGTCCAGAGCACGCAGCACCTCGGCAAAATTACGGCCAACGCTCATCGGATAGGTCATCGAGAGCTTCAGCTGTTTATCCGGACCGATGATGAACACCGAGCGCACCGTCGCGCTGTCAGCGGGTGTACGACCATCAGGCAGATAGGCTTCTGCCGGGAGCATATCGAACAGCTTTGAGACCTTGAGGTCTTCATCGGCGATGATCGGGAAGTGGACATCGTTCTTGCAGTAGCTTTCGATATCACTGATCCAGCGCTTATGCTCTTCGACACCATCAACGGACACACCAATCACCTTGGTGCCACGCTTTTTCCACTCGGCATCCAATGCCGCCACCGCACCAAACTCCGTGGTGCACACTGGGGTGAAGTCTTTCGGGTGAGAGAACAGGATTGCCCAGCTATCGCCAATCCACTCATGAAAGCGAATCTTGCCTTGGCTGGTGTCAGCTTCAAAATCCGGGACAACTTCGTTGATTCGTAGGGACATTGTCGACTCCTTGAGTTAGTTGAAACCACCTGTATAACACGGGTGCAGCGAGATGACATTACAGCTGCGATCTCATGCCGAAAAGTAATCAGTGATACTTGACCATGAGGTTGCACATAGGTTCTATGCTGTTAGTGTTACATATTACAGGCGTTCGGGTGTGCTCTAATTTAGATGATGGTAATAAATAAGGAATTTTATATAGAAACCTGGGTTGGTATTTAAAGGAGGGCAATACCTTATGAGCTTATCGACAACGACTTCTTCTGCATCTAATGAGACCGCTCGTGTCTTCCGCATGAAGACAGAAGAGCATCTCTGTCCTTTTGGCCTTAAAACGGTAGATCTGCTCAAGCGAAAAGGTTATCAGGTCGAAGACAATCTTTTGACCTCACGTCAGGAAATTGAAGATTTCAAGGAAAAGGCTGAGGTCGATACCACGCCGCAGGTTTATATTGGGCAAGAGCGAGTAGGGGGTTATGAGGAAGTTCGTGCCTACCTTGGATTAAGTGTTCCAGGTGATAAGGAAACAACCTATCGGCCTGTCATCGCTATCTTTGCCACCTCCTTGTTGATTGGCCTGGCGGTTAGCTGGGTAGACAGTGACCCTCTCCTATCATTGCGAATGCTTGAGTATGCGATTGCCGCTGCCATGATCCTCCTGGGTCTTCAGAAACTGCAGGATGTCGAAAGCTTCAGCAATATGTTTCTCAACTATGACCTGCTGGCCCAGCGGCATGTGCCTTATAGTTACGTTTATCCCTACGCCGAAACCTTGGCCGGTGTCTTAATGCTGGCCGGGGCGCTGATATGGTTTGCTGCGCCATTGGCGCTGTTTATCGGCACCATCGGAGCGGTATCAGTATTCAAGGCGGTCTACATCGATAAACGTGAATTGAAGTGTGCCTGTGTCGGCGGGAATAGCAACGTGCCACTGGGGTTTGTATCGTTAACCGAGAATCTCGTGATGATGGGGATGGGTATCTGGATGCCGCTCAAGTTCTTCGTCTTATAGCACTGGGGAGGCTTGGATGTCCGAGTCAATGGATAGAACGCCACAATACAAACAAAACAGTCTCTCCCTGGTAGGCGCGATCGCCTTGGGGACGGGGGTCATGATTGGCGCTGGCATTTTTGCCTTGACAGGCCAGATGGCTGAAATGACGGGGGAGCTTTTCCCTCTAGCTTTCTTGTCAGCTGCGCTAATCGTGTCCTTCAGCGCGTACTCCTATGTGAAGATGTCCAATGCCTATCCGTCTGCTGGCGGAATTGGCATGTACCTCCATAAAGCGTATGGCCCGACACTGCCCACCGCTTTTCATGCACTTTTAATGTATTTTTCCATGGTGATTGCCCAAAGTTTCCTGGCGCGAACGTTTGGGTCCTACACGCTTGAGCTATTCGATGTAGGCGATAGGTCGCTGCTCGTCCCTTTATTGGGTGTCGCTTTGCTGCTATTCGCATTTTTAATCAACCTCTCCGCCAATAAGTTGATCCAAGGTGTTGCATCGGTACTCGGGTTTATAAAAATTGCTGGGATTATCTTATTTGGGGTGGTCGGTGTCATCGTCGCCGATTCCGTGGGCATGGAAGCCTCGGCGTCGGCTCCGGAGGGGTCTCTTCCAGGCTTCCTGGGTGCGACCGCGTTGGGAATTCTGGCCTTCAAGGGTTTCACCACGATCACTAACAGTGGGTCGGAGATAAAAGATCCCCATAAGAATGTCGGCAGGGCGATAATGATCTCGATCAGCCTTTGCGTCGTGATCTATGCGTTGGTGGGCTTTGCGGTAGCAAGTAATTTGTCCCTGACTGAAATTATCGAAACGCAGGATTACTCGCTAGCGGCGGCTGCGAGGCCGGCTCTTGGGGAGGCCGCTGTCTGGTTCACCGTCATACTTGCCATGCTGGCAACCGCAGGCGGCATCATTGCCAGTATATTCGCCGTCTCGCGAATGTTGGCAATGCTGACTGAAATGAAGCTGGTGCCACATCGTCACTTTCATATGCCAGGCAGTATTCAAAAGCATACCCTGGTTTATACGGTCGTGCTTGGCTTGTTCTTGACAGCATTTTTTGATCTTAGCCGCATTGCGGCGCTTGGCATCATTTTCTATTTAATCATGGATGTCGGTATTCATTGGGGAGTGTTTCGCCATCTTAGAAAAGAAGTTGACGCAAACGCTGCTGTATTGTTCATCGCTATATTGCTTGATGTAATCGTTCTGGCAGGTTTTCTTTGGGTGAAGGCAACGACAGACCCTCTGGTACTTATCGTTGCAGCGATAATGATGGTGGTTATCTTGTTGGCTGAGCGACTCTTTCTGTTTAGCAAAGACTCCCGCAGCTTAAGCGATAGCACTCATTCTCATTGATTTTCAAAGAAAGTAGCTGTGCTGTCCCGGACAACACCTTCAGGAAAATAGCTATCGGCTCGTCCATTCGAGGGTGGCCTCCGGGACTCATTGTCGGCGCATCCGGCGGCGCCACTCCAGCCGATAAAGCTCTTCGCTATTCTCTTTTCCATTTGATCTGAAACTCTACCTCTTCTTCCTCGTCCGAACGCTCGTGCTCGATAGTGAATTCGGCGCGGGTCGGTACATATATTTGCTCCCCCGCTATCTGGATATCAAAGCGGTTCTCGTTTTCGATGGCATCTGCTAAGCGCCGTAGCTTTGATACGAACTCGGCTTTGGAATAGCCTTTTTCAACAATCATACGGCCGGATTCCCCGTATCAACGGGCGTCAGCCAGTGATGCGCGGGAGGAAGGTCGCGAGGGGGTTACAGGCTGCTTGACCAGAAACCTGACGCGGGTCTGGTTGTGGTGCAAACGCTGTATCTTCGACAAGGGCACCTGGTTGTAGCGCTTGCCGGGCGTGGCAATATAGCGACTATCTTCGCCACGAATAAAGGCCATCGACGTGCCGTTGAACAAAATTCTGCCGCATTCTGCGATTCGATTCTTTGAATGAATCGGCAGTTAAGGCAGGGCAAGGCGTCAGCCTTGCTTGTTCTTATAGCTGGTTGGATATATAGTTTTCTTATGTCGATCATCCGTTCCGACTCCTTGGCGCTACACGTCACCAGTGCCGACCAACAGACCGCTCTGACGGATACGCTGGCGCTGTATCGGCGATTGGTGCGCGATCTCATGACCGTGGCGTATACGCACTGGCCGCAGGTTCGGCGTCTGCGAAGGGAACGCGGTGGTCGAGGTAATAGAACGGCTGATACATCCCGCCCAAAAACGGCCACAGGTACGCTACACGTACTTTGCTAAACGCTACTACAAGTTTCCATCGTACCTTCGCCGTGTCGCTATCATGGATGCGGTCGGTCAAGTCCGCTCCTTCGTGACACGGTTTGAGGCGTGGCGCAGCGGTGATCGTAAACACCTGCACGCCAAACCACCGCGCCTGACATCCAGCACCAAGACCTTTCCGAGCCTTTACGGGAGCCAGTGCGCCAAGATCAATGCCGATGCCAGCCATGCCTTTATCAAGGTGCGACAGCACAATGATTGGGTCTGGATGGGATTTCGGCTCAAGGGAACATGCCGGTTCCGGGGGAAAGGCAAGGCCAAATCCCCGCTACTGACCACTGACAGTCGACAATGGCAGCTCTCGTTGCCCGAACAGTTCGATCCACCCAAGCCCGCCAAAGGCGCCCCTGGCCGGGTGCTGGCGGTGGATGTTGGCATTAACACGGCGGCGACCTGGGCGGTCGTCGATGCTCAAGGCACTGTCCACGCACGGGGGGTTCTCTCGCGCACGGATAAAGACCGGGAGTATCGGCTCATGCAACGCATCCGCCGTCAGGCACGGAAGCAAACCCGGCACGGAAGCCGGTTGCCACCGGGTTTCTGCCGCCGCGATCACCAACGGCTGACCAGTCTGGCGGATAACCAGGCCCATCAGATCAGTCGGCAGCTGGTGAATCTCGCGTTCGACCACGGCTGCCAAGCCATTGCCGTCGAAGACCTGAAAGGCTGGCGTCCGAAAGCGGGTAAAAAGCGCACGCCGATGAAAGCGCGGTTTCACCGCTGGTTCCATCGCCAGCTCGTGACGCGCATCGAA
>NZ_QPIJ01000096.1 GCF_003336665.1 Vreelandella rituensis | reverse complement strand
CTAAAAAACAATATTGCATCGTTACCCCGTCAAGAAGACGTCAGATAGCCACCAAGCTCGGATTACGTAGTCGTAAAGCGCTAAATAATGACGCTACCGCGGGCGTGATGAATAAAGCGGGGTCCATGGAGCAAGCGCGCACCTGGCTGGAGGTCAAAGACACCGACAGCATTAAGAAAGCCATGGAAAGCCAGCAAAAACCGCTGCCAATCTTACCGAAAGAATGAAAGGTGACGCGGAAAAAGTCATTTCCCTAAGCCAGGACTTCGCTCAGCAAATTCAGAAAATGACCGAAGAAATTAGCAAGAATGTTAACAATGTCGTGGCAACGCAGTAATTGCCAAGGCTAGCACGCAAGGGTTGATCCGCGCTGCTCAGCCGGGATGTAAAAACGCCACCTTTAAGTGTAATGCCAGTCAGTTAACGCTGACTGGCATTTTTCTTGGTGGGGTATTTCTGTGGTCGGCGCCTGACCGATCGAGGATAAGACCGCTCGCGTCGCTCAGGCAGGACGAAGTACATCACCGACCAGCAACGCCACACCTCCGAGAAAGGTGAACAACAATCGCGGCGGCTACGCCGCCGATAGCGGCCTTCCCTGGCCGACCCGGCTTGACTCGAAGCTAAAGCAACCGAGATTGCGCCGGGGTTGGTTCAAGTGGGGCCGTTCGTACCTCTGTCATGCAATGGCGAGTATACTCGGATGCTCTCAGCCACCTTGACGCTCATCTACGGGGCGTAATCGATCAAGGTGGTGCCTGAAATAAAGGCAAGCATCTACTACCTTGCCGTGTTGGTTTATCGAGGAGTCTTATGAAACCCCTACCGCATGTTCCCCTTCGCCGTACCAAGATTGTTGCCACCCTGGGACCGGCCAGCGACCGTGACGGTGTGCTGGAAGCCATGTTGGTGGCGGGTGTGGATGTGGTCAGACTGAATTTCTCGCATGGCAGTGCCGAAGATCATAAGCGGCGCCTGGAACAGGTCCGTGAAATTGCCGCCCGACTGGGTCGCAGCGTCGCGGCCTTGGGTGATTTGCAAGGTCCCAAGATTCGCATCGCCCGGTTCAAGGAAGGCGTTATCGCTTTGCAAGAAGGCCAGGCGTTCATTCTGGACATGTCGCTGGATCGTGATGCCGGTGACCACCAGCGGGTGGGTTGTGATTACACCGCTCTGGTGAATGATGTGGTAACAGGTGACCGCCTGTTGCTCGATGATGGCCGCGTGGTGCTGGAAGTCGCCTACGTTCAAGGCAAAGAAATTCATACGACGGTGGTGGTGGGCGGCAAGCTTTCCAACCACAAGGGAATCAATAAACAAGGCGGTGGGCTTTCCGCCCCGGCGTTGACTGAAAAGGATAAGCAGGATCTCGAGACCGCCGTCGCCATCGGCGTGGATTATCTGGCGATTTCGTTTCCGCGTTCCGCCGATGACATGCGTGCCGCCCGCCGCATGCTGGGTGAGGCCGGTGCCGATATCGGCTTGGTGGCCAAAATCGAACGCGCCGAAGCAGTGGCTGATGACGCCACCCTGGATGCGATTATCGAAGCATCGGAAGCGGTCATGGTGGCACGCGGCGATTTGGGTGTGGAAATCGGCGACGCCAAGCTGGTAGGGATTCAAAAACGTCTGATCAAGCGCGCCCGCACCCTCAACTGCGCGGTGATCACCGCCACGCAGATGATGGAATCGATGATCGACTCGCCGCTGCCGACTCGCGCTGAAGTGTTCGATGTGGCCAACGCCGTGCTCGACAGCAGTGACGCCGTGATGCTGTCCGCCGAAACCGCTGCCGGTGATTATCCGGTGGAAACCGTCGAAGCCATGTCGCGTATCTGTCTGGGTGCCGAGCGTGAAAAGAGCGCCCAGGAATCCGGTCATCGTATTCACGAAGGCTTCACGCGCGCGGACGAAACCATTGCACTTTCCGCCATGTATGCGGCCAACCATATGACCGGCGTGGCTGCCATTGCTTGCATGACGGCGTCGGGCTATACCCCCCTGATCGCCTCGCGTATTCGCTCGGGTTTGCCGATCGTTGGTCTGGCGCACAACCCCATCGCCCAGCGACGCATGGCTTTGTATCGCGGTGTGGTATCGCTGCCGTTCGATACCTCCGGGATGAGCCCGGCCGAACTCAATCACCGCGCCTTGGCATTGCTGGTGAGTCACGGCCTGGCCGAAAAAGACGACTATGTGATTCTGACGCGAGGCGATCACATGAATGCTCACGGTGGCACCAACACCATGAAGGTCATGCAGGTGGATGATGCCCACAGCGAGGCGATTCCAAAATGAACCCGACACGTCGTGTCTTGCTTAAAGGGGCGCTTGCCCTGCCATTTTTCAGCCTGTTGCCCTTTTCCTGGTTGCAGGCCGACGAGCCTCCCCAGCCAGCGGTGACGCGACTGGTGATACATAGCGACCAAGGGCCTCAGCGCCTGGAAGTGGAAGTGGCTCGGACCCCGGCACAGCGACGCCAGGGATTGATGGAGCGTGACAGCCTTGCGCCTCGCTCGGGCATGCTGTTTCGCTACGCTGAGGATCAACCTCCGGAAAGCGCTTTCTGGATGTACCGCACGCGTATTCCGCTAGATATCGCTTATCTGGATGAGCAAGGTCGTATTGTCGCTATCGATCGCATGTCACCTTGTGAATCTGAGTCGGCGGCCGATTGCCCGTCTTATCCGGCAGGGGCAAGCTACCGCTCTGCGCTCGAGGTAAACGCAGGGTTTTTCGCCGAGCATGCTATCAAGGTTGGCGACTGCGTCAGTTGGCCTGGGCTTGAAGGTATCTGCTGAAAAAAGCGGCTCAAGCATTCGGTTTCAACGCTTGGCTGAGTACAATCAAACAACTTGGCTACAAGCATTTTAATGGGTGCCGTTTTATCTTGAGGCGCCACTAACGAAACGACCAATAACAATCGCCTTTCCAGGCTTTGCTTAAGGAACCATCATGACATTGTCGTATTTGACGCGTGCCGCTGTGCTGCTCGTTGGTACCGCCGCCTTGACCGCCTCGCTTTCCGCCCAGGCGCGGGAGCTTTCCGTTTCCACTGTCCTTCCCGATGCCTTCCCTTGGGGCCAGGCGGCGGAAAAATGGGCGGAGCTTATCGAAGAACGTAGCGATGGCCGCTTGACCCTGCGCGTTTATCCCAACTCCCAACTGGTATCGGGCGATCAAACCCGTGAATTTTCCGCCATGCGTTCCGGTCTGATTGATGCCGCCGTGGGCTCGACCATCAACTGGTCGCCGCAAGTGCCTGAGCTCAACTTGTTTTCGCTGCCGTTCCTAATGCCGGATGAAGCCGCTGTGGATGCGGTGACCGGCGGTGAGGCGGGTGAAATGGTGTTCGAGGCTATCGAGTCACGCGGCGTTATTCCTCTCGCCTGGGGTGAAAACGGTTTTCGTCAGTTATCCAATTCGCAAGGGCCGGTCAGCGAGCCCGAAGACCTCGAGGGTCTCAAGATTCGGGTAGTGGGTTCACCTCTGTTTCAGGATACGTTCAGTGCTCTGGATGCCGACCCCACTCAGATGAGTTGGGCCGATGCCAAACCCGCCTTGACCACAGGCGCAGTGGACGGTCAGGAAAACCCCTTGTCGGTATTCGATGTGGCGCGCATTGACCAGGTGGGCCAGGAATATCTGACGTTATGGAACTACATGAATGACCCCCTGGTTTTCGCCGTCAATCAGAATGTGTGGCAGACCCTGGATGAGGTTGATCGTGAGCTGCTGCGCGAAACCGCCATCGAAGCCGGTAAATGGGAAATCGCCATGACCCGTGAGCAGGAAAGTGAGCGTCTGGCGAGTATTCAGGCGCGCGGCGTCACCGTCACCGAACTGACGGATGAGCAACATCAAGCCTTTGTCGAAGCGACTCAGTCAGTGTATGAAAAATGGGTGCCGCGTATCGGCGAAGACCTAGTTGAAGCAGCACGTTCTGCGATTGACGCACGCTAACCAAGATTCTTGCCTGCTAGCATTTGACCGGCCCTTCAGGGCCGGTTTTCTTACATAGGTTATGAAGACAGCCAGGGTGAAAAGAGCATGAGGGTCTCATGAAACAACTTCCCGATGCGCGAGTGGAGCGCTGGCTGGGATCGCTGGCGTTGATCATTATCGCCGTGATCAGCCTGGGCAATGTGGTAACGCGCTATATCACCGGGGGCTCGTTCTCGTTCACCGAAGAATTTTCGGTGTTTCTGCTGGTGGTGCTGACCTTTGCCGGAGCGTCGGTGGCATTGCGGCGCAATCGGCATATTCGTATCGGTTTTCTCGAGCGGGCGCTTCCGGAAGGGCCGCGCCGTGGCTTGATCGTTTTCCAGGCGCTGTGTGTGGGCACTGTGTTGGGGCTGGTGACCTGGTTCGGTGCCAAGCTGGCCTGGCAGGAATATCACTGGGAATCCCTGTCGGCGGGGCTAGGACTGCCCCAATGGTGGTACATCATATGGCTGCCGCTATTATCGGCTGCCATGCTGGTGCGTCTGGTTCAGCAAACGCGCGCCCGGCTGAACGGGAGTCTCGACGATGAGCCCTGATGTCTGGATGTTGCTGGCCTTTGCCGGGCTTTTGATCGCTGGGGTGCCGGTGGCGTTTTCCCTGGGCCTGTCGGGTGCCGTGGGCATTGTGGTGGGGCTCTCGCCAACCATGCTGGCGACCCTGGGCACCAATACCTACAACAGCATTGCCAAATATCCCTTGATCGCGATTCCATTGTTCATTCTCACCGGGCTGATTTTCGAGCGCTCGGGGGTGGCATTGCGCCTGGTGCGCTTCGCTCAGGCGTTGATCGGGCCGCGTCACGGTGGCTTGGCGCTGGTGGCGGTGCTGGTGTGCATGATCATGGGCGGCATGAGCGGCTCAGGCCCGGCCGATGCAGCGGCGGTGGCCATGGTGATGTTGCCGAGCATGACCAAAGCGGGCTATCCCAAACCGTTTTCGGCCACCTTGATTGCCGCCTCAGCGTCTACCGCGATTCTTATTCCGCCCTCGGTAGCCCTGATTCTGTATTCGATTGTGGTGCCGGGAGTCGATTTGCGGGCGCTGTTTGCCGCTGGACTGTTCCCCGGCCTGCTGGCGGGGGCGGCGCTGTTGGTGCCGGCACTGATCGTCTCGAAACGCTATGGTTGGGAAGGGGGCGGTCAGGCGGGCGTGAACCTGGGAGAAGGGGAGGAGCGTCTGAGCGTGGGCGAGAGTTTCAGGCAGGCATTGCCTGCGTTGTTTGCCCCGGTGTTGATTCTGGGCGGACTGCGTTCGGGATTGTTTACTCCCACCGAAGCAGCCGTTGTGGCGGTAGCCTACGGCGCTTTGGTTGGCCTGTTCCTGACCCGGGAAATCAACTTGCGTGATCTGTGGGAATTGTTCGGCGAAGCAGCGGTAATTTCCGGTGTGGTGATGCTGATTATCGCCCTGGCGGGTATTTTCGCCTGGGCCGGCACCATGCTGGGTACCTTTCGCCATTTGGCCGAATGGATCATTGGTTTGACCGACAACGGCGTGCTGTTGTTGATCCTGGTGATGCTGGCGGTGTTGGTGGCGGGGATGCTACTGGATGCGATCTCCATCTACCTGATCATGATGCCGATCCTGATTCCGGTGATGCAGCATTTCGAGTGGAATCCGGTGTGGTTCGGTATTCTGATGGCGATGAATATCGCCATCGGTCAGTTTACTCCGCCTGTGGCGGTGAACCTGATGGTGACCACGGAAGTGGCGCGAATACGCCTGGAACATACCATGGGTTGGGCGCTGCTGTTCGTGGTGGCCATGGCTTGTGCCTTGGCGCTGGTGGCGGTCTTCCCCGGCATTGCTTTGTGGTTGCCCACAGTACTGGGATACAACGTTTAGAGGGGCCAGTGTTTGAGGAGTCAGTATTTGAGGCGCCCGACCCAGGACTTGAGCCAGGCGGCATTGACTTGCCGGTTCAATCACTGGGGCGGGTATTGGCGTGTAATTGAGCCAGAATATCATGGTGCAATTGGGCACTTTTGGCATCGAACAGTACGAATCGCACGCACTTGATATGCGGACAGTCGGGCAGCGTCTTGATGACGGTGCTCAGCGCAACACGAGCTGCTTCGGCGGGAGGGTAACCGAAGGCTCCGGCTGAAATTGCAGGGAAAGCGATCGACGTAATGTCATGTTTTTCAGCGATTTGTAGAGCATTACGATAACAGTCGGCAAGCAATTTGTCGGAGGGTTCGTCGCGCCCATACACTGGACCCAAGCAATGAATGACGTAGTCATTGGGCAGATCGTGGGCGCCACTAAGTACCGCCTCTCCGGGTTTGATCGGGGCCATGGCGTGGCATTCTTGCGCAAGGCCCGGCCCGGCGGCACGGTGCAAAGCGCCCGCCACGCCCCCGCCACTTTTAAGTTGGGCGTTAGCGGCATTGACGACTGCATCCATATCCGGCTGGTCGGCAATATCCCCTCGTCGGCATTCGATACGTTCGGCTGGTGTGTTCATGACCGCACTCCTGTGGAAGGATGTTCGATTCTGGTTAGTTGTCACAAATGATTGTCATAAATAGTTGTCGCAAAACACCGGGTCAGTGGCAGTCTGGTTGCTTTTGGGTGTGCTTAACAAGCTGGGGTAAGGATACTGAAGGACGATATTGTTATCTAAAAGCGCGTAATACCTCTTCCTGAGTCGCGTAGCGCGGAGGGAGGGGATACAAGCGCCTTGTGTTCTTACGCAAATGATACTAAACTGTAATTCATGAAAACCGAACGCGCCTACAAGTACCGCTTCTACCCGACGCCCGAGCAGGAAATCCTGCTGGCGCGGACGTTTGGGTGCGTGCGGTTTGTCTGGAACACCGTGCTGCGCTATCGCACCGATGCGTTTTATCAACGTCAGGAAAAGATCGGTTACAACGACACCAGCGCTTTCCTGACCCAGCTGAAAAAGCAGCCTGACACCGCGTTCCTGGCCGAAGTCAGCTCGGTACCCTTGCAGCAATGCCTGCGCCATCAGCAATCGGCCTTCAAGCACTTCTTTGCCAAGCGCGCACGGTACCCGCGATTCAAGTCAAAGAAGCAGCGGCAGTCCGCCACCTTTGCCAGTTCGGCGTTTGCGTATCGTAACGGCCAGATCACGTTGGCCAAGTGCCAGGAACCCCTCAGCATCCGCTGGAGCCGCGTGCTTCCGTCAGCCCCCAGCACCGTTACCGTGTCCCAAGACCGCGCCGGTCGCTATTTCATTAGCTGCTTGTGCAAAGT
>NZ_QPIJ01000095.1 GCF_003336665.1 Vreelandella rituensis | reverse complement strand
GTGGCTACCTGATGCGCCAGAAGCAAGTACAAGGTTTTCAGACCGGCGATAGGGTCAGGGCAATTGTCCCGACCGGCAAGAAGGCCGGCACGCATACGGGTCGCGTGGCCATCCGCAAGACTGGCAGTTTCAATATTCAAACCGAACAGGGCGCGGTACAGGGCATCTCCTGGCCCTACTGCACTCTGTTGCAACGCGGCGATGGCTACGGCTACCATCAGATACCCACGACTCAACACTAAAGGAGGCGCGGACAGGGAACCCCGAGTCGTGCTGCGCACGACGCGCTATCCCTCCCGGCGCTAAAGCAACCGGGTTTCCCGCGCAAAACGATGAATTACTCAACAGGAGCTTGAGCATGCGTGACATTACAACCGTTGCCTTTATCGGCCTGGGCGTCATGGGCCACCCCATGGCTGGCCATCTCGCCAAGGTGGGGCTTAGCCTGCGTGTGTACAACCGCACTGCAGCAAAAGCCGACAGCTGGGTAGCCGAATATGGCGGCAGCGCCCACGCCACGCCCCGTGAAGCGGCTGAAGGTGCTGACCTGGTTTTGGTATGCGTGGGAAATGATGACGACGTTCGCCAGGTCACCATTGCTGAAGATGGCGTCCTGGGCAGCATGCATGAGGGCGCGGTGCTCGTCGATCACACCACTGCTTCCGCCGACCTTGCCGAATCACTGGATGCTGCCTGTCGCAAGCAAGACGTTCACTTTATCGACGCCCCTGTCTCAGGGGGACAGCAAGGGGCGGAAAACGGCGCCTTGACGATCATGTGCGGCGGTGATGAGAAAATCTTCACTCATGTGCGCCCTTCTCTTGAGCATTATGCCAAAGCCGTGACACTGATGGGCCCCGCCGGCAGCGGCCAGATGACCAAGATGGTCAATCAGATCTGTATCGCCGGCCTGGTTCAGGGATTGGCGGAAGGCCTGCATTTTGCCGAACAGGCCGGACTCGACAGGCAGCAAGTCATCGATGTGGTTTCTCAGGGTGCTGCCGGCTCGTGGCAGATGAACAATCGCCACAAAACCATGATTGAAGATAGCTACGATCACGGTTTCGCCGTGAATTGGATGCGCAAGGATTTGGCGATTTGTCTAGAGCAAGCCAGACAGATCAATGCGACCTTGCCGGTGACCGCCCTGGTGGATCAATTCTACGCCGACGTGCAGCAAATGGGAGGTGGTCGCTGGGATACTTCCTCCCTACTCAAACGCTTACGCCCAAGAGATTAACCGGGCACTTTTCGCCTTCGAACCACGTCTCACAGGGTTTTCCACACTATCTGTGGATAACCCTGTTCATAACCATTACACAACGCCCCACAATCGCCATGTTCAGTGGCCCAGCCTTAAATTGGTCATTTTTTGATCTAATATAACTCTTTGTTTTTAAACGATTTAACTAAATTTCACTGGTAGCGGAATTTTAAAAACCACTTGTGCATAACGCATTTAGCGCAAACAGAAAAAGTGGACAAGTCAAGCCGAAATTTGCATAAAAATGGCTTTCGGCAGGCAAAAAATCTAAAAACAAGAGGAGTCGGGCAACATGACCAGAGAACGCCGCATAGCAATATAAGCGTCTCAAAATTCACCTTGAGGCGCAGCAATGATAGGTAACGTTTTGGCATCAGGACTTGGCAGGCAAGCCTTGAGAAACAAGAGGAGGAAACTGCAAGTTAATGGCGTCCCATAGGGGGTTCGAACCCCTGTTACCGCCGTGAAAGGGCGGTGTCCTGGACCACTAGACGAATGGGACGTGGTAAGACGCTTTACAAAATGTAGAAAGGGTCTTCGACAAAACGTTTGGTGGAGCCTAGCGGGATCGAACCGCTGACCTCAACACTGCCAGTGTTGCGCTCTCCCAGCTGAGCTAAGGCCCCACATGCCTTGAAGACGGAACGTATAGTACTGATTACGCCCGCCTTCGTCAATAGTCGTGCAACGAGTTCTTGTTATGTTTTTACAGGTCGCGATATTCCTTCTCGAAACGCTTGGCCTGTTTCTTGGAGACGCCTCCCAGCACTTCGATGGCATGTCGTAACCGTGCCCGAGTAACATCGGAGCCTAAAATTGCCATTGCATCCATGACCGATGTGCTCGAGGAAGAGCCGGTAATCGCGATGAACACAGGGGCCAGAAAAGCCTTCATCTTGAGCTCGAAGTACTCGGCCAATGTCTTGACCTCTTCGAGCAGGGCATCTTTGTGCCATGCAGGAACATTTTCGAAACGCCACACCAGAAACTGCAGAAGCTTGACCAGAGTTTCGTCTTCCAGCTTCGCCGAAGAAAAGCTTTCTTTAGTGATCGAAGGCAGCCCCGAGAAGAAATGACCCGCCAATGGCGCTACCTGAGCCAAAGTCTCCACCCTTGGGCGTACTTGAGGAAGAATCTTGCTCACGTAGGCTTCATTGAAGGCCCAGTCCATCAGTGCCTTGAGAAAAGCGCTGTCGTCCAGGTCTTCGCGCAGGTATACCCCGTTGAGCCAGGTCAGCTTCTCCAGATCGAATACCGGCCCTCCCAGGGAGACACGTTGGATATCGAATTGGGCCATCATTTCATCCAGGCTGAATTTTTCCCGTTCATCCGGCATAGACCAGCCCATCCGGCCCAGATAATTGGTCACGGCCTGCGGCAAAAAGCCCATACGGCGATAATAATTGATAGAGGTAGGATTCTTGCGCTTGGAAAGCTTGGATTTATCCGGATTACGCAGCAGAGGCATATGACACAACTGCGGCATGTCCCAGCCAAAATACTCGTACAGCAACTGATGCTTGGGTGCCGAATTGATCCACTCTTCACCCCGTAGCACATGGGTGATACCCATCAGATGGTCGTCCACCACATTGGCCAGGTGATAAGTGGGCATGCCATCGGACTTGAGCAGTATCTGAGCGTCTACCTGCGCCCACTCAACGTCTATCTTTCCGCGCAGCATGTCCTGGACCACGCATACTCCCTGGGTAGGCACCTGCATACGCACCACATGAGGCCAGCCTTCCTGCTTGCGTCGCGCCACTTCCTCGTCAGGTAGCGCCAGGTCAGCCGGTTTCAGCGCCAGTTGCATACCGGCCGCCTTGCGTGTCTCACGCAGTTCATCCAGCTCATCACTGGTGCGATAGCAGACAAACGCATGGCCTTCATCCAGCAGTTGCTGGGCATAGCGGGCATAAATATCCCCCCGCTCACTCTGCCGATAAGGGCCATGCGGCCCACCCACATCGGGGCCTTCGTCCCACTCAAGGCCCAGCCAACTGAGCGAATCAAGGATCATCTGCTCAGACTCAGGTGTCGAACGAACTCGATCGGTATCCTCAATGCGCAAAATGAACTTCCCACCATGCTGGCGAGCGAAGCACAGGTTGAACAAGGCAATGTAGGCGGTGCCAACGTGCGGATCGCCTGTGGGCGAAGGCGCAATCCGGGTGCGTACGGTCATAGTGACGTCCTGTTGAGAGCATATTTTGCGTAGGCCACATTATACGCACCCAGCCATCAACCAAAAGCCACGAAGGGGGAACCACTAAAGAAAACTAAAGTCTTAGTCATGCAACCAAGGTTACATGGGAAGGGTTGCATTGGATGCGCGTTTAAGCACAAAATGCGTGGAAGAGCACAAAAAAGCAGGCATGTCTCTTAAAATCTGACGCCTTGCACTTCACTTTATTGCGCTTATCTTGCGTCTATGCGGTGTGGCAGGGATTAGCGATCGGGTATTAAGCGAACCAAGAAGAATGCTTTTCCCTTCACTTTTCTCGTGACTATACACCCAGCCTCCCCTGGCTCAGCAACAGGATAAAAAGATGGAATCGTTAGGCTCCCGCATCAAACAGTTACGACTTCGGGCCAAGCTCAACAAGGCTGCCCTTGCCCGCAAAGTAGGTGTGTCGGACGTGACGGTTTCTTATTGGGAATCCGGAGCCATCAAGCAGATAGGCCATGAACGTTTGGTGGCGTTGGCTGGGGCTCTGGAATGCTCGCTTGCCACTTTACTGGAAGGCGATGCTTCACCGGCTTTGCTGCCTCTCTGTCACGAAGGCCCCTTGCCTTGGCAACAACCGCAACAGGCAGCGTTTCAGCTCCCCCCCTATCTGCCGTTGGCAGTTCAATGGCAACAAGCGTGTTTTATCGTCACGCCGGCTCCCAAGAACTCTTTCCCGCCGTTGAAGGAAGGCGAACTCGGCCTGCTCGGACCTACTCGTGAATTTCATCAGCCCGGTCACTATGTCGTGGAAAACGGGCAGCGCTTTGATATGCAGTATCTCGAACAACCGCCCCAGACAGACGCCATTCGCGCTATTTTGCTAGGTCGTTGGCAGCCTTCCGCTGCGCCATAAAGACCCTCAAGTGGGATCTTCGATCACCTCGGCCTGGCTTTGGGACCGACGCGACTCACTGCCAATCATGTAGCCCTTGGTATAAACCGCTATTTGCCCCAAGCCATGCTTTGAAGTTCTTACCAGCTCCCCAGCCAGATGTTGGCCCTGCTCCCCGATACGCTGCTGCACCGTGTCAGGTTGAACACTGGCTTCGGAGAGCTGCACACGAACCTGGTACTCGCCGTCCGCTAACCCAGTGCTCGAGCCGAACGGTCCGGCAACAAAATATCCCTGCTCCACTTCTGTACGTGCTTGCCAGCTCACACGGTTGAATTTATGTTCCACCACCACTTGCAGACGTGCGCCATCCGGCAGGTTTGTCTCACCTTCCACCACCAAGCGTCGGTCATTACGCAGCGATACCGACAACGAGACCGCCACCTCGAGAGGCTCGACAGCTTCCTCCGACTCAGGCGTCACCACCTCGCTTTGCTGCTCAGGCTGTGGCTCCGGTGCTTCATCCACTGCATCGTTATTTCCCCCACACCCACTCAGTACCAGCATTGCGGCTACCGCCAGCACTCTCATCCCGTGCCTGTAGACCATGACGTCCTCCTGAAACTCAGCGGAACCTCTACCTTATCATTGCTACCCGCGTCACACAGTGGCTTTCGCTTGCTCCCCCGTCATTCCTCGGCTGCCCAACATCACAGTTGATTTAATTGCTGTAAATGCTGCTCAGCTGTTGTCAAAATCAACTGCTGCTGCTCCACATCCATTTTGCGCCAGCTGGCATAGGGAAATTTCATCCGAGGGTTTTTCTGCAACCTGTCCCGATGGCGATGCAGAAAATGCCAATAAAGGCTGTTGAAGGGGCAGGATCGCGGCCCGGACTTCTCCTTGACCCGATAAAAGCACCCTGAGCAATGGTCACTCATCTTGTTGATATAATTGCCGGAAGCTGCATAGGGCTTGCTGGCCAGCAAGCCCTCATCGGCAAACTGACTCATGCCACGGGTGTTGGGTAATTCCACCCATTCGATAGCATCGATATAAACCCCCAGATACCAAGCATCCACCTGATCAGGATGGATACCGGCCAGGAGCGCGAAATTACCGGTGACCATCAAACGCTGGATATGGTGGGCATAGGCAAATTCCAGCGACTGGCCGATGGCCTGACGCATGCAGGCCATGTGTGTCTGACCATCCCAGTAGAAGTCCGGCAGATCTCTTTGCGCTTGCAGTCCGTTCAGCTGGGCATATTCAGGCATTTTTTCCCAATACAGGGCACGCACAAATTCACGCCAGCCCAATATCTGGCGAACAAAGCCTTCGATCTGTGCCAGCGTGATCTCCTCCTGATGTGTCTGCCAATAATCTTCAGCGGCTCGGATGACTTCCAGCGGGCGGAGCATCTTGGTGTTCAGGGCAAAGGACAGCCGACTGTGGTAGAGGCTCCAGCCCCGATCGGTCAGTGCATCCTGATAGCGTCCGAAATTGGCCAGACAGCGCGCCAGAAAATCCTTCAGCAGAAGGCAGGCTTCCTCGCGGGTAACCGGCCAGATAAAGGCACTGGCCTCCACCTGGCCCAAGCTCTTGAGGCCATGACGCTGGATACGCTCAACAGTTTGCATAACCTCATGTGCGAAAACCAAAGGCTCGGGCAAGACCAGTTTTTTTGGCAGAGCCTTGCGGTTTTCCTGATCAAAATTCCACTGCTCACCCAGGGGCTGCTGGTTTTCATCCATCAGCACCTGAGCCTCCTTGCGCAGTTGGCGATAAAAATACTCCATGCGGTGATGCGGATACTTCTGCCAGGCATCACGCCCCGTCAGGAAGTGCTCACTATCAACCGCTTGCACAGAGCATTTCAGTTGCTGCGCAATTTCCTGAAGTTGCCGATCAAGACGGTATTCATCCGGAAGCTGATATTCAAAAACCTCGATTTGATGCTCCCGGACCTTTGCCTGAATCAGGGCCGCCAAATCCCTGTAGTTTGTGGTTTCATCCAGCGTCATATACTCGACCCGATGACCCTCCTGCCGCAGCGTTCGGGCAAAGTTTTCCATGGCCAGAAAAAAGCCGACCAGTTTCTGGATATGGTGCACCACATAGCTGGCTTCCTGGTGCAATTCAGCAAGCAGGTACAGGACATCATCGTCTTGTTGCTGAAACCAGGAATGCGCAGCATTCAACTGATCACCGAGGATCAATCTCAGGGTTTTAGCCATGGGTGTTTGTCTCACTGAAAGTTTCTCGGACACCATGACTGCGACAGGCCTTGCTGCAGTAGATTACCCCGTCCCAGTTATTGCGCCATTTCTTGCGCCAGGAAAAAGGTCGCTGGCAAACCGGACAGATTTTTTGCGGCAGAAAGGACTTCTTATGCATGAGATATAAAGTAGCCGAGAAGTTAGTTTTTCGACCTTGAAAAACGATACAATAACGATACACAACTTTTATCTAGCCGACTAGCCGATGGCTTATCTAAAAGCGCGTAATACCTCTTCCTGAGTCGCGTAGCGCGAAGGGAGAGGATACAAGCGCGGCGTCCGAGAGGGCACCTTGTGTTCTTACGCAAATGATACTAAACTGTAAATCATGAAAACCGAACGCGCTTACAAGTACCGATTCTACCCGACGCCCGAGCAGGAAATCCTGCTGGCGCGGACGTTTGGGTGCGTGCGGGTTGTCTGGAACGCGGTGCTGCGCTATCGCACCGATGCGTTCTATCAGCGTCAGGAAAAGGTCGGCTACAACGATGCCAGTGCGTTCTTGACGCAACTGAAAAAGGCACCGGAAACCGCGTTCCTGGCCGAGGTCAGTTCGGTGCCCTTGCAGCAATGCCTGCGCCATCAACAATCGGCGTTCAAGCACTTCTTTGCCAAGCGCGCACGATACCCGCGATTCAAGTCAAAGAAGCAGCGGCAGTCCGTCACCTTTGCCAGTTCGGCGTTTGCGTATCGCAATGGCCAGATCACGCTGGCCAAGTGCCAGGAACCCCTCAGCATCCGCTGGAGCCGCGTGCTTCCGTCAGCCCCCAGCACCGTTACCGTGTCCCAAGACCGCGCCGGTCGCTATTTCATTAGCT
>NZ_QPIJ01000094.1 GCF_003336665.1 Vreelandella rituensis | reverse complement strand
GTTTACCAAGGGCGTGGCCGCAAGGCTACCGCCCGTGTGAGCTCGCAAACGCCGACTCGCACACCGCGAACTCCGGTCACGCTCTCCACACTTTGGCAACAAAGCGCGTGAGAGTGATGGGGATCCGCGATTCTATTCTTTGAATGAATCGTCGGAGGGTTCAAGCAGTTATTCCATGCATCCAGGAGAGTCAACCCAGCCAGATCACACTGGCCATCCGCCCGGTGATCCCTTCATCGCAACGATGAGAGTAAAAGCGTGGCTCGCAGGCGGTACAAAAGTGCCCGCCACTGATCTGGGTGACGCCCAGCGCCTCCAGGCGCAGGCGCGCCAGGCGGTAAAGATCCGCCATGTAATGACCCAGGCGATAAGGGCTATGGTCAAAGGCTTCCTCCGCGTCAGGATGCACCGCGACAAAGGCATCATGCACTTCCGGCCCGACTTCGAATTGGGCATTGGAAATCGCCGGCCCCAGCCACACCAGAATATCCTCTGGTGCAACGCCCAGCGCCGCCACTGTCGCTTCCAGCACACCGCCGGCCAGCCCCCGCCAGCCGGCATGCGCCACGGCCACACGAGTACCATTTCGGTCACAGAAAAATACCGGCAGGCAGTCTGCGGTCAACACCACGCAAGCGTAGTCCCGCGTAGTGGCTACCGCCGCATCGGCTTCGGGACAATCCGCCTCGTAACGCTGCTGAATACGTGCCCCATGGGTCTGATTGAGCCAGAGCAGAGGCCGCTCGTCACCAATCACCTTGTGCAGCAAACGGCGGCAAAGCGTCACATGAGCCGGGTTATCGCCAACATGTTGGGCCGGGTTGAAAGCCGCAAAATCCCCCTGGCTGGGACCGGTCTCACGGGTGGTGACAAAAGCACGCACATTGGCCGGTGCCGACCAATCAGGTGTAAGCAGAGTCGGGTGCAGTTCTATGGCATCACTCATCGCATCGTCTCGCTGTCTTCACGCAAGTAGTCCAACAACATCAACAGATCATCCGGCAACGGCGCAAGAAAACTGACCTCATTACCACTGTCAGGATGCACAAAAGCAAGCTTGCGAGCGTGCAAGGCCTGACGTGGAAATTCACGCAGAATTTCCTTGAGCGGCAATGCAGCGCCCGGCGGCAATTTCGCTCGCCCGCCGTATACAGGGTCGCCAATCAAAGGATAGCGTTGATGCGCCATATGCACGCGAATTTGGTGAGTGCGCCCGGTTTCCAGCTTGCAACGCACATGGGTGTGGGCACGAAAACGCTCCACGACCCGGTAATGGGTCACCGCAGGCTTTCCCGAGGCGTTGACCGCCTGGCGTTTGCGATCCTTGGGGTGTCGGCCAATCGGTGCATCCACCTTGCCGCCCGCCACCGGCGTGCCGATAACCACGGCATCGTAATGGCGTGACATGGTGCGAGCCTGGAGCTGTTCGACCAGCACCGTCTGTGCCGTGAGTGTCTTGGCCACCACCATCAGCCCGGTCGTATCCTTGTCCAGACGATGCACGATGCCCGCCCGCGGAATCTGCGCCAGCGTCGGGCAATGGTGCAGCAGCGCATTGAGCAGTGTCCCGCTGGCATTACCTGCGGCGGGATGCACCACCAAGCCCGCGGGCTTGTCGATGACGATGACATGCTCATCTTCAAACACGATGGAAAGCGGAATGTCTTCCGCCTCGAAGCGTGTGTCGTCTTCCAACGTGGCGTGCAAAGCCAGGTACTCGCCACCGTGCAGTTTGTCCTTGGGCTTGGCCTGCTGGCCGTCGACGCTTAGCTCGCCGGTCTTGATCCAGCCTTTCAAGCGTTCCCGCGAGTGGCCGTCGAACAATTCCACCGCCACCTGATCGAGCCGCGACCCTGCCAGTGTGTCGGGTACGCGGTGTTTGGCTTCAAGAATCCGAGGCATGCGGGTGATCCCCTTGATGACGACATCATCCACGAAGGCCAGAAGGCCTGCGTTTTATGTCGAGGTGATTTATAGTAGACGAATTGCTACTGATTCTATCACGGCCGCTTTGGCTTTTTGCCGATGACGGCTGGTTTGACATGAGGACTACCATGCGCGTTTCTTTCGCTGCCACCCGTGTTGCCGCCCTGACGCTGGCTATCGCCTTGCTGGCCGGGTGCGCCAGCAACGACACCAACAATGCCGACGACGATGAATATGCCGACATTGCCGAGCGTGAACTCTACGAACAGGCTCGCTCAGCGCTGGATGGCGGACGCTATGCCACCGCGACTGAGAAGCTCGAGGCGCTGGATACACGCTACCCCTTCGGCGTGCATGCCGAACAGGCCCAGCTGGAACTGATCTACGCCTACTATGAAAACAGCGAATGGGAAGCCGCCCGAGCAGCCGCCAGCCGTTTCATTCGCCTGCACCCGGACCACTCCCAGGTGGATTACGCCTATTACCTGCGTGGCCTGGCGGCCTGGCAGGCAGGGCGTTTCAGCCTTGAGCGTCTACGCTTGATCGATATTTCCAAACGTGACCTCGGCGCATCGCGTGATGCCTACCAGGATTTTCGCGAGCTGATCCAGCGTTACCCGCAAAGCGAATACGTGGCCGATGCCCAGCAGCGTATCGTCTATCTGCGCGACATCCTGGCCCGCCATGAACTGCATGTGGCCGATTACTACCTGCGCAAGGGTGCTTATCTGGCGGCGGTGGAACGTGGACGCTGGGTGGTGGAAAACTACCCGGAATCCAATGCCACCCGTGATGCCCTGGCCACCATGGTGGAAGGCTATCTGGGCCTGGAAATGCGCGACCGCGCTAAAGAGACCTTAGCGGTTCTGATCGAAAACGCTCCTGACCATGACCAGCTTGATGGCCGACGCTTCCAGCCAAAGTACGTCAGCATGCACACCGCCTTGAATTAAACCTGTACAGGCTTTTTTTCAAGATATCTTGTGCAGAGTAGCTTCTCTCAAACCACGCTTCGGCGTGGTTTTTTGTGGCCCGCAAGGCATGTTTTCTCTTATTGAAAACACAGTGGTTACAAACCAAAACAGCAAAAAGTTGTACAAAACATATACCAGGTACTATTCTCCTCATTACTTATAATGATACAGCGCCTGTTTGGCGCCTGAGGGGACTACATGTTTTCCACAGCAAGATTCACCGGGACACGCATAGGCACACGCCTGGCGATTGGCTTTTCGATTATTCTCGGGCTTCTGGTTATCCTGACTGTCATCGGTATCCAGCAGGTCAACAATATTGACCGGGGCATGGCTACCATCAATGACGTAAACAGTGTCAAGCAGCGTCATGCCATTGACTGGCGCGGCAGTGTTCACGACCGCGCTATCGCCTTGCGCGACATCGTACTTACCCCAGCGGCCAGCAACCTGCCGCCTCTGTTCGCTGACATGGATCGGCTTCAAGCCATGTATGCTCAAGCCGAAAACGGCATGCAAAGCATCCTGGGTGACTACTCCCCCAGCGAACAGGAGCAGCAGTTGATCGACCGCATTGATGCCCAGGCCAATATCACTCGCCGTCTCACGGCAGAAGTGATTGAAGCACGCGAGGCAGGAAGTACTATCGAGGCCCGCAATATTCTGCTGCAACAAGCCGGCCCGGCCTACAGTGAATGGCTGAATCGCATCAACGCTTTCATCAATTTACAGGAAGAGCTGAACAATACCGTCACCAACGAGGCGCGCAGTACCGCCGGAGGCTTCCAGATCTTGATGCTGGGGCTCACCCTGCTTGCCCTGATCATCGGTGGCCTGATCGCTTTCCTTCTTTCGCGTCAGTTGCTGCGCGAACTGGGCGCCGAACCCTATGAAGTCAAGGCGTTTGCCGAAGCTATCGGCCGGGGTGAATTTACCAGCCAAGGCCGACTCAAGCCAGGTGATACGACCAGCATCATGGCCTCGCAAGTACAGATGGCAGGCCAGTTACAGGATATCGTGATTCAGGTTCGTAGCTCGGCCGAAGCGGTTGCCAGCAACAGCGAGCAGATCGCCGGAGGCAACAACGAACTGTCTTCACGCACCGAGCAACAGGCCAGCGCCTTGGCCGAAACCGCTTCCGCCATGGAGCAGCTCAATAGTACCGTCCAGCAGAACGCCGAGAATTCGCAGCAAGCCAGCCAGGAAGCCGCAAACGCTTCTCAGACCGCCACGCGCGGTGGCGAATCCGTGCAGCAGGTCGTAAGCACCATGAACGACCTCAACAAGAGCTCGAAGGAAATCGCCACTATTATCTCCACTATCGATGCCATTGCCTTTCAGACCAATATTCTGGCACTCAATGCCTCGGTGGAAGCGGCCCGTGCCGGTGAACATGGGCGTGGCTTTGCGGTGGTGGCCAGCGAAGTACGCAACCTGGCCCAGCGTAGCGCCGATGCTGCACGTGAAATCAATGACTTGATTTCCAGCAACCTGGAGCGTGTATCGCACGGTAACGAGCGCGCTGGGGAAGCCAGCAAGGCCACTGAAGAGATTATCGCGGCAATTGGTCGAGTGACCGAGATCATGCGCGAAATCAGCCATGCCAGCGCCGAACAAAGCGCCGGGGTGCAGGAGGTCGGGCAAGCCATCACTGAAATGGATCAGGTCACCCAGCAAAATGCCGGACTGGTCCATGAAAGCGCCAATGCCTCCAACAACCTGCGTCAGAACGCTCAGCAATTGCTCAGCTCCATGTCCGCCTTTACGCTAGCCGGACCCGGCACTTCTCACGCCCTGCCTGCTGCCCGAGCCCCTCACACTGCAGCGGCCATGCCGGCACCGCGCCAGCTCAAGTCACAAGGCCAATCGCAAGCTCAGCCCGAGTGGGAAAGCTTTTAAGTAACGAAATTTAAGGAACGAAAGAAGAAATTCAAAAAATCGCCGGGGCCCATAAGGCCCCGGCGATTTCTTGGGTGCGTACTTTTAAATAACGGTTTTTTAATAACCGTTTCAAGTAGCGGTTATTCGCCCGGCTGCCACCCATTGACGATGGGATAACGTCGGTCACGGCCGAAGCCACGCGGGGTGACCCTTACCCCAACCGGGGCCTGGCGACGTTTATACTCGCTACGGTCCACCAGCTTGACCACCTGATAGACGTCTTCTTCTTTATAGCCCGCATCGATAATCGCCTCGGCGCTCATGTCGCCTTCGATATATCGCATCAGAATCGCATCGAGCACGTCGTACCCCGGCAGTGAATCGCTATCCTGTTGATCCGGCGCCAGCTCGGCACTCGGCGGGCGTTCGATAACGCGCTCAGGAATCGCCAAAGACTGCGTATTACGCCAGCGAGCCAATCGATACACCCAACTCTTGTAGACGTCCTTGAGGGCGTTGTACCCCCCCACCATGTCGCCATAGAGCGTGGCGTAGCCGACCGCCATCTCACTCTTGTTGCCGGTAGTCAGCACCATCAGGCCTTTCTTGTTGGAAATCGCCATCAGCACCACGCCACGACAACGTGACTGAAGATTTTCCTCGGTGGTATCGCGCTCGGTACCGGCGAAGCTTTCCGCCAACGTCGCCATGAAAGCATCGACCATCGGCTCGATCGGCATGACTTCGTAATGCACCCCCAACAGCTCAGCCTGTTGCGCGGCATCGGCTTTCGAGATATCAGCCGTATAGTGATAGGGCATCATCACCGCCTGCACCCGCTGCGGCCCCAGGGCGTCCACGGCGATCGCCAGAGAAAGCGCCGAATCGATGCCCCCGGAAAGCCCCAGTACCACGCCTTTGAAACCACTTTTATTGACGTAGTCGCGTACCCCGGTGACCAAGGCACAGTAAAGGGTTTCTTCGGCTTCCACAGAGGGCTCGATCTCACCCGACTGCGGTACCCAGCCGTCCTCGTTCTGCACGAACTGAACCGGCATCAACCCCGCCTGCCAGGAAGGCGCCAATACTTGCAGCTGGCCGAAGCCGTCCACACAGCTGGAACCGCCGTCGAAGACCAATTCGTCCTGGCCGCCGATCGTATTGACGTAGACAATCGGCCGCTGAACGTCCTGAGCATGCTGCTCCAGCAAGCGCCGCCGTTCGGTGGGTTTGTCATGATGAAAAGGCGAGGCATTCAAGCTGACCAGAATGTCGGCCCCGGCGTCACAGGCCGCCTGTACCGGCCCGCCATCCCACAGGTCTTCACAGATAAGAATGCCCAGCGAGGCCCCTTTATGCTCGAATACCAGAGGCGTCATTCCCGGCAGAAAATAGCGCTGCTCATCGAACACTTCATAATTGGGAAGTGCCTGCTTGGCGTACTCGGCTTGCCATTGGCCATCATAGAGCAGCCCCGCCAGGTTATAGCGCTTGCCTTCACGTACCCCGGGGTAACCGATGATCACCAGTACGTCGCGCGCCATCTTTTCCGCCATATGCGCGCGGGCATGGCGCAAGCGCGCCTCCATGGAAGGCCGCAACAACAGGTCCTCCGGGGGATAGCCCGAAAGAAATAGTTCGGGAAATACCACAATATCGGCGCCGTGCTCGATCCGGGCTTCGCGTACCGCCTCGATGGCACGGTCCGCATTGCCGGGAATATCCCCTACCAGGGGATCGAGTTGCGCCATCACCAGCGTTAAATCTTGCATGGGCGTAGAAATCTCTTGAGAATTCAGGTCATCATGCATTGTCACGCAAGGGCCGCCGACTGGCAAAGGCCTGAGTGAGCAATTTATTCCCAACCTGGGAGTTATAAAAGGATGAACCTATTGATCATTCGCTTGATTATTTTTGCTGTGCTGTTCTTTGCCGGTTTGAAGCTATACGGCATGTACCGCCAATGGAAACTCGACCGTGAAGCCTTGCTGGAAAAGGAAAACCGCCATGAAGGCGGCCAGATGGTGCGCTGTCGTTGGTGCGAGGTGCATGTTCCCGAGGATGAAGCCCTTCGCGAACAGAGCCAGTGGTTCTGCTCCAGCGCTCACCGCGACCGCTACCTTCAGGAACAGGCCCAGAACGAAAACAACCAGAAAGAAGACAAGCAGGATTGAGATCAAGCGCTTTCCGGCTTGCCGGCCAAGCGCGCAGACGTGAGCTGATACGGCGCCGGGTCGACAAGCGGCTCACGTCCGAGTAACTGATCGACCAGCAAGTGCGTAGCCGCTGGCGCCAGTACCAAGCCATTGCGAAAATGTCCGGCATTGACGTGCAGGTTTTCCCAACCCGGCACAGCACCAATGAAAGGCAGTTCATCGGGCGAGCCCGGTCGCAAGCCCGCCCACTGGTGCGCCACCTTGCATTCGGCGAGTTCCGGCACAATGGCTTCTGCACTTTGACGCAACGCCATCAGGGCGGCGTCATCGGTACTTTTCTCGAAGCCGGTCTCTTCCAGGGTCGAGCCGGCAAGCACTAGCCCATCGCCCCGCGGAATCACGTAACGCCCATCCTTGAGTATCACGCGGTTCACAAAGCCCGGAGGTGTCTGGTAGGCGATCATCTGCCCTTTCACCGGGCGCACCGGCAATGTCACCTCAAGCTCCGCCAATAAAGAGGCCACCCAGGCACCGCCACAGACCACTACTTGACCGCCCTGGATCACCCCTTCAGGGGTCACCACTCCGCTAATACGCGTGCCCTGTCGCTGGAACCCCTGTACCGCGCATTGTTCGTGCAAGCTGACCTGCTTCATGGCGGCCAAACGCGCCCTCAACGCCTGTACCAGGCGAGGGTTACGCACGCTACCCAATGTCGGCATCCAAAGCGCTTGCTCGATACCCGGGGCGACATGGGGTTCCTTGGCATACAGGAAGTCGCTATCCACTTGCTCCAGTGGCTTGCCCATCTCGCGAGCCCAGCACAACGCTTCCCGCTCATCCTTCACGCTCAAGTACAAAAGTCCCTTCTGGCGATATTCCGGGTCGATCCCGGTTTCCTCCAGAAGCCGCAGGGAAAGCGATGGATAGACACCTTCCGACCAACGTGACAGCCGAGAAATTGGCCCGGAATAACGCCACGGATACAGCGGCGAGACGATACCGCCCCCGGCCCACGAGGCCTCCTGCCCACAGGTACCTCGTTCTACTAGGGTGACCGTGTGGCCGGCATCGGCCAGCTGCAAGGTGGTCAGCATACCGATAACGCCACCACCAATAATCAGGAAATCTCTCACACTATTATCCGCTTTGGCTTACAAAAAAAGAGGTCTTACAAGCTAAGGTCAATAAGACTACCCATCCCCGACCGTGCCTTGAGAAACGAGCTTGACATCCTCCCCCACCTTCAGCGCTAACGCGCTTGTAGAAGGGGATTCCCTGGTCGTTACCTCCCAGGTTCCTGCTTCGTTGTCCGTCGCCTCAATGCCTTGGCATTGCCGGTCTTACACAAACTCCACAGGCGTAACTTCCCGAGTGCCCCTCGGTAGTG
>NZ_QPIJ01000093.1 GCF_003336665.1 Vreelandella rituensis | reverse complement strand
GGACATCTGCTGCAAGACTGTATTGACTATTTCCATGAAAGCCTGTGCTCGGGTGGTGATGTTGTGAGAGACCCCATTATCTGAGCATCAGGCTTTCTTTAAAACTGTCCGAACCATTGTTATAATAGAATAGGAAAAAATATAAAATAAGCTAACTATATTAAGGTGCGTTTAGGTATCTAGTGGTTTTTGCAGTACCTAAGTATTAGGTTTTTTAGTTATATGCAATTAATTTAGTTGGCCGTTTATTAGCTTCACTCATCAAGCTGGAGGTGAATTTTAAGAGTGCTTTAGGTGAGTGTGCTCAGGCTCAGGCGGGCACTGCTGGTAACCGTTAACTCTTTAGACCACTGAAGGCGAGATGCAAGGCAATCGCCGCCATCATCAAGCCGATGACTCCATCAATCATGCGCCAGGCCCAGGGGCGCGAAAGCCAAGGCGAAAGCGCCGATCCGCCCCAGGCCAACAGGCTGAACCAGAGGATGGAAGCGGTACCGGCACCGGCGACGAACACCGCCGCGCTCTCCTGCTGAGCACCGACCGCCGGGATCAGCAAAAAGGTATCCAGGTAGACTTGGGGGTTGAGCACCGTGACCGCCAGGGTGGCGAGCAACACCTGCTTCAGGCTCCGCTCCCCGGAGGCCGACACCGTCAGCCCCTGCCTGCCCGTCGTCGCTCGAAAAAGGGCCTGGCATGCCAACCAGCCGAGAAACGCCACGCCCAGCCAACGCATGACTTCCATGGTGCTGGGAAAGGTCAGCAGCAGTGCTCCAACGCCGAACATGCCCGCCGTGAGCAGCAGCAGGTCACTACTCATGCACAGGCCGGCCGACCACCAATGGTGTTCGCGGCGTACCGCCAGGCCCAGTACATAGGCATTCTGCGCGCCGATAGCCATGATGATCCCGCCGCACACCAGCAGACCTGTGAGATAACTTTCCAGCATTTGCCCGTATCCTTGCACTCTTGGTTGCCACCCTGTGGCGAAACAGGTCACTCAGGGGGCATGCCTGGGTTGTTGTGGCGGCAAGCATAGCGACAAGCCGTTATACTGAAAAATCATCTTGCTAATGGCACATCAGTTTTTCTTATATTGGACGCCACATGCTGGACTACAAATTGCTAGAAGCCTTGGCCACGGTTATCGAGTGCGATGGTTTCGAGCGCGCTGGAGATGCCCTGGGACTTTCCCAGTCGGCGATTTCCCAGCGCATCAAGGTCCTGGAAATTCGCTTGGGCCAACCGGTGTTGCTGCGTCATCCGCACCTGCAGCCGACACCGGCGGGACGTCGGCTACTCAACCACTATCAGCAAGTGCAACTGTTGGAGCGCGACCTGCGCGGCACGCTGCCCACCCTTGAAGAAGCTTCGCCGCGCCTGCGTATTGCGCTTAACGCCGATAGCCTGGCGACTTGGTGGGCCGATACGATCGGCCGTTTTTGCCAAGCCGAGGGGCTGTTGCTGGATATGGTCATCGAGGATCAGGACGTCGGCTTGAAACGCTTGCGTGACGGCGATGTTGCCGCCTGCCTGTGTGGCAGTGCACAACCCATCGCCGGGGCACGTTGTGTCCCCTTGGGCAAGATGCTGTATCACCCCTGCGCCACGCCCGGCTATATCGAGCACTACTTCTCCCACGGCCTGTCGGCGGACGCCTTTCAGCGTGCACCGGCCATTGTGTTCGGTCCCCACGATCAACTCCAGCACCGCTTCCTGGCCCAAGTCGGCTACCACGGCACATTTCCTTATCATCTCTGCCCGTCTTCCGAAGGATTCCTCAGGCTGGCGGTCGCCGGTATGGGATATGGCATGATGCCGTGGATGCAGGTGGCCCCCTGGGTGGAAAAGGGCCTGCTCGCCAGCCTCGCCCCGCAACAGCCGCTCGAGATCCCATTGTATTGGCACTTCTGGCGCCATAGCGGCCAGGTGCTGGAACGCTTGACCCAAGTACTTGGTGAAGCGCGATTGCAATGACCCGGGTAACGAAAATCATGGCAAGCTATTGAATTAGCTATTGAATCATTTTCAGAAGCTAAAAAACCGGCCGTGCCGCCTCGGCCCAGGGAGGGCAGGCGACACGGCCGGTTCAGCCACTTGGTCGTTTTAACCTGGGGTGTTTATAACCCCGTCGTTTCAAACCATTTTATCTTCAAACCAGTTCTTTCAAACAGGCTTCGATGATATCCAGGCCTTCTTCGAGGATGTTGTCCTCGATAGTGACCGGCATCAAGAAGCGGATGGTATTGCCGTACAGGCCACAGGAAAGCAGGATCAGCCCCTTCTCACGGGCTTTCTTGCACAGGGCACCGGCGAGGTCGGCATTTGGAGTGTGGTTGGCTTTGTCGGATATCACATCAAACGCCGCCATGGCACCCATGTTACGGGCATTATCAATGCAGTCGTAACTTTCCTGCCACTTGGCGAAACGCTTGGCCAGCTTGTCACCCAGCGCCCGGCTCTTTTCGAGAATATTTTCTTCCTCGAATATTTCCATTACCGCCAAGGCGGCGGCACAGGCGGTCGGGCTGCCGGTGTAGGTGCCGCCCAGGGAGTTGGGGCCAGAAGCATCCATGACCTTGTCGGTACCCACGACTGCCGAGATCGGCATGCCATCGGCCATGCTCTTGGCCATGGTCATGATGTCCGGTTCCACGCCGCTGTGCTCGATGGCGAACATCTTGCCGGTACGTCCGAAGCCGCTCTGCACTTCATCGACGATCATCAACATGCCGTGTTCGTCGCACAGCTCGCGGATCGCCTTGAGGAATGTCGGCGAGGCGGGGTAGAAACCGCCTTCACCCAGCACGGGCTCAAGGATGATCGCGGCGGTATCCTTGGGGTTGGCGTCGGTGCGCAGGGTCATTTTCAACCCGCGCAATGCTTCATCTTCACTGACGCCGTGATACGGCACCGGGTAAGGTGCGCGGAATACCGTGCCCGGCATGGGTCCGAAATCGGTCTGGTAAGGATTGACCTTGCCGTTCATCGCCATGGTGTAGAGGGTACGGCCGTGGTAGCCGCCATCGAAACAGATCACGTTGCTCTTGCCGGTGGCCGCCCGAGCGATCTTCACCGCATTTTCCAGGGCCTCGGCACCGGAATTGGCCAACATCACCTTGGCATGGCCGCGTACCGGAACGATCTGGCTGAGTTTTTCCGCTACCTTCACGTAGCCTTCGTAGGGCATCACCGTCTGGCAGGTGTGCATGAGCTTGTCGAGCTGGGATTTGACCGCTTCCACCACCTTGGGATGGCGGTGACCGACGTTCAATACCCCGATGCCGCCGGCGAAGTCGATAAAGCGTTTGCCGTCCGCATCCCAGAGTTCGGCATTCTCAGCATGATCGGCGAATTGGGTGGCAGGGCTGGCAGCGCCATTGGCGACATATTTCTGCTTGAGTTCGTTGAGTTGGGCGTTGTTCATGCTGACTCCTTGTTTGGACGTGGGCGATCGATCATAGACCGCCGATACAGACATACTTTAGTTCAGTGTATTCATCCAGGCCGTGGCGCGACCCTTCGCGACCCAGGCCCGATTCCTTGACGCCCCCGAAGGGCGCCAATTCGGTCGAGAGAATGCCCTCGTTAACAGCCACCATGCCATATTCCAGGCCTTCCATCACATGCCAGATACGCTTGTAATCGCGGGCATAGAAATAAGCGGCCAGACCGAATTCGGTAGCGTTGGCCATGGCGATGGCCTCGTCAACCGTTTCAAAGCGAAATAGCGGGGCCAGGGGGCCGAAGGTTTCTTCCCGAGCCACGCGCATCTCGGCGGTAACATCGGCGATCACGGTAGGCTGGAAAAAGGTACCGCCAAGGGCATGAGTTTCGCCACCGCAGATCAGTCGAGCGCCTTTTTCCATCGCATCGGCGATGTGCGACTGAACCTTGTCCACCGCAGCGGCATTGATCAAGGGACCCTGAACGATGCCGTCTTCCAGCCCATTGCCGACGCCCAGCGTTGTCACTCGAGCGGCTAACTTTTCGGCAAAGGCGTCATATACCCCAGTCTGGATCAGAAAACGATTGGTGCATACGCAGGTCTGGCCCGAGTTGCGAAACTTGGAAGCAATGGCACCTTCCACGGCGGCGTCCAGGTCGGCATCGTCGAAAACGATGAAGGGAGCGTTGCCACCCAGTTCCAGAGACGCCTTCTTGACCGTGCCGGCACATTGGGCGAGCAATTTCTTGCCGACGGGGGTAGAGCCGGTGAAGGAGATCTTGCGTACACGCGGGTCGGTGGTCAGCACTTCACCGATGGCGGCGGGATGACTCGCCGTGACCACGTTGAGCACGCCAGCGGGGAAACCCACATCCTCGGCCAGCTTGGCCAGGGCCAGGGCGGTCAGCGGGGTGGCTTCGGCGGGCTTGATCACCACCGGACAGCCGGCGGCCAGGGCCGGGGCGCATTTGCGAGTGATCATGGCCAGCGGGAAGTTCCAGGGCGTGATGGCGGCCACCACGCCGATCGGCTCGCGAAACACCAGAATACGCTTGTCGGGACCGTGTCCCGGCAAGGTCTCACCGGCGATACGCTTGGCTTCTTCAGCATAGAATTCGACGAATGAGGCGCCATAGGCGACCTCGCCACGGGACTCTGCCAGGGGCTTGCCCTGCTCGAGAGTCATCAGCCGGGCCAGGTCTTCCTGGTGAGCCATGATCGCGTCGAACCAGGCTCGCAGGAGGTTGGCGCGCTGCTTGGCGGTCAGCTTGCGCCAGGCGGGCCAGGCGGCATCGGCGGCAGCCACCGCTTCGCGAGCGGCGTCTGCATCCAGATCCGCTACATCAGCCAATACCTCGCCGGTGGCGGGGTTGGTCACGGCAAAGCGTTTTTCAGCGCCCACCCATCGACCATTGATATAGGCATCGGGTATGACGAGCTCGGCCAGGCTTTCCGGCAGAGCAGACGTACCCGGAGATTTGGAATTCGGTAACGAATGTGACATGGATAATGGCTCTCCCAAGGCCCGGCTAAGGGCAAAAAACAGTGATCAGAAAAACAATGATCGAGCGTCAGATGATGCCTTGTTGCTTCAATGCGGCGATTTGCTCTGCATCGAGTTGCAACATTTCTTCAAGGACCTGGTGCGTGTGTTGGCCCAGGCCGGGTGGGGGCATGTCGGCATTCAAGACAACATCGTTGAAGCGAATCGGGTTGGAAACCAGGTCCACCTGCCCGGCTTGAGGATGAGGCAAGGTCTGCTTGAGCTGGCGTGCCTTGACATGGGGGTCATCGAAAACCCGGTCCAGGGTGTTGATCGGCCCGCTGGGCACCCCGACGGCTTCCAGCGCCGCCAGCCAATGTGCGGTGTCATGACGCAAGAAGGCCGCCTGAAGAGTCGGTATCAGCTGTTCGCGGTTAGCCACTCGGGCGCCGTTGCTGGCAAAGCGCGGATCCTGGGACAGCGCGCCTAGCTCGAGCACCTTGCAGCAGCGTTTGAACTGGTCGTCGTTACCCACCGCAAGGATCATATGGCCGTCCGCCGTGGCGAATGCTTGATAAGGCACAATATTGGGATGGGCGTTGCCCAGGCGTTGCGGCACCTGATGAGAGGTCAGGTAGTTCAATGCCTGATTGGCGAGTACCCCGACTTGAACATCCATCAGCGCCATGTCGATATGGGTACCGCTGTTGCTGCGTTCGCGTTGAAACAGGGCCGCGAGAATCGCATTGGCGGCATACAGGCCGGTAAAGATGTCGGCCGTGGCCACACCGGTTTTCACCGGTCCGCCTCCGGGGGCATCGTCCGGTTGGCCGGTCAGGCTCATGATGCCGCCCATGGCCTGAATCATGAAATCGTAGCCGGCACGGTGAGAATAAGGACTTTTTTGCCCGAAACCCGTGATCGAACAGTAGATCAAACGCGGGTTTTCGTTCTTGAGACTCGGGTAATCCAGCCCGTATTTCGCCAGTCCGCCGACTTTGAAGTTTTCCAGCAGGACGTCGGACTGGGCCACCAGCTGTTTGATCAACTGTTGGCCTTCAGGCTTGGCCATATCCACCGTGACCGAGCGTTTGCCGCGATTGGCAGAGAGGTAATACGCGGACTCCCGAGTACCTGGGAGCCACGGAGGTCCCCAGTGGCGTGTGTCATCACCGCTGCCGGGGCGCTCGACCTTGATCACGTCGGCGCCCATGTCAGCCAGCAACTGGCCGCACCAGGGGCCGGCCAGCACCCGCGAAAGATCGAGCACCTTGACCCCGGCCAGCGGCTTGGGTGTGGAGGTATCGTTCATGGGCTCATCCATTTCAGAAAAATGCCTGAATACCGGTCTGGGTGCGGCCCAGGATCAAGGCGTGGACATCATGGGTACCTTCATAGGTATTGACCGACTCCAGGTTGACCATATGCCGGATCACGCCGTACTCATCTGAGACACCGTTGCCGCCGTGCATGTCGCGGGACTGACGGGCGATATCCAGCGCCTTGCCGCAATTGTTGCGCTTGATCAGCGAGACCATTTCCGGGGCCCAGTTACCGCTATCCATCAAGCGCCCGACCTGAAGCGCCGCCTGCAGACCCAGGGTGACATCGGTCTGCATGTCGGCGAGTTTTTTCTGGATCAGCTGGTTGGCGGCCAGGGGGCGACCGAACTGCTTGCGGTCCAGGGTGTACTGACGCGCCGCGTGCCAGCAGAATTCAGCACTGCCCATCACGCCCCAGGCAATGCCGTAGCGTGCCTTGTTCAGACAGCCGAAAGGACCTTTCAGGCCTGCCACGTTGGGCAAGATGTTTTCTTCCGGGACGAAGGCGTTGTCCAGCACGATTTCCCCGGTGATCGAAGCGCGTAGCGAGACCTTGCCTTCGATCTTGGGCGTGGTGAAACCCTCGGCGCCACGCTCGACGATGAATCCCTTGATTTGATTGTCGTGAGCGGCGGACTTGGCCCAGACCACGGCGATATCGGCAATCGGGCTGTTGGTGATCCACATTTTCTGGCCGGTGAGGCGGTAACCGCCGTCGACTTTCTCGGCACGGGTAATCATCGAGCCGGGGTCGGAGCCATGGTCGGGTTCGGTCAGACCGAAACAGCCGACCATTTCACCGCTGGCAAGCTTGGGCAGAAATTTTTGCTTCTGCTCTTCCGAGCCATAGGCTTCGATGGGGTACATGACCAGCGAGGACTGCACACTCATTGCCGAGCGGTAGCCGGAATCCACCCGCTCGACTTCCCGAGCGATCAAACCATAGGCCACGTGGTTGACCCCGGCACCGCCGTATTCAGGCGAGACCGTAGCGCCGAGCAAACCCAGTTCACCCATTTCGGTCATGATTTCACGGTCGAAACGTTCTTCACGAAAGGCGCTCAGTACGCGAGGTTGCAGTTTTTCCTGGCAATAGTCATAGGCGGCGTCGCGGATCTGGCGCTCTTCCTCGCTCAGTTGCTGTTCCAGCAGTAGGGGGTCATCCCAGTTGAAATGGGTCATGGCGTAGCTCCTTGTCGAGATCTAGGCAAAAATTCGGGTGACGATAAAAACACCTCGAAACCCAACATGGTATCAATGTATCGCTATTATTTTAAAATTTCTACATTTTTACCCACCTGTTTTCACGCCATGCCCTGGCGACGCATGACTTCGGTGATGATGGGCACCGGCGTCATCAGGTGTTCCCGCATCATATCGGTTGCAAGCTGGGTATCTCGTGCCAGGATGACGTCGACCAGAGCGGCGTGTTCCTGGCGTTTTTTTTCAAGGGCGGCATCGGAAAATACCGTTTCCCGCAGCCAGAGGTGGCGATAACGCTCCACCTTGTCGAACAAGCCTTCGCGAACCTGGAGCAAATGCGGCGAATTGCACCCGGCGGCAATCGCACTATGGAAATCTTTATGTCGGGAATCCCATATCTCCAGGAGGTCATCCGGTGTGTTGACCTCGGTGACCTTGGCCAACGCATGGGCCTTGGCCAGAATTTGCGCTTCCCATATATCGTCACCGCGTTCGATGCCTAGCTTGAGCACCATGGCTTCGACCTGGGCGCGGGCGTCGTAGATATCTTGCAGTTCGGCCAACGACATGGGGGCGACTCGATAACCACGTTGGCTGATCGCCACCACCAGATGTTCCGCCACAAGTTGCGAAAGGGCTTCACGCAGTGGGCCGATACCTAAGTTGTAGGTATCTTTCAGGCGGCTCATCAACAGTTTTTCACCGGGTTGATAGACGCCTCTGATGATGTCGTTTTTCAACCAGCGGTAGGCACTGATGCCTAGATTTTGTCGGGGAGTGTTGTCCATAAAGGTATTGTGTCCATAAAACAGCAAATAACCGAAATTTTCCCACCATCATAATGGAACGCGCGTTCGGTTGGTAAGCAAGCTAGCAGTCTGTCGGATTAAGGGGCGCGAATCGCAGAAGCAGCGTCCCTTCGTTGGTTTTTCCGCAGGGTAAGCAACCCTGCGGTTGGAAAGGCGCTTTCGCCTTCTACAGCCTTGTCTTG
>NZ_QPIJ01000092.1:7008-8584 GCF_003336665.1 Vreelandella rituensis | reverse complement strand
GCTGGCGATGAACCAGGCCGTTGAAGACGCCGGAGGCAGGCTCTCTCCCGACGCGGTTCGACGATGGCGAGAGCGCTATCGCCATTGCCTGGCGGAAGGCGACGTCGAGAGCCCACCGCCGTCCAAACCTCCGCCTGGAACCCGAGGGCGCACCAAGCGCACCCAGGCACGCAACCTGCTCGAACGCCTCCAGGCACGCGAGGACGATGTGCTGCGTTTTCTTGAGGATTCGGCCGCGCCTTTTACCAACAACCAGGGTGAGCGTGACCTGCGGATGACCAAGGTCCAGCAGAAGATATCGGGCTGCTTCCGCTCGTGGGAAGGTGCGGAGATCTTCTGCCGGATGCGCAGCTTCCTCTCGACATCCGTCAAGCAGGGCCTGTCGGCTCACGCGGCACTGGAGCAACTCTTTGCGGGTGAGATGCCCTTGTTCATGCGACGAGACGAGCGAAGTCAGGCAGCGTGAGCTGAACAGTTACCCACTACCCACCATTCAACACTAAAGGAGGCGCGGACAGGGAACCGGGTTTCCCGCGCAAAACGATGAAAAAGCCGCCCTGGAGGGCTAATGTCAGTCAGTTAAGCCTATTTTCAACAAGCTGATCATGAGACCTTTCCGTGTCAGGCAACTGATACGGAAAGGTCTCATGCATTTCAGCGACGCCATTGATGCCATCGCCAAGGCGGTACCCGACGATTTCTCCAGCCTCTCCGAGGTACTCTCTCCCGAACTGATCGACACCTGTCTTGAAGAAGCCGGTGTGGCCACGCTGCGCAAGCGTCGCCTGCCGTTGGACATGGTCGTCTGGGCCGTGGTCGGGATGGCCTTGTTTCGGCATATCCCGATGGGTCAGATCGTCAATCACCTCGACATCATGCTGCCCGGCAAGCGCCCCTTCGTCGCGCCCAGTGCCGTGGTGCAAGCACGTCAAAGGCTTGGGTGGAGCCCGTCAAGCGCGTCTTCGAGCAGACCCAGGCCTTGTGGCACCAGCAGACCCCTCACCCCCACTGGTGCGGCCTGACGTTACTGGGTGTCGACGGCGTGGTCTGGCGTACGCCTGACTCTCCCGAGAACCAGGCGGCATTCGCGCGCACACGCAATGCTCAGGGGGAGGCGAGCTATCCACAGATTCGCATGGTGTGCCAGATGGAGCTGACCAGCCATCTACTGACGGGCTCGGCCTTCAATAGCGTCGCGAGCAGCGAAATGGAGTTGACCACTGAGCTCATCGGCAGCACCCCGGACCACTCCCTGACACTGTTTGACCGTGGGTTCTACTCCTTGGGTCTGCTGCATGCCTGGCAGAGCGCAGGCGAGCAACGTCATTGGCTCATTCCCCTGAAGAAGGGAACGCATTATCAGGAACAACGCTCGCTGGACAGGCAAGACCGCCTGGTGACCTTGACCACCTCACCTCAGGCGCGCAAGAAGTGGCCGGACTTGCCGCCGACAATGACGGCGCGCCTGTTACGCCGCAAGGTGAATGGCAAGGAGGTCCAGGTCCTGACCTCGATGTCCGATCCGCTGCGCTTTCCGGCGGCAGATATTGTCGACCTTTATAGCCATCGCTGGGAA
>NZ_QPIJ01000092.1:0-6994 GCF_003336665.1 Vreelandella rituensis | reverse complement strand
CGCCGGAGATGGTCTTTCAGGAGCTCTGGGGCACCTTGCTGGCCTACAACCTGATCCGTTTCCAGATGGCGCGCATGGCCTATAGCCTGGACGCCGTGCATCCCAACCAGCTCAGCTTCCATCAGGCTGCCCACTGGCTCATCAAGGAGTTGACGATCCTACCCTGGGTCTCGCCGGGACGCGTGCCCGGCGTGCTTCAATCGATGCTGGACATGGCACCTGCCTTCGTCCTGCCTGAGCGACGCGAGCGGTCTTATCCTCGATCGGTCAGGCGCCGACCACAGAAATACCCCACCAAGAAAAATGCCAGTCAGCGTTAACTGACTGGCATTACCCTGGAGGGCGGCTAATCAATACCAGTTACAGAACGCAGCTGGATACCCACTGCTTACGGCAACTTTTTTATAACCAGCGTTAAAGTGACAGCACCTTGTCGCCGCGGGCGATGCCCGACACTCCGGTACGCGCCACTTCCAATATTCCCACCGGACCCATTGCCTGCAAGAACGCATCCAGCTTGGTGGCGTCACCAGTGATCTGAACCGTATAAAGGCTGGGTGTGACATCGACGATCTGCGCCCGGAAGATATCCACCGTGCGCTTCACTTCATCGCGTGCCGCTCCTAGCGCCTTTACTTTCACCAGCATCAATTCGCGCTCGATATGATTGCCTTCGGTGAGATCCACCAACTTGATCACATCGATCAACTTGTTGAGATGCTTGGTGATCTGCTCGATCACCCGATCATCGCCCACCGTGGTAACCGTCAAGCGCGACAATGACGGATCTTCCGTCGCGGCCACGTTCAAGGTTTCAATGTTGAAATTGCGCTGGGAAAACAACCCCACCACGCGGGACAGGGCGCCGGGTTCGTTTTCCATCAGAATCGAGATGATATGACGCATCAGGTTCGCTCCGTCTTGGAAAGCAACATGTCGCGCATGGAGCCCAACGGCACCTGCATCGGATAAACGTGCTCGTGCGGATCTACCTTCACGTCCAGGAACACCAATTCATGCTTATCGGCAAAGGCGCGTTCAAGCGCCGGCTCAAGCTCATCCAGCGTATTCACCGTGATGGCGGTAAAGCCATAGGCTTCGATCAACTTGTGAAAGTCCGGCAATGATTCCATGTAGGAATGCGCATGACGGGACTTATAGTTGAGATCCTGCCACTGGCGCACCATCCCCAGCGAGGCATTATTGAGGTTGACGATTTTCACCCCGATGGCGTACTGCTTACAGGTTGAAAGCTCCTGCATCATCATCTGGAAACTACCTTCACCCGTCACGCAGACGACGTGATCGTCAGGGTAGTTCTGCTTGATACCCATGGCGGCGGGGAAGCCGAACCCCATGGTCCCCAAGCCTCCCGAGGTGATCAGACGATTGGGTTTATCGAACTTATAGTACTGGGCAGCGAACATCTGATGCTGACCAACATCCGTGGTCACGAACGCCTCGCCATGCGTGACACGGCATAGCGCTTCGACCACTTCCTGGGATTTCAGCACACCGCCGTCGGAAGGCTCGTAAAGCTTGCCCACACGTTCTGCGCGCCAGCCCTCGATCTGCTGCCACCACTGGGCCAAGGCATCGGGGTTAGCGATATCTTGCCCCTGAACCAGGCTGATCATTTCATTGATCACGCTGGCCGCCGGACCCACGATAGGCACATCCGCGCGTATCGTCTTGGAGATCGAACTGGGGTCGATATCCACATGAATGATCTTGGCGGTAGGACAGAACTTGGAGGTATTGTTGGTCACACGGTCATCAAAGCGCGCCCCGATGGCAATCACCAGGTCAGCATGGTGCATGGCCATGTTCGACTCATAGGAGCCGTGCATCCCCAGCCAGCCCAGGCACTGACGGTCACTCTGCGGGTAAGCGCCGATGCCCATCAAGGTGGTGGTGATCGGGTAATCAAGCCGCTGAACCAGATCGGTCAACCCTTCGCAGGCCTTGCCGAGCACCACGCCGCCACCGGTGTAGAACACCGGTCGCTTGGCCTTGAGCATCATGTCGACCGCTTTCTTGATCTGGCCGGTATGGCCGCGCGTCACCGGGTTATACGAGCGCATCTTGACCTTTTTCGGGTAGATGTACTCGTAGCGCTCGGTGGGCGCGGTCATGTCCTTGGGAATATCCACCACCACCGGGCCTGGACGCCCTGTGGCTGCCAGATAGAACGCTTTTTTCAATACGTCAGGAATTTCCGACGGGTGCCGAATTGAAAAGCTGTGTTTCACGATCGGCCGGGTCACACCGACAATATCAGTTTCCTGAAAGGCATCGTCACCGATCAGGTGGCTCATCACCTGGCCGCAAAGCACCACCATGGGAATCGAATCCATGTAGGCGGTGGCAATGCCGGTCACCGCATTGGTGGCCCCAGGGCCTGAGGTCACCAACACGACACCGGGCTTGCCCGAAGCGCGGGCATAGCCGTCGGCGGCATGGGTCGCCGCCTGTTCGTGACGCACCAGAATGTGCTTCACCTTATCTTGGCGGAACAGCGCGTCATAAATATGCAGCGCGGCTCCACCGGGATATCCATAAATGTACTCAACGCCCTCATCTTGCAAGAAGCGGGCGATCATATCTGCGCCGGAAAGCAGTTCCACTGTGTTTCTCCCCTGGAGGTCTCGAGTGCGATCCGTATTCAATAAAGGAACACGGGGTCGAGTGCGGCGGTATGCCACTGCCGGCCATGCCGGCACCTGATGCCAAACCCTGGCAGTTTTCGGCCCGGTTGGGGCCTGCACTCTCATCACGGCGGATTGCCGCGTCGGGGCGTTGGCCAGGTCGGGCGGTGACCCAAACCCGGAAGTCCTTCGGCGGGTAAAGGCCGCTTGGCCTACCCTTCGCGCGAGAGTCGGGGGTTGCCCTTCGATCCGCGCCCGCAATCAGGAAGCGTCAAGATTCCATTAGCGCTGTCAGCATGTCAACTGTCAAGCGCCCAAGACCACCCATCGTCTAGCAAGAAAGACATAAAAAAGCCCCGCCAGGCCTAAGCCGAGCGAGGCAGAAACTCATTGGAGCGACCTGAGAAAAGGCTCAGCTGCCGAAGATGAGCTTACCTTCTTCAGCGGAAATACGGATGGTATCTCCCGGGGCAAACTTGCCTGCCAGCAGATCCTGCGCCAGCGGGTTTTCAATACGGCTCTGAATCGCCCGCTTGAGCGGCCGCGCCCCGAATACCGGGTCAAAGCCCACAACCGCGAGTTGCGCCATCGCATCATCACTGACTTCAAGCTTGAGCTCATGTTCGGCCAGACGGACTTTCAAGCGCTCCAGCTGAATACCGGCAATGGCCTGGATCTGCTCCTGACCCAAGGCGTGAAAGACCACGACCTCATCGATGCGGTTAATGAGTTCGGGGCGGAAATGATCACCCACCACCGCCATGACCATGTCCTTCATCTGCTGATAGTCGGTTTCTTCACCGCCCATGCGCTGGATGATGTCCGAGCCCATATTGGAGGTCATCACGATCACGGTATTGCGAAAGTCCACCGTACGACCTTGACCGTCAGTCAAACGGCCGTCTTCGAGTACCTGCAACAGGATATTGAACACATCCGGATGGGCCTTTTCGACCTCATCGAGCAACAACACCGAATATGGCTTACGCCGCACGGCTTCGGTCAGGTAACCGCCCTCCTCGTAACCGACATAGCCGGGAGGCGCACCGATCAACCGCGCCACGGAGTGCTTCTCCATGAACTCGGACATGTCGATGCGCACCATGGATTCCTCGGTGTCGAACAGGAAGTTGGCCAGCGACTTGCAAAGCTCGGTCTTGCCCACCCCGGTGGGGCCGAGGAACAGGAAGGAGCCATTGGGGCGATTGGGGTCGGAAAGGCCGGCACGCGAACGACGCACGGCATTGGATACCGCTTCCACCGCTTCTTCCTGGCCGATGACCCGCTGATGTAGCGCCTCTTCCATGCGCAGCAACTTGTCGCGTTCGCCTTCGAGCATCTTGGCCACGGGAATCCCGGTCCAGCGGGACACCACTTCGGCAATTTCTTCCTCGGTGACATTGGAGCGCAGCAGCTGATGGCTGGCGGTATCCGCCTCAGTATCGTTACTTTCGGCTATTTTCTTTTCAATCTCCGGAATCTTGCCGTACTGGATTTCCGACATGCGGCCCAAGTCACCCTGGCGGCGGGCCTGTTCCAGGTCAATACGCGCCTGCTCAAGCTCGGCCTTGAACTGAGCAGCGCCCTGGATGCTGGCTTTTTCCGTCTTCCAGATTTCATCCAGGTCGGCGTATTCGCGCTCCAGGTCATGAATCTGATTCTCCAGAGCTTCCAGACGTTTCTTCGTCGCCTCGTCGGTCTCTTTTTTCAGCGCCTCACGTTCCATCTTCAACTGAATCAAGCGCCGATCGAGACGATCCATCTCCTCCGGCTTAGAATCCAGCTCCATACGGATGCGCGACGCCGCCTCATCGATCAAATCGATGGCCTTGTCGGGAAGCTGGCGGTCGGTGATATAGCGCGTGGAAAGCTTGGCCGCGGCAATAATCGCCGAGTCGGTAATATCCACGCCATGATGGACTTCATAACGCTCTTTCAAGCCACGCAGGATCGCCACGGTATCTTCTTCGGTAGGCTCGTCTACCAATACCTTCTGGAAACGCCGTTCCAGGGCGGCATCTTTTTCGAGGTATTTGCGATATTCATCCAGGGTGGTGGCGCCCACGCAGTGAAGCTCACCGCGAGCCAAGGCGGGTTTGAGCATATTACCCGCATCCATGGCACCTTCAGCCTTGCCGGCCCCGACCATGGTGTGCAGCTCATCGATGAACAGGATCACTCGCCCCTCTTCCTGGGAAAGCTCCTTGAGCACCGCTTTCAAGCGCTCCTCGAATTCACCGCGGAACTTGGCGCCCGCCAGCAACGAGCCCATATCCAGCGACAGAACGCGCTTGTTTTTCAAGCCCTCCGGCACTTCACCGTTAACGATACGCTGAGCGAGCCCTTCGACGATGGCAGTCTTACCCACACCGGGCTCCCCGATCAACACCGGGTTGTTCTTGGTGCGCCGCTGAAGCACCTGGATGGTGCGACGAATTTCATCGTCGCGACCGATTACCGGGTCAAGCTTGCCATCCAGGGCACGTTGATTGAGATCCAAGGTGTACTTGTTGAGCGCTTCACGCTGCTCTTCGGCGTTGGGATCATCGACTGTTTCTCCTCCACGCAGGCTATCGACGGCGGCCTCCAGCCCTTTGCGGTTGACCCCGGCGTGAGTCAATAGCTTGCTCACTGGATGGCTCATCTCCAGTGCAGCTAATAGCGCCAATTCGCTGGCGATAAATTGATCGCCACGTTTCTGGGCTTCCCGATCGGTGAGATTGAACAGCTTGATCAAATCACGCGAGGGCTGAACATCGCCGGTGAATTCGCTGACCTTGGGCAGATCGTCGAGATGCGCCACTAACCCATCGCGCAGCTGACTAGCGTTGCCACCGGCTTTTTGAATCAAGGCTTTGATCCCGGTATCTCGTTCATCCAGCAGGGCCAACAGTAAGTGGCCGGGCTCAAGTTGATTATGTCCGTAGCCGACGGCCAACGACTGCGCCTCAGCAATGGCGTTTTGCAACTTGGCAGTAAACTTGTCGAATCGCATCTACTTCCTCCCTGGATGGCGATGCGTTCGGACGCACCGCTTGACCCGAAACATAGGCTAAAAAAACACTCTTGAAAAACCATCATTAACTGATCCAAGTCTTGACAACTTAAGTGGCGTCAGTTTAGAGGAGTTTCAAGGGGAGAAAGCGACATTGAACAAAATTCTGCCGCATTCTGCGATTCGATTCTTTGAATGAATTGGCAGTTAAGGCAGGGCAAGGTGTCCAGGGCTATCGCAGTTAGAAATAATTGCTTTCTAAGGTCTTGGCTTCATACCAGACATCAAGTGCTTGGCAATAGTCTGAACAATAGATTCGAGCACCCATCTGCCAACTGCGATAGCCCTGGCAAGGTGTCAGCCTTGCTTGTTCTTATAGCTGGTTGGATATATAGTTTTCTTATGTCGATCATCCGTTCCGACTCCCTGGCGCTACACGTCACCAGTGCCGACCAACAGACCGCTCTGACGGATACGCTGGCGCTGTATCGGCGATTGGTGCGCGATCTCATGACCGTGGCGTATACGCACTGGCCGCAGGTCGGCGTCTGCGAAGGGAACGCGGTGGTCGAGGTAATAGAACGGCTGATACATCCCACCCAAAAACGACCACAGGTACGCTACACGTACTTTGCTAAACGCTACTACAAATTTCCATCGTACCTTCGCCGTGTCGCTATCATGGATGCGGTCGGTCAAGTCCGCTCCTTCGTGACACGGTTTGAGGCGTGGCGCAGCGGTGAGCGTAAACACCTGCACGCCAAACCACCGCGCCTGACATCCAGCACCAAGACCGTTCCGAGCCTTTACGGGAGCCAGTGCGCCAAGATCAAGGCCGATGCCAGCCATGCCTTTATCAAGGTGCGACAGCACAATGATTGGGTCTGGATGGGATTTCGGCTCAAGGGAACATGCCGGTTCCGGGGGAAAGGCAAGGCCAAATCCCCGCTACTGACCACTGACGGTCGACAATGGCAGCTCTCGTTGCCCGAACAGTTCGATCCACCCAAGCCCGCCAAAGGCGCCCCTGGCCGGGTGCTCGCGGTGGATGTTGGCATCAACACGGCGGCGACCTGGGCGGTCGTCGATGCTCAAGGCACTGTCCACGCACGCGGGTTTCTCTCGCGCACGGATAAAGACCGGGAGTATCGGCTCATGCAACGCATCCGCCGTCAGGCACGGAAGCAAACTCGGCACGGAAGCCGGTTGCCACCGGGCTTCTGCCGTCGGGATCACCAGCGTTTAACTCACCTGGCTGATAACCAAGCCCATCAGGTCAGTCGACGGCTGGTGAACCTGGCGCTCAAACATGACTGCCAAGCCATTGCCGTCGAAGACCTGAAAGGCTGGC
>NZ_QPIJ01000091.1 GCF_003336665.1 Vreelandella rituensis | reverse complement strand
TCGAGGCGCGCCATGCGGTGACATTTCGCGAGACCTTCGCTGATGCCCTGGTGCATCTGGAAGCAATGCAGCGTGATGAACTGCTGGCCATCCATGCCGATGCCATCGAAGTGCTGCCTGCGGGACGCCTGATGATGCGTAACGTGGCGATGGCCTTTGATGCCTATCTCAAGCCTCAGGAAGGGCGGTTTTCACGCACGGTGTGACACCTGAAGATGATCCCCGCTCAAGCCTGGCGTTGTCGCCTTCCTGCTTGAGCAGGGTTGTATGGTGCATCTCGGGCTTGTACTTTCGCATGATATAGCGCAGCCGTTCCATGACATCCAGGTTGGCTGCTTCCATGCGGGTCAGGGCCCGCATGGCATCGTCGATACGGCCTTCCCGATATTGGGAAACGGCCTCGATGGCCTGGCGATGTACTTCTCGATGAGGTACTTCCAGTGCTCGAAAATCTTCATCGGCGTGAAACATGCTGCTGCCGGTGCCTTCGTAGTACCAACGCCCAAGGGCGCACTGAGTTTCATCAGGCAAGTCGGCAACGGTTTTGTCCGATAGCCCCATAAAGATGCGATACACCTCAAGCTTAACCTCCAGCTCTTCCATATTGGCGACTTCCACTTCGCTGAGCATGGCGGAAAAGGAGAGTGTCTGGCTGCTTTCACTGGTCAAGGCCAGAAGGTGTTCGGTGCGCTGCATGACTTGGCTGGCTTCCGCGCTCAAGCTCGCGGCCTTTTTGGCATTGTCCGCCATGACGCCGTCGACAGTGCCGGTCTGGCGGAGAATATTACCGGTCAAGCCGCCGATTTCGTCGCTGGCGGTGGTGGTCCGCGAGGCGAGATGGCGTACCTCGGTGGCCACAACGGCGAATCCGCGCCCCGCCTCGCCGGCGCGAGCGGCTTCAATGCTGGCGTTGAAGGCAAGCAAGGTGGTTTGCAGCGAAATTTCGCCGATGACATTGACGAAGTTGCCGATATCTCCGGCATCGCCACGCAATGAAGTGACTTGCTCGGCGGCTTGGCTGATGTGTTGGTTAAGTGTAAGAAGTTCCGCAACCATGGCGGTCAAGGCATCGTGACTGCGCAATGATTCGTTGGCGGTGAAATCGGTGACTTTCTGGTTACCGACCAGCAGGTCGGAAAGCTCGGTAAAGGATTCGCGCAGGGCCACCACCGAATCCCCGAACCCGGTCAGATTCTGGAAGAGGTGTTGATGAATGCGCTGCTCACTTTCGAGTTGGTCGATACGTGCTTTCAGGCGGTCGCGTTCGTGAATGACAGAGGAGCCATCCTGAGATGAATCGAAGAATAGAGTGGCCGACTTGCGTTTCCATAGCCGCATGGGGTTCTCCGGTGGGCATCAGAGACAAGGCGCTACGCGTGTTTTAAAAAAGTAACGCCTTGTCATTTCCATTGGTCATGGGTGTGACATACGCAACGGATTAGCTCGCACGTTCGAATAGCAAGTTATTTTCCAAGTGAATATGCTGCATCAAATCCTCACGGAACTCGCTTATCGCGGTATAAAGCGCGCGCCAAGTGGTGCAGGCCCCTTTAGGGGGAGTGATGTTGTTGGTCAGCACCATGACCTGCTCTAGATTTTCTCCATGATCGTCATGTTCATGGCGCATTACTGCGATAGGCCCTCGGGCTTGGGCACCCATGCCTTTGCGAAGCATCGGGAAGAGAATCTGTTCTTCCTTCTGCATGTGGCTTTCCATCTCCTGATGGATTGTCGTAAAGAGGTCGGCCAAGCCATTGGGGCAGGTGTCACGCTCTCCGTGGACCTGTTCCACACGACGTGCCATACGGATCAGTTCGGGCAGCTGCTGACGGTGAACGGCGTGATAGCGTTCGAGGATGTGATCGATCAATTCATCGTTGCTGGCCTCTTGCCAGTCGCGGTCGCTGGGGTTGCCGGCGGGCAAGGCCTGTAGGGCGGTGACAAGGGTTTCGATATCCACGCCGGCCTGGGTAGCGGCCTGTTCGAGGCTCATGCGCCCACCGCAGCAAAAGTCGATATGATGCTCGTGAAAAATGCGAGTGGCGCCGGGCAAAGTAAGCGCAAGGCGACCGACAGGCTGTTGGAAAAGGCTCATGGTATGACTCCGTGGAAAGTAAGAAGGACACCATGAGTACTGCAATAGGCGTGCCAGTTTTTAATTGATTTAAAATCAATGGGATGAGGTTTTCAGGGTCATTTATACCCTTAACAAACAGGGTGTAAATGACCACTTGATGGTTATTTATACCCCTGTGGGGCATGGTGAAGGCAGTGTTCCAGAAACACCCATGCTGAATGGCTGTTCTTAGCGCTCATGGCTTGATGTGTGTCAGTGCGAAGCACCATGGCAGCGCCTAGGATGAGCACCTCGGAGTTTCCCATTGATGTGTTCGCCCGGAGTGTTTGTCATGTCACTGCTGCCTTTTTCAGTACCTGTGTCTTTTCCTGTACCCACGCAGTCTTCTTCACTGCCGCTTCCCCCGGCGCCTAGTCGTTTGATTGCTCTTCTCGACCCTAGGGTTCCTTTCGCTATCAAGCGACGACTAGTCGAACCCTTGCTCAACCGTACCTTTGCCGCGCCCCTCGAAGAGGGCGAATTCGATGCGCTGGAGGGGCGTCGTATCACCTTGGCGATCGACGATGTAGGGGTGGCGCTGAACCTGACGCTCGAGAGTCAACGCTTGGTGCTGTGTCGTGAGGTCGGTGAGGCGACTATCCGGGGAGGTTGGAGAGAATTCCTGTGCCTTGCCACTCGCCGTGAAGACCCTGACAGCCTGTTTTTCCAGCGTCGCTTGCTGATCGAGGGAGACACCGAGCTGGGTCTGATGCTGAAGAATTTATTGGATGGCTGTGAGGAGGGCCTCGCCCAGGGGCGCTTGGGCGAGGTATTGATGGGGCTGGAGCGCCTGACGCGCAGAGATTGAGAGGATCGTAAAAACCTGCTGGAAAATGGGATATGTCACTGTCTCAACTCGAGACGCTCGAAATAAGGGGCTAGACGCTTGACCAGGGCCGTCAACATCGCCATGGGCGGCGCGTCGGGAATCGCCTGGCGATAAGTAGGGGCGATACACTGATTGGTGCGAGCCAGCTGCAGTGCATAGTGACGCACACCACAGTCGGCCAGTGTCAACGCCAGGCGCTCCACCTGGGCAAACGTGAAATCTTTCCAGTGCACCGTGGTGCGGCATTCGAAGTCGATATCGCCGTCGAGCAGAGTGACCAAGCTGTGGCTATGGCGTTGCCAGATGCCTGGGCGACCGCATATCCGGTCGAAATCCTGTCCACGCCCCTTCACATCAAGGCCGACCCAATCCAGCTGCGGCAGCAGCCGAGCCAGGTGTTCAGGGTAGGGGCCGGCCGTGTGCAGGCCAACCTTGAAGCCCATCGCCTTTACCTCTTCAACTGCGCCGACCAGCCCATTATGCAACGTCGGTTCTCCACCACTGAACACTACCGCCTCGAGCAGGCCACGCCGGCTGGCCAAAAATTGCTTCACTTCTTGCCATTCGTGCGGCTTGCCGCGTCTTGGGGCTACCATCTGGGGATTGTGACAGTAGCCGCAACGTAGCGGACAGCCTTGCAGAAATACCACACAAGCCAAGTGGTTAGGGTAGCCCAATGTGGTTATGGGCGTCAGACCGGCAATAGGCAGGCGGACTGTGCCGGATAAGGTGTCATGTTGACACATAGGGCGCTCCTCTTTTCAGCCAGTTTGGGTGCGGCTGTTGTCCATTCCTGGGCGGCCGTACCAGTAGCCGTCACATAGCTCGGCATCTACCAGCGCCAGCGGGTCGGGTGCCGGAAGCTCACCGCTACGAGCCTGGTGGAATGCTTGCACCACCTCGGGCATGCCTTCCGCGCGTGGGCTAAGGCGTGCCACTGAAACGCCCATCTCGGTCATGGCCGAAAGCTCATGCCTCAAGTCCTGACAAGCGCCGGAAAGGGTCTGAATGCCGTTCAGCGTGAACACCTCCTTCGATTCCTGGGAGCGCAGCGCCAGCCCTTCGGGATATTGCTGACAGACGAACTGACAGCGGTCCTTGGGCTTCTGGTGTCGGCGTGCGGTGAAGCAGCGCGACGACCAGGCCAGTGGCAGGTGACCGTAGGCGAATACTTCGCAGGGTTGGTTCACACCCGCCTGCCGGCAGTCGGCGATCAGTCGGGTTAGATCGTCCCGGGACATTTCCACGGGCGCCTGCCAGCGTTGCATGCCGGTACGGGCCAGGACGCCCAGGGTGGCGGGGTTATAGAGGTTGAGAGCGGCTCCGGCGATGAACGGTAGGCGAGCACTGGAGAGGCGTTGCAGGGCGCTCTGGTCGTTGGCCTCGACGATGAAGTCACCGTTGTCGCAGAGTTTGCGTAAATCGCGCAAATCGGCTTCGGACTCGATCAGGGTCTGGCTGGCGAGCACCACCTGTTTGCCACTTTGCGCAAGCTCCCGCCCGATACCCAGCCAATCATCGAGTTTCATGTCGCGGCGTCTTGAGCAGACTGTTTCACCCAGTGTGACGATATCCACCGGCCAATCGGCAGCCTCGCGGTAGAAGTCAACGTAGTGATCGCGTGTCCAGTAGAAGAGTACCGGCCCGAGGGAGAGATGAAGCTTATCGGATGGCATGCGAACTCCTATTTCCAACGGCGCTCGTAGGCGCCCAGAGTAGTGGTGGCACCTTCGGAGAGCTCGGCGAGCCCGGCCATCCAGGTGGGGTCCGGATGGAAGCGATCGGGCGCCCTTTCAAGACGATCGAGCGCCTGGCGCCAGATGCCTGCCACCTTCGACACATAGGCGGGACTGCGCTGGCGGCCTTCTATCTTCACCGCGCTGATACCCAGTTCGCGTAATTCCGGCAATAATTCCAGGGTGTTGAGGCTAGTGGGCTCCTCGATGGCGTGATATGTCTCACCATCCACCTCGAAGCGTCCCTTGCACAGGGTAGGGTAGCCAGCGCGTTCGCCATCGGCGTAGCGGTCGATCAGCACGCCGTTGAGGCGTGATTCCAGTCCTTGCGGCGTTTCCTCCCAACGTACATGGGCCGCCGGGGAGCAGACTCCGCGGGTGTTGGGAGATTCTCCGGTGAGGTATGACGAGAGATAACAGCGTCCTTCGGCCATGATGCATAGGCTGCCGAAGGCGAAGACTTCAAGTTCCACCGGCGTTTGCCTGGCCAGGTCGCGTACCTGGGTGATCGACAATACCCTGGGCAGCACGGCACGCTTGATGCCGAACTGTTCATGATAGAACCGCAGCGCTTCATGGCTGGTGGCCGAGCCCTGTACCGAAAGATGACGCGCCACGTTCGGGTGATGGCGAGTGGCGTAGTCGAGCAGCCCCATATCGGCGAGAATCAGGGCGTCCACGCCCAATTCGGCAGCCTGGTCCACGGCGCGGGTCCATTGTTGCCAGCCATCGGGTTGAGGGTAGGTATTGATCGCGCAAAACACCCGCTTGCCATGTGAATGGGCGTAGTCGATGCCCTCACGGGCGCGCTTGTCGGTGAAGTTCAAACCAGCGAACTGGCGGGCATTGGTGCTGTTCTGGAAGCCGAAATAGACGGCATCGGCGCCTTCATTAACGGCTCGTTTCAGGGCGGGCAGGTTGCCAGCGGGACATACAAGTTCCATGACAGAGACTCTTCACGATGAAAACCCGAGTATCTTAGTCGCCTATTTATGGTCGTCCTTTGACCCGGGTCATGCTGGAGCGGGTTTTGCGAACCAATAAAAAGCGACCTCGGCGGGTAGTTGCCGGGGCCGCCTGTCGTCAGGTCGTCACTCAAGTGAGCCGAGTGCCTGTCAAGCCGCGTTGAGAGGGCGCGAGGTGCCGAAGTGTTCGAAGTGGGACACCCAAAGTCGGACAAGGCGCTGTTGACGGCGGTCATGAAACCTTGGGAACCCACGAAATAGCAGCGGGCCCTGGCGTCGGGCAGGTAGCGGGCGAGCAAGGTGCGGTCGATGCGGCCAATATGATCGGCATGGCTACCCCGTTCATGAATGCTGACGACCTGAAGGCGTTCGGGGTACTCGCGCTTGAGTGTCTCCAGTTCATCGTTAAAGGCGTGATGCTCGGCATCCAGAGCGGCGTGCAGATTCACTATGCTGGGGGCGGGGCTCTTCGCCATGGCCCCCTTTCATGGATAAGTTGAGAAGTGTCGGGCCGAGTACTTCACCGGATCATTCGAAGGTGGCGCATATGGGGGCCTGTTCCGCAGGAGCATGCCGCGCCACTTCGGTGATATCCCCGCTGGGCTCACCGAGCGGAATACGCCATTGATGATCGATATCCACAGGATCGCAAACGCCTTCTTTACCGCCACCAAAGTTGGAATCGATCCAGTAATGCAGATCGTAGAGCTTTCCTTCTTCGAGTACGTCAGAGAAATGGAAGGAGAAAGCGGGGTCTTCAGTGCCCGAAATAGTGTCTGACTGCTTGGCCACAACTTCATTAGCATGTAAATCGACGATAGCCGCATGAACGCTGTGATCGGCATGGGGAATGGAAAAACTGCCATCACCCTCAAACGTCAGGTCGTAGCTTTCGTTTGCCAGGGCTTGGATAGCGACGAAACATACGGGAAGAAGCAACCAGCGTTTCGTTGAGCCAGTGAGAAGAGCTGGGATTGGCATGAGTCACCTCATTAATAGAGACTTTATGAAATATTCCAGACCGCCTTATCTCTCCAGCATAGACTCAATTTCCAGGCCATGTCGGCGGTCTCCCATAATTCTAATGACTGAAAATCCTGGCTACTGAAGTACCTGATGGCTGAAGCAACCTGACCTTAAGGTTTCAGCTCTTCGAGCTGGTTTGAGCACTACTTATCCGCCGCAGCTTGGCTTGAAACAGTATTTGATGGAGTCGTCTCGGCAAGTACTTTTCGGGTCAGCATTGGTACACGACGTTCAGTCCACCACATCCAGATAATTGACACCAGCGTTACACCAAAGCAGAGCATCCATACCGTGGTGGCCACGCCGGTCAGGTCTACCAAGGCACCGAACATGATCGGCAAAAGAAAGCCTCCCATTCCCCCCGCTAAACCGACGATGCCGGAGACCAGGCCGAGATTCTCATGGTAGTCGTTAGACAGGTACTTGAAGACTGATGCCTTGCCGATTCCCCAGGCGATACCCACCACAAACAGCGCAGCGGTGAACAGCCAGATGGGAATGCCGAAGCTGAAGTCCACCGAGCCACCTGTGGTGGATTGGATGCTGTAGTTCGTTTCAGGGTAAGACATGATGAACAGTGCGATCAGACTGGCCCACATGCAGGTCCAGGTGACGGTATGGGCGCCGAAACGGTCGGAAAGCCAACCGCCGAAAGCACGAATCACCCCGGAAGGCAGTACGAAGATGGTGGCGACCAGCGCTGCTAACTGAATACCCATTCCATATTCCCCCATGTAGTAGCGAGTCAGCCACAGCGATACCCCCACATAGCCACCGAATACCACTGAGTAATACTGGCAATACTTCCATACCTTGGGGTCGTTGAGCACTTTGGCTTGATCGCGCAGCGATACCTTGTTGGCATTGCGATGGTCGGGATTGGAAAAGGTAAAAAACCAGAACAGGATGGCGGTGATCAGCATGATTGCCGCATAGATATTGGGTACCGCCTGCCAGCTCAGCACCACGATAACCGTAGGAGCGATGAATTTAGTTACTGCAGCTCCGGCATTACCGGCACCAAAAATGCCCATGGCCAGACCTTGGCGATCCTTTTCGATGTAAGTGATGCCTACAGAGAAGGAACCGCCAGCCAGGCCTATAAACCCCCCAAGTACCAGAAACTGCCAGTATTCAGTGGCGAACTGTACCATCCAGATCGACGGTACGATGAGCAGCAGGATCATGAAGAATACCGGGCGTCCGCCATAGCGATCGGTCATGGCGCCCAAGGGCAAGCGTGCCAGCGAGCCGATGAGTATCGGCACGGCAGTCAAGATGCCGAACTGGGTACCGTTGAGCGCTAGTTGTTCGGCGATAGGCACGCCGATTTCACCAAACATGGTCCAAACCATGAAGCACATGCTGACACTCCCCGCCCGCCGCGCTTCGCGCTTTGGGCGAGGGTTCTAAGGTCGCCCCAGAACCTTCCTGCTTCAACACGCCTTCACTAGACAACGGCTAGGCCGCTGCCCCCGCTCCAGTCGCTCCACAGGCTAACCCTGCCAGTCCGGCAGTTCGAATATTCTTTGCAGCATTTACGTCCCGATCTATCGGTTCGCCACAGCCTTTACACTGCCATTGGCGCTGCGATAGCGGCAGCTTTTCAACCTTGTGACCGCAGCCATGACACAGTTTACTGCTGGGGAACCACTGGCTTACCTTCACCACTTGTCGTCCGGCCCAGGCGGCTTTGTACTCAAGCTGGCGGACAAATTCGCCCCAGCCGGCATCGCTGATGGCCTTGGCTAAATGGCGGTTTTTGACCATGCCGGCGATGTTCAGCGACTCGATACACAGGACTTGGTTTTCGTTGATCAGTGCGCGAGTGGCTTTATGGGTTGCGTCGCGGCGGCAGTCCGCGATCTTGGCATGCAGTCGCGCCACCTTCTGGCGCAGCTTGTTGCGGTTGTTCGAGCCTTTGCGTTTCTTGGCCAGTCGGCGTTGAAGGTAGGCCAGCTTGGCTTCGTAGCGTTTCAGATGGCGCGGGTTGCCGGATTTCGCGCCGTCACTGGTGATGAACAGATCGGTCAGCCCAAGATCAATCCCCACCATTCTCGGTGTGATCGGCAGCGCGTTCGGGGCAAACTCGCACAGGCAACTGATGAAATAGCGGCCTGCACGGTCTTGCGAAATCGTGATACTGGAGGGTTCGCTGGGCAGCGGCCTGCTCCAGCGGATCGGCAGGGGTGCCTTGGACTTGGCGATGGTGATATCACCGTCACGATAGCGAAATGCGGCTTTGGTCAAGCGGATCGACTGCCGGCCATCCTTTTTCTTGAAGCGCGGATAGCGCGCCCGAAGCTTGGGGTTGAAGAAGTTATCGAAGGCGGCTTTCTGGTCACGCAGGGTTTGTTGCAGGATGACGCTCGATACGTCCTTGAGCCACGGAAATTCAGTCTTCAAGTCCACCAGGCGCTTTTCCGCTGCGGAAGACGACACCGACTCGCCGTGCTGCTGATACGCCTGGGTGCGATACGCCAAGTCGGGTAAGGAGGCAACGTTGCCGCAGCCCCCTCCCCTAAGAACCGTACGTGAGAGTTTCCCCTCATACGGCTCAAGCTCTTGAAAGCCCTTAGTGAGCCGGTTGCTCAACGTCTGTACC
>NZ_QPIJ01000090.1 GCF_003336665.1 Vreelandella rituensis | reverse complement strand
CCTGCTGGAACGCTTTTCTTCCTACTTGGGTCTGGACTTCAATGACATAAAATCCCGACCCGACTTTGATGAGATGTGCCATTACGGCGCTATTGCGTCATGAAACTGTCCGAACCATTGTTTAGATTGATTCGCCAGAGTTTGGCCATGCAACGTCCTTGTCAGTGGGGTGAGCCAAGCGCTCACCATTAAAAATAACAGCCGGGGGTGCTCAATACAGTCCATTACCGGATTATCAGCCACGCTTGGATTCGCGCTTATCCTTCAGCTACTCATTATTCCGTGACCAGATCACAGCGCCATACGGGGGTCGGCATGAGTCGACCATGAGCAGTCCAATCAAGGGCTTCAAATAATCGGCACGAAGGGTACACAGCCACCAAGCAGCAGCAGGAGGCTAAGCAGTAATAAACGGTTTTTCATGGGGTCTTCCTTCAGTTGTCAAAATCAAACAGCAAGTCGTCGTCACCGTCACCAAACACGCTGTCCAGATCAACGTGGCGGTAGTCGGCATCAAAGGTTTCGGCCAGGTGCTTGAGGGCGGCGAGCTGGTGGGTGCTGATCGCCTGGGCGTAGGCCATCGCCAGTGCCCCGCTCTTGTGCAGCTTGGCCAGCGTTTCGGGGGTGACCTTGGCGAGCTTCCCTTCGTCGAGGCGTAGCAGGCCGTTGATCGGCTGGCCTTTATGGTCGGTCAGGGGCCATTGGGTGAGTACCTCGGCTTCCATCAGCACTTGGCAGGCACGTTCGGTCAGGGCGAAGTGCTTGGCCTGCTTGCCGAGTGCCTGCAACGTTTCTTGCACCAGGGCGGTGGGCTGATCACCCTCAAGGAAGGCTTCCTCGCCCTGCTCGCCGACCCAGGGGCTTTCCACATCCACGCAGAGCACGCGCTGGTTAGGCTCGCCCTTGCCTTTAGGTGGGGCCATCAGCCGAAACGGGTGGGTGCGAAGAAACGCAGGCACGTAGCTTAACTGCCAGCGGTGGTTGCCATTCAGGCAGTGGTTCTTGTGCTCGGTCAGGCCGGTCAAGGCGCAGAGGCTGACCTTGCCTTGGCCATCGCGGGCGAACACCAACGGTAGCTGCCCTGCCAAGCGGCTGACTTCCGGGGCCATGATGGGCACCAGGTGCAGGGGTTGGGCGTGGCGGTAGTCGGTAAAGCGGGTCCAGCGTTTGTCGCCAAAACGCTCGGTACTTAATGGGATATAGCGGCTCATGGGATCTCCAGATAGCGTGGTACCGGTAGCCTAACAAAAAACCCCCAGCCGAGGCCGGGGGTTAGAACGTACGTCTGAGGGGCAAGCGAGAGCCTTGGCTCTCACTGCATCAGGCGGCCTGTACGGCACCACCCGATGACGTCGAAGGAGCAAGGGGGAGGTTGCCCTCCCCCGGTATCGAGTGCCTAAACTTAGGCAGCTTCGACGATAGGCGCTTCTTCTTGAGCACCGACCAGTTCCACACCCGATTCGATGGTGTAGTTGGTGGCCATGTCGGCAGCGGTAACGACCAGCTGGCCTTCTTCGTTCAGCTCGGCTGCGAAGGCGGCGTCTGCGTCGATGGCAGCAACCATGTTGGCCAGTACGTCGGCAGAGGTCTCACCGGCAACCGCGTCAACACTGAAGTTGAACACAGCGGCTTCAGCACCTTCAGCGGCGTCTTCGCCCAGCACTTCGGTCAGGCTCAGGTTGAAGGTGTAGTCTTCAGCCAGTTCGCCTTCGAGGTCGACAGCGAAGGTCGCCGTCCAGGCAGAGCCTTCGACGGCTGCGACACCTTCCTCTACCTGAGCAAAGGTGCCGATAACACCGGCATCGGAGCCTTCTACAACACCTTCGAAGTAGGACTTGCCGAAGTTGGCGACTTCCGCCTCGGTAGCGTCAGTCACGGCAGCATTGCTACCGACCTGCTCGGCATTGATGCCTTCGACGGAGCCTTCAGCTTCGAGGGTAGCGTCGACACCAACCAGTGCCTGGTTGCCAGCGGCTTCAGAGTTGTCGATGGCGATGCTGCCCAGATTGATGGCAGAGGTGTCACCGTCCTCACGCTCAACGCCCGCGGTAATAGCCGCTTCGCTGCCAACCAATACACCGTCTTTCTTCGTCAGCGTGCTGACTGAAGTGATGGTCTGGCCGTCGTCGCCCTGGATCACCAGGCTACCGTCTTCAGCGAAGTACTCAACAGTAAAGGTAGCCCCAAGCTCTGCTTGCAAAGCGGTAACGAAATCTGTTGCGCTCGCCCAAGAAGCTTCGGAGCCCGTCGCATCAATGGCATCAGCAATCGCTTGAGTCGAGTCACCACGCGCAGCAATAGTGGTTGTCACGTTACCCGCATTGACAGTGAATGCCGAGTCAGCTGTCACGGAGACTGCAGTGCCGTTAACCGCAAGGGTATAACCACTTGCCGAAACGGTATCAAAGCTATTAGTGGCAGCGGTGAATGTAACCGGCGCACCATCAATGCTGACCGTCAGCTCGTCACCAGTCGCGGTGTTACCGATATCAGCAATTTCAGGCAGGTCAGCACTGAAGTCACCTGCAGCTACGATATCAGTATTAACGGCAGTTACTTCGGTGGTGCGTGCTGCAACTGTGGACGAAGCAGCCGCAACGGTAAAGTCAGTATCTTGCGTTACGGTAGCGACCGGATTAGCACCCTCTGTACCGGTGGCAAGTGTGAACAGACCTGCCGGGGCAGATGCCGGAGTGCCGTTGTCGTTAAACGTGAAGTCGCCCCAAGCATTGGTTTCACCAGCAACATAAGTCGATACGTACTCAGTACCATCGATAGTGATCGACAACGTATCGTCAGCGGCCGGTGCCAGAGTGCCGAAGTTAACGTCTGCAGCGTAAGTTGCTGCGGTAGCTCCACCATCAACAGGCGTAAGCGTCGCTGTTTTAGTAGCGCCACCGTCATTCAGTTCCGTTGCCGAGACAGTAAAAGTTGCCTCCTGCGTTACGGTAGCGACCGGATTAGCACCCTCTGTACCGGTGGCAAGTGTGAACAGACCTGCCGGGGCTGTGCCGTCGAGAACGCCGTCGGTGCCAGTATCGAACTTGAATTCACCCCAAGCAGTACCAGCGTAAGTAGAAACGTACGTAGTACCGCCGTCGATAGTGATCGACAACGTATCGTCCGCAGCTGGCGTCAGCGTGCCGAAGTCAGCCTCAACCGTATATGTTGCAGGTGAAGCATCGCCGCCACCGTTGCTCAGGTCGACAGCTTCAGTAGTCCGTGCAGCAAAATCAGTAGTTACATCTGCGTTGGCGTCGACTGTAAAGTCCGAGTCAGACTGAATGGTGACGGCAGTGTCAGCTGTGCTCAGCTTGTAGGTATTACTACCATCCTGTACACCGTCAAAGCTGTTATTGGCAGCAGTGAAAGTGACCGGCGTACCACCGATGGAGACAGTCAACGTGTCGCCGGTAGCGGCGTCAGCCAGATCAGCAATCGCCGGCAGTTCCGCAGTAAACGGTGCCGCCTGAGTCGCTGCCTGCTCAACCACTTCTGTTTCCACAACCTCACGCGCTGCGAAATCTGTCGTGACATTGCCCGCATTCACGGTGAAAGTGGCTTCAGCAGCGACTGTCACTGTCGTGCCATCAGTGCTCAGCGTGTAGGTAGCACCACCATCCTGTACACCGTCAAAGCTGTTATTGGCAGCAGTGAAAGTGACCGGCGTACCACCGATGGAGACAGTCAACGTGTCGCCAGTAGCGGCGTCAGCCAGATCAGCAATTGCGGGCAGTTCAACACTGAAAGCATTGAAAGGCGCCTGGACTACAGCAGGATCTTGTGCTTCGCCGGCGGCGTTGTTGTACGCCACTTCGACGTAGCCCAGGTCAAGCGCGATAGAACCTTCGACGCCGTCGGTCAGGCCGCCAATGGTAGCGCTGGACGCGATGTCGCTGTCGGTATCAGTCAGTGCGACTTCGCTCAGCTGACGACCGCGAGCATCGGTGATGATGATGGACTGGCCTTCAACCGTAACCGTTACATCGCCGTTGAGACCTGCAGTCAAGAGTGCTGCGTCCAGATCAGTCTTGATGCCGGCAATACCGGTAGTTTCGTCCAACGTGACTTCCAGCGTCTCTTCACCGCCAACCTTCAAGGTCAGAGTGTCTGCAAGGTTTGCAGTGACATCAGTCAGACCGCTGATTTCAGCAGTAGAGACCTGCTCGGCGGTAATCGCTTCACCGATATAGACGTTGCTGATGCCACGACCAGCAGCATCAGTAACAACAATTTCGTCGCCATCAACTGTAGCGGTAACATCGGCGTCAAAGGCATCAGTGATCAGCTGTGCGAGTGCTGTCATATTGGCCGGGTCGACATTGGCCAGTTCAACAGTCTGATCACCCACGGTGATGCTGATCTGGCCCACTTCGTCAGCCACAACGGCATCGGTCAGCGGACCCAGACGAGTGACGGAAGCCACAGCGTCGTCACCGTCGTTCAGCAACTGGCTGGAAACGCCGAACGGACGGCCTTCGGTATCGGTAATGGTCAGGACACCTTCGCTGAACTTAGCGGAAACAGAGCCAGCTTCCAGATTGAAAGCAGTCTCAATCAGGCCCGCCAGAGTTGTGTTGTCAGCAACGCTAACATCAGCAACCGGGATGGTCTGAGTATCACCGTCCAGGGTCAGCACCAACTGTGCCACTTCATCCTGCACTGCGGTAACAGTACCGACAGTGAACTTGACGCTAGACGCTTCGCCCTGGCTCAGCAGCGTCAGATTGGTGAATTCGCGCAGCTTATCGTCGCTAAGGGTCAGCGTATCACCGTCGAATGCAACCTTGATGTTAGCGTAAGGCTTATTGCCTTCGGCATCAGTGATCTGTTCAAGTTCGCTCTTGATATCAGCCACGACTGTCGTTGTATCACTACCGTCGATACCGCGCAGGATCAGATCTTCGCCACCGATGTTGACACGAATGGTGTCAACGCTCAGCAGGGTGCTCTGCAGCAGTTTAATGGAAGCGGTGGACTCCTCCAGAGCGTTACCGGCATCGGTCAGCGACAGGCCGCTCAGCTCACGGCCAAGCGTATCGGTGATGGTCAGTACGCCGTTGGCATAGGAGGCTTCCAGACCGGCTTCATCGAATGCCGTATCGGCATTCAGCTTGGTGGCCAGGCCGTTACCGCTGGTGATGGTCGCCGGATCGATTTCAACAACCAGCGCTTCTTCCGCTTCGGGCAGCATCACGCTAAAGGTGGCTGCGTTACCGAAGGTGGCACTGGCGGCTTCGATCTGATACTCAGAAGCAGTAGCGTCGGACGCTGCAACGGCTTGGGTCGGGCTACCTTCAGTGAGCCTGAAGGTAGGAGCAACCGCTTCTTCGCCACCAAGAACGTCACTGACGGTACGGCCGTCGTTCAGGGTCGCTTCGGGGCGGGACGCTTCAAACTGTCCGTACAGCACCCAGTGCTGGTAGGGAGTGAAGTTGGCACCGGCATCAATCGCGGCGTCTATGTCCGGGTTGGCATCACGATAGGCCTGAGCATTGAAGTCAGTGGCTACTTCCGCATAGGCTGCATTCGGCGCACGGCCTTCTGCCGAGCCGTAGTTGACGAAATGTTCATAGGCGTCAATACCGGCTTCTGCCACGTCGGGGTTGAGCTCAAGATATTCTTCGGCGTTGAACAGGGCTTCGATGCTTGCCGGTGCCGCTTCGCTCACTGGAGTGCCGCTGTTGAAGGTGGCTTCAGGGCGACTATCTTCAAAACGACCGTACAACACCCAGTGCTGGTAGCCGCTTTCAAGCTGGTCCGCGTCTACGGCTGCTGCCACATCTGAGTTGGCGTCAAGATAGGCTTGCTCGTCAAAGCCTTCTGCCACCGGCAGCAGTGTTGCATTAGGGGCGCGCCCTTCTGCAGCACCATAGTTTTCAAAGTGAACTTGGGGATCAATGCCTGCAGCGGCAACATCCGGATACTGCTCGAGGTAAAAACTACTATTGAATTGAAGAGACATAATTTTCAGTTCCTTTGCTGTGAATATATTCACTGGTGTTGGGCCCCAGACAATTGAGAAGCCCAAAGAGCGTAGATGCCATGGCGCCATGGCCGCTCGGAAGCGAATCTTTTTACTGACCTCGCTTCCGAGAGGTCATGGAGGAAATGGAGGGGATTGGTGCAATAAAGCTGTTGCAGTAACGGCTGCAGAGCATGAGCAACTTTCCAACAGATAACAGTAAAATTTCTCATACCACCCGTAGCCTAATTTACCTACTAATAGCTAGAAACTCTTTCGCGCCGTACGAAAAAATAGCATTGAGTGCCTTTTATCAAAGTAGCAATGTAATACCCAGCCGGAGGAAAAATCAACCTACTTTAGAATTAATCTGGTAATTTTTCCTAGGCAAAGAGGGTAGCCGGACTAGACGATGCACTGAGGAAAGTCCAGTAATTGGCTTGGTTTTGACGCTGCTTCAGCCTGGGCCCTTTTGAACCGACAGCCTATGGTGCGAAGCTGAGGACGGATGATGTCACCGCTCTTCTGTGTAAACGGTCCACTAAACACATCTACTCAAGCTAAATTTTACCGCCCACACTGAGGCTCTCTTTATCCAGGAGGTCCTCATGAAGCGCGAACTCAACGCTATGCAGGCTTTTTGGCTCGGCCATCTGTATCACGCTTCCGTGATGGAGATGCCGCTAAACCTGTATGCCAAGCACCAGGGGTTAACCTTGGCCGATCTATTAATCCGGGAGAAGCGATTAACCGTGCGCGGCTTGCCAGTCCCAAAACGTCACCGTCTCGCCCAGTTTATTGAAGTGGCGGTGGCGCCATGATTCGCCCGAGTGCCGACCTGAACGTTTATCTGTGTCGCGAACCGGTGGATATGCGCAAGCAGATCGATGGACTGGCCTTGCTGGTTCAGGAAGTCATGGACCTGAACCCGTTTGATCAGGCGCTGTTTGTGTTCGGTAACCGTCAGCGGGACAAGGTGAAGCTGTTGTTCTGGGAGCGTAATGGCTTTGTGGTGTGGTACAAGCGCCTGGAACGTGAGCGCTTTAAATGGCCAACGCACCTGGAAGGTGACTCGGTCACGCTGAGTGGCCAGGAGCTGAACTGGTTGCTGGATGGGGTTGACCTGAAAGCGGTGAATCCTCACAAAGCATTGTATTTTCAGTGTGTTGGCTGATTTTTTGACTCCACTTTTGCAGGGATTTTTGATAGCCTTTGAGGCATGAAAAACGCCGTTTCCTCCTCTCATCTTGTCTCTCGACTGCAACGCCAGGTACAGGCGCAGCAGGAAGAGATCGCGCAGCTTCATCACCTGATGGAGAAAAAAGAGGCGCAGTGGGAAGCGGCCAAACAGTCTCTGTATGAACAGTTCCGCCTGGCACGGGAACGTCAGTTTGGCCCCTCCATTGAAAAGTACGGCATCCAACAGGGTGACCTCTTGATCAATGAGGCCGAGTTGGCCGTTGATGAAGAGGACAGTACAGCGGATGACGCTCAAACTGATGCCATCGATGAAACATTCTCTGAAAAATCTGACGGTAACGCCCCTGCCCCGGCCAAAAAGCGCACGCGCGGTGGACGTGTGGCCCTGCCACCAGAGCTGCCCCGCGTTGAGGTGTTCATGAGCTGGACGAAGCGGAACGTCGCTGTGCCGAGGATGGCGCCGAGCTCAAGGTCATTGGCGAAGACGTCAGCGAAGAGCTTCATGTCGTGCCAGCACGGGTCGAGGTGATCCGCCATGTGCGCTACAAGTACGCCTGCCCAGTCTGCGAAGAGGGTGTGCGGGTCGTTCCGGTACCGGCCAAGTTGCTGCCGAAGAGCAACGCCAGCGCCACGCTGCTGGCTTATGTCGCCACCGCCAAGTACCAGGATGCCTTGCCGCTCTACCGGCAGAGCCAGATCCTTGCCCGGCACGGCGCCGAGATCCCGCGCAACACCCTGGCCCGCTGGATGGTCCAGACCGGCGAACGCATGACACCCTTGATCGAGGCTCTGCGCCGATACCTTCTGCGGGCGCCGCTGATCCACATGGACGAGACCACGCTGCAGGTCAATACCGAGCCTGACCGCAAGGCGAGCGCTACTTCCTACATGTGGCTGCAGCGCGGCGGCCCACCGGGCCAGCAGGTGGTGCTGTTTGACTACGACGCCAGCCGCGCCGGTCGGGTGCCCATGCGCCGGCTGGGTGCCTATGCCGGTCGCCTGGTCACCCCCCTCTGGCAGCCTAGTTGTCCGGTTGGCGTTATCGCCTAAATCAAATCCAGAGGGAGCGGCATGGAGTCCATGCGCCACGTTATTCCGAAGAACGTAAAGCAGCCGTCCTGAAAAAGCTGTTGCCGCCCCACAGTCGCAGCGTGACATCGGTCGCGACGGAAGAAGGCATCTCTGACGCGACGCTGTATAGTTGGTTAAGAAAGTGTCGAGAAAAAGGAGTACCTGTGCCGGGTTACACCCAAGGCGACAACGAATGGTCACCTGACGCCAAGCTCGCCGTTGTCATCGAAACGGCCACGATGTCGGAGACAGAGCTTGGCGCTTACTGCCGCGAAAAAGGCCTTTATCCCGAGCAAATCCAGCAATGGAAAGCGGCTTGCCTCCAGGGTGCTGGCCGGCAAGAAGAGCAGGCAGAAGCGGCGCAAAAACAGCGTAAAGAAGACCGTAAGACCATCAAGCAGCTCCAGGCGGAAGTGCGGCGCAAAGACAAGGTGCTGGCAGAAACAACGTCGTTACTGGTGCTTTCAAAAAAGCTCGAAGCCTTGTACGGCGAGGATCCGGACAGCGGCGAGGACGACTGACGCCTCTCGACGAACGTGCAAGGCTCATCGCGCTATTTGACGAAGCGGTTGTGGGTGGTGCGTCCCGTTATAAAGCGGCCGTGATTATCGACGTGAATGAACGCACGCTGAAACGTTGGCGATCAGAGTGTGGCGCTGTTGCTGAGGATCAACGTCCACAGGCTACGCAAGGCAGGCAGCTGACTCAGGAGGAAGAGCAGGCCATTTTAAACCTGACGGATCCCCACGAAGTTGATGCTATTCATCATGTAACGCTTGAGAAGTCGCTTCTTCACGCAGGGCTTCCTGAAGCGATGCCCAAGACGGCCAGGGCACAGCACCAGGAGGCTGCCGGCGAAGCCATTCCAGCCCAAAACGCCATACCGACAGGACATTTCGGTGGGTGATACTGTTGCTCTGGTAGCGCTTTTGTTCCCCATTGGCCCTGACGCTCAGGCCAGCCACCATCATGGCCACACTGGCCAACATGGCGATCAGCAGCAGGATCTCGATACGCTTACCTTGACGAGACTGATGCATCCCGAAGCCCAGCCCGAACAGCGGGCTTTTGACGTCGCGAAAGCCTTCTTCAATCTGCAT
>NZ_QPIJ01000009.1 GCF_003336665.1 Vreelandella rituensis | reverse complement strand
CGCGTCATTCATTAGGGTCAGGGGTTAGCTACCCCACTAAGACCGACTATACGCACGCATCGGCTTACGTTTTTCAGACATCGGCGCTTGCAACCGGGGAAGAGTCCCTATACGCCCTTCGCGCTACGCGACTCAGGAAGAGGTATTACGCGCTTTTAGATAAAAAGCCCGCCCTCGGCATTGCCGGGGGCGGGCTTCGCTTGAGTCTGGCCGATTCAACAAGCTATTAGCTCAAGAACCGTTTAACTCAAGAACCGTTCAGTTCAAGACCAAATGACGCAACGCCATTCAGGTTGATGCCAAACGGGTCATTAACCGCGCTTGACCGCAGCACCGAAACGCTTGTTGAAGCGTTCGACACGGCCACCCGTGGTCGCTTGCTTCTGCTTGCCGGTGTAGAAGGGGTGGCAATTGGAGCAAACGTCCAGAGAAAAATCGTGATCCGATGTCGTGCCGACATCGAAAATAGCGCCACAGGAGCAAGTCGCTGTGACCTTCTTGTAATCCGGGTGAATACCTTGTCTCATCTTGAGCCTCACTTGAGCTGTATGCCGCCACCTGATCACTTGCCAGGCACCGCATACGGGTTGAAAAAACTGCTGAACCGGTTAACGCCCTGAACCGTCTGTTTCAGGATAGCCGCGTACTATAGCAAAGCTGACGCCGGAGGCCAATTGCCCAATCCCGCTTTCTCGACCGTTCTCAGGGTCGCCCTGCCCTCGCCGCTGCGTCGCCTGTTCGACTACCTGCCGGGAAGGGAAGTTCCCAGCCAGGGATGGCAGCCGGGACTGCGTGTGCGGGTGCCCTTCGGTCGACGCGAGGTCGTCGGGGTGGTGATCGAGTGCGCCTCGCATAGCGACCTGCCTCTGGCAAAGCTACGTCCGATCAGCGCGGTACTCGATGAAACCCCGCTACCACCCGACTGGCTGTGGCTATGCCGGTTTACCGCCCGTTATTATCAACACAGCCTGGGCGACACCCTGCATCAGGCCATGCCGGCGTTGATGCGCCAAGGTCACCCCCTGGTCGGGCGCACTCACACCCTATGGCAATTGATCGACAGCACTTGTATAGACAAGACCTCCCCAAAACAACCCGACCCTTTGAGCCGCGCCCCGCGCCAGGCGGCGCTACGCGAGATGCTGCAACAGCATCCTCACGGCCTTGCCGGTCGCGCCATCTATGCCCAAGGATTCACCCGCGAGCAGCTGCGCGCCCTGGAGGAAAAAGGGCTGGTTGCGTCACGCGAGGTCACCCTGGCCGCTGCCGACCCCGCCGTGGGCGAGCTGCTCGCAACACCCACCCTGCCTCTCAATCGTGAACAAGCCGTGGCGCTGGCGGCGCTGCACGAGCGCCGCGACGACTTTCACCCCTGCCTTCTGGAAGGCGTTACCGGCAGCGGCAAGACCGAGGTCTATCTGCAATTGATCGAAGCCATCGCCCGCCAGGGGCGGCAATCCTTGGTGCTGGTGCCGGAAATCGGGCTAACCCCGCAAACCCTGGCACGCTTTCGCCAGCGTTTCTGTGTGCCGGTCGTGGCGCTGCATTCCGGGCTGACCGATCATGAGCGCCTGGATGCCTGGGAAGCTGCTGCCAGCGGGCGCGCTCTGATCATCATCGGCACCCGTTCGGCGCTGTTCACCCCGATGGCCAACCCCGGCGCGATTATCGTCGATGAAGAACACGACGGCTCGTACAAGCAACACGACGGCCTGCGTTATCATGCCCGCGACCTGGCCGTGGCCCGCGCCCACCATCACCGCATCCCCTTGGTACTGGGCAGCGCCACCCCTTCTCTGGAAAGCCTGCAACAGGCATTGAGCGGGCATTATCAGCACCTGCGCTTGACCCAGCGTGCCAGCCGTTTCCCGCCGGCCAAGCTCGAACTGGTGGATTTGCGCCACCGCCCGCGCCAAGGGGGGCTGACCCCCATCGCCATCGAGGCCATCAAGACCACGCTCGGCGCCGGTCACCAGGTACTGGTGTTCATCAACCGGCGCGGTTTCGCCCCGACCCTCGCCTGCCACGCCTGCGGCTGGTTGGCCGAGTGTCATCAATGCGATGCACGCATGACCCTGCACCGCCATCCGCCGCTTCTGGCCTGCCATCATTGCGACAGCCGCCGCCCCCTGCCGGATGCCTGCCCCGATTGCGGTAGCGGCGACCTGCGCGCGCTCGGGGCAGGCACCGAGCGCACCGAAGAGACGCTCCAAGGGTTGTTTCCCAAGGTGACGGTGCACCGCATCGACCGTGACAGCACCCGCCGGCGCGACAGCTTCGAGCAAGTCCTCAAGGAGATTCAGCGCGGCGCGCCCTGCTTGCTGGTCGGCACACAGATGCTGGCTAAGGGCCACCATCTGCCCCACGTCACCCTGGTGGTGGTGGTCAATGCCGACGGTGGCCTGTACGCCGCGGATTTTCGCGCTCTGGAGCACAGCGCCCAGCTACTCGAGCAGGTGGCTGGGCGCGCTGGGCGCGCCGCGCACCCCGGTCGCGTTCTGGTCCAGACCCTGCATTCGGACGACCCCCACCTCAGGCTTCTGGCAGAACAGGGCTACGCGCCTCTCGCCCGCCAGCTGTTGGAGGAACGCCGCGCCGCCAAACTACCGCCGTTCTGTTTCATGGCGTTGCTGCGCATCGAAAGCCCCAAGGAAGCCGCCGCCCTGGCGCTGGCCCAGCAAGCGGCCCAAGCCTTACGCGACTGGCTGGCCGACCGCCCGGTGCGCTGTCTCGGCCCGGTACCCGCGCCCATGGAGCGTCGCCAGAACCGCTATCACCTGCACGTGATGCTGGCGGCGGACAAGCGCAGCCAGCTGCACCCGGCGGCCAATTGGCTGAGCCAATGGCTGCAAGCCAACCCCGAGGCGCGCAAGGTACGCTGGTCGCTGGACATCGACCCCCAGAGCTTGAGCTGACTCCATTCACGGCGTGGCTTTGAAAGTGTGGCTCAATTGCCGATAATGAACCCCTTCGACGACGCAAAGGCATGTTTTACTCTTCCTGCGCTTCGCAGCACACCGACGTTACCCGGATATCCTCAAATGAAAGACACCATCATCTCTCTGCTCGACGGCGCCATCGTGACGCTCAAGCACCAGGGCGTGCTGCCGAATGACCTTCAAGCCGTGATCAAGGTCGATCCGACCAAGGACAAGGCCCACGGCGATTACGCCAGCAACCTGGCACTGATGCTGGCCAAGCCGGCAGGCAAGAAACCTCGCGAACTTGCTGAAATCCTGATTGCAGCCCTGCCTCAGGACGCCGCCGTCACCAAGGTTGAAATCGCCGGGCCGGGATTCATCAACTTTTTCGCCGCCACCACTGCCGCCGCTCAGGTGGTCGCCCAAGTACTGGATTGCGGCGACACCTTCGGGCGCAGCTTGCTTGGCAAGGGTGAAAAAGTGCAGGTCGAGTTCGTTTCCGCCAACCCCACCGGCCCGCTGCATGTGGGCCACGGCCGTGGCGCGGCGATCGGCGACTGCCTGTGCCGCTTGCTCGAAGCGACCGGCTATGACGTCACCCGCGAGTTCTACTACAACGACGCCGGCGCCCAGATCCGTAACCTGGCGCTTTCGGTTCAGGCACGGGCGAAGGGGCTGGGGCCGGAAGACGCAAGCTGGCCGGAAGACGGCTATCGTGGCCAGTACATCAGCGATGTCGCCAAGGACTATCTCGCCGGCGCAAGCGTGACTGCCGATGACCGCCACGTCACCGCCAAGGGCAATCCCCAAGACCTCGACGCCATCCAGGAATTCGCCGTGGCATGGCTGCGCCGCGAGCAGGACCTGGATCTCAAGGCTTTCGGCGTGGAATTCGACGTCTATTTCCTGGAATCGTCGCTGTACGACGAAGGCAAGGTCGAGGAGACCGTCAAGCGCCTGATCGAAAACGGCCACACCTATGAAGATGCCGGCGCCCTTTGGTTGCGCACCACCGCCTTCGGTGACGACAAGGACCGGGTGATGCGCAAGAGAGACGGCGGCTATACCTATTTCCTGCCCGACGTTGCTTATCATCTGAACAAATGGCAACGCGGCTTCAAGACGGTGATCAACGAACAGGGTGCCGACCATCACTCCACCGTCACGCGGGTACGTGCCGGGTTGCAGGCGCTGGAAGTCGGCATTCCCCAAGGCTGGCCGGACTACGTCCTCCACCAGATGGTGATGGTCACGCGCTCCGGGGTCGAGGTGAAGATCTCCAAGCGTGCCGGCAGCTACGTTACCGTGAGCGATTTGATCGATGAAGTGGGTCGCGACGCCACCCGCTTTTTCCTTGCCGCCCGGCGGGCGGATTCACAGCTCACTTTCGACATCGACCTGGCCCGCTCGCAATCCAACGATAACCCGGTGTACTACATCCAGTATGCCCACGCCCGGGTATGCAGCATGCTGCGCAAGACCCAGGATGCCGGTCAGGACTTCGATCACGACCTGGCCCTGGCCAACCTGGCACTGCTGGAAAGCGACCAGGAAAAGGCCGTGTTGAACCGCTTGGCACGCTTTCCCGAGGTGGTGGAAAATGCCGCCAGGAACCGTGAGCCGCAACAAATCGCGCAATACCTGCTGGATCTCGCCGGGGATTTCCATACCTGCTACAACGCGGTCAAGGTGATGGTAGAGGATGACGCCCTGCGCAATGCACGCCTGAGCCTGGGCCTGGCCACTCGCCAGGTGCTGCGCAACGGCCTTGACCTGATGGGTGTCAGCGCCCCCGAGGAGATGTAACCCATGGCCAGCCCGCGCAAGACGCCCGCGCGCCGCGGTGCGACAAGCCAACGCAAAGCCCCGCGCGCCAAACACAGCCGCTGGCGCGTGCCCGGCTGGGTGTGGGGCCTGGCAGGAATGGCGGCAGGCTTTTTCCTTGCCCAGCACCAGCACGGCACCGCGCCCTGGCAGGAGCAAGCAACCTCACCCCCCCAAGCCACGGTGTTGCCCAAGCCTTCCACTTCGCAAGAGCGTGAAGCCGCACAAGAAGCCGAGGCCGCCGAACCGGCCATGCCGACTTTCGAGTTCTATACCTTGTTGCCGGAGACCGAGGTAATCGCCCCGGGTGCCACACTGCCCTCCACCGCCTCGCGCCCGCCCATTCCAGCAAAGGCCATGGAAGAAGAGGCGGCTTCCGAGGCGCCGCAAAGTGACCCCATCGCCCAAGTGATCGCGGCCAATACGCGCCCCGACGAACAGGCACCCAGCAAACCTGCCGCAGCCGCCGAAGCGCATCGCTACATGCTCCAGGCCGCCTCGTTTCGGGAGATCAGCGATGCCGAGCAACTGCGTCAACGGCTACGCAATCTGAGTTTGCTGGCCCAGATCAGTGAAGTGCAGGCGGGTGGCGATACCTGGCATCGCGTTCAGGTCGGGCCTTACGACGATACCCGCGAACTTAACCGCGCTCAGGATTTGATGAATACCCAAGGGATCGAGCCACTGCTGATTCAACTGCAGAACTAATTTTTTCACAGGGTCTCTTGCACAGCATCCTGAACACACCTGCCATGAGTACCGGCCATCGGTGTTTGTCATAAGCGCGAGGCGGTTGATTTTTCAGGATGCGCCCACATTGTGTTGTGCATAGCAAAACACCTATCGCCGTCGGCGATACTGCAAGTCATCGGGAGCACGCCTCCCCCAAGGAGTTTTCTCCATGACCACCATCGTATCCGTGCGTCGCGGTAATCATGTCGCCCTGGCGGGTGACGGCCAGGTCTCACTGGGCAATACCGTGATGAAAGGCAATGCCAGCAAGGTACGCCGTTTGTATCGCGGCAAGGTGCTGGCAGGGTTTGCCGGTGGCACCGCTGATGCGTTCACCTTGTTCGAGCGTTTTGAAGCGCAATTGGAAAAATACCAGGGGCACCTTACCAAGGCTGCCGTGGAGTTAGCCAAGGACTGGCGTACCGATCGCGCCCTGCGTCGCCTGGAAGCCCTGCTGGCGGTCGCCGACCACAGCGCCTCCCTGATCATTACCGGCAACGGTGACGTGGTCGAGCCCGAGCGTGGCATCATCGCCATCGGTTCCGGGGGTAATTTCGCCCAGGCCTCGGCGCGGGCGCTGCTCGAAAATACCGACCTCTCGGCGCGTGAAATCACCGAAAAGTCGTTGGCCATCGCCGGTGACATCTGTGTGTTCACCAACCACCACGTGACACTCGAAGAGCTCTCCTATGAAGAGCAAGCTTCTGCAACGTCCACCGAACGCTAAGGCCGAGACCATGACCCAGATGACTCCCCGCGAAATCGTCCACGCCCTGGATCAATACATCATCGGCCAACAGGACGCCAAGCGCGCCGTGGCCATTGCCCTACGCAACCGCTGGCGTCGCATGCAGCTCGACGACGACTTGCGCCCGGAAGTCACCCCCAAGAACATCCTGATGATCGGCCCCACCGGCGTGGGCAAGACCGAAATTGCCCGGCGCCTGGCCAAGCTGGCGCGCGCGCCCTTCATCAAGGTCGAAGCGACCAAGTTCACTGAAGTCGGCTATGTGGGCCGGGATGTGGAGTCGATCATTCGTGACCTGATCGAAGCGGCATTCAAGATGGTGCGCGAGCAGGCCAAAGAGGAAGTCGGCAATCGTGCCGCCGACGCTGCCGAAGACCGGATTTTGGACGCCCTGCTGCCGCCGCCGCGTGGCCAGGAGGACCAGCCGCGCCAGGACAGCGGCACCCGCCAGGCCTTTCGCAAGAAATTGCGTGAAGGCCAGCTGGATGACAAGGAAATCGATATCGAGATTTCCGCGCATGGCCCGAACGTCGACATCATGACCCCGCCGGGCATGGAAGAGATGACCAACCAGCTGCAAAGCCTGTTTTCCAATATGGGCCAGCAGAAACGCGAAACCCGTCGTGTCGCGGTCAAGGATGCCTTTGCCCTGCTGCGTGACGAAGAAGCCGCCAAGCTGGTCAACGAGGAAGAGATCAAGGCACGCGCCGTGGAAGCGGTCGAGCAGCATGGCATCGTGTTTCTGGATGAGATCGACAAGGTGGCCAAGGGTAGCGGCCAGTCCAGCGGTGGCGAAGTGTCACGCGAAGGTGTTCAGCGCGACCTCTTGCCGCTGATCGAAGGTTCCTCGGTATCCACCAAATACGGCATGGTCAAGACCGACCATATCCTGTTCATCGCTTCCGGTGCTTTCCACCTGTCACGGCCTTCGGATCTGATCCCCGAGCTCCAGGGGCGCCTGCCGATTCGCGTGGAACTCGATGCGCTGACGCCGAATGACTTCAAGCGCATTCTGACCGAGCCTTCCGCCTCATTGACTCGCCAGTACAAGGCGCTGCTGGCCACCGAAGGGCTGGATATTTCCTTTACCGATGACGCCATCGAACGGATCGCGCAAATTTCCTGGCAGGTCAACGAAGGCACTGAAAATATCGGCGCACGGCGTCTGCATACGGTCATGGAACGCCTGCTCGAAGAAGCCTCGTTCAAAGGCGGTGACATGCAGAGCCCACTGGTGATCGACGCGGATTACGTCAATGCTCAGCTTGGCGAACTGGCGATGGATGAAGACCTGGCACGTTATATTCTCTAGAAAGCTGGCTACCTGGGGGCTTGCTCGCCAGGTAGCCGTTTTTTAGATAGAGGTTACCCCGGTAACCGAGGAGGTCGGCATGAACGTCCCTGAACCCAAACAGGTTCACTACCACAAGAAATCGCGTGAACTTGAACTGAGCTACCCCGATGGCAGCCATTACCGGCTACCGGTGGAATACCTGCGGGTCTATTCACCCTCCGCCGAGGTACGCGGTCACGGTGGGGAAACCGCCGTACTACAGGTGGGCAAGAAAGACGTGGGCCTGGCGAACATCACGCCCACCGGGCGCTATGCGCTCAAGCTGCACTTCGATGATGGCCACGACACCGGCCTTTACAGCTTCACTTATCTGTACGAACTGGCGACCCGCTTCGATAGCTATTGGGCGGATTACCTGGCCCGTCTCGAAGCTGCCGGCGCCTCGCGTGAGCCCCTGGGTATCGAAATCCGCCAGCTGTGAACTCCTCCGTGGGTCGAGCCGCCCGGCAAGCAAAGACAAGCCGGGTGGAGTAAGGCTACAATGTCGCCTGTATCGTCCCCATGGCCACGACGCCCAACTGCCACCGCCTCGAATTCGGGAGCCTTAGTGATATGAGCCCCACGCAAAAACGCACCACTCACTTCGGTTATCAGGAAGTCCCGGTCGACGAGAAAGCGTCACGTGTCGCCGATGTATTTCATTCGGTCGCCGCTCGTTATGACCTCATGAACGACCTCATGTCCCTGGGCATCCATCGCCTGTGGAAACGCCTGACCATCGAACGGGCGGGCGTACGTCCCGGGCACCGGGTGCTGGATATCGCCGGCGGCACGGGTGACCTCACTTTGAAGTTCTCGCGTCTGGTCGGGCCGCGCGGCCAGGTGGTCTTGGCCGACATCAATGCCTCCATGCTCAAGGTGGGCCGCGACAAGCTGATGGATAACGGCGTGGGCGGCAATGTGGAATATGTCCAGGCCAATGCCGAATGTCTGCCATTCCCCGACAACAGCTTCGATTGCATTACCATTGCCTTCGGCCTGCGCAACGTTACCGACAAGGACGCGGCCCTACGTTCCATGACCCGGGTACTCAAGCCCGGCGGGCGTTTGCTGGTGCTGGAATTTTCCAAGCCCGACAACGCCTTGCTCAGCAAGGCCTACGATGAGTATTCATTCCGCCTGTTACCGAAGGTAGGGGAGCTGGTCGCGGGTGACGGTGATAGCTACCGTTATCTGGCTGAGTCCATTCGAGTGCATCCGGATCAGGAGATGCTCAAGGCCATGATGGAAAGTGCGGGGTTGGAGCGCGTGGAATACACCAACCTCACCGGCGGTATCGTCGCCCTGCATCGCGGCATCAAGCTATGAGGTTGGCATGCTGGTAACCCCCTCCCTGTTGCTGGCGGGCCTTGAGCGCACCCTGAACGCATTGCTGGCACGAGACCCCGCTGCGCCTTCGCGGCTGGATGCGCTGGCCGGCAACCGCCTGTTGATACGCCTGGAACAGCCTCGTCTGCATCTACTGGTTCATTTTCACCATCACGGCATCGACCTTCTGCGTGGCGACGAGGTCGACGAAAAAGACGTCAATGCCGTGGTCGAGCTCTCCCCGGACACGCTTTCCGAATGGATCAGCGGAAAATCCGTCGAGCGATTGATGTTCGAAGGCAAACTTTCGGTGCGCGGCCATATCCATCTTTTGGAAGCGGCCCGCGAACTGTTTCTGGACCTGGATCTCGACTGGGAAAACGAACTGGCTCACTGGCTGGGTGATATGCCCGCACATTCGCTGGCGGAAGGTTTACGCCGCATGGCGCGCTGGGGGCTGCGCGCCAAGGATGAGCTGCTCCAGGACGTCGCCGACTACGTTTTCGAAGAAGCTCGCCTGCTGCCGGGCCGCCATCAGCACGATATCATCCGCGACCATCTGACTGAAATCGATATCGCCACCGACCGCCTGGAGGCTCGGCTGGCACGCTTGCATAAAAAGCTCACCCAGGAACCGCGCTCATGATTCTGCGCCTGCTGCGCATTTCCTGGGTCATCAGCCGTCATCGGCTGGATACCCTGATTCCCATGGAACGTCTTCCCTGGTGGCTGCGTACCTTGCTGTGGTTTTCCCCGCTACGCTTGATTCCAGTGGGTTCACGTTCTCGAGGGGAGCGCTTGCGTCTGGCAATGGAACTGCTCGGGCCGATCTTCATCAAGTTCGGGCAGATGCTTTCCACTCGGCGCGATCTTTTGCCGGAAGACATCGCCGACGAACTCAAGCGCCTGCAAGATCAGGTACCCCCGTTTCCCGGCCACTTGGCCGTGGCGCGCATCGAAAAAGAGCTGGAAACCTCGATCGCCCTGGCATTTGCCGAATTCGACACTACCCCTCTGGCATCGGCCTCGATCGCCCAGGTTCATGCCGCCCGGCTGCACAGCGGAGAAGACGTGGTGGTCAAGATCATTCGCCCGGGTCTCACTCGCGTCATGCGCCAGGACATGGCGCTGATGTACCAGGTCGCCCGGATACTGACCATGGTGCCGGAGGCCCGGCGGCTGCGTCCGGTCGAAGTCATCCGCGATTACGAAGCCACGCTGTTCGATGAACTCGACCTGTACAAAGAAGCGGCCAATACCTCCCAGCTCAAGCGTAATTTCAAGGATTCTCCGCTACTGTTCGTGCCCAGCATTCATTGGCAGTTCACCCGCCGGGGCATGATGGTGCAGGAGCGTATTCGCGGCGTACCGGTGGCGGACACCGCCATGCTGATCACCAAAGGCACCAACTTGAAGAAACTTGCCGAGCGTGGGGTCGAACTTTTCTTCACCCAGGTATTTCGCGACAACTTCTTTCATGCCGATATGCATCCGGGCAATATCTTCGTCAATTGCGACAACCCGGAAGATCCCCAGTACATCGCCATCGACTGCGGCATCGTGGGCAGCCTGACCCGCGAAGACCAAGACTACCTGGCACGTAACCTTCTGGCCTTCTTTCATCAGGATTACTACGAAGTCGCCGCCCTGCACATCGAATCCGGCTGGGTGGGTGAAAACACCCGCGCCAATGAGTTCGCCGCCGCGATACGCACCGTATGCGAGCCGATTCTGGAAAAGCCGCTCAAGGACATCTCCTTCGCCCAGGTGCTGTTGGGGCTGTTTCAGACCGCACGGCGCTTCAATATGGAAGTCCAGCCGCAGCTGGTATTGCTGCAAAAGACGCTACTCAATATCGAAGGGCTGGGACGTCAACTCTACCCCGACCTGGACCTATGGAGCACTGCCAAGCCTTATCTAGAACAATGGATGAAAGAGCGTGCCGGTATCGGGGGGCTATGGAAATCCCTCAAGCGCCAGGCACCGGAACTCTCTCATCAACTCCCGGAACTTCCGGCACTTGCCCACCAGGCACTCAGCCGCATGGAGCACGAACATCGCCAACGTCTGCAACAGGCCGGAGCCATCGAAGGCATCCGTCACCAGCTACAGCGCAAGGACAAGCGCCAGCACCGTTTACGCCTGGGGTTGATCCTGATGGCACTGGCTTTGGCCTGGCAACCGCTGAGTTCCTGGGTCTCGATCCAGGATTGGCCGGTACTGGCGGCGGCTGCCATCGGCCTGGCGCTGGTAGTATGGCATTGACCTCTTTTCTCTTTGCACCTTTTTTCTTTTGACCCTTTTTCTTTGACCGGACGCTCAGCATGCAAGACACTTCATCACAATCGTCTTCTTCACAACCATCTTCTTCACAACCGACCTCAGCCGAACAGAGCATTCTCGATGCATTGGCCGAGGTATTACGCCAAAGGCGACACGCAGCACCGGAAGATTCTTATGTCGCCGCCTTGCATCACAAGGGTTTGAACAAGATACTCGAAAAAGTCGGCGAAGAAGCGACCGAAACACTGCTGGCCGCCAAGGATGCCGAACACGGCACTGAGACACAGCGTCACGCCCTTGTCGCCGAAACCGCTGACCTGTGGTTTCATAGCCTGGTCATGCTTTCGCACCTGAACATGGATCATCAGCCGGTACTCGACGAGCTGGCTCGTCGCTTCGGAATCTCGGGTCACGTGGAAAAATCCGCCAGATCCCAATAACACCGCTATCAACCGCAGCACCGTAAAGAGGAATTGCATATGTTAGGTGGTATCAGTATTTGGCAGCTGCTGATTGTTCTGGGCATCATTATCCTGATTTTCGGCACCAAGAAACTGCGCAACGTAGGGACCGACCTCGGCGGGGCCATGAAAGGCTTCAAGAAAGCCATGCATGAAGACGAAACGGAAGATGCCGACGCCAAGGCCAAGAAGACCGACGAGCCCCGCGCCAAGGTCGCCCATGAAGACAACGGCAACACTTACGATGTGAAAGCCGAAGAAAAGCAGCCCGAACGTTCCGACGAGCGTAAGTAATCTATGCTGGATATCGGCTTTCTTGAGCTATTGCTCATCGGTGTAGTGGGCTTGTTGGTGCTGGGTCCCGAGAGACTTCCCCGCGCCGCCCGTACGGTGGGCCTGTGGATTGGCAAGGTCAAGCGAACGGTGTCCGGCATGCAGCGTGAAATCAACGCCCAGCTGGAAACCGAAGAGTTACGCCAGAAGCTCAACGAGCAGCAACAGAAACTCGACGATAGCCTCAAGAAGGCCAAGCAGGACGTCGAGAGCCTGGCGGATACGCCCCCTTCGCGTTCGGACGCTGCGAACCCCAGCGAGACGCCGGAGCATGAACCGTCCCCCGAGGACACTGTGGCGCGTGCTGCCTCCCGGCTCGACGATGCCCTGGCTACCGTGCGTGAAGACATACCGAGCGCATCGTCCAATGATACCTCGGCCGCCAAGAAGGATACCGATTCCCGATGAGCACGTCCGGCGACTCGCAGAAAGAGCAAGGCCAAGCCCCTTTGATTGAGCACTTGATCGAACTACGCTCGCGCCTGATGCGCTCGGTGGTGGTGATCCTGGTGATCTTTCTGGGACTGTACTCGTTTGCCAACGACATCTATTCCTTCGTCGCCCAGCCTTTGATGGCGCTGTTGCCGCCAGGCTCGCAGATGATTGCCACCGAAGTGGCATCGCCCTTCCTGGCACCGTTCAAGCTGACCCTGGTGGTGGCGGTATTCGCCGCCATTCCCTATGTGCTGCATCAGGCTTGGGCATTTGTCGCACCCGGGCTTTACGACAATGAAAAGGCCATGGCGGTGCCGATCCTGGCCTCCAGCATCGCGCTTTTCTATACCGGGGCGGCATTTGCCTATTACGTGGTATTTCCGCTGCTGTTTCAGTTTTTCACCCAGACCGGGCCGGAAAACGTGGCGGTAATGACCGATATCAATCAGTACCTCAACTTCGTTCTCAAGTTGTTTTTCGCCTTCGGTGTGGCGTTCGAGATCCCCATTGCCACCTTCCTGCTGATCGCCTCCGGGGCCACCACGGTGGAAAGCCTGTCGAAAAAACGCCCCTATATCGTCCTGGGGTGTTTCGTGATCGGAATGCTGCTGACGCCACCGGACATTATTTCCCAGAGCCTGCTGGCGATACCCATGTACCTGCTTTATGAAGTGGGGCTGTTGTTCGGCCGCCTGGTACGCAAACGTAAGGCGGAAAAAGCCGCCGCCGAGGAGCAGGATGAAAATGCCTGACATCTTAGGCAGATAACGTGATTTCAGTGCAGTAAAATCGCAAAATGGCCCCTCCAGGTGATGTGTACGTAAAACCTGGAGGGCCGTTTTGCCTCAGGCTATCAGGCCAGCATTTCGTCGATACGATCCACGAGCTTGAAGATTCCGGTAGCCGCCTCACTGATTCGCGTCGCCAGCATATAGGCCGGCGTGGTTACCACCCGGTGTTCGCGGTCCACGACGATGTCTTCCACGCCACAACTACGGTGCAGCCCCCCCATGGCACTGATGGCACCGGAAACGCCCGGATCGTTGCCCACGGTTACCGCAATACCATCGCCCAGCAAACGCGGCACCAACACCGGCGAGATGCACATCAGGCCGATCGGCTTGGAATCTTCACGAAAGCCCGCCAGCGCTTCCTTGAGCGCCTCGAGCACCTGCATGTTGTCGCCAGCCTGGGCAAAGTCGGAGAGGTTCTTGGCCACCCCGAAACCGCCGGGGACGATCACCGCGTCGAAATCATCGGCCTGGAGTTCGCCAAGTTCGCTGATCTCACCACGGGCCAGGCGTGCGGCTTCTTTCAATACATTGCGGCTTTCGCCTTCTTCCGGTGCCTGGGTAAGATGATTGACTACCTCGTGCTGCTCGATATCCGGGGCGAAGCAACGATAACCGATCCCCAGCTGGTCCAGACGCAGCAGCGTCAAGGTGGTTTCATAAATTTCCGAGCCGTCGAACACACCACAGCCTGCCAGGATCACTGCCACCTGTTTGGTCATTTTTTATTTCCTCATCTGGGTGTCGCCGCCATGGGCAATGCTGAATAAATCAAGCATCCACTTTAGTGAGTCTCTTCTCCGGCCACAAGGCGGCTTTCGCCGGATAGCACGCCTGATATACTCAGGGAATATTTTCGCCGGCACCACTGGCGGTCAGCTTTTCGTTATTGTCTGGAGAAACGCCTTGAACACGCCCAGCCCTCGCCATTTTCCTGCGCTACGCATGCGTCGCATGCGCCGCGATGATTTTTCCCGTCGCCTGATGCGGGAAGCCACCCTGACACCCAGCGACCTGATCCTGCCGGTTTTCGTGCTGGAAGGCGAAAACCAACGTGAAGCGGTCGCCTCGATGCCCGGGGTGGAACGCTTGTCACTGGATCTTTTGATCGAGCAGGCACGCGAGGCCTACCAACTGGGCATTCCCGCCCTGGCATTGTTTCCGGTGGTTACCGCGGAACATAAAAGCGACCTGGCGGAAGAAGCCTATAACGCCAATGGGCTGGTACAGCGCAGCGTGCGGGCGTTGAAAGCCGCCTTGCCGGAACTGGGTATCATTACCGATGTGGCGCTTGACCCCTACACGAGCCATGGCCAGGACGGCATTATCGATGAGCAGGGCTATGTCCAGAACGACCGCACCGTCGACACCTTGCTCAAGCAAGCGTTGTCCCACGCCGAGGCCGGCGCCGACGTGGTGGCACCCTCGGACATGATGGATGGGCGCATTGGCGCCATTCGCCAGGTACTCGAACAGGAACACCTCCACAATGTGCGCATCATGGCCTACAGCGCCAAGTATGCTTCGCATTATTACGGGCCTTTTCGTGATGCGGTGGGCTCGGCAGCCAATCTGGGCAAGGCCGACAAGCGCACCTACCAGATGGACCCGGCTAACAGCGATGAAGCCCTGCATGAAGTCGCCCTGGACCTGGCCGAAGGCGCTGACATGGTGATGGTCAAGCCCGGCATGCCTTATCTGGATGTGGTTCGCCGGGTGAAGGACGAACTCAAGGTGCCCACTTTCGCTTATCAGGTCAGCGGCGAGTACGCCATGCACCGTGCGGCGTTCGACAACGGTTGGCTGGAAGCCAAACCGGTGATCATGGAATCGTTGATGTGCTTCAAGCGTGCCGGTGCCGACGGTATCTTGACCTATTTCGCCCTGGAGGCAGCCCGTTACATGCAACCTCAAGGGTAGGCCTAGGCTAGATGGTCGCACCGGATAAGCATGGGGCCTGTGATGACAGTTCTGTCATCTGGTTGTCATCCTCGTCGATTAACCTCGACGCATATTCACCAATATTCGCCCCCAAAGCTGCCTGGGCGTGATCGGGAGCGCATACATGCAAGACCCAGCCATTGATGGTTCCCAGTGGGAGCACACTGTTTTTAAGAACGAAATTTTTAAAAACGAAGGTGTCTTTAAGAACGAGAATGCCTCCCAGAACGAGAGCAGCGACACCGCAAGCGAGGCGGCACCCTTGCGCCTCAATCGCACCCCCACCGGCGTGCAGACGCGCCACCCCGTGCCGGAAACCGACCTCGACGATCCGTTGCTGTATTTCAATCGTGAGCTTTCCCATCTGAAATTCAACATTCGAGTGCTCGAACAGGCCCTCGATGAGTCGCATCCCCTGCTCAATCGCTTGATGTTCCTGTTGATTTTCTCCTCCAACATGGACGAGTTCTTTGAAATCAGGGTGGCCGGGCTCAAGCATCAAGTCGCTTTAGGCGATGACACCACCGGCGCGGACGGCAGGCTACCCAAGGCGGTACTCGCGGAAATCTCGCAAATCGCCCATCAACAGATTATCCGCCAGTACCAGATACTCAACGACACCTTGCTACCGCAGCTGGAAACCCAGGGACTACGCTTTCGACGACGCGATCAATGGACAAAAGAGCAAAAGGCCTGGGTCCGCGAGTTCTTCGATAACGAAATCATGCCGGTGATCAGCCCTATCGGGCTGGATCCTTCGCACCCGTTTCCCCGCCTGGTCAACAAGAGTCTGAATTTCATCGTCAGGCTGGAAGGCAAGGATGCCTTCGGGCGCGCCGGGGGCATGGCGATCCTTCCCGCCCCACGCTCACTGCCCCGCTTGATAGCCCTGCCCAAGTCTCTTTGCGAAGAAGGCTTCTCCGAATACGTCTTCTTGTCTTCGATGATCCACGCCCACGCTGATGAGCTGTTTCCCGGCATGAGCGTGTGCGGTTGCTATCAGTTCCGACTGACGCGCAATGCCGACATGAGTGTCGACCCCGAAGAAGTCTCCGACCTGGCCTCGGCGCTACGCGGTGAATTGCTCGCGCGTCGCTATGGCAATGGGGTACGCCTGGAAGTGGCGGAAAACTGCCCGGCCGACTTGATCGACTTTCTGCTGACGCAATTCGAACTGGGGCCGGACGATCTGTACCTCGTTGAAGGCCCGGTCAACCTGACCCGCATGATGGCGGTGCTGGGAGACGTCGACAGGCCGGATCTGGTCTATCGCCCCTTCACTCCCAGTATTCCCAATTCGCTCAAGAGCGGCAGCTTGTTCCAGGCCATCGCCAAGCACGATATCCTGTTGCACCACCCCTTTCAGTCGTTCACGCCGATCGAAGACCTGCTGCGCGAGGCGGCGCGTGATCCGAACGTGCTCGCCATCAAGCAGACGCTATACCGTACCGGCGCCGAATCTCCGATTGTCAGTGCCCTGGTGGATGCCGCAAGCCTGGGCAAGGAAGTCACGGTGGTGATCGAGCTTCGTGCCCGTTTCGATGAAGCCGACAACCTGGTACTCGCCTCTCGGCTGCAGGAAGCCGGCGCCATCGTGATTTACGGCATCATGGCCTACAAGACCCATGCCAAGATGCTGCATATCGTACGACGTGAAAAAGGCAAGCTGCGCCACTATGCCCACCTGGGCACCGGCAACTATCATTCCAAGACTGCCAAGCTGTATACCGACTACAGTCTGCTCACCGCCAATCCCAGGCTGTGTAGCGATGTTCACAAGGTCTTTCAGCAGCTCTCCGGCATGGGCAAGGCAAGGCGTATCGATACTCTGCTGCATGCACCTTTCACTCTGCACGAGCGATTGGTGGAAATGATCGAGCGCGAAGCACAGCACGCCCAGCAAGGTAAGCGCGCTCACATCATCATCAAGTGCAACTCCCTGACCGAGCCCAAACTGATCCGAGCGCTTTACCGGGCGTCTCAGGCGGGGGTCGAGTGCGACCTGATCATTCGCGGCATGTGCTGCCTACGCCCTGGGGTGCCGGGCATCTCGGACAACATACGGGTACGCTCGATTATCGGGCGCTTTCTGGAGCACACCCGCGTCTTTCATTTTCATAACGATGGCGAGCCGGAAATCTGGTGCTCGAGCGCCGACCTGATGGCGCGCAACATGTTTCACCGGGTGGAAACCTGCTTTCCCCTGCTGGAAAAGAAAATCGCCACCCGGGTGCGCAAGGACCTGGAAACCTATTTGGTGGACAACTGCCAGAGCTGGCGGCTGCAACCCGACGGGCAATATGAGCTTCAGTGCCCGAACGGCAGCGCCCCCATCAGTGCTCAGGAAACGCTGCTTTACGCTTATGCTTCGAAAAGTTGATCTACTCAGCCCCTGGCACTGCTGGCCAGGGACTGATAGTCAGGGGCTAAGAGCCTGGAGCTGATAGTCAGGCGTAACGTTTGCGCAGAACTTTCGCAGCTTCCACCATATTGGCCAGGGCCGGTTCGACTTCTTCCCAGTGACGGGTTTTCAACCCGCAATCAGGATTGACCCACAGCCGCTCGGTAGGAATCTTCTCCAGCGCCTTTTCCATCAACTGCACCATCCAGGCTACCTCGGGAATATTGGGGGTGTGGATATCGTAGACACCGGGGCCAATCTCGTTGGGATAGGCGAAGTCCTGAAAGGCCGCCAGTAGCTCCATGTCCGAACGCGAGGTTTCGATGGTGATTACATCGGCGTCCAGTGCGACAATCGCCCCGATAATGTCGTTGAATTCCGAATAACACATATGCGTATGGATCTGGGTCTCGTCGCGCACCCCGGAGGCGCTCAACTTGAAGCATTCCACTGCCCAATTCAGGTAAGCCTGCCATTGCCCCTGGCGCAGCGGCAGCCCTTCGCGCAAGGCCGGTTCATCAATCTGAATGATGCTGATGCCCGCACGTTCAAGGTCCACCACCTCATCGCGTAACGCCAGCGCAATCTGACGGCAGGTGGTCTCGCGGGGCTGGTCGTCGCGCACGAAGGACCACTGCAGAATCGTCACCGGCCCGGTAAGCATGCCTTTCATGGGTTTGTCGGTCAGTGTCTGGGCGTATTCACTCCAACGCACCGTCATGGGTGCAGGACGGCTGACATCCCCATAAATTACCGGCGGTTTGACGCAGCGTGAGCCGTAGCTTTGTACCCAGCCGAATCGGGTAAAGGCGAACCCCTCGAGCTGTTCGCCGAAATACTCGACCATGTCGTTACGTTCGGCTTCGCCATGTACCGGTATATCCAGCCCCAAGGCTTCCTGACGTGCGACGCTATAGGCGATTTCCTCACGCATGCGCGCTTCATAAGCCTCACGCTCCAGGGTCTTTGCCTTGAACGCCCGGCGTGCCGCACGGATGTCCTGGGTTTGCGGAAAGGAGCCGATGGTGGTGGTGGGAAACAGGGGTAGATCAAGTTTGCGCCGCTGAGCCAGGGCGCGTTGGGTATAGGCGCTGCTGCGCGCGCTATCGGCAAGCTGTATGGCCGCCAAGCGGGCTCTTACCGTCTTGCGGCAGGTCCGCTCGGAGTCGCGTCGTTCATCCAGGGCGCGGGTGACTGCGTCCAGGCGCGCCTCATCCTCGGCGGTAGCCCGGTTGTCCAGCAAACGAGAAAGGCTGACCACTTCATCGAGTTTCTGCCGGGCAAACGCCAGCCAGCTTTTCAGCTGATTATCCAGGTCGCTTTCAAGTTCGAGGTCCACCGGCACATGCAACAGCGAACAGCTCGGGGCCAGCCATAGGCGATTGCCCAGGCGTACCTTTACCGGCATGAAGCGTTCCCGCAAAGCCGCCAGGTCCGCTCGCCAGATATTACGTCCATCCACCAGCCCCACCGAGAGCACTTGATGCGGGCCGAGACGATCGATCACATGGGTAAGTTCATCCGCTGCCCGCATCGCATCGACATGCAACCCGGCCACCGGCAGGCGCGTCGCAAGCGACAGATTATCGCCCAAGCTGCCAAAGTAAGTGGCCACCATCAGTTTGAGCGGTGCCGTCTGGAGGCGGTGATAGGCACGTTCATAAGCTTGTTGCCAGACCAGGGGGAGATCCTGCACCAGGGCGGGTTCATCGAGCTGCACCCATTCCACCCCCTGTACCGCCAAGCGATTGAGCACCTCGCCGTAAACCTCGACCACCTCTTCCAGCAGCGACAAACGGTCAAATGTCTGACCTTTTTCCTTACCCAGCCACAACCAGGTCAGTGGCCCGGTCAAGGTCACCTTCACCGAATGTCCGGCCTGGTGCGCCTCGTCCACCTCATCGAACAAGCGAGTGGACGCCAACTGAAAGCGCTGATGTTCATGCAGCTCGGGGACCAGGTAGTGATAGTTGGTATCGAAATACTTGGTCATTTCGCAAGCCGCCGCCGGGGTACCGCTGGGTGCCCGACCGCGCGCCATGCGAAAGGTGGTATCCAGGCTAACGTCGCCCGCGGCCAGTTCTTGCTGAGCGGCAAAGCGCTCCGGCACCGCCCCCAGCAAGGCGGAAACATTCAGCACCTGATCGTAGAAAGCGAAATCACCTACGCTGACCCAATCCAGCCCGGCCTGGCGTTGGGCCGCCCAGTGGCGGGCACGCAAGTCACGTCCGACATTTTCCAGGGCCTCGTGATCCTGATCGCCTTTCCAGTAGGCTTCCGTGGCTTTTTTCAATTCGCGCTGCGCGCCAATGCGTGGATAGCCCAGAATATGAGAAACTGTCATGATGAAACCTTCCAACGTGAATAATTTCACACAGTCTGCAAGCCGCCCCACTGTGAATCAAACTAAACTTACTAATGACTACCATGAATAAAATTCACTTATGATCGAGTTACGTCACCTGAGAACCCTGGCCGCCCTGCGGGAAACCGGCTCCCTGGTGGAAGCCGCCGACCGCGTGCATCTCACCCAATCCGCGCTTTCGCATCAACTCAAGGATCTGGAAGCTCGTCTGGAAAGCACGCTCTTCGTGCGCAAGACGCGGCCAGTGGAATTTACCCGTGCGGGGCTGCGCTTGCTCGCCCTGGGCGATCAGGTATTGCCTCAGGTACGCATGGCCGAGCGGGATCTGGCACGTCTGGCGGGCACCGAGCAGGGGCGGTTGCATATGGCCATCGAGTGCCACAGCTGTTTTCAATGGCTAATGCCCACCGTGGATCATTTTCGTGACCATTGGCCGGAAGTGGAAATCGACATTCCCAGTGGCCACCACTTCGACCCTTTGCCGGCCCTTGCCCGGGAACAACTCGACCTGGTGATCACCGCAGACCCCCAACCGATTGCCGGGGTGCACTATGAGCCCTTGTTTCGCTATGAGGGTTTACTGGCGGTGGCGCGTCAGCATTCGCTTGCGGCAAAGCCATTCGTGACCGCCCAAGACCTGCGAGAGGAAACCTTGATCACTTATCCGGTGGAGCACTCACGGCTGGATGTGTTTACGCAGTTTCTCGATCCCGCCGGCGTACGTCCCAAAGAGATACGTACCGCTGAGTTGACCATCATGATGATGCAACTGGTGGCCAGTGGACGGGGGGTCTGCGCCTTGCCCAGCTGGGCATTGACCGAGTATCTGGAACGCAATTACGTGAGTGCGGTGCGCCTGGGGCGCGAGGGCGTATGGGGAACGCTGTACGCGGCGTTGCGCGAAGAAAATCGAAAAGCACCCTGGATGGAGGATTTTCTGCGTACCGCCCGAGAAACCTCGTTTGCGGTACTCGAAGGTATCAAACCGGCCTGAGCCGTATCATTCACGGCGGGGAAGCAACAGCGTAAAGCGGGCACCTTGCAACTCGGGACTTTGATCCACGGTCACGCTGCCCCCGTGCCAGGCCATGATTTTCTCCACGATCGAGAGCCCCAGCCCGTATCCCCCGGAGCTGCGCGCCCGGCTGTCATCAAGCCGGGCAAACGGCTTGAATATCTCGGCACGCGCCTCCTCAGGGACACCGGGGCCGTCATCTTCAACATCGATACGTACCAGGTGAGGCTCGTCATATAACCGGATAACCACTCGCGACCGGGCATAGCGGCAGGCATTGCTGACCAGATTCTGCAAGGCGCGCTGCAAGTAACGTGGTTCCACACTCAATTCGACATCGTCATCGTGCACCAGCTGCAGCGACAAGTTCTCGTGCAAGGGTGAAAGCGTCTCGATGACTCGCTCGGCCATCGCCCCGCAGTCTATCAGTGCGGTTTCCATTTCCGCGCCGTTGATCGACTCGCTGCCCAGACGGGCATAGGTGAGAATCTCGTCGACCAGATCGTCAAGTTCGGAAATGTCGCCATCGATGCCTTGCAGTTGGCGCCGAATCGCCGGCTCCTCGGTCATGTCCTCGACCATCTGGACGGCAAAACGGATACGTGCCACCGGGGTGCGCAATTCATGCGAGACAGCGCGAATCATTTCCTGCTGACCACGTAACAAGGATTGCACCTGAGTAGCCATACCATTGAACGCCATTCCCAGGCGGCCTAGAAAATCGCCGCTTTCCACCTTCACCCGGGTTTCCAGACGTCCGCTGGCGATGCGGGTGGCGGCCAGTTCCAACCGCGACATACGGGTTTCGATACTGCGCATGATCAGGTAGATGATCAGTGCCAGCACCACCATCAAGCCGAGCAACAAGGCCATATGCAGCTTCAGCGGCAGCAACTCCTGATGGATGACCGGCCCGGCCTGTAACCACTGCGTCTCTCCCGGCAGGCGATACAACAACTTGGCGTCCAGCGTATGCGAGACTAGCTGTATGACTACCTGGCCTTGCTCCAGCTGTGTCTGCTGAGCCGGGGTTATGTCTGCGGGCGGTGCCGACAGCAACGTCAGCGGCCATGCGCCCTGCTCCAGGGTTGCCAGGTACTCGACCCGTTGGGACGGCCTGATACCCACCAACCAGTCACCCAGCAAGCGCATCACGCCCTGCCACTGGCGTTCGCTCCAGTCTGGCAACTCGGCTTGAAGCACCCAGGGCATGTCAGGCAACTGTTGTTGTAGCTCCCAGGCGTCTGAACCATTGATGACCAATACCTGCCCGCGTGCGAGACGTGCGCTGGCGAAGTACCGATCGCCGACTTCCTCGATTGGAAGCAACGCCAAGTCCATGCCTACTTGCTGGGCATACTCAGTCAACGCCCTTTCCCGAGATGCCTCGGGCTCCTTGGCGAGCGCTTCTGCCAACAACGACATGGGCAACGCCACCAGCTGTTCCCGGCGCTCTTCGTTACGAACCTGTTCGATCAACATTCGCCCTGACAATGCCAGGAGAAACAGCATCAACAGCGCCAACCCGAGCAACACATAAAAACGCAGGAAAGTGCCATGGGACAACAAGCGCCGCATCAATTAGCTATCCTTGACGAACAGGTACCCTTTACTGCGCACGGTCTTGATCCGGTGTGGCTGGTTGGGGTCGTCACCGATCTTGGGGCGAATACGCGAAACCCGTACATCGATCGAACGGTCCTGACCGTCGTATTTGATACCACGCAACTCGCTGAAAATCTCCTCACGAGTCAGAACGCGCCCGGCATTGCGCGCCAATAGCCACAGCAGGTCGAACTCAGCGCTGGTCAAATCAATTCGCTCACCCTGAAGCCAGGCTTCGCGAGTAGCGTTGTCGATTTCCAGATTCTCGAATTTCAAGCGCATTTCACCGCCCGGCGCCGGCGCATCGGCACGCCGCAGCAGTGCCCGCATTCGGGCCAGCAGCACGCGGGGCTGAACCGGCTTGGGCACATAGTCATCGGCGCCCATTTCCAGCCCCAGCACCTGATCGAGATCATCGGTGCGAGCAGTCAGCATCATGATCGGCCCAGCGTAGTTGGGACGCACCCGGCGACAGACGGAAAGGCCGTCTTCTCCTGGCAGCATCAAGTCCAGAATCACCAGATCCGGCTGCAAGGTCAGTATGCGATCCACTCCCTTGCTGCCATCGGCTTCCAGGGTGACCTGAAAACCATTGGCTTGGAGATAGTCACGGGTCAACTCGGCCAGACGCTGGTCATCTTCAATGATCAGGATGTGGTCCTGATCGGGATAGTCAGGCACTACAGACTCTTGCGTTCCCAGCGCCTGAAATTGTTGTTCCAAGTGATCCACCATCCGTTTTTTTCACTCCATTGGGCTAATTTTTTATTTCACATGCCCATTGTGCATGCCAAGGTCATAACTTGTTACAAGGATACCTTAAAACAACCGGTACGCCTTGCCTTAGGCTGCATTTTCACACTTCCCATGGGTAAGCCTGGCACTGCCGGCCCAGGACTTGAATACCGAGATGAAACACACTATCTTGTGTTTTTTTAATAAACAAACACCACATAGTGTGCTTTAGCAGAAGCCTTCACTTCTATCAAGCTGCTTTTTTAGCCGTCCGGCAAAACCTGGCCTCATGGAATTTCCCATCATGTCCGATGATTTGTATCCCTCTACCGCCGCCGGCATTGCCGTCACCGCGCCGCAAAACCTGCGTGTCATCAAGCGTGAAGGCGGTGTCGCCCCCTTCAATGTCGACAAGATTTCCGTTGCCATGCACAAGGCGTTCATCGCCGTGGAAGGTGACGACGCCGCGGCTTCCTCCCGGGTTCGAGAGTTTGTCCCTCAGGCAACGCAAACCATTCAACAGGCTTTTCTACGCCGTATGCCCGATGGCGGCACGCTGCATATCGAGGATATTCAGGACCAGGTCGAGCTGGCCCTGATGCGCGCCGGTGAGCAGAAAGTCGCCCGCGCCTATGTACTTTACCGTGAAGAACATGCCCGGGCGCGCGCCACCCATGAAGCGACAATCGCCAAGCCGCATCCCGATTTGAATGTGATGCTACGCGATGGCGGCACCCGCCCGCTGGACCTGGGCCGTATCGAAACGCTGGTAACCGATGCCTGTACCGACCTGGCCAATGTCGACGCCGACGCCATTGTCCAGGCCGCGTTGAAAAACCTCTATGACGGCGTCACCGTCGATGGGGTTTCCCAGGCGCTGATGATGACCGCCCGCACCCTGGTCGAAAAAGAGCCCAACTACAGCTACGTCACCGCCCGCCTGCTCCAGGATAACCTGCGCCGCGAAGCCCTGTCTTTCCTGGGCGTCGCCGACGAAGCCACTTACTCGGAAATGGCGGAGCTCTACTCCCTGGCGTTTCAAGCGTATGTAAACAAGGGCATTGAATTCGAGCAGCTCGACCCTCGCCTGGCCGAATTCGACCTCGACCGCCTGGGCGCGGCACTGGATCACCGCCGCGACCTCGCCTTTACTTACCTGAGCCTGCAGACACTTTACGACCGTTACTTCCTCCACCATGACGATATTCGTTACGAGCTTCCCCAGATACTTTTCATGCGAGTGGCCATGGGGTTGGCGCTCAACGAAGACGATCGCGAAGCGCGGGCCATCGAATTCTACGAGCTGCTTTCCAGCTTCGATTACATGGCCTCCACGCCGACCCTGTTCAACGCCGGCACCGTACGCAGCCAGCTTTCCAGCTGTTACCTGACCACCGTGCCGGACGATCTAAACGGGATCTATAGCGCTATCCGCGACAACGCCATGCTCTCCAAATGGGCGGGCGGGCTCGGCAACGACTGGACGCCGGTACGCGCCCTGGGCGCCTGGATCAAGGGCACCAACGGCAAGTCCCAGGGCGTGGTGCCGTTTCTCAAGGTGGTCAACGATACAGCGGTGGCAGTGAATCAGGGAGGTAAGCGCAAGGGGGCGGTATGCGCCTACCTGGAAACCTGGCACCTAGACATCGAGGAATTTCTCGAACTGCGCAAGAACACCGGCGACGACCGTCGCCGCACCCATGACATGAATACCGCCAACTGGGTACCCGACCTGTTCATGAAGCGGGTGTTCGACGATGGCGACTGGACGTTGTTTTCGCCCTCCACCTGCCCGGACCTGCACGAGCTTTACGGCGCCGCTTTCGAGAAGCGCTACGAAGAATACGAAGCGATGACCCATGACGGCCAGCTCAGGTTATTCAAGCGAGTCAAGGCCAAGGATCTGTGGCGCAAGATGCTCTCGATGCTGTTCGAGACCGGGCACCCCTGGATCACCTTCAAGGACCCCTGCAACCTGAGAAGCCCGCAGCAACACGCCGGCGTGGTTCACTCATCGAACCTTTGCACCGAGATCACGCTCAACACCAGCATCGATGAGATCGCGGTATGCAACCTGGGCTCGATCAACCTGGCCCGGCATATCCGGGAAGGCAGGCTGGATAGCGCCAAACTCAGCAAGACCGTACGTACCGCCGTGCGCATGCTGGATAACGTCATCGACATCAATTACTACGCCGTGGATCAGGCGCGTAATGCCAATTTCAAGCATCGCCCGGTGGGGCTCGGCATCATGGGATTTCAGGATGCGCTCTACGCCCAGGACATCGCCTACGCCAGTCAACAGGCGGTGGAATTCGCCGACCGTTCCATGGAATTGGTCAGCTATCACGCCATCGAAGCCTCCTCGGATCTTGCTGCCGAACGCGGTAAGTACTCAAGCTTCGAGGGCTCGCTGTGGAGCCAGGGCGTACTGCCCATCGATTCCATCGAAAAGCTTAAGCTCGAACGCGGCGAAAGCTATATCGAGGTCGACACCAGCACCACTCAGGATTGGCAGCGCCTGCGTGAGAAGGTCACCCACCAGGGCATGCGCAATTCCAATGTGATGGCGATCGCCCCCACCGCGACGATCTCCAACATCTGCGGCGTGACGCAGTCCATCGAACCGACCTATCAGAACCTGTTCGTCAAATCCAACCTGTCCGGCGAGTTCACCGTGGTCAACGCCCCTATGGTGGATGATCTCAAGGCTCGCGGCCTGTGGGACGAAGTGATGATCAACGACCTCAAGTACTACGATGGCAGCGTTCAACCCATCGAGCGCGTGCCGGACGACCTCAAGGCCAAGTACGCCACGGCCTTCGAGATCGAGCCCAAATGGTTGGTAGAAGCCGCCTCGCGGCGCCAGAAATGGATCGACCAGGCCCAATCACTGAATCTCTATATCAAGGGCGTTTCGGGCAAGAAACTCGATGTCACCTATCGCATGGCGTGGTTTCGCGGCCTCAAGACCACCTACTACCTGCGCGCCCTTGGTGCCACCTCGGTGGAAAAATCCACCGTCGAACGCGGCACCCTGAACGCCGTGAGTAACGGCTCCGCGCCAACCGCCGTACCCGAATCTTCCAGCGTTCAAGAACCGCGGGGGGTCGATGACTTCCTGAACGGCAAGGGTGGCCAGCGCCCGCCGTCGGCAAGCGATATCGATGAACTGGGCTGCGAAGCCTGCCAATAACGCCCCTATACAAGAGATTCACATGACAGGAGAGCCACATGCTGAACTGGGATGAATTCCATGAGGACGACCAGGCCGTCGCCGAAACGATGTCAGAACCCAAGCAGGCACCCAAGCCGGTTCCCGCCGCCCCGACAGCGCCTTTTGAAGCCGATGCCGGTGAGCTGAAAAGCGATTACCGCCCGGTGGAGAACGACCGCCTGCAGCGCGCTCGCCAGTCGCTTGAACAATTGGATGTCGCCGCCGGCCTGGAAGAGCTGGAAATGGGTGCCGCGCGCATCGAAGTTGACGACAAGCAGATGATCAATGCCCGCGTCGACCTGAACCAGTTGGTACCGTTCAAGTACGAGTGGGCCTGGCAGAAATACCTGGATGGCAGCGCCAACCACTGGATGCCCCAGGAAGTGAACATGAACGCGGACATCGCCCTGTGGAAGAGCCAGGACGGCCTGACCGCCGACGAGCGTCGCATCGTCGAGCGCTCGCTGGGCTACTTTTCCACGGCGGATTCGCTGGTGGCCAATAACCTGGTGCTGGCGCTGTATCGCCTGATCACCAACCCTGAATGCCGCCAGTATTTGCTGCGCCAGGCCTTCGAGGAAGCCATTCACACCCATGCGTACCAGTATTGCGTGGAGTCGCTGGGCATGGATGAAGGCGCGGTGTTCAACATGTACCGCGAAGTGCCCTCGGTGGCCGCCAAATCCGCCTGGAGCCTTAAGCACACCCAGTCGCTTTCACGCCCGGACTTTCAAACCGGCACCCCGGAGACCGACCAGGAACTGCTGCGCAACCTGGTGGCCTTCTACTGCGTCACCGAAGGCATCTTCTTCTACTGCGGCTTCAGCCAGATTCTCTCCATGGGGCGGCGCAACAAGATGACCGGCGTGGCCGAGCAGTTCCAGTACATCCTGCGTGACGAATCCATGCATCTGAATTTCGGCGTCGACATGATCAACCAGATCAAGATCGAGAACCCCCATCTCTGGACGCCGGCATTCCAGGATGAAGTCACACAGATGATTCTCGAAGGCACCGAACTCGAGATCGCCTACGCCCGCGATACCATGCCCCGCGGTGTACTGGGCATGAACGCAGCGATCATGGAGGAATACCTGCACTTCATCTGCAACCGTCGCCTGGCGCAGATCGGCTTGCAGGAGCAATTCCCCGGCGCCAAGAATCCTTTCCCCTGGATGAGCGAGATCATCGACCTGCGCAAGGAAAAGAACTTCTTCGAGACCCGCGTCACCGAATATCAGGTGGGTGGCGCGCTGAGCTGGGATTGAACGACACCGCAAGACGCATCGTAAAATAAGGCGCCCCTGCTAACATCAGGCTACCTTCCTGATAGCGAGGGGCCCTTTTCTGCTAGCAAAATACAGGGCCCGCTCTGAAGATTAGAAAGAGAGCTTCGCTCCAATAACGGCGAACCAGTCCTCCGTCCCGCCGCCATCGGCTTCGGCGAAATCTGCCGTATCTCCATACTTGCGTTCATGAACCACCCCAACATAGGGAGAGACAGAACGGTCTATCAGGTCGTAGCTCAATCTGAGGCCGGTTTCGGTGGAAACCAGCCCCTTGCCGATCCCAATTTCCCGGTCTTCGCTGAATGCAACCGTGGCATCGAGATTAGCCGAGAGTATCCAGTAGTTCGTGAGCAGCAACTCGTACTCCGCATCCAACTCGGCGGATGTGTCCCCCTGCTTGTTCACATACAAATTCGTATCGACCTCAAACCACTGGGGAGCAAGGCCCGCAATACCCAACACCGCATAAGTCCGGTCAGGCCCCTCTGGAGTATCGAACCTGACACCGGCCTTGGCGTCGAAGAACTTGGAGATAGGAACCTGTCCCACCAGCTGGTTTTCAAGTCCCTCATAAGCCTGTTCCTCTATGGCATACTCGCCCTTGCTCAGCCAGCGAACCTTCAGGTCGTCGGTGCCATAAAAGATATCTGCATTCCAGACTGCTAACTCTTCGTCATCATCACTATAGCGGTACTCGAATTCTTCAAACTGCGCCCCCCCTATGGCGAGGGGCTTTTTTCGATCCGTGGTGTCAGACGGCATCTCCTGAGCCGACACCACCGCGGGGATGAACACGCTGCCCAACAAGCCCGCTGCCACTAACGATTTGATACGGCTCATGCATCACCTCCAAGGTCGGTCGCGGCGTCTGTACTGGGCTGGGAAGTCTCGGGTCCGCCCTCGACAATCACTTTTCGGAACATTCCTGCGGCGGCGTGATACGAGAGGTGGCAATGGAAAGCCCATTGTCCGGGTGCATCGACCTCGGTTTCCATATACAGGGTGGTGCCCGGCTGAACGCTGACCGTGTGCTTGATGGGATTCCATTCTCCCGCGCCCACATCGAGAATTGACCACATACCGTGGAGGTGCATCGGGTGCGTCATCATGGTTTCATTGACAAACTTGAAGCGAACGCGCTCGCCGTACTGCAGCCGGATGGGGTCCGCATCCTCGTATTTGACGCCATTGATGCTCCAGGTGTAGCGCTCCATATTGCCCGTCAGGCGGAGCTCGATTTCCCGAGTTGGCTCCCGGTCTTCATAGAGCGGTTTCTGGGCTTTCAGGTCCGCGTACGAAAGGAACTTGCCACCGTTGGCTGCCGTTGGGGCGATACCACTGCCTTTTGCATAGAATGGGGCACTGACTTCACCTTCATTTTCCATCATGTCGCCATGATCCATTCCCGGCATAGAGGAGCTATCCATTCCTGCCATGCTGGAATGATCCATGTCCGACATAGTGGAGTGGTCCATACCGCCATGATCCATTCCCGGCATTCCCGCCATGTCGGCCATGGTCAGACGAGCGGGGTCACGCATGGGCGGAACGGGTGCTTGCATTCCTTCTTCCGGCGCAAGCGTTGCCCTGGCAAACCCTGAACGGCCCATGGATTCGGCGAAAATAGTGTACGCCTGTGCATCTTGGGGACGCACAATCACATCGTAGGTTTCAGCGACACCAATCCGGAATTCGTCCACATTGACCGGCTGGACGTTGTTGCCGTCCGCCTGAACAACGGTCATATCCAGACCGGGAATACGCACGTCAAAATACGTCATGGCGGAAGAGTTGATGAACCTCAGACGAATACGTTCACCAGGCTTGAACACGCCGGTCCAGTTCTGTTTTGGACCCTTGCCATTAATCATGCCGGTAAAGCCTTGAACATCCTCGACATCCGCCTTCATCATGCGCATATCGCCCCAGGCCAGGCGATCTTTTACGGTGTTCATGAAACCCTGTTCAGACACCTCTGAAAAGAACTCTCCCACTGTCTGTTGCTGGCGGTTGTAGTAATCCGGTGTGGTTTTCAGATTCCGCATGATGCGGTCACCGGCGTGGGGATGTTTGTCCGTCAGCTGTACGACGTAGTCGCGATCGTACCGGAAGGGCTCTCTTCCCTCAGGCTCAATCACAATGGCGCCAAAGGCACCGTCTGGCTCCTGAAAGCCGGAATGGCTGTGGAACCAGTAGGTTCCGGCCTGGACAACCGGGAAGTTGTAGGTAAACGTTTCGCCCGGCTGGATACCGGGAAAGCTGATCCCCGGCACCCCATCTTGCTCGAACGGGAGGATCAGGCCGTGCCAGTGAATTGATGTCATTTCATCAAGGTTATTCGTCACGTTGATGGTGACTTCTTCGCCTTCCTTGAAGCGCAACTCCGGGCCGGGCGATTTTCCGTTGTACCCGATGCCTTCTTTTACGAAATCTCCGGTGTCAATCTTGATCCGATCGACCGTCAGGTCGTATTCGCCGGCCAATCCAACCACCGGCAATAGCATGCTAAGGGCACCTGCCAAAAGGCGTGCTTTCATGATGTTCTACTCCGTTATGCACTTACCACTTGCAGGGTGCCGAGCTTGAGCCGCCCGGTACCCGAATAGTTCAGAGGCACGACCTCCGGATCAGTTGAAATTCATATCGCCGTACATGCCGGCCTGGTAGTGCCCGGGTACGTTGCAGGCGAATTCAAGATTGCCCTTTTCCGAAAACGTCCAGACGATCTCCTTGCTCTGACCCGGCTCTAGCAACACACTGTTCGGATCGTCATGCTTCATGGAATGGCCGTTGCCCATATCCATCTCCATCATGTCGTGGTTCAGCTTGCCGCCCTGGATAACACCATGCTCAACCATCATCTCCATTTCCTCCTGGTGAGCTTCGTGCATGGCGGGCGTGCCGATATTGAATTCGTGCACCAGACTGCCCTTGTTCTCCACCACAAAACGCACGGTTTCTCCCTGTTTGACGTCAATAACCTCAGGTTCGTAGTAGTTGTCATGCATCTCGACAGTAATAGTTCGATCGGCTTCCGATGCCTTAGCCGGCTCACCGTTCTTCGCAGCTTGCCCATCTTCATGCCCACCAGCCCCTAGCGCTGTTACTGAAATCGACATGGCCACTGCAGCAACTATGAATTTTGATGCGTTCATCAAAACGTCTCCTGTGATATGGCTTGTGTTAAACCCTTTGCGGGCTTGTCCGGCAACCTGGGCATTCGATTAGAACGATCGCTACCATGGCGCATTAACCTGAATTCTTTCTGAAAATGCCGATATATTTGCTGTTCAGGCTGAATTCAGATTACTCAGCGACACTGCCACAGCCTGCTTTGACCCAGAGAAGGAAACGATAAATGCGATTACTGCTGGTAGAAGATGACCGCCTGTTAGCCGACGGGCTTGCCAGCCAACTTGAGAAAGCCGGTTTCAGCGTGGACACCACCCGCACTGCCAGAGAAGCAATGATTCTGGGTGAGCAAGAAGACTACAGGGCCGGCGTTCTGGATCTAGGACTGCCAGACGGAAATGGCCTGGATGTGCTGCGAAAATGGCGCATGAGCAACGCCAACTTTCCGGTATTGATCCTGACGGCGCGGGGAGACTGGCAAGACAAAGTAAACGGCCTGAAGGCCGGCGCAGACGACTACCTTGCCAAACCATTTCAGACGGAAGAACTGATTGCCAGGCTGAATGCCATCGTGCGCCGAAGCGAGGGGCGCGTGCAGTCCACGTTAAAGGCCGGAGGCTTTGAGCTCGACGAGAACCGGCAAAGCTTAAAAATGGCAGATGGTACTGAGCACAGTTTGACCGGCACCGAATTCCGCTTGCTTCGATGTCTCATGAGCCGCCCTGGGCATGTTTTTTCCAAGGAACAGCTCATGGAGCAACTTTACAACCTCAACGACAACCCGAGTGAAAACGTCATCGAAGCCTATATCCGCCGCCTGAGAAAACTGGTGGGTGTCAATACCATCGCCACACGCCGTGGTCAGGGGTACTTGTTCAATGATGCCGCTTAGAAAGCCGGCGTCCGTCAAGGGAACGCTTCTGGCCCTGTTGTTGCCGGCCAGCATCGTTCTGATGGGGCTCGCATGGCTTGTCCAGGGGTTATTGCTGGACAGGATGTCCCGAGAGTTCGTCGAGAGCCGGCTAAAGGATGAAGTGGCCTTCCTTGAGCATCAGATTCGTCAATCCGGCGGCAGAATAGACACGCTCCAGACAGGTGATTACTTCCAGGAAGTGTTTCATCATGCCTTCGCCATTCACTCACCCTCTCAAACGGTGATTTCGCCGCAATCCTGGCATCCTCTGCTGGCTCCCTTGCTGCAATCCGATCGACAGGGAACTCTCAGAGTACGCGATGCGAATGTACCCAGTGCGCCCTCGGATATTCTCGCCTATCGCAGATCGTTTTTCGTTAACGACACCCCCATGGTGGTTATCGTTTCGGAAGACATGGGGGCGTTGCAAAACAGTCAGGCAGAATTGCATGCCTGGACGGCTATCGTATCTATCTTGCTGATTCTTTTGCTCGTTGGAGTCATTTGGGTGGTTATCACCCTGTCAATGCGGCCCGTTGTATCGCTTCAGGCTGCCCTCAACAAGCTGCAGGGCGGTGAAATATCACGGATCAACGTCCAGGCTCCAGAGGAGTTCCGCCCCCTCGTGCAACAGCTCAATCAGCTCCTCGATTCTCTCGATCAACGACTCGAACGTTCCCGGGAGGCGGTGGCAAACCTCTCTCACAGCGTCAAGACCCCAATCGCGGCGGTTAGACAGATCCTCGAAGATACCAGCCGTCCGCTCGATAACCGCCTGAGACACGAAATGGGATCGCGACTTGGTGATATCGACAAGCAGCTTGAAGCGGAAATGCGACGTAGTCGATTCGCGGGCCCACAGCTGGGGAAAAGTACCTACCCAGTAAAACAAGCCAGAGACCTTTTGTGGATGCTAGGCCGTTTGTACCCTGAAAAGTCTTTCGAGTTATCAACTGAACTCACAGACGAGCACCGTTGGCCCATTGAAGAGCATGACCTGAACGAAATACTCGGCAATCTTCTCGATAATGCTGGAAAGTGGTCCTCTCGATGCGTCGAACTTTCCTTGAAGGAGGATCGCAAGCAAATGCAGATTGTCGTTAGCGACGATGGCCCCGGCGTAGCTGAAGACGCCATAGGTAAATTAGGCAAAAGAGGGTTGAGGCTCGACGAGCAGACGCCGGGCCATGGCCTGGGTCTGGCAATCGTTTACGACATAGTTCAGCGCTATGAGGGGCAAGCGGACTTTTCAAGAAGTATCTCAAATGGATTAAAGGTGCAGATCGCAATTCGACCTCCTGCCTGAGGCACTGGTTTCCATGCACGAATATCGAGGCGAGGACCATCAGGCTAGCTGCGTTAATGAGTTAATTACTCCCGGCCACTACAAGACGCCCCCTGGTTGAGGCTCATGGTATCAACGATGCAGGGTTCGCTAAGCCAGAAGCACTCCCTCAAATGCCAACCCCGGCCCGAAACCCAGCATTACGCAGGGGCCGCACGCCGCCTGGGCTCGCAGGCGTTCAAGCACGAACAACACCGTAGGCGACGACATATTGCCATGTTCAGCCAATACCTCCCGGGAAACAGCGTCGGCCTGCTCCGGCAATGACAATGCTTGGGTTACCGCTTGCAGTATATCCGGCCCTCCCGGGTGGATCGCCCAGTGGGCCACGTCCCTGACGCTCATGTCATGTCGCGCCAGCCAGCTCTGCATCCATTCCCCCAGCGAGGCACGAATCAATTTCGGCACCTCGCTCGATAGCGTCATTTCAAAACCATGATCGCCGACGCTCCATGTCATGGCATTGCTTGAATGTTGTGCAATACGACTCTGTGCCTCGATCAATTGCCACCCTTGCGCCTGGCTATCAGCCGGCCCCAGAATCGCCGCTCCGGCGCCATCCGCAAACAGGCCGTTGGCGACGATTTTCTGCGGGTCCCAGCCATACTGAAAATGCAAGCTGCATAGTTCGACACAGCAAAGCAGTACCCGCGCCTCTGGAAGCTCCCTGACCAATCCACTTGCTGCGCGCATGCCATTGAGAGCGCCATGACAGCCCATGAAACCCAGGTTCAAGCGCCCGATATCCGCTGATAGCCCCAGACGCTCAGGAAGTTCGCTATCGAGTCCCGGCGCCACCAAGCCGGTGCAGGTTACCGTCACCAGATGGGTGATCTCATGAGGTTCGACTTGGCTATTGCGCAGAGCCTCGCGACAAGCCCGCTCCGCCAGTGGGCCTGCTTCCTTCGCATAACGTTGCAGCCGGGTGGCGGTGGTGGGCCCGCGATCCTGCGCCGATAGCGGAGGGGGAAAGAAATTCTCGAACCCTTCGGCGCCTTCTCCAGGGCGCAGCAAGACACTGCCGCGACGTTGCACTCGGGTATGCCGATAGACGCGCCTAAGCCAAGCCTGCTGGCGTTCATCACTGGTACAGCGCTGCAGGGCGAGTTCGATTGCAGCATCCTGCCCTAACCCGCCTCTGGGCGAGGCGACACCGACCCCCATAAGGCTTGCCTGTGGCGTTTTCATTTCCTCTCCTTGGAGCTGAATCGGTAGCGACGATTGAGCCCTATCGTTAACGGCGCAGCCAGCGTCGGCACGGCGTTTACCAGCGGCAATAATGTCGCCATCAGACGGGGATGGCGCAGCAAGACCGATACCCTCCGGCAGGTGCGTTGGCGTTTGCCGATTATCCGGGCATGCCGTGCCGTCCATTGCCTGACCAGGCCAGGTTGCCACTGCTGGATAGCGTCAAGCGCCAGGGGCTCAACGGCGGCGGCACTCGCCAGTGCCCAGCCCATGCCTTCACCGGTGAAAGGCTCCACGTAGCCGGCCGCGTCTCCTACTAACAATAGGCGTTCGCCACCAAGGCAAGGATGCGAGCGCTTCATGCGGGGTGTGCCCTGCCAGTTCGCCTCGTAAAGCGAATCGAACAGCGCAAAACCCGAGGTTTGTAACAGCTGTGCCACGGCGAAGCTCGCCCCCCCGCACTGCTTTACCCAGGCTGGATCGAGGGCGGCACCGACACTGAGTCGCCCTTCCTCGACACGTACCAGACCAACGTAACCATGCCGCCCACAGGCCATATGTATCGTGCCCGGATGGTAAAAGTCCGGCGCATTGTCAAGGGTGGTACCTAGCCCGATGCGTGAAGTTTTATCTACATCGACATGCATTACTTTCGGGCTATCGCCATGCAACAGCCGGCTACCCAAACCGTCAGCCCCGATGACCAACCGGGCTTTGAGCGTTACTCGATCAGTGCCGTTAGCCAGCACCACAGGGCGCCACTCGCGACTGAAGGCCTTGGCATCGGCATCGGCATCTTGCGTATTTTCCAGCACTGCATGGGTTTCAGGCAGAAAACAGGTGCCGGCATCGATGGCGTGCTCCACAAGTCGGGCATCCAAGATACGTCGGCTGAGGGCCCGCCCAACAGGCAACTCCAGCACTGCCTGCCTCTTGCCGCTGGCCAGGCGGAGTTGAGAGTAAACCGGAACGCTACTGACCACATCTTCCAGGCCCGCCTCATGCAATGCTTGCAGCGAGGCCGCATTGAGACAGCCACCACAAACCTTGGCGCGCGGCCAAGCAGATTTTTCAACCAGCAAGACGCTGAAACCGCGCCGCGCCAGCCGATAAGCCGTGACACTTCCAGCGACGCCCGCCCCCACGACGACCACATCCCAGTCGCGTGACAGGTCATGAAGCGTCATGGTGACGCGACCAGGACAGCATGAAACGGCTCGGCCAATGGCGCTCGAATCGCACGCCTTGAAGCCCCGCCTGATTTGCCAGCCGCCGTGCCTCGGCCACCGTCAGTGCCGCGCGCACCGACCGCATTGCATCCACGTGGACGATTTTCGAGGCCGAAAGCAGGCGAGTACCCACGTAGGCCAGGCCATAGCCTGTGTGGTTACGGATCAAGTCACTGACAAGCAGGTGATCAGTCTGCGCTGCCAGTTTTTCTAGCAGAGCGGTAATCTGGGCATCGCTGAGATGATGCAGAAAAAGCGTTGAAGTGACGATGTCATAGCGAGCGGGCAAGGGGTCTTCAAGCACATCGAGAGGGAAAAAACTCACCTCTACCTTTTCATGAGCGGCCTGATGCTGAGCGAAGTGGAGAGCCGTGGGACTTATATCACAGGCCTCGATACGCAGGCGCAGACCGGCGTCACGGGCACGACGTGCCAAGGCAATGGCCACATCTCCCCCGCCGGTGGCAACATCCAGAACCGAAAGGCTGGAAAGCCGCCGGGCCTTGGCAATGCGTGCAATTCGAGGCCATAACGCCGCTGCCGTTCGGCTTGCAGCATTGATGCGGCGCAGACCGTTTAGCGCTGCCTGATGCGCCTTTCGATCCAGCGCCGGGTCGTCCATCAGTTCGCCTTCAAGCTGACGATGGGTAAGCGACATGAGCATGGTCCAAGCGCCCGTGGTGAAAGAAACTGCATTCACTATCGTAAGCTCCCCGCCAGGGGTCAAGCGCTTGATCTCTGCGCTCACGGTAGTCCGGTAACACCCTCGCTCACTTTCGAGCGTCCTTCTCCGATGACTCATCGGGTATCGCAACCGGGCGAAAAGTGTCCTCGAACAACACATCCAGGTCAAAGGTCGAATGATTGCCGAGGGCATCGAAATGAGTGTTCAGCCAACGCTCGGCCCAGGCACGCCCCTGAGCATGCAGACGAGACACAAAACCCCACTCGGCATTCATCTTGCTCGAAGCGCTGAGCTTCTCGACCTCCTGTTCGGCGTGAATCAAGTGCAAGCGCATCGAGCGATAGCTTTCCAGCTCCAGCCCTTCTGCATCGATCAATTGATGTAACAGCTGAATGCTGCGCAGCTCCTTTATCAGGCTTGAGTTGAAGGTTATTTCGTTGATTCTGTCAAGTATTTCCCGCGAACTCTCAGGCAGCTTCTGCCGTACCAGCGGGTTGACCTGCACCACCACCAGGTCGCGGCACCCTTGGTCATCAACCAGCGGATACAACGCCGGATTACCGCTATACCCACCATCCCAATAGGCTTCACCACCGATCTCGACAGCCGGAAACATGAACGGCAAGCAAGCCGAGGCCATGACGGTATCCACGCTCAGCTCAGGCTGGCGAAAGATCTTTGCCCGCCCGGTGCGAACGTTGGTGGCGGTCACGAAGACCTTCATTTTGCGACAGGCATTGACCAGGTCGAAATCGACCTGCTCCAGCACCAGATCACGCAAAGGATTGACCTTGAGTGGATTAAGCTTGGTCGGCGGTACCAGCTGGGTCAGGTTTTCGAAAAACAGGTAGCTGGGTGAGTAATCGAGGCTGTCATTACCCATCAACCGATCCCAGAAGCTGCGCTGAATCGGTGAAAAGCGCGCTGCGTCGCTGACGGCTTTCCAGAACGTATACAGCGCTTCGCGCGCACCCTCGCGCCCCCCCGTATGCAGACCGGAAGCCATCACCACCGCATTCATGGCCCCGGCACTGGTACCGCTGACACCATCGATTTCCAGGCGTTCATCTTCCAACAGGCGGTCCAGAACTCCCCAGGTCAGAGCTCCGTGCGAGCCACCACCCTGCAACGCCAGGTCGATGCGCTTGCAATCGTTGTTTGGCATAATTGCTCCTCTCAAGCCCAAGATTGATCTTGCAGTGTAAGCGGCCTCTTTCTCGATGTCGCATCGGCAAAAAAGCTCGGTGTCGCATGGACAAAAAAGGGCAAGCCACTGGCTTGCCCTTGAAAGAAGCTACGTTTTTACGACTATCCCTTGGGCCCGAACAATAACCAGACGATCAAACCGACTAACGGGAAAATCAGCAAGCCAAGAATCCACAGAACCTTGGCCACACCCCCGGCCGAGCTTTTTGCCACCTTGACGACGGCCCAGATCACGATGATCAGCCAAATCAGCCCTAGCAGCCCACCAACTTCAATGCCCATGATAATCTCCTTATCCTTAGCGGGGTGGTAATCAGTAGCCCTCAGCTAAGCACAAGGTCGAAGACTTCTCAAGGGATGTATTTGCTGGTTGGGGGGCTGAGCAACATCTCTCCGTCACGAATTTCGATGGCCAGGTGATTGAGAAAACTCATCCCCAGCAGCACGGTATCGCCTTCCATGCCCGGGCTGATCGAACCTTTTACATTACGCAATCGAATGCCTCCCAGGGCGATTTCTTCAACCTCGGTCAGGGAGCCCTCCACGCGGCCATTGGCGGTATTGAACCAGGCACTACGTCCGGATTTCAGCCCCAGCTCTTCGGCAAGCGACGCCGGTATCGCCACATAAGTGGCCCCGGTATCGAGCAGAAACCTTACTGGCTCCCCATTGATATACCCTGGGGCCACAAAATGTCCCGCCCGATTACGCTTGAGAGTGACGGGCTCATTATCGGGTGCCGCGTTGACCAACTGAGCATTGGGTCGAAACATATCCTCCAGGCCGCCTTGCAGCCACCAGGTACCCACGCCCATCAGCAACACCCAGAACAGCAGCATCATCCCCAGCCCGCTACGGAGAAGCCTACGATTGGACATGGCTCACCTCATTCAATGGGTCTCAAGTGGAAGGGAGTTCCTGTGGCTTCCATTCGCAGGCCGCCCGGCGTCCTCGGGTTTCATTCACTTGCGTACATATCAACATAGCCGTAATAAACAAAGCAGCACATAACAGGATGGAGGCTTGAAGACCGATGAACGCCTGTAACGTGCCCAACATGACAATACCGAACACACTGGCCAGCTTGTTGGCCAGGCCCCAAAAGCCAAAGAATTCCGCCGCCTTGGGTAAGGGCGTGAATAGCCCCACCAGCACGCGGCTGGCGGATTGGCTCGACCCCAGGCTGGTACCCGCCAGGCAACCCACCACCAGAAACACATGCTGTGCTTCCAGTGTCAGACCCAGGTAAGTATTCAAAAATACGGTGAGTTGTGGCGTCGCCCAGATAGCCAGAATGGAGCTGACCCATAATCCCAGGGTGATCTGATAGGTGAGTTTGGCTCCCAGGTGGTCCTGTATCCAGCCGAAGCCAAGTGCTCCGGCGGCGGCGGTAATCTGCACGATAATGAACATCACGTTGCGAATTGCACCATCCCACTGGATAACCTGGGCACCGTAGATAAACGCGAAGGAAATAATGATGTAAATGCCCGCCATGGAGAACAGCAGCGACACCAGAAATATTGCCAGATCCTGGAAATAGCGCAGATCTTCCAAGGTCGTCTTGACCCGCGCCTTGGCGATCACGCGGTAGGGAACGCCTGGCGGTTGAGGCGTACCACGCTCTTTGAGCCACATGAAAGTGGGAATGGCGGTCACCAGGAAGAAGCCGGCGGCAAACGGCCCGACCCAACGGATGCGCTCGAAATTCTCGGCAGTGGTCTCACCCAGTGCCACCAGGGTGAAGCCTGCGGCAAACAACCCGCCAATGTAGCCCAGCGCCCAACCGAACCCTGAAATTTTGCCCATTGCCTCGGGCGGACCGAGGTCCGGCAGAAATGAGGCGATGAAGGATTCTCCCATCGAATAGGCGTAATTCGACAGCACGATCAGCAAGAATCCCAGCATCACATACCCCGGCGCGACAAAATACAGCATCGCCGTGGTAGCCACGGTAGCCAGGTAGCTGAGGAACAGGAAACGTTTTTTCTCGGCCCGATAATCCATCACCGCGCCACACAAGGGCGCAGTGAGCACCACCATCAAGGAACTCAGCGCTAGCGCCAGACTCCACAGAAAGTTCGCCAAGCGATAGTTATCGCCACGCTCACCCACGATCACCGTGGTGAATAACTCGCCGAACACCACGGTAATGATCAGCAGCGTATACGCCTGGTTGGCAAAGTCGAACATTGCCCAGCCGAAAATTTCACGGCGTGAGGTCCGGCGCGGAAGGGAAGGCGGCTTTACCAATGACACGATAAGTAGTCTCTCAGGGGGCAAGCGCAGAGCCTAACAGCTTGGGGTTTGAAGGCGCCACGAAGAAAACATCGGGCAACATAAGGACACATCAAGATGACAGGCTAGCTGCCGTGGACTAAGTTTGTCTTATTGCGTCAAGGGCGGCACAACCTCAGGAGATTTCCACCGTGCACTCTCCACGATCGCCTCGGCCGGGCAGTCTCACCATCAAGCAGGCAGTAGTGACAGTGTTACTGGCCACCGGCATCAGCCTGTTGGTGGGGCTGATGGAACTGGCCAGTTATGCAGAAAAGATGCGTCACGACATTCAGCGGGACAATCGTCAAAAACTCGAGTTGGTCGATGCCGTTGCGGTGGAAGCCGCCTTTCAGTCAAACAACGACCTTGCCGACCGGGTGGTACGCGGCCTGTTCAATGGTGAACATGTGGCCAGGGTGGTATTGCGCGATGAGTTCGGCCGCCCCTTGGCGGAACACCAGGTCTCCCGCAGTGCACCTATCGGTAACGGCTGGCTGAGCCAATGGTTATTCGGCGACATATTGCACTATATCGAATCATTGGAGTACGAACTGGACGACAATTCACTGACTCAGGTGGGCGAAGTCGAGCTATTGCTGGCACCGGATAGCCTGAGCCGCCAATTTGTCGAGCGCGGGCTAGAGATATTGCTAATCAGCCTGCTCGAAGCCGTGGCGTTGGCCTTGGTGGTGGTGGTCGGGTTCCATTTTTTCATTACGCGATCGCTCCTCAAGGTATATGAGTCAGTCATCAATACCGACCCCCATCAGCCTGAGAAATGGCCAAAACCCAACTTGCCCCATCACCGTTACGATGAAATCGGCCGCTTGGTCGAAAGCCTGGACACCTTGCTGCACGCCTCTCAGCGCGCCCTGGAGCAGCGCGACCAGCTGCAACAGGTTTCCACCACGGACGGATTGACCGGTATCGCCAACCGGCGTCGATTCAATACCTTTTACTCCCAGCAATTTTCCCATGCTCAACGCACTGGAGAGCCGATATCGGTCATTTTTATCGATATCGACTATTTCAAGCAGTTCAACGACGACTACGGGCATGTAATGGGCGACGATACCTTGCGTGCGGTCGCCCACACCTTGACGGACCATGTGGCTCGTTCAAAAGATCTGGTGGCACGTTATAATGGGGAGAAATTCGCCTGTGTGCTACCTGGCACGGATAAGCAAGGTGCAACACGTGTCGCCCAGCAATTGCAGCGCGCCATCATGAACCTGGCGATCCCTCATGCCTACTCGCCTGTCCATCATCACTTGACCGTGAGCATGGGGTTGGCCAGTTTGTCCCCGATGGCGCCCACTACGCCGGAAGTGCTACTTGAATGCGCCGGCCAACGGCTTTATCAAGCCAAGCGTCTTGGACGTAATCGCATCGAGGCCGGTGCAGCAGAGAATGTGCGGTAAAACCGGCTTACGCACCTGAAGCTTATAGCAGCCAATGAGCAGCCACCGCTGCCAACCCGAAGACCAGTGCGGTTATCACGGCAACCGAGACGACCCGGTCCAGCCAACGATCAAAGGTGACCCATCGCGATCGGCGTCGCGTGGCACCTTGGCGAGACTGCTGACTCATGAGGCTTTGTCGTCCATGCTGAAGACCTTATTTGTTGAAACGCCGAGACCGCATTGTGCACCTCTTGACATGATATACAGCGTAAAAGTGAACTCGCCACCCACAGTATGTTCGAATGGGTTGAGATTTCATTTACGGAGTAGCGCAATGTCTCATATCAATCGAGACCCGCGAAACAACGCCGCCTGGCAGGCAGCCAGTCAATGGCGGGCACGGACCCGCCGGACTCGCCCTAACGGGATCATGGATAGCCTCAAGCTGCTGCTTATCTGGTTGGTTCTCGGTGCATTGATGATCGTCGGCGTTATCCTGGGATTATTCTTTCTGCTGGTTGGCTGGGCGATGATGCCCTTGGTGCGTTATCGGCTGAAAAAGCGCCTGGAGCAGATGCGGGCCAACCAGGCCGAAGATATTACCTCTGAATACGAAACATCCACCTACGAAACATCGACCTACTATGCGAACCGTTCAGGCTCGCAGGACGTACTCGAAGGTAGTTACGAGGTGAAAGACAACCCCAAAGACTCCTCGCGCTGACCTCTCATCCGGGTGCGTACACCCAGGTGAACACTGCCGCCAGGGTCAATGGCATCACCACCAGACTACCCAAGTTACCGATCAGCACCAGCGAGGCCACCTTTTGCGGCGAGAGGTGGTACTGTTCGGCAATAAGGTAATTGAGTACCGCCGGGGGCAGTGCGGAAAATACCAGCAGAACCGCCGTCTGGAGAGGGTTCAGCGGCAATAGCCAGATTAACGGCAACGCAATCACCAGGCCGGAAAGTGGGCACAACAGCGCCCCCAGTAGGCCGGCACGCCAATCACTGAAATCAATCTCCAGCAGCCGCACGCCAAGCGCAAACAGCATTAACGGAATACATACCCCACCCAGCATGTGCATGGCTTCCAGCAACCAGGCGGGTAACGGCAAACCGCTGAAGTTCACCCCCAATCCCGCCATGCTCGAAAACACGATCGGCATGCGCAGCAGTCGCCACAGGGATGTGCGAGGGTTGAGCATGTAGAGCCCCACCGAAAAATGCAGCAGCATTTCCACGATGAACACCACTATCGCCGCAGGCAGCGCCTCCGGGCCGAATGCCAGCACCAACAGCGGCACTCCCATGTTGCCCGCATTATTGAACATCATCGGGGGCAAAAACACCTTGGGGTCGAGCTTCAGCCATTTGACCAGCGGCCATAGCACAAGCCCCGCGCCCAGCACCACGACCATGGCCGCCGTCGCCAACCAGGCATAATCTGCCAGCGGCGCCTGACGGTCAGCCAGCACCGCAAATACCAGCAACGGAACGAACAGCTCCATATTGAGGGTGTTGAGGCTGCGAATATCGGGGGTACGAAAGCGGCCATACAGAACGCCGCAGCCGGCGATCAGGAACACCGGCAGCAAGGTAGTCAGAATATGTCCGATCATGCCATCACCCTGCGGCCCACGCAGATGGCGGGTCGCGGCTGTCTATCACCCATGCTGAGAAATCCTTGTCGGCTCACGAAGAACGCCGGTTGATTGACGCTCAGGCAGCGTCAGGTTCGAGAAAACGTTGCCATAAGGTGATGACCGCTTGACGGTGCTCCTCGAAGTCCCGTTTGCTGCCCTTGGCGGGCTCCCCGGTCAAGGCCGCGCGGTGAACGCGGCTGCGATAGGCCAGATAAGCCTCGCGCAGCCGCTTGGCTTCGTCATCGCTCAGGTGGCCGGCCTCAGCCAAGGTTTCCAGAATTCGGCTGTTGTCGCTGTAGTTCAGCAGCGCCGGTGTTTCGTGAGCAAGGGAAAGCACGGCGTACTGGCAGAGAAACTCGATATCCACCATGCCGCCCGGGTCATGCTTGAGATCGAAGGTATCGCCGTCTTGTTTGCCGGCCAGATGTTCCCGCATCTTGTGGCGCATCTTGACCACCTCGTCGCGGAGCGTCTTTTCATCCCGCGCCTGCGCCAGAATATCGCCACGCAGCGCCGAGAAACGCTCGGCCAGGGCCGGGTCTCCCGCCACCACCCGGGCACGTACCAGCGCCTGATGTTCCCAGGTCCAGGCATGCTGGCGCTGGTAGTCGATAAACCCATCCAGAGATGTCACCAGTAGCCCGGCGTTGCCCGAAGGCCGCAACCGCATGTCCACTTCATACAGGCTTCCCGCCGGGGTGACGGCGGTTAAAAGATGAATGATGCGCTGCCCAAGCCGGGTGAAAAAGACCGGCGTATCGATCGACCGGGGGCCGTCGGTGCTGCCCTTGCCGTCGCTGTCGTGCAGAAACACCAGGTCCAGATCGGAGCGATACCCCAGCTCGATTCCCCCCAACTTACCGTAGCCCACGATCAGAAAAGCCGGCTCGCCCACCGCCGCCAGACCCTCGGGCGTTCCGTACTTGCGGGTGACGTTCTTCCAGGCCATGGCCAGGACGGCGTCCAGAATCACTTCCGCGATATAGGTCAGGTAATCGCTGACTTTCATCAGATGGCGGGTGCCGGCGATATCGGACGCGGCCACGTGCAGCACCTGAGCATGCTTGAACACGCGCAGCGCCTCCAGCTGGGCCTCTTCATCGTCTTCGGGAATGCGATTGAGCGATTGGCGCAATTCATCGGCCAGCCGCGTCTTGTCCGCCGGGGTGTAAAGCGTTTCCGGCGTCAGCAATTCATCCAGCAGCAGGGGGTAGCGTGCCAATTGCTCGGCAATCCAGGGGCTGGGGCCGCACAGGTGCATCAAATGCTCGAGTGCCTGGGGGTTTTCCCGCAGCAGTGCCAGATAGGCGGTGCGGCGTAATACCGCTTCTATCAGCGGCAGCACCCGTGCCAGAGCCAGGTCGGGAATCTGGCTTTCGGACAATGCATCCAACAGCAACGGCATCAACGCATCCAGGCGTTCAAAGCCGATACGCTGCATGCTCTGTACCTGGCGCGAATGATAGAGCCCGTGCAGGCGTTTGAGCGACTTGGCGGGATCTTCGAACCCAGCCTGTGCCAGCAGCGCCTGGGCTTCCTCCTGGTCCAGCTCCCCCCGCCACACCAGGCGCCATTGGGCCAGACTCAGGCCTTCACCGCTCGCGCCGGTATCGTCGATATCATCTTCCGGGTCGGCGATCACCGCATCGAAATGGCCACGCACCCGCTCGCGCACCTCGTCGAGCTGAGCCATCAGCGACGGCCAGCCATCATGGTCAAGGGCCAGCGCCACGCGTTCGCGATCATGCTCCTCCACCGGCAAGGTTTGGGTCTGGCGGTCTTCGAGTGCCTGGATGGCATGTTCCAGATCGCGCAGAAAAGCGTAATCCGGCAATAACTCATCCACGACCTCTTGCGGCAACAAGCCCAGGGCCGGGAGACGTTTGAGTGCCGTTTTCAGGGAGGTGACCTGAAGTTCGGTGTCGCGTCCGCCACGAATCAACTGGAAGGCCTGCACCACGAATTCAACTTCGCGAATGCCGCCCGGGCCGAGCTTGATATTGCTTTGCATGCCGCGCCGCCGAACTTCACGGTTGATCATGCCCTTGAGTTCACGCAGCGATTCGATCGCTCCGAAGTCCAGGTACTTGCGGTAGACGAAGGGTCTCAAGCCGGCCAGGAGTTCCGCTCCGGCGTCACGGTCACCGGCCACCGGGCGCGCCTTGAGCATGGCGTAACGCTCCCATTCACGGCCCTGGTCCTGATAGTAGCTCGAGAGCATGGCGAAGCTACCCACCAGAGGGCCGCCATCGCCCAGCGGGCGCAGGCGCATGTCCACACGAAAGGCAAAACCGTCCGCCGTTACCGCATCCAGGGCGGTAATCAGGCGCTGGCCCAGTTTGGTAAAATATTCCTGATGATCCAATGACTTGCGACCGCCTTGGGTCTCGCCTTTTTCGGGGAAGGCGAAGATCAGATCAATGTCCGAGGAAAGGTTGAGCTCACCGGCGCCCAACTTGCCCATTCCCAATATAACCAGGCGCTGAGAACTGCCATCGTTGCGCACTTGAGGATATCCCCAGCGTGGCGCCAGGAACGCTTCCAGCCAACCCAGGGCGGCATCCAGACACACTTCGGCCAGGCGTGACACCGCCGCCGCGGTGTCCCACATCTCCATACCTTGCTTGCGATTGAGATCACGCCAGACGATACCCAGCATGCGCGCCCGGCGAAACTGACGAACCACCTTGTGCATGGCTTCTTCATCGGCAGCGCCTTCCAGCGTTTCGTCGAGCCATTGGCGCAGGGTATCGGCGGCGGGCGCCTCATCCAGCTCACCCACGGCATCCAGCTCGGCAAGCCAGTTCGGGTAACGCGCCAGGGTATCCAGGGCAAACGTGGAGATGCTCACCACCCGCGCCAGCGCCCGGCGACGGCTGTTACTCAATGCCTGCCAGCTTTCCGACGGTAGCTCCTGTTTATTAATGGAGGCCAGATTGTCCGCCTGCTCCAACGACTCCTGCAAACGTTGCCAGGCTTGGGCTAGCGGCTCTTGCAGCGGAGTGGGAATCTCATCCCGTGGCAGAAAATCTTCGGCAAAGCCCATGTGTACCTCACGAATTCAACAGTCAACGAAACGATGGAGAAAGCAGCCGGTGCTTCTCAGCCCCACATCTTCTGGCCCAATAGCAACAACCAGACCAGTCCCGCCAGTAGCAGCGCCAGCATCACCGCCGCGGAGCTGATGTCCTTGGCCCGCCCGGAAAGTTCATGATGCTCGATACCGATACGATCCACCACGCTTTCAATGGCACTATTGAGCAGTTCCACAATCAGTACCAGCACCGCGCTGCCAATCAACAGAATCCAGCTTACTGGATCCTCGCCTACCCACCACGCCAGTGGCAACAACAGCAAGCAAATGCCGATTTCCTGACGAAAAGCGGTTTCGTGGCGAAAAGCGGCGTTTAACCCCCTGAGTGAATAATGCGTCGACTTGACCAGATGGCGCCAACCGGTATTTCTGGGTTTCATGAATGATCCTTGTGCGAGCGGCTGAAAAGCGTCTTCCTGTCAGATTAATGTGACAGGATAAACGTCTCAAGATCGTGAGACAGCGGGTCGAGCACAAGCGACCAGTTCAGGTACGGTGTCGAACCAGTCCCATTGACCAGCACGCTGAACACACCCCAACGTCCTGAAACGGTACGGAAATAGCCCCCCACCGCGCGCACTGCCACCGGCTGGTTCAAGGTACCGGTCTTGAGCATGACATTATTCTGGAACACCTCAGGGCCGCGTCGGATAAAGCGCATCACCCCGTTGGAAGGCGACTGAAACGCCGCCACGAAGCTGGGAAACAGCGCCCCTTGATAAAACATGTTTTCGAGCATGACATTGATGCCATGGGCGGAGGTACGGTTTTCCGTGGTCAGCCCGCTGCCACTGAGCAACTCCAGCGGCCCATGCCCCGGCAGGCTTGCCGCGAAGGTTTCCAAGGCCGCCCCGGCCTGATTCAGTTCTGCTCGGGGTGTCTCCACCAGAGAAAGCGCCAGCACATCGGCCATGAAATTATTGGAATAATTCATGGTACGCAGCAGTAACTCCTGCAGTGGCAAGCCTTCCACCACTGCCAGGCTGGTGGCATTACCCGGCGGCGGTTCAGTGGTGATACGCGCAGGTGCGACCAGCCTTATTCCTGCCTGTTGCAGCATGGCGACAAGGGTCTGGGCAGTCTGCAGGGCGGGGTCACTCGCCGCCCGGTAGATGTCCCTTGGATGGGCGTTGGTGGAAATCTGGCCGCTCACCCTCATCACATCCCCGCTCTCGCTGCTGATTCGTTCGGCATTGAGCTCTGTACCGCTGTTGTCCGGTCGGGTCACCACGCGATTGTCGATCCGCGTGAGCGGCACCGGGCTATCGCAACTGGTGACCCTTGCGAGCTCCCCCGGTGTGCCGGCCGGTGCCACATTGATACACCAGTTACCGTAATTGACCCCCGCCGAAGACAACAGCGCACTGTAGGAATTATCCACTCGCGACTGCGCCTCGCAGCGATCGGTGGTCAGGCAGTTAACCGGGCCGAAACGCCATTGGCTGATCACCAGAGCGCCATTCACATCGCGCACGCCGGTCTGTTGCAAACGCTGCACCAGACGCCACAGATTTTCCGTGGTCAGGTTCGGGTCGCCGCCGCCTTCGAACACCAGGTCGCCGTGCAGAACGCCATCGGCATCCACCACGCCGCTACTCACCAGACGTGAGGTAAACCGATGCTGCGGACCGAAGCGCTCGAGCATCGCCGCCGCCAGGTAAGCCTTGGTCACCGAGGCTGGCGACAACTGGCGCAGGGGATCGATTTGGCCCAGCATTTTATCCGGCACAGCGCCCCCGCCCAGCAAACGCGCTTCGGCACTGATTGAAAAGCCCTTCTCGCTGAGTTGGCCCAACCGCGAAAAATCCGCTTGCAGGCTGTGGCTGACCAACAAAAAGGCCAGCACACCACCGGCCATCAGGGTGCAGCGGGATAGTCGACCGGCAGCCCACTTGATTATTTTCACGTTACTTTCACCTTCTAATGCACTGTCATGTTGGAAAACAGCTGCAGGGTAACCACCCCCACCACAATAAAGCCAATGCCGATCACCGCCGGCAGGTCCGGCTTTTCGCCGTACACTACCATTCCCGCCACTGTCACCAGCACAATGCCCAGTCCCGCCCAGATGGCATAGGCCAACCCCACCGGCAGGCTGCGCAGCACCAGGCTCAACAAATAAAACGCTAGGCCATAGCCCACGACGACGACTAGGGTAGGCATCGGCTGGGTAAACCCCGACGAGGCCTTTAGCGCACTGGTGGCGACAACTTCCGCGATGATCGCCAGGATCAGGTAAACAAAGGCCATTTTCGCTCCAGCTCCACTACTGAGCGCCACAATGCCTGGCCACTCTGGTTGTATTTGGCTTCAAAGGGTGTCAGATAATCATCCTCCGGGTAAAACCGTTCAATGGTGGCCGCCTTGCCGGTTACCTGGGTAACCGCCTGGGCAAACTCTTCCACGTAAATCTGCCAGTTGGAGCGCAGTTCCAGGCGTCCGCCCAGCGCCAGGAGCGTGGGAAATACCGGGTGCCCATGCCAGCGCATCTTCAGGTGTCCCGCTTTGGGGTAAGGGTTGGGGTACAGCAGGTAATGGTAGGCAAGCGGCCATTCGGCCTGGTACAGAAGACGCCAGAAATCCACCAAGTCGGCCCTGACCAACAAGGCGTTGGAGGGCAAATGGCCATGTTCACGGCTCAGACGGTCGGCGCTGCGGTCCACGCCGATTACCGCATGATCGGGAAATTGCTGCGCCAGGTGCCGTGTCGACACGCCCACCCCACACCCGGCATCCACTATCAGCGGCAGTTCATGTCGCTGCGCGTACCATTGTTCGGCCAAGGCAAACCCCTGGCGGGTATGCTCGGCAATCGGTTTTTGCATCGGATGGGCCAGGGCGCGACTGACGCGGCGCGGCAAGTCCTGATGCGGCCCAGCTTGATTGGACACTACCTGGCGTGAATTGTGTTGCATCCCGGCCTCTTGGCGATGTAAAGCCCGGATTCTATCAGTCTCGCGCCGTTGCGGCATGACGCCGTTACATCGCCGGTGCTATCATCACAGGCCTGATACTGATAACCACGTAGCGACTACGGGTGCTGCGCCGAGAAAAACAGTCATTTAACCACCGTTCAACGAGGAACCCGGCTTGTCACACTTACCGGTGATTGTCGGCATGGGCGGCATCAATCCCGCCGGCAGAACCTCGGGCCACCAGGCCTTTCGCCGCACCGTGCTTGATGCCCTTCCCGCTGACCAACAGCGCCAGACGCTAGACGGCCTGGCTGCCCTGATGCGTCTAGTGAAGGCAACTGAAACTGGCTGGCAAGACGCCTCGGGCAACCGCGTCGAGGCGCCTTCGGAGCAGTTTCGCGACCAGGTACTCAACCATACACTGGTACGCCGCAATGAAGACAAGCGCTTTCAGACACCGGGCTTGGCGACCAACCGACAGGCCAGCATGGGGCTCGATGCCCCCATGCGTTTTCGCCTGTCCAGACGCCAATTGCCCGAGCATATTCCGCCTAGCTGGGAAGTACACCCCCTGGATGCCCGTCAGGTAGAAGTCACGGTGCCAGCCGGAAGCCTGGATGTACTGCTGCCGGATGCCCAGACGTCCAAGGTGTCCACCGCGGCACAACTGCCGAGCGGTTTTGATCCCGCCGGCCTTTATCGCAGCGTGCACCACCCACGTGGACTGTCCATGGCGATATTCGCTGCCAGTGACTGCCTGGGCGCCAGCGGTCTTCACTGGGAGAGCTTGCGCCAACGCCTCGACCCGGACCTGATCGCGGTATACGCCGGCAATTCCATCGGCCAGATGGATGACCAAGGCTGGGGCGGCCTGCTCAAGAGCCTCGTGAGTGGTAATCGCGCCACCTCCAAGCAAATGCCGCTGGGTTACGGCCAGATGCCCGCCGATTTTCTCAATGCCTATGTGCTGGGCAGTGTTGGCGGTACCGGTGCAGCCTTGGGTGCCTGCGCCAGCTTTCTGTATAACCTGCGCCTGGGAATCGACGATATTCGTGCCGGCCGGCGTCGCGTGGTCATGGTGGGCACCGCGGATGCACCGATCACTCCGGAAATCATCGAAGGCTTTCGCGCCATGGGAGCCTTGGCCGACGATGCCAGCCTGAAAGCGCTGGATGCGTTGTCCCTGCTGACCGACAGCGACTACCAGCGCGCCTGCCGCCCTTTCGCTCGCAACTGTGGCTTCACCATGGCTGAGGCTAGCCAATTTGTATTACTGATGGATGACAGCCTGGCCATGGAAATCGGTGCCGATATCCTGGGCTCGGTGCCGGATGTCTTCGTCAATGCCGATGGCTACAAGCGCTCGATCTCCGCACCGGGTATCGGTAATTACATTACCTTGGGCAAGGCCGCCTCTCTGGTACGCGACATCCTGGGAGAAAAAGCCTTGCGGGAACGCACCTTTGTGCATGCCCACGGCACCAGCACGCCGAAGAACCGCACCACCGAATCGCATGTCTTCGACCAGGTGGCACGCGCCAACGGGCTGTTCGACTGGCCGCTGGTGGCGGTCAAGGCGTTTGTCGGCCACTCGCAAGGTTCGGCAGCAGGCGATCAGCTGACCAGTGCCTTGGGCAGTTTCGCTCATGGCCTGCTTCCCGGCATTCCCACCCTGGATGCCGTGGCCGACGATGTTCATGGCGAACGTCTGCGTTTGTTTGCTGAACCGCAACGTTTCACGGCGGATGCCGCCTTCATCAATGCCAAGGGCTTTGGCGGCAACAATGCCACCGGCGTGGTGCTCTCGCCTCAGGTGACCGAAAAACTGCTGCTGCAACGTCATGGCAGCCAGGCACTAGCGGCATGGAAGTCACGACGTGAAGCCGTCCGCGAGCAGGCCCAGGCCTATCTGGAGCAAGCTGACCGGGGTCACTACCAGCCCCGCTATCAGTTCGGCGAAGCCGTGCTTGAAGGTCCCGAACTTACCGTTCACGCCGACAGCATCACGATTCCAGGCTACGCCCATTCTGTGTCTCTCAAGGTACCCAACCCCTTTGGCCATGTTGACGATGAAGGAGGCGAAAATTCATGAATACCGCGGTCTATCCCGGCACTTTCGACCCCATTACGCATGGCCATTTCGACTTGATAGAGCGGGCCGCCCGCATGTGGGACAAGGTAGTGGTGGCGATTGCCGCAAGCCCCGGAAAAAGCCCGACGCTCTCATTAGACACTCGCATCGAGCTGGCAAGAACGGTATGTGCCGACTTGCCCAATGTGGAAGTCATCGGTTTTTCCGGCCTGCTGACCACCTTGATGAAGGATCAGGATGCCACCATCATCCTGCGTGGCTTGCGCGCCACCTCGGATTTTGAATATGAGTTGCAACTGGCCAACATGAACCGCGCCCAGAACCCGGAGCTGGAAAGCGTGTTTCTCACACCGGCGGTGGAGAATTCCTACATTTCCTCGACGCTGGTGCGTGAAATCTCCAAGCTCGGCGGCGATATCGGCTCTCTGGTGCATCCTCAGGTCGCACAAGCGCTGCGTAACCACTACACTACGTGACTGTTGCCCTTACCTGACCAAAACACTCGGCTATTTGCCGACTGTGTCACGCCAGCCATTCGCGAGGTATGCCCATGGCCCTGATGATCACCGACGAGTGCATCAACTGCGACGTCTGCGAACCGGAATGCCCCAACGATGCCATTTCCGCCGGGGAGGAGATCTATGTGATCGATCCCAACCTGTGTACGGAATGTGTCGGCCATTACGATGAACCGCAGTGTCAGCAGGTCTGCCCCGTAGACTGCATCCCGCTCGACCCGAACCGCCCGGAAGACCGTGACCAACTGATGCAAAAATATAACCGCATCACCGCGGCCTGAATTCTTGTAAATATGGGCCTGTAGAAAGCTCAGTGCTGACGCCCCGCCTGCCAACGGGGCGTTTTTTTGTTTCCCTTCGCCAGACGAGACATTGCCTTGCCGGTAACCACTTCTTCCCGCCCTCGCATCTGGACGCTGGCCTGGCCGATCATCATCTCCAACATTACCGTGCCCCTGTTAGGGCTGGTGGATACCGCCGTGGTCGGCCATTTACCGGATTCAAGTTACCTGGCCGGAGTTACCCTGGGCGCGACCCTGTTCAGCTTTCTTTACTGGGGATTTGGCTTTTTGCGCATGGGGACCACGGGCCTGGTGGCCCAGGCGATGGGCCGCGAAAGCGATAGCGATGTACGTAATCTGCTGGGGCAGTCGTTACTGCTGGCGGGCATTATCGGGGTGCTGTTGATCGTCTTTTCGCAGCCCCTGATCCAGCTGGGGCTGTGGCTGCTGGGCGGCAGTGAAACCGCTACCACCCTGGCGCACGATTATGCGCAAATCCGTCTTTTTTCAGCACCCGCGGTGCTGGCCAATTATGCGATCATAGGCTGGTTTCTGGGGCAGCAGAACTCCCGGGTGATATTGATTCTGCTGGTACTCACCAACAGCGTGAACATTCTTCTCGACCTGCTATTCGTGGTCGGGCTGGGCATGACCAGCAACGGCGTGGCCTGGGCCAGCGTTATCGCCGACTATACAGCGCTGGCAGCCGGTGGCTGGTTGATCATTAGCCGGCTCAAGCGGCTGGAGGGGCGGTTTCTGCGCGAACGTCTCGCCCGCTTATCAGCTTACCGAGAGCTTTTTCAGGTCAATGCCAACCTCTTCGTGCGCACCCTGGGGCTTCTGTTCGCCATGGCGTTCTTCACCGCTCAGGGGGCAAGCCAGGGCGATACCATCCTGGCAGCCAATGCGGTGTTGATGCAGTTCATCATGCTCACTTCCTATGCGCTGGATGGCTTTGCCCATGCAGCGGAGTCGCTGGTCGGTCGTGCCTACGGCCGCCGTCACTGGGAAGAGTTTTCGATTACCGTGCGCGCGGCGGCACGCTTTTCGCTACTCACGGCAGCCGGAGCCTCCATCACCTTCGCCCTAGGAGGCAACGCACTGATTGCCTTGCTCACCGGCTTGCCCGAAGTCCGCGCCACAGCAGCCATTTACTTGCCCTGGATGGTGGCCATGCCGCTGATTGCGGTATTGAGCTACTTACTCGACGGAGTGTTCATCGGCACGACCGCCGTACGTGAAATGCGTAACAGTATCTTCATCGGACTGGCAGTCTACCTGCCAGCCTGGTGGCTTACCGCAGGCCTTGGCAATCACGGTTTATGGCTCGCCTTCACACTTTTCACGCTGGTGCGCTCAGCAGTACTGGTGAGTTACTACCTGCGTTATCGACGTTCGCGCTGGCAGTCCCGATAAGCGTTGAAGCTGGGGTATGGGAGAGTTCTGAAAACTGAGCTAACGTTAGTCGAGCATGTCATCAGCTACCCTGAAGCCCTCCGCTAACCAGATGAAAAACCCTCTGATCATCCGTATATTAGCGGCACGTCTTCTATAACCCAATAAAAGTGAGCATTTCATGCTTAAAATGATCTCGAAACCCGCGGTCAAGTTGGTGGAACGCTACTTGCCCGACCCTTATATCTTCGTGTTGTTACTCACCTTGGTTGCCGCCGTGGCAGCGATCGCCGTCGAGCGTCAAACCCCATTGGCGGTGTTGCGTTTTTGGGGTGACGGTTTCTGGAATCTCCTGACCTTCTCGATGCAGATGTTGCTGGTACTGATCACCGGCTTCATGCTTGCCAGCTCCCCGCCGATCAAGCGTATTCTTCAGCGCATTGCCGGCAAGGCCACCAATGCAGGTAACGCCATCTTGCTGGTGACGCTGGTCTCGCTGACCGCCAGCTGGATCAACTGGGGGTTCGGTCTGGTGGTGGGCGCCCTGTTCGCCAAGGAACTGGCTCGCCTGGTACGTGTGGATTATCGTCTACTGGTGGCGAGCGCCTATTCCGGCTTCGTGGTGTGGCATGGCGGGCTTGCAGGTTCCATTCCGCTGGTGATTGCGACCGAAGGCCACTTCACCGCCGACCAGATCGGCATTATCGGTACCGGTTCGACCATCTTCGCCTTCTTCAATCTGGCCATTGTGGTGTGCCTGTTCATCGCCATCCCCCTGGTGAACCGGATGATGCTGCCCGACGAGAAAGATAGCGTCTATATCGACCCCAAGCTCCTCGACGACCAGATCGAAGCCCCGGGACGCGCCACACGCCCGGCGGAAAAGCTTGAGAACAGCGTGCCGTTGGCATGGATGATCGGGATACCGGGGCTCTTGTTCCTGCTCGACCATTTCCTGTTGCGTGGCGGCGGCTTGAACTTGAACATCGTCAATTTTCTCTTCCTGTTCCTGGCTCTTGTGCTGCACCGTACCCCACGCAGCCTGCTCAATAGTCTCAACGAGGCGATCAAGGGCGGTGCCGGCATCGTCATCCAGTTCCCTTTTTACGCCGGCATCATGGCGATCATGATTCAATCCGGCTTGGCCCAGAGCATGTCGGAATGGCTGATTTCCTTCGCCACCGAGACGTCACTGCCGTTCTGGTCGTTCTTGAGTGCAGGGATCGTCAATCTGTTCGTGCCTTCTGGTGGCGGCCAGTGGGCAGTGCAAGCCCCGGTTATGCTCCCCGCCGCTGAAGCCTTGGGGGCTGACATCCCCCGCATCGCCATGGCGGTGGCTTGGGGCGATGCCTGGACCAATCTGCTTCAGCCTTTCTGGGCACTGCCGGTACTTGCCATTGCCGGGCTCAAGGCCAAGGACATCATGGGCTTCTGTCTGATTCAACTGTTCATCACCGGGGCGATTATCAGTGTCGGCCTGACTTGGTTCTAAATTTCGCCTTTGCATGTTTACGCTCGTCCCAGGTGTTGTAACCTTGGACGAGCGTTTTGCTGAAAGTCTGAACAGTCACCCCCCTCACGCCTGGAGCCCATGGCCGTGTATAATAATGACCTCCCACGCCAGCACGAACTGAGCATGACTGTATTGATGACGCCGGACATGGCTAATTTCAGCGGCAAGGTGCATGGTGGCGCCATTCTCAAGAAACTCGACGAAGTTGCCTACGCCTGCGCTAGCCGCTATTCGGGCAGTTATGTGGTCACCCTTTCGGTGGACCAGGTGCTGTTCAAACAACCGATTCACGTTGGTGAACTGGTCACCTTTCTCGCGTCGGTCAACCATGTCGGGCGCTCGTCGATGGAAATCGGTATCAAGGTGCTTGCTGAAGACATTCGCAACAAGGTGATACGCCATACCAACAGCTGCTATTTGAGCATGGTCGCTGTGGATGAGAATGGTACTCCCGCTGAAGTTTCCCCGCTCAAACTGGAAACATCACTGCAAAAGCTACGTTTCGACAAGGCCGCCCTACGCAAGAAGCTGCGCAAGCAGGCCGAGATAGAGGCCCGTCGCACGCATGAACAGCATTATGAAACGCAGCGTCTTGCCAAGGAGTAAGCCTTCTGCATAAACGCTAGCGCCTGAAACGTGCAGTCGTTGAAGTGACATTGATCATTCCGGCTGCGGCCGGATATTTTGCTGAATACCGCAAACATCGCCATGCTGTGGAATGAGCGTTTCCGATCACTCAAAGGCGAGGCATGCATGGAGCAGTTCATCACCATTATCGACTTCGTTGCCTTGGGCGTAGAGGCCGCCGGGGTAGTGGTTATCGTGGCCGGTTTTATTTTCGCCACTTACCGTTTCCTGCGAAACCCCAAAGTGGAAGGCAGTACCCACCAGGCTTATCTTGGCTATCGCCATGCAGTGGGAAGGTCGCTTCTGATAGGCCTGGACTTTCTGATCGCAGGCGATCTAATCAAGACGGTAATCATCGCCAATACCGGTTCGCAAGTGGCTACGCTGGCTGCGGTCGTTCTAGTGCGTGCCTTCCTGGCTTTCACCCTGCATATCGAGATAGAAGGCCAGTTGCCGTGGCACGCCAGCAAAACCAAACCGGCTCCCTACGACGGCAATAAGCCTTCCAGCATTCATCAGAATCATCAGGAGTAATGCCCAATGGCAGTTAACCACTCGCCTTGCTCTGCCCACGAAGCTTCCCACTACCTAGACGAGAAGCATCCATGACGGCTTCAGCCACCTCACGTAAGCTCCCTAAGAGTGTGGAATATCTACATCTCACCTGGGATGTAATGATCATGGCCGCGGTCGTGATCAACCTGAGCCTACTCCTGTTTGATTCATTATTTTTACTGGATTACGTGAGCAATGGGCTGGAACGCTTGGCGCCTGATTTCCATGCCTTCTATGCTCAAAACATTCATGCCAACTTCATGCGTATCGACTTAGCATTTGTGGCTATTTTCGTTGCCGACGTGTTGCTGGGCTGGGCGGTTGCCATTGCCGAACGACGCTATCACCGCTGGTTTTTTTACCCCTTTGTTTACTGGTACGACGTCCTGGGCTGCATCCCTTTGAGCGGCTTTCGCCTACTGCGTATTCTGCGGGTGGTATCACTGCTCTATCGCTTACAGCGCTTGGGATGGATTCACGTCGAAAAGTGGGGCATTTACGCCTTTCTGGCCAAGTATTACGAGGTACTGCTGGAAGAACTTTCCGACCGTATCGCCCTGCGCCTGCTCGACGATGTGAAACATCAGGTGCAAGCCAGTGACTCCCTTACCGAACAGCTCATCGAACGTGTGGTGATGCCACACAAACAGCAGCTCATCCATGAAATTGCCCAGCGACTTGAAGATATGGTGGGTGGCACCTATCAGCGCAATCGCCAGAATATCATGGTTTACATCACTGAAGTGGTCGGTCGCACCCTGCGGGAGAGCCCGGAAATTCAGCGTCTGAATCGCTTGCCCATGGGACATCAGATCACCCAGGCAATGAATGAATCGCTGAGCGGCATTGCCCGCAGGTTGGTCGATGAAATAGCGCTCGGGATTCATTCTCGCGAGTTCAACACCCTTGTCGAACGCGTGGCGGATAGCGGCTTCGACACCTGGCTGCGGGTCGATGACCATAGCGCACAGGTGTCCGAACAGGTGATGATTGAGATACTGGAAATGCTCAAGGATCAGGTTCGCCGCCAGCGCTGGAAGGAACGCTACGACTGAGGCCAGGCCTTGCGGCTAGCCACGACGGCGCACAATGCAAAGGGGTAAGCATTTCTGCTTACCCCGTCTTTTCTTCTAATCAGTCATGCCAAGCAGGCAGTGTTACTCGGCCGCTTCTTCCACGGCTCTTCCTCCTTCCTGTACATCCTGTCCCGCCCCTGCAATGGTGTTGCAGCCTGTCAGAACACCGGCGGACAACAATAGGATAAAACTCACTGCGAGTAGCTTTTTCATTGTGATTCTCCTTAACGATAGATCAAGACATAAGGAAACTTATGTGCTTCAGCGTAACAGCATTTAGCGGTTTTGCTTAGCTTTCTCAACGGCTTTTATCCAGCCTACTCCCGTGCTGCGGCAAGCCTGCTATGATGAAAACCATCTTCTCGCGCCAAGGAGCCGCCCATGAACGATCTGGAGCTGGATGAACGCCTGCAAGCTGATACATTCCCCGTAACCGAGCTTCCGCTGTGTCGGGTATTACTGATGGATGACGCCCGCTTTCCATGGATAATCCTAGTACCCCGGCGCCCCGGTGTCAGGGAAGTCTTCGAGCTTTGCGAAGAGGATCAGCGCCAGCTGTGGCGTGAAGCCACCACCATCGGCGAAGCCATGAAAGCTGATTGTCACGGGGATAAACTCAATATCGCCACCCTGGGCAATATCGTCGAGCAACTGCATGTGCATGTGGTCATACGGCGCAAGGATGACGTTGCCTGGCCCGCCCCGGTATGGGGGCAGGGTAGCGCAGAGCCTTACGGCAAGAGCGGGCTGGCCGCCATGCGCGACCATCTACTGGCCCAGATCGAAGGACTGAACCTCGACTCTCAGCCGGCCTGACCGCTAAGCGGGTTGCTGGTGCGGGCCGGCGGCTCATTGAGCAAGGACCCACCGGCGGGTTGCGTGACGCCCGCAACGCTCAAGGAAACTCCCAAGGCTGCAATCAGTAATCCACCACTCAGAGCGACCCAGCCGGTGACCCGCTGAATGCCTTGCTGGCTGCTCTGACGTGCCAGGCGCCGTTGTGCCCAGCCACGCGCCACCACACTGGCTAATGCCAGGGCGGAAACGGTCAGGGCAGTACCCAGGGACATGACCAGCACCGCCGCGACTCCAACCGCAAACTGCCCCAGCAAACTTGCCGCCCCCAGCATCAGCACCCCACCCGAGCAAGGCCGCATGCCGATGGCACCCACCGTCATCAGGGCGGTACGCCAGTCCAGCGCCTGAGAAGGCTCGATATGGTGTGCACCGCCACAGCAGTGGCTATGGTCGTGGTCGTGGTCGTGGTCGTGGTCGTGGTCGTGGTCGTCAATATCAGCTGAGCGGGGATAGGCCCGACGCAATTGCCTGACCGCACGCCAGCATAACCACAAGCCAAGCCCCGCCACCAACAGAAAACTCCCCTGCTCGACCCAAACGACACTTCCCATGGCCTGTCGTGTCACCCAGCCAAGCCCATGTACCAGCACCATCACCAGCGCGATGGCGGTGATTCCCTGAAGCATGGAAGCAGCGAACGACAACCCCAGCGCTCTGCGCACCGCACCGCCATGCGTGGCCAGGTATGTCGCCAGCACTGCCTTGCCGTGCCCCGGCCCTGCCGCATGAAAGACGCCATAGCCGAAGCTTACTCCCAACAGCGCCGTCCAGGCCGTGCTTGAAGGCTCCCGAGAAAGCTCGGTGATAGCCAACGTCAAGCCACGGTGAAGTTCACGCTGCCAAGCCAGAAGCTGATAACTGAACGTCTGAAAACCGCCTTGGGTCACCCAATAAACCAGCGTTCCCAGGACAGCCACCAGGCCGATGAGCACGATAGTCTGATGACGGTTCACGGACATGCCACCTCGCCGGTTTCCGCAAAGTGGCGCCCCAGCCCCGGTGTCGCCTGCTCATCGACATCCAGCATGGCTGCCTTCATGACGCGTTCCGGATCAGGGTCGGCGGGAAGAATATCTAGCCGACACTCCTGTTCACTGCTCAGGACCAAGGCGCTCTCCAACGGTTCACCTTGATCGGCTTCATGCACCACTTCCAGGTAATAGCTCGGGTCAAACACCTGATAGCGCAGAATGCCTCCTGTCAGAAGCTGCGGCGTCTGTAACGGCAGGATGAACATGAAACTAACCCGCCCGTCGCGCTCCATCACGGTATAATCGGTGACCTCACCCAACCCTTGTCGCTCGTCATTGAGATAAACCTCTGTGAAGTAGCCCTGGTTCGCCAGATTATCGCGAATCTCATGCCCGAGTTGATCCAGGGCGACATCCAGGCTCTCTCCTTCTACCTGCTGGAGTTCTTCGAGTACCACCAGGCTATAAAAAGGGTCCATCCGCCAGGTTTGACGCAGCCCTTCCACCCGGCCTTGCTCATCGGTCATCACCCGCACGCTCAGGTCTATCCACCCATGAGGGTGAGCGCTTACATTGGCGCTCAGCATGCCCAACAGCAATAACGCAGCGCCTTTCCACCCACCGGCACGCAAATATCTTGTTAGCCTCATCTTACGATCAGCCTCACCTGGTTGTTTGTTAGTTAATCTCGTTCAGCGATAAAATTCAGGGAACCAACCCCACCTTGGCCTGAAGGCTGGCTAACCAAGGGTCAAGCAGGTAGGCGGGCAGAGGTTTTCCACCCCGTTGCGCCATTATTCGAACAAGGCTAGCATTCTCGCCTTGTTCGATCACCTGAAGTGTCACGCGATATTCTGGCCAGCGTGCCAGCGACGCTTCCGCGCGCCCCAGTGCAAGGTCGGCATGCCGAATCACGTATCCCTGTTCCACCAGCAGCTCAACCGCCTGACGCAATGTCGTTTCGGCGGGTGCCGAAAGTGTCATTTCACTCGGAGGCACAGGCGGTGTGGCGGCACAGCCCGCCAACATGACCAGCCATAAACAACCCGCCAACATGACCAGCCATAAACAACCCGCTAGCAGACGGCAACTCATGGCGCGGCTTCCTGTTTTTGAGAAGGCTCTTGAGAAAACGCTGCCATGGCTTGATCCAGGCGCTGACAGAAACCAGCATCGCTGGCACTGCGCGCTTCGCGCAGCTCCCCGAGCTGATCGAAGCGGCGAATATCGCGTGACACCCGCACCTCATTTTCATCGACCAGTAGCGTTACCCGCTCCACTTCCGTGGGCCGCTGTCCGATACCGCCGTAGCCCAGCATGACACCCGTTGAAAAACCTCCCCGACTGCCCAGCCCGATACTTCCGAAAACCCGAGTGCCTCCTCCATACCAGCCATTGAGGTCGTGCCAAGGATCATAGGCCAGCAGTTCACTGCTACGGCTGACACTGACCAGGCCAAGGTCGGTATCCGACGCATCCAGCGAGAACCCCCATTCGATCAATACTTCCACCCCGGCCGCCAAGGGGTCGGCGGCCTCGCTCACGAAATGGCAAGCCGGGTCCGGGTCGGGTTCTGCCTGCGGCAAGCGGTCCGGCACTACCTGGCAGCCTGCCAGCCCTAGCACTCCGACCATACTGAGTAGTTTCCACTGCATTGGGAATCCTCTGGAAAGCGGCTTGTCTGGTCCGGCGCCACCGGCTCGCGTTAAGCTCACTATGCTACGCCTCACTGACAGCCGTTTGCGGAGATCGTGCCCATGAATATCCTGCTTTGTCCGGACAGTTACAAGGACGCCTTGAGTGCCCAGGCGGCCACTGCGGCCATGGCTCGCGGCGTGCTGCGGGCCGACCCTGACGCCACAGTGGTTTCATGTCCCTTGGCCGATGGTGGCGAGGGAAGCCTTGAGGCCTTGATTGCCGCCACCAGCGCTCAGCGACGTTCGACGACGGTGCAAGATGCGCTGGGACGCCCCATCGAGGCCGCCTGGGGCTGGCTTGCCGAGCAGCATACTGCCTATATCGAGCTGGCCGAAGCCAATGGACTACAGCACCTTGCGCCGCAAGAACGCAATGCCGGACATACCTCCTCCTTCGGCACCGGCGAGCTGATTCGCGCAGCCCTCGATCAAGGTGCAAAACGGCTTTTGCTACTGCTGGGCGGCAGTGCCACCAACGATGCCGGTGCCGGCATGCTTAGCGCCCTGGGGGCTCGTTTGCTGGATGCCCAGGGACAACCATTGCCTGCCGGTGGAAAGGCACTTGCCCACCTGGCAAGCCTGGATATTACCCAGCTGGACCCCAGGCTCTTACAATTGAGCATTGAAGCGGCGGTGGATGTGGACAACCCCCTGCTGGGCGAACGTGGCGCGAGCGTGGTATTCGGCCCGCAAAAAGGCGCTACCGCACAGGATGTCGTCATTCTGGATCAGTCGCTTGGGCATTTTGCAGCTATTTCCGCCGAAACGCTGGGCGAGGACTACCGTGAGCTAGCCGGTGCCGGTGCCGCCGGCGGAATGGGCTTTGCCGCCCATGCCTTTTTGCGGGCCAAACTGCGCCCGGGTATCGAGATGATCATGGCACAGACTCACTTTACCGAGCACCTATCCAGGGCGGACCTGGTGATTACCGGCGAAGGCCGCCTGGACGGCCAGAGCCTTTCCGGCAAGACCCCCATTGGCGTGGCACGCCTGGCCCGGAAGCACGCCAAACCGGTGGTGGTACTGGCCGGAAGCCTGGGAGATAACTGGCATGCCTGTCTGAAAGAAGGGGTCACGGCCGCCTTTGCTCTAGCGGACGGCCCCATGTCTCTGGAACAGGCGCTGCGCCATACCCCCGAACTCCTCGCCGACCGCTGCGAGAACGTGATTCGGCTGTGGCAGGCAAGCTCAGCGCTTCGACCTTGAAAAACCTTCGCTCTTGAAAAATCTAGCCACCGTCAGCATTTAGGGTGGAAGAGGTTAATCGCGCAGCCCTATCGCAACGATAAGTAGAAGTTACTTTTCCTCTTTCGCTGAGCGCTTTACCCTGAAGCGTGGGCAATCGCTCAAAATGAGCGCACCAGACAAGGAGATATTCCATGACAGAGACCAACAGCATCGGTTTGCACGAAGGCAGCGCCAGCCAACTCGCTGAAAAGCTCAATCACCTTCTGGCTAACTATCAGATCTTTTACATGAACGTGCGTGGCTATCACTGGAACGTGAAAGGCTCCAACTTCTTCGAATTGCACACCAAGTTCGAAGAACTCTACACCGATTTGTTGACCAAGGTGGATGAAGTCGCTGAACGTATCCTGACCCTGGGCCACACGCCGGTACACGCCTACAGCGATTACGTGACGATGGCCGACATCCAGGAAGCCAAGGACGTACATGATGGCGAAGCCTGCGTGCGAGGCATTCTCAAGGGCTACCAGACCTTGATCGAACTGCAGCGTGACGTTCTGTCGCTGGCCTCGGATGCCGATGACGAAGGCACCGCCTCCCAGGCCGGAGACTATATCCGCGAGCAGGAAAAGACCGTCTGGATGCTCAATGCCTACCTGGGGTAGAGCTTGTTGAGATAGTGTTTTTTTGAGATAGAGCTTCTTAAAAGATCGGCACCGTTCCAGTGGTGCCGATCTTTTAGGTTTCACCGATCAAAGCACCCCGGCATGCAGCAGCGCAGCCACCGCTTTTCGCAACTCAAGCGTTGCCGCGCCCCGCGCTTTATCCAGAGCCCGCCCCTGGAAAGCCCAGGCCACCAGTCGCCGGCAACTTTGCTGGTCCTCTACGGCCAATCGCCCTTGGCACCCATGCAGTACCAATGCCTGAATCGCCGGACGCGCCAGGGCCGGTTCACGCTGGGCGAAAGCCACGTCCTCAAGATCCTGACGCATCGCTTCCGAGACGGCGGGTTTCGGCAGGTCGGCGAGCAAGGCGGTCGCCACCGCGGCCGGCAAATTGGTCAGTTCAAAGGCGAGCAACCCAGGCAGGGCCGCATGGAAACGCTGGCGTAGCTGCTCAACCAAGGCGCTTCCTTGCGCCGTAAGTCCTTGCGCCACCATCAACGCATGCTCCCCGGTAGTCGTGTCCCGCTTCAAGCCCAGGCGCAGCGGAATAAAACCTAGCGCACGCCAGAAGGCCAGCAAATCAGGGTCGGCACCAAAGGTGGCACCGTAAATTTCACGGCCTTGCGCGCGCGCCAGGGGAATATCCGCGTCGATCAATGCCCGGCCCAAGCCTTCACGGCGGCGCTCTGGGTGCGTGGCGATACGCGTCACTCGCCGCCAGCGCCGCGTTACCGCCTCGCGAGAACCGGCATGGGCGGCAAGCGACTGCGCCAGCAAATGGCCTTGGGGGCGTCGTTCGCCCCGTGCTACCCGGTCCGCCATCTCACTATCGAATCCGCCTTCATCCCGGGTGACCAGCACCGCCTGTGGCAAAAAACCCTTCGCCTTGACTACCTGCAACCGCGTACCGGGGCCATCCAGCAACTGACGCAGATCGCTAGGCGTGGTGCGATAGTGCGCCTGCACCAGCAGACCGAATACCGCTCGCAAGCGAGGCTCGTCGTGCGCCAGCTCCGCTCGCTCTAGCGAGACCACCTCAACCGGTTGAGAGGATACCGGCCCCGGCTGGGCGTCGAGCAATAGAAGCGACGACGTGACCTCTTCCAAGGGGTCCCCGCTTGTCCAGCGCACCGGCGTCTGCATCTCGATTTGACGCCAATCGGGGGTGCGTTGGTCCAGTTGGGCGCGAAAACGCAAAGCAAAACCACGCCCTGAGCCTTCATAGCCATGAATCGTCGTGGCAAAAGCGATGCGTGGAAAGGCTTCCAGCCAAGTACCGAGCAGGGCCGCGGGAATCGCGGCGGCTTCATCTACCAGTAGATAGCTACCCTTGCCGCCCAGACTGCTTTCCGCCACTTGGCGCGTCAGGACATCCGGCGCAACGAAGCGAACCTCACCGACGTCGGGAAGCACAAAGCGTAAGCCATCACGCAAGCCTTGCGGACACAGCACTTCCAGCCGGGCGAATACCGCTTCGACGGCACTCGGGCGAGGCGCGCTGAGCACCACCAATGCCACACCGGATTGCAGCAGTTGGGCGCTGGCGATTCCCAGGGCGGCACTCTTGCCGCGCCCACGGTCGGCGGTGATCACAATCGGTCGGCGGCGACGCAAGTGGGTCAGTTGCTGGACCACCGCTGCCTGGTCGAGCGTCACGCATTCAGGCGCCATCGCTTGATCGTGTTCGCTTACAACTGTTGGCTTCGGCCTTGCCGGAAGCCTGGGCAAATGCGGGCATTGGCCAGCCTGCCAATGCACTACCTGGCTGGAGCGATGCAGCAGCTGCGCCAAGCGCTTCAGATAATTGGCTGATAACGAGGGCCAGGCATGGGGATAATCGGCAAACCGTACATAGTCGGCATCCGGGGTTTCGCCCCAGGCAATCGGCGTCATCAATACCAATAGCCCTCCGGCTTGCAGGGTGCCGGAAAGCGCACCCAGGGCGTCCGGGTCAAACCCATTGCCTTGGCTTACCGCGTCGATGATGACCAGCCCATGCTCGGCGCCCAACCGCGTGCGTGCCTGGCGTGGGCTGATTGCGTCAGTGACTGGTGCCGGGTTTCCCACCCAGAGAGGCGCCTGCCAGGAATGCGCTTGCCATAACGCCAGGGCTAGTCGATGGCAGTCAACTGCATCGCCACGCAACCACACCAGATTACGCCAGCCTCGCCGTTTCAGCCGACAGGCATGACGAACCACCAGGCCGGCGGCACGCATCGGGGTTTCGCTGGAGGAGAAATGCGGCATGCATGTTCCTTTAAATAGGCGATTAGCTTACAACTTTGGTATTAACACAACCCGCTTTTCAACGGTTTTCAATTTCTGACAGGGACTTTAAACGCATCAATAAAAATTATAAATCACTGAATTAAATAATATTTAATAGTAGAAGCACCCACTGGCGCAAGGTTTAACAACCACTTTCTGATATTGCGTCGCAACGGTTGAAATATGCTAGCTTGAGTCGGCGGTTGACCGACTAGGCAAGGCTTTGTCAGACGTATACGTCAACTGCGTCATCCTATTTCCCGATGATCAAGACCAACAATTTCACAAGCCAAACGCCAGGAAATATTCCATGAAAAAAACGACTCAATTTGCCATTACCGGTCTCGCCGCCGGTGTCGCCCTTGCCGCCCTTTCCACTACCGCTCAGGCCCAGGAACGCTGGACCATGACCACCACCTGGCCGGACAACCTGGCGCTGATCGAAATCGACCGCCACTGGGCTGACCTGGTCAATAAACTGGCCGGTGACGAGCTGGAAATCAACTTCCGTGCCGGCGGCACCCTGATGCCCGGCACCGAAGTGTTTGATGCCACCGAAACCGGCAGCATTGAAGCCGCAGGTGATTGGCCCGGTTACTGGGCAGGCCGCAGCCCGGCCTTTTCGCCGCTGGCCACTACCACCAGCCTGTTCAACGGCGTGGATTACCTGAACTGGATTCAACAGTGGGGTGGATTCGACCTCTATCAGGAAGTCTACGGCAACTACAACATGGTCTACCTGCCGTACGGGATCACCAATAACGAGTCCGGCTTCATGGGTCGCACCCCCATCGAAAGCCTGGCCGACCTCGACGGCAAGCGCATCCGCCTTTCCGGACGTGACCAAGGACGCGTTCTGGAAGAGCTTGGCGGCTCACAGGTCACCCTCGCCGGCGGTGAAGTCTATCAGGCCATCGAGCGCGGCGTGATCGACGCCGGTGAATTTTCCACGCCGGGCGTCGACTACGAAGCAGGCTTTGCTGAAGTGGCTGAATACTGGGCCACGCCGGGCTGGCACCAGTCCGCCAGTGTCTTCGGCGTGATGATCAACAAGGATGCCTGGGACGCGCTTTCCGAAGAAACCCAAGATAAGTTGAAGATCGCTGCCGAAGCCACCATGGCCTGGTCGCTTTCCTGGTCGGAGCGCGGTTCCACCGAAGGCACCATCAAGTTCCAGGAAGCCGGTGTCGAAATCAATCAGTTCTCCGAGGAAGACTTGGCACGCATTCAAGACATCACCAATGAAGTGATCGTTCGCGGTGCCTGTGAAGATCCAATGCATGCCAAGGTTTATCATTCCATGGTCAGCTACATGGAGCATTACGCTAACTGGCGTGATATTACCGCGCCGTTCAACATGAGCCGTACCATCGACAACCTGCCCTCCCTGGAAGAAATCGAAGCCTGCCTGTAAGGCACTCAACGCCGCCTCGATGCCTGGCATCGGGGCGGTTTTTTCGTATTGATTGCGGAGTTCCTCCATGAATGCAATTGCCAAGGCGATCGATACGCTCAATGAAGTGTTCGGGCGAATCATTGCGCCGCTGATTGCGATTATCGCGCTCATAGTTCTTTACGATATTGCATTGCGCTTCTTCACCGGTCGCCCCAGCGATTGGGCTTTCGACATCACCAAGATGCTGTTCGGGGCTCACTTCATGCTGATGGCGGCGTACGGGCTGCGCCACCATGCTCACGTCGAAGTCGATGTGATCAAACGGATTCTCTCACGCAAGAAGCAGGCGATGTTAGACATCATCGGCTACCTGATCTTCTTCGTGCCCTTCATGTGGATGCTGATAAGCCTCGGCTGGAGTTTCTTCATGCGCTCGTTCAGCCGCGGTGAAACCACCTATGGCATGGTCGCGATTCCGGTTTACCCGATTAAAGGCGTCATCTTCGTGGCGGCGGTACTGATCCTGCTGCAAGGCATCGCGATCTTCATCCGGGCTATTCAGCAACTGCGGGAGGAACGGGCATGAATTTAAGTCCGGAAATGCTCACCCTGGTGATGTTCGCCGGGTTGATGGTGGGCCTGTTCATGGGCCATCCCCTGGCGTTCGTGCTGGGCGGCGTCGCGGTGATCGGTGCCCTTGTGGGGCCCGGCCTGAATGTGATGGGCACCCTGATCAACAACATCTATGGCAATGCCATGGACAACTACGTGCTGGTGGCGATCCCGCTGTTCGTGTTGATGGCGCGGTTTCTGAACGACTCGGGGGTGACCGAGAAGATGTTCGATGCCATGCGTCTGTTACTCGCCAACCTGCGGGGCGGCCTGGCCTTGACGGTGGTCATCGTGTCGGTGCTGCTGGCCGCGACCACCGGCATCGTGGGTGCCTCGATAGCGGTAATGGGCATGATCGCCCTGGTGCCGATGCTCAAGTATGGCTACAACAAGGAGCTGAGCGCCGGGGTGATCATGGCCAGCGGCTGCCTGGGCATCCTGATTCCGCCCAGCATCATGCTGATCCTGATGGCCAGCTACTCGCCGGTCTCGGTAGGGGCGCTATTTGCGGGGGCCTTGATCCCGGGGTTGATGCTGGGGGTGATGTACGCGCTCTATGTGCTGATCATCTGCTACATCAAGCCCGAGTACGGCCCGAAGGTGCCGGCGGAAGAGCGCGCCCAGACCAGCACCGGCGAACTGCTGATCATGCTGTTCAAGTACGTTCTGCCGCCCATGGCATTGATCCTCGGGGTATTGGGGGCCTTGTTCACCGGTGTGGCCACGGCCACGGAAGCCTCGGCCATCGGGGTATTCATCGCCTTTCTGCTGTTCATGATCTTTGGCGACCGCAAGCTCAAGACCTGCTACAACACCCTGATTGATGCCAGCAAGACCACCACCATGGTCATGCTGGTCCTGGTCGGGGCCACGGCCTTCACCGGGGTGTTCTCCAGGGGTGGTGGCATGAGCGTGATCAGCGACCTGGTGCTGGCCATGCCCGGCGGCACAACCGGGGCCTTGATCCTGATGCTGTTTCTGGTGTTCATTCTGGGCATGTTCCTCGACTGGACCGGCATCGTGCTGCTCAGCTTCCCGATCATGTTGCCCATCGTCGAGGCCATGGGCGTGGATATGCTGTGGTTCGTGGTGATGGTCGCGGTGGTGCTGCAGACCTCGTTTTTGACGCCGCCGTTCGGCTACGCCCTGTTCTATCTCAAAGGGGTGGCACCGCCCGGGGTGGAAATCGTCGACCTGTACAAGGCGGTGATTCCCTTCGTGGCCTTGATTATCCTGGCGTGCCTGCTGATGGCCTTCTTCCCCTGGTTGATTACCGGCTTGCCGGCCATCCTGGTGGGGTAATCTCTTTCCCCTGGGGTTAGGAGACTTCCTTCGGGTTGATGAGTACGTATTGATAAGTACAACGCCCGCCGCTGAAAAGCGGCGGGCGTTGTGGTTATTAGATGGTGGTTTCTGGGTTGGCACGCGCTCAAAGGTCTGACACAGGCTGCAGATATAGGCACCAAGTGATACTATTCTCATCCGCTATCCAATTACATTCAGCTGGTTTTCGCCCTACCTATCGGAAGGAGTTACCGCTTGTCCCGTTCAGACACTCTACGACATCCCTCACTTACTCGGCGGTTGTCACTGCGCTTCAATGCCTGGAGCGCTTTGACCATTGTCATTGCCATGATCGTAGCCCTGCCGGTGATAACGGTGCTTGCGCATATTTTCATGCCCACCGACGGGATCTGGCAGCACCTTGCCAGCACCGTCTTGGGTCGCTACCTGAGTAATACCCTGTTTCTGGTGGTAACGGTGGGCATGGGCACTTTCGTGATCGGTACCGGCACAGCCTGGCTGGTGGTGATGTGCCGTTTTCCGGGACGTCGGCTTTTTGAATGGGCCTTACTGCTGCCGTTAGCGGTACCGACCTACGTCATTGCTTATGCCTACACTGATTTCCTGCAGTATGCCGGGCCGTTGCAAAGCTGGTTGCGGGCGATCTTCGAATGGGGTCGAGACGATTATTACTTTCCCAATATCCGGTCGCTGGGGGGCGCGGCCACCCTGATCACGCTCGTGCTTTATCCGTATGTCTACATGCTGGCGCGGGTCGCCTTTCTCGAGCAATCGGTGTGCGTTTTGGATGTGGGACGAACCTTGGGTCGCGGCCCTTGGCGGCTATTCAGCAGCGTCGCATTGCCGCTGGCACGCCCGGCGATTGTCGGTGGGGTTTCGCTGGTATTGATGGAAACGCTCAATGAATTCGGTGCGGTGCAATATTTCGGTGTGGATACCTTTACCACCGGTATCTATCGCACCTGGTTCGGGATGGGCGAGCAAGTGGCTGCCGCCCAACTGGCGGCCTGCCTGCTGGCATTCATCATTGTATTTGTGCTGCTGGAGCGCTGGTCGCGAGGCAAACGGCGTTACTTTCATACGTCGAGCCGCTATCAGCAGCTACCCGAATACCAGCTCAGCGGCTGGCGCAGCCTGGTCGCTTTTAGTGCCTGCGGTTTGCCGATATTGATCGGCTTTCTGCTTCCCAGCGCTCTTTTGGGCCATCTTGCCGTGCGCCAGGGTGACAGTCTGTTCGGCACCCAGTTTATTGATTTTGCGGCTAACAGCCTGGTACTGGCGACGCTGGCCGCCGCCATGGCAGTCGGGCTGGCGCTTATCCTGAGCTACGGAGTACGCCTTCACCCCGGCCCGGTCACACGTGGCGCTACTCGCATTGCAGCCATGGGCTATGCCGTGCCCGGGTCGGTGGTCGCGGTGGGCATCCTGATCCCTTTCGCCTGGCTGGATGATCAGCTCAACAGTTTCTTGCGCGAACATTACGGCATCATTGCAGGGCTGATCTTCAGTGGCTCCGCCTTCATTCTGGTGTACGCCTACGTGGTACGCTTTCTGGCCGTCTCGTTCAATACCCTGGAAGCCAGCCTGGGCAAGGTAACTCCCAGCATGGATGCAGCTTCACGGACCCTGGGACAAACGCCGGGTGGCACCCTGCGCCGAGTGCATACCCCCATCATGCGCGGCAGCCTATTGGCCGCCGGAATCCTGGTTTTCGTCGATGTGATGAAGGAGTTGCCGGCCACGATCATTCTGCGGCCTTTCAATTTCGATACGTTGGCGGTTCGGGCTCACAGCCTGGCGGCGGATGAACGGCTTGCCGAAGCCTCCACCGCCTCATTGACCATTGTGGCGGTGGGTATCATTCCGGTGATTCTGCTCAGTGTGGCCATGCGTCGCTCACGCCCCGGCAGCGACCAGGTTGAGAGGAAAGACAAACACCTGTGAAGGGTCCAGTTGAATCGAAACCGGCTGCCCTTCCGCGGGAAGAAAAACCCCGGGCATCCGCGCATGCAGGTGCGACTCATGGCCTTGGGTATCGTGGGCACAGATATGCAACAGGCTGGTGCGACCCAGTAATTTAGCCATGATGATGTGGCTACGCCGATGCAGCGCCGGCTCGTCAAGTTCGGTTACATTCAACGCCTCGGGGCGGATCATCACTTGCACGCGACAGCCTTCCGCCAGCCCCGGGGCCGTCACCGACCCGACCGGCGTTTCCACCGCCCCATTCTTCACTTCGCCTTCCAGGTCATTGACGTCGCCGAAGAAGGACACCACGAAAGGATGCCGGGGGGCGCAGTAAAGCTCGCGTGGCGTTCCCATCTGCAAGATATGCCCTTCGTGCATCAGGGCGATGCGGTCGGCCATGAACATGGCTTCTTCCGGGTCGTGAGTCACCAACAGCGCACCCGCCCCCACCTTCTTCAGCAAGTGCAACGTATCGTCGCGGATACGATCGCGCAGCCGCGCATCCAGACTTGAAAACGGCTCATCCAGCAGCATCAACTGCGGCTCCGGCGCCAATGCCCGGGCCAACGCGATACGCTGCTGCTGCCCGCCTGAAAGGGTGTGCGGATAAGTGGAGGCAAACTGCTTCATGCCCAGCTGCTCAAGTAGCTCCATACCACGCCGACGACGCTCACGGCCGGGCAGGGACTTGAGGCCGAAGGTAATGTTCTCGAGCACGGTAAGGTGCGGAAATAACGCTGAATCCTGGAACGCCAAGCCCACGTTGCGCTTTTCCGGCGGCACATGCGCCATACCGGGAGCGCTGATGGTGGTGCCATTGAAGGCCATGCTGCCCTGTTGCAGCACTTCGAGACCAGCAACGATACGTAACAAAGTGGTCTTGCCACACCCCGAAGGGCCGAGTAGGCAAACCACCTCCCCCGGCTGCATTTCCAGACTGATATCTTCCAGGGCAACGTGCTGGCCATAAGCATGACGAATGTTGTGCATGGCGAGTACCGGCGCCTGTCCTGACGCAGGATGCTCGACAGTGGATAGATTCAGTTGGCTATTCATAGTGAAATCGGCTCGACTGTACGAGAAAAAGTTGTTTTCCATGGTAACGCGAAACGTTCGTAAATACGTTGCAATTGTACTCGCATTTACAAAACACGGAGCGCTTTCAATAGTTGACAACATAGGAGACAAGCGCTTCAATAGCAAAACCGAATGCAACGTATTATCATTCAATATCAGGCACCCATCACCAAGAGGCTTTCAATGCTTACCCACTCACGTCTCGTCCTGCCGTTCGCTGCCCTGCTCACCGGCGCTGCTTTTGCCACCAACGTCTCCGCCGAGGAAGTGAACCTCTACTCAGCACGCCACTACGACTCTGATCAGGGATTGTATGATGTGTTCACCGAACAGACCGGCATCAAGGTCAATGTTCTCGAAGGCGATTCCGACCAGCTTATCGAGCGTATTCTGCGTGAAGGCTCGGCCAGCCCCGCTGATGTAATGATGACCGTGGATGCCGGCCGCTTGTGGCGCGCTGAACAGGAAGGCATCTTCGAAGGGGTCAAATCCGAGGTTCTCAACGAGCGTCTGCCTGACGCCATGCGTCACCCGGAAGGCAAATGGTTCGGTTTCAGCCAGCGTGCCCGCGCTATTTTCTATAACCGCGACGCCATCGATCCCAGCGAAATCACCAGCTATGAAGATCTTGCCGACCCCAAATTCGAAGGCCAGGTCTGCATTCGTTCTTCGAACAATATCTACAACCAGTCGCTGCTCGCCTCCATGATCGCGCATCACGGTGAAGAAGGTGCCCAAGAGTGGGCGCAAGGCGTGGTCGACAACATGGCACGCCAGCCGCAAGGTGGGGACACGGACCAGATCCTAGGCGCGGCCAGCGGAGAGTGCGACCTGGCGGTTGCCAACCACTACTATTACGTACGCCTGCTGGAATCCGACAACGAGTCGGACCGTGAAGCTGCCGAGAAAGTCGGCATCATCTTCCCCAATCAGGATGGCCGTGGCACTCACATCAACGTTGGCGGTGCCGGGGTGGTGAAAGACGCACCGCATCATGACAACGCCGTTCGCTTCCTGGAGTTCCTGGCATCCGACGACGCTCAAGAAATCTTCGCAGCCGGCAACAATGAATTCCCGGTCGTGGAAGGCGTGGAAAAATCCGAGGTACTGGAATCCTGGGGCGACTTCAAGCGCGATGAGCTGAATATCAGCATTCTGGGTGAAAACAACCCTGAAGCGGTACGTATCTTCGACCGTGTCGGCTGGCGCTAAGCGCTAGACCCCACCGGTTCGTCAAAAAGCCCGCGGATTGCTCTGCGGGCTTTTTGTTTGGAGCAAGCGCGTCTGAGAAACACGCCCTTTCGAGACAGCCCTAGTGCGCCTCATCCCAGTTGGCGCCACTTTGTGCTTCCACCAACAGCGGAACGCTTAGCTGAGCGGCGTGCTGCATACGGGTTTTAACCTCCTCGATAAAGCCCGCGACCTGAGCATCCGCCACTTCAAACACCAGTTCATCGTGAACCTGCATGACCATCAGGGCTTGGATATTTTCTTTTGCGAGCCAGTCATGAATGTCGATCATGGCACGCTTGATGATATCCGCAGCGGTGCCTTGCATGGGAGCGTTAATCGCCATGCGTTCGGCACCTAGGCGGCGATTACGGTTCTGGGCGTGAATTTCCGGCAGATGCAAACGGCGGCCGGACACGGTTTCCACGAAGCCATCCGCCGCCGCCTGGGCGCGAATCTGGTCCATATAGCGCGCCACGCCAGGATAACGATCGAAATAGCGATCGATGTAGGTCTGGGCCTGATTACGCTCGATGTGCAACTGGCGCGACAACCCCCAAGCGCTCATGCCATAGATCAGCCCGAAATTGATCGCCTTGGCACTGCGGCGTTGGTCGCCGCTGACCTTGTCCAACGCCACACCGAATACTTCGGCGGCGGTTGCGCTGTGAATATCGCGCCCCTCGGCAAAGGCATCGAGCAGCCCCTTGTCTTCGGAAAGATGCGCCATGATGCGCAGCTCTATCTGAGAATAATCCGCGGCCACGATCTGGTAGCCGGGGCGTGCCACGAAGGCCTGACGAATCTTGCGTCCCTCTTCGCTACGAATGGGGATGTTCTGCAGATTAGGGTCCGATGACGATAACCGGCCTGTGGCGGTGATCGCCTGATGATAGCTGGTATGCACCCGGCCGGTGGCCTTGTTGATCAAACGCGGCAGTTTATCGGTGTAGGTCGATTTCAGTTTGGCCAGGCCGCGATGTTCCATGATCACCTTGGGCAGGGGGTAATCCAACGCCAACTCTTCGAGCACCGCTTCGGCCGTGGAAGGCGCTCCCTTGGGGGTTTTCTTGTTGGCGGGAATTTTCAGTTCTTCGAACAGGATCTGGGCCAACTGCTTGGGCGAGCCCAAGTTAAATTCACGCCCCGCCAACTCATGGGCCTTGAGTTCCAGCTCACGGATACGTTCGGTCAATTGCAGGCTCTGTTCATGCAAGCGCTCGGTATCCAGGGCCACGCCGTTGCGCTCGATACGCGAGAGTACCTTGATCAACGGCAACTCCAGATCATCGAGCACCTGGGCAAGGCGCCCTTGCGCTTCCAGGCGTGGGCGCAGTTCGTGCTGAAGCCGCAAGGTGATATCCACATCCTCACAGGCATAAGGCACCGCCTGTTCCAGCGCGACCTGATTAAAGGTGAGCTGCTTGGCACCCTTGCCGGCCACCTCTTCGAATGTGATGGTCTTTTCGCCCAGGTACTGCAGGGCGAGAGAATCCATGTCATGTCGCGTGGCGGTGGAATTGAGCACGTAAGAGGCCAGCATGGTATCGGCGAACGGCCCAGCCACGTCGATGGCATAATTCGCCAACACTGAAATGTCGTACTTGAGGTTTTGACCGATCTTGGTTCTGGCGGCGCTTTCCCATAGAGGTTTGAGCGCGGCGAGCACCGCCTGGCGGTCAAGCTGGGCGGGTACGTCCAGGTAATCATGCGCCAGCGGAATGTAAGCCGCTTCGCCGGCTTCGAGCGCCAGCCCCACCCCGACGATTTCCGCTTCCATATAATTGAGGCTGGTGGTTTCCAAGTCGAAGCAGAAACTATCTGCGGCCTCCAGCCGCGCAAGCCAGACATCCAGTTCGCCCTGACTCAGGATCACTCGATCGAGGCGCTGACTGCTGGAAGAGGAAGAGGAAGTAGAAGTAGAAGTAGAAGTAGAAGTGGAACCGGCATCCAGCGTTGCGCTAACCCCATCATGGGCTGCCACCGGTGCCGGCTTGCCGCCCGCCACGTCATCCACGCCTTCGTCCTTGCCTTCCAGCAATTCGCCAAGCCAGGCCTTGAATTCCAGCTCGCGGTAACGCTTCATCAGCGCTTCTCGATCGGGATGCGCGATGTCCAGGTCGTCCAGCCCCACCGGCAAGTCGCAATCGGTCTTGATAGTAGCGAGCTGATAGGACAGGAACGCCTGATCGCGATGGGCCTCGAGCTTCTTGGGGAGGGTCTTGGCGCCACGAAAATCCAGCGTCTTAACCTTTTCCAGATCGGCGTAGATAGCCTCCAGACCACCGCCGATACCTTGCAACAGGCCCAGCGCCGTTTTCCCCCCCACACCGGGCACCCCGGGAATGTTGTCGACCTTATCCCCCATCAAGGCCAGGTAATCGATGATCAATTCCGGCGGCAGGCCGAATTTTTCCTTCACCCCGGCCACGTCCAATGTCTCGTTTTTCATGGTGTTGACCAGGGTAATGTGCTCGTTGACCAATTGAGCCATGTCCTTGTCGCCGGTGGAGATCACCGCCTCGCGCCCGGCCTGGGTGGCCTGATGGGCGAGCGTTCCGATAACGTCGTCGGCCTCGACGCCTTCGATGCATAAAAGCGGCAAGCCAAGTGCCTTGACACAGGCATGCAGTGGCTCGATCTGGCTGCGAAGATCATCCGGCATCGGCGGACGGTGCGCCTTGTAGTCAGCATAGAGATCATCGCGAAAGGTCTTGCCGGGCGCATCGAACACCACCGCCATGGGGCTGTTCGGGTAGTCCTTGATCAAGCGCTTGAGCATATTGAGCACGCCTTTGACGGCGCCGGTCGGCTGGCCGTTGGAAGTCATCAGCGGTGGCAAGGCATGAAAGGCGCGGTACAGGTAGGATGAGCCGTCAACAAGAACGATAGGGACGCTGGCCATAAACGATATCCGTCAATACAGGGAGAATAATGGGGTCATGATACGCGCTGATGCCACGTCCTGCAGCGCCAACCGTCATCCGAATCCCTGCATCCAGATGAAACACAATGCTGCCAACTCAAGGAGCTAGCCGCTACAATAGCCGGCTTAGCAACCTGGGCGAGATTCTCATGGCTGTATTCACTCCGCTTAGCGACGCACAGGTCGCAGCGTTTCTGGAAAGCTTCAACGTCGGCACCCTGACAACGCTTCAAGGCGTGACCGGCGGCACGGAAAATTCCACGTTTTTTGTCACTACCGACCGTCGTGAACTGGTGCTCACCCTGTTCGAACAGGGTGAACACGAGGAGCTGCCATTTTTCGTGGACTTGCTCGACTACCTCGACGAGCACCGCCTGCCGGTTCCCGGCACTATCCATGACCGTGAAGGTATCGCCTTGCATAGCCTGGCCGAAAAACCCGCGCTACTGTTTCCGAGGCTTCCGGGGCGTCATCCCGATGCACCCAACCTGAACCAATGTCAGGCGCTGGGCGATACGCTAGGACGCATGCATGTCATCTCTCAGCACTTTCCCGGCCAACGTCCGAATCCTCGCGACTTGCACTGGATTCGGGCCATGCACCATAAGGTGCTGACCTACTTGAGCCCGGACGACCAGAACCTGATGAAAGATGAGGTCGATGCCTTCGAGAGCGCTTTCGTCGAGCATCCGGTGCTACCCCAGGGGGCGCTACACGGTGACCTGTTCCGGGATAACACCCTGTTCGAAGGCGATAAACTCGGCGGCATCATCGATTTTTACAATGGCTGTACCGGCGACCTGCTGTTCGATTTGGCCATCGTGATCAATGACTGGGCAACCCAGGACGATGGGCACCTAAATAGGGAACGCCACGATGCCATCTTGCAGGCTTACCAGGCACGTCGGCCGCTGAACGCGGATGAGCGAGCAGTGTGGCCGGTGATGCTGCGCATGACGGCACTGCGTTACTGGCTTTCGCGGCTGCTGGTGGTCTACGTCGACCCACCGGCCCACGACCTGACTCCCCACGACCCCGAGCGCTTTCGCACCATCCTGAAGTCGCGCCTGGCCCATGGCGCCCTTCCCCTTCCCGAGGCACCTTCATGAGTTTCATGGCATCCGCTTCCGGTCCCGCACAACGCGCCCGCCGCACCTGGAATATCGACCAATGGGGCAGCGGCTATTTCGATGTCAACGACCAGGGCGATGCCCTGGTGCGGCCCCTGGGTAGCGACGTCCAAGGCCCGGCATTGCCATTGGCCGCCTTGGTGAAGCAGCTCAAGGCCGCCGGCTTGCGCTTGCCGGTTCTGGTGCGCTTCAGCGATATCCTGCACGACCGTGTCGAGCAACTCTGTGCGGCCTTCGATAGCGCCATGGAGGATACCGACTATCGGGGTGGTTATACCGCCGTCTATCCGATCAAGGTCAACCAGCAACGCCGGGTGGTGGAAGAAATTCTGGCCACTACCGAGCGCGGTAAGGGCCGGGTCGGCCTGGAGGCGGGTAGCAAGCCAGAGTTGCTGGCGGTATTGGCGCTTTCCAGCGAAGGTTCCTCCTTGATCGTGTGCAACGGTTACAAGGATCGCGAGTATATCCGCCTGGCCTTGCTGGGGGAAAAGCTCGGCCACCGGGTATATCTGGTCGTGGAAAAGCTCTCCGAACTGGAGATGATCCTGGAAGAAGGGCAACGTCTGGGCGTCACGCCGCGCATCGGACTACGAGCGCGCCTGGCCTCGGTGGGCAAGGGTAAATGGCAGAATACCGGCGGCGAGAAATCCAAGTTCGGCCTTACCGCTGCCCAGATTCTCAAGGTGGTGGAAACCCTGCGCGAACAGGATGCCTTGGGTAGCCTGCAGTTGGTGCATTTTCATCTGGGGTCGCAAATTGCCAATATCCGCGATATCCAGCGCGGCCTGCGCGAATGCGCGCGCTTCTATCAGAACCTGCTCGCCTTGGGCGCACCCATCGACAGCGTCGACGTAGGGGGTGGTTTGGGTATCGACTACGAAGGCACGCGTTCGCGCAGCTTCTGCTCAGCCAACTATTCGATGCGGGAATATGCGCGAAATGTGGTGACCGCTTTTGCCCAGCTGTGCCGCGAAGAAAGTCTGCCGCATCCCCATTTGATCAGCGAGTCCGGCCGGGCCTTGACCGCCCATCATGCGGCGCTGATCACCAATGTTATCGGTGAAGAGCGCATCGCCGAATCCCCGCCTGAAAAGCGTATGGCGGACGATATTCACGTCGCCGAACTCTGGCAAGTCTACGATCGTCTGGCCGATGATCAGGAGCCCCGCGTTCTGGCAGAAGCCTGGCACGACCTGCTGCAAACCGTCGGTGAGTTACAGGAGCGCTTCGTGATGGGCCTGAGCGATATTTCCGCCCGTGCCGAAGGCGAAGGCGTCTACCTCGCCGCCTGTGTGCGACTGCGCGCCAAACTCGATACTCGTAACCGTGCCCATCGTGAAATTGCCGACGAGCTCGCTGAAAAACTCGCCGACAAGTTGTTCGTCAATTTCTCACTGTTTCAGTCGGTACCCGATGTCTGGGGGATCGAACAGATTTTTCCGGTGCTGCCGTTGACCGGGCTGGATAAAGAGCCCACCCGGCGCGCGGTGATTCAGGACATCACCTGTGATTCCGACGGGAGAATCGATAGCTACGTCGATGGCCAAGGGGTGGAAAGCACCCTTCCGCTCCCTGAATGGAAAAATGGTGAGGAGCGCTTGCTCGGATTTTTTCTGGTCGGGGCTTACCAGGAGATTCTCGGCGACCTGCATAATCTCTTCGGCGATACCGACTCCGTCGATGCCGCCCTTGATGATAATGGCGACTGGGTACTCTCCAACCCCTTGGCTGGCGATACCGTGACCGATGTCCTGGCCTACGTGAATTTCGATGCCGAAGCACTCAAGGCCAAGCTTGCCCAACAACTCGCGGCAAGCCGGTTACCTGACACCGAGCAGGCCCGCTTGCTGGCGGACCTGGGTGAGAGCCTCGAGGGTTACACCTACCTGGAATGAAACGTCTTATTCGATCACTCTTGTGGTCACTTCGAGGCCTCCGGTCAAGGATAGACGCAACTCGGCACCACGCGGTAACTCACCGACACCCGCCGGGGTGCCGGTGAGGATGACGTCGCCGGGCTGCAAGGTGAAGTGGTGGCTCATTTCGGCCACCAGTATCGGCACTGGAAACAGCATGTCCGAGCCTTCCCCGTGCTGACGTTCCTCCCCATTGATTTCCAAGCTGAAGGCCAAGGCATTCCAGTTGGGTACCCGCGACAGCGGCAAGAAAGCAGACAGCGGGCAGGCACCGTCAAATGCCTTGGCGACTTCCCAGGGATGCCCCTTCTCCTTCAACTGGCTCTGCTTGTCCCGCAAGGTAAGGTCGAGGGCCAAGCCAATCCCGACAATCGCTCGCTCGGCTTGGTCACTGCTGGCCTGGGTCAATGTCTCGCCTATCAACAGTGCCAATTCAACTTCGTAATGCACGCTCCCACGCGAGAACGGCGGCGCCAGCGTTTCCGTTAGATTCACCGCACTGGTTGCCGGCTTGATGAACAAAAGCGGCTCGGTGGGTATCGGGTTGTTCAACTCCTTGGCGTGGTCGGAGTAATTGCGACCCACGCAGACGATTTTTCCCAAGGCGTGGGAAAACGCCTGGCCATCGGTAAACTGTGGAACAAAGTGCACGGTGGGTAGCCTCCTTAGCATTATACGGCCGCGCTCATGGCGACGGACGCAACAGTCTACCCCACCTGCGGCAACGTTCCACAGCCCGGCGTATAATTCGCCACCAATGATTTATCAGGGATACCAGCTCTCGCCCGGTTCATGTGCCAGAAAGCGTGGCCGTGACTGATTGGCCGCAAAGGGTTTTTGGCAGCGGTTATCCATCCGATTGTAAACAAAGAACACATTGCTACGCGGGTCCGGCGACATATTGGCATTGGAAGCATGCAAGGCGTTGCAATCAAACAATAACAGCCCTCCCGCTTCACCCGTCACCGCTTTGATGCCACCCCCTGCCTCAATCAGCCGGGTAAGTGCTTCATTACTCGGCACTCCGGCTTGCTGATTTTTGAGGGAATTACGATAGTTGTCTTGCGGCGTTTCTCCCAGGCATGGCACGAATACCTTGTGCGAACCTGGAACCAGCATCAAAGGGCCGTTGAAGTGATGGTTATCGGTGAGAATCAAGGAGGCGCTTACCGCATGCATGGCCGGCATGCCATCTTCGGCGTGCCAGGTTTCAAAGTCCGAGTGCCAGCTAAATCCTTTCCCCGCAAACCCCGGCTTGTAGTTGATCCGGGACTGATGCAAATACGCCTCGCCACCGAGTATTTGCTCCACTCTGTCAGTCAAACGCTTGTCATGCGCCAACTGGCTCAACCGCTCCGAGAGAAAATGTACCGCAAACAGAGAACGAATTTCCTTACCTTGCGGTTCGGTAACACTGAAATCTCGCCCCAGGTAATTCTCATGGCGCATTAAGTAGCGCAGTTCTTCTCGCAGGACTTCAAGCTCTTCCCCGCTGACGAAATTGGGTAAAAATAGAAAGCCTTTCTCTTCAAACTCATCCAGCTGCGCTTGGGTGAAGGGACCGGGACGTGCTCGCCCCTTGACCACCTCTTCGCGGCGCTTTAACCAGAGCGATTCAGGCGGGCGAGAAAGCCGCGTGGGATAAGGGCCCGGCAGACATGCATGAGTATTCTGCCAAGCCAGCAAATCGGACGTTTCCGTGTACTGTTTCTGGGTAGAAAATCTGAGTGATGTCTGTGGCAATGGCATCTTGCTCAACTCCTTGTCGGTTTGTCATACATCCGCCAATTAGTTGTTTCTAAAAACAATGCCACGCAAGGCCTACGCCACTTTCTCTTTGACGCTTTACCTTACGCTGTCCTGTATTTTCCTCAGGAATCCTGAGAGGCTGGACTCGACGAATTCCCTTGACAGGCAATGTAACTGCATGAAATCAGCAACAGCTAATAGAGATGCATAGAGTCTTCTGTGACTCAGTTACTACGCTAGGGAGCTTTCGCCTGAAAAACATTAACTCACATTATGAGATATAACCGGAAAGAGGAATTCCAGCATAAAAGGCTCTAACCGAACGAGCGGATAAAGTAATATCCATTTCATCCGGCCATGCTTGGAGGGCTGCCTTCAATCAATGTGTGGACACTTTATGGACAGACACAAAAAAACCGCCATCAAGGCGGTTTTTTTCTTCTGTAACTCATTGAGTTACCAAGTTTCTTCTTGGTGCCGACACCAGGAGTCGAACCCGGGACCTACTGATTACAAGTCAGTTGCTCTACCAACTGAGCTATGTCGGCTTTTGCGCTTTACAAAGCCAGAACGTCACACAGTTCCAACTCTAAATTCTGTGTTGACGATGGCTGGGGTACCAGGACTCGAACCTGGGAATGCCGATACCAAAAACCGGTGCCTTACCACTTGGCTATACCCCAGCAGTGTGGTGGCCAGAGACGGAATCGAACCGCCGACACGGGGATTTTCAATCCCCTGCTCTACCGACTGAGCTATCTGGCCGCTGCCAACGGTGCGTATTAAACTAAAAATCCGGTTCTTCGTCAACACTTTTGTGCAACTTTACTCCTGTCCTACATCCCGCTCATTTCTCGCGTGGGACGTAACCCTCCGCTTGGTCGGTTTCTTGATTATCAAGAAAGCGCTCCATCTGCTCCATCAAGTAGGCCCGCGCTTCGGGTTCGAGCATGTTGAGATGCTTTTCATTGATCAGGCGTGTCTGCAAGGCCTGCCATTCTTCCCAGGCTTTCCTAGAGACAGTGGTTTGGATCTCCTGTCCCTTCTTGCCCGGCAATGGCGGAAACGGCAATGCTTCCAAGTCTTGCTGATACTTACGGCAAAATACCGTTTGGCTCATGAATCTCTCCTTGCTGTTTATGCGGTGCGGCGTCTCAGGCATGGCCCGGCAGTGGGTTAAGGGAAAACGGTAGCTGGCGCTCAAGCAGCGCTTTCACCGGGGCCGCCAACCCTAGTTCCGGCGGTCGTTCCAGGTCGTACCAGACACCGCCTTCTCTTACTTCATTCAGCGTATCGCACTCCGCCGGTCGCGGGGTAATTTCCAGACGGAAATGACTGAAGGTATGGGTAAACATTGGCTCCGCGGAGCCGAGCGACGGATTGGTCGTGTGCTGAGCAAGCCACTCCCACAGTTGGGATTCCTCCTCGAACTGAGGCAGGCTCCAGAGTCCTCCCCATAATCCCGCAGGCGGCCTCTGCTCCAGCCATATGCGGCCCCTGGCATCTTGTAACACCAGCATCAGAGTCTGGCGTACCGGCAATGCCTTTTTGGGTTTGGAAACCGGAAAACGATGTGTTTCATGGCGAGCATAGGCGAGGCACTCTTGCTGAAAAGGGCAGCGCCCGCACTCAGGCTGGCTACGCCGGCACAGGGTGGCCCCGAAATCCATCATCGCCTGGGTGTAATCGGCAACTCGGCGTTGGGGGGTATAGTGGTCCGCCAACGCCCATAACCGGCGCTCCACCGCAGGCTTGCCCGGCCAGCCCTCCACCGCATGTAGCCGGCTTAGCGAACGTTTAACATTGCCATCCAGAATCACTGCACGCCGCCCGGTACTCTGAGCAATAATCGCACCTGCGGTGGAACGACCGATGCCCGGGAGAGCTGTCAATGCTTCGACGCTTTCCAGGGGCATCTCGCCGTCATGTTGCGCAACAACAATGCGCGCAGCCCGGTGCAGATTGCGCGCACGTGCGTAATAACCCAGGCCCGTCCATAAGTGCAGCACTTCGTCCTGATCGGCCTTCGCTAACACCTCCAAGCTGGGAAAGCGCGCCATGAAATGGTCGAAATAGCCAATCACGGTGGCGACCTGGGTTTGCTGCAACATGATTTCCGACACCCAGACCCGGTAGGCTGTCCGTGGCTGTTGCCAGGGTAAGTCATGTCTGCCGTATTGATCGAACCAGTGCAGCAACCGCTGCTGAAATGTAGCAGGCGCCATGATCGGCGCCGGTTCCTGAGCCATGCTGTCCCCTCGCGTTATGGCACCGCTCTCGAAAACCCACGGCCATAAAACAGCGCTGGCCTTCAAGCCGGCACGAAACCTATTTTCAGACACTCACTTTTTCAGAGGCTCACTTTGTTTCAGTTATTCAGTTAAACAAGCGCCGTAAACCGTCACGAATTTCTTCAGCAGCTCCTTCGCCTAATTTCTCGTCCAGGCGCTCAAGCGCATCGTCCATACGACCTTCCACCTCTTTATTGATCCGTTCACCGGCTTCAGTACGTAGAAGCTCCGTCAGCGAGTCCTGAAAGGCATTTCGATCAAACCGGCACCATTGATCGCGCGCGTCATTGACATGCCCTTCACAGCGTACCGGTAGCGTGAGACGTTCAAGCTGAGGGCTGACACGGCAAGCAGCATCAGCGGTATCCACTATACGGGTATTGGCACGGGCATCGAAACGCAGGCTATTAAGATCGAACTCACCTTCTCCCTGCACTTGAATGCCCGGCAAAGCAATCAGTAGGTCTTTACTTTGTATCAACCCATTGCTCACATCGAAAGTGGCGTCAAAACGTTCAAAACGCGTATCGCTATGCCATTCACGGGCGGTGCCTTCGCCTTCAAGCTGAGCCACGAGCTCGCATACTTCCCGCGAGACGTTGATATTGAGTATCGCACCGTCGCTAAGCCGGGCATCGATCTTGCCGTTTAAATGGCGCACCAGTGAATCGCGGGTATTACCCCTTGAGGTCAGGTCCCCTTCCAGCTCTACACGACCCCGTATAGGAGAAGCCTCTTCACTGAGGGCTTCAAGCAAGGCGTCCACCTGCACTCTTGAAACTTGGGGTTGCAATGCCCACTGCAAAATAGTGTCTCGGCTATCCAGGCGCCCGGTAGCGCTCAACTGACCGCCGTAAAAATCAGCGTTGAATGCACTCAGTCGATGTAGCCCGGGTTCACCGTCCATGGCCAGTTCGGTCTGGGTAAAGTCCAGCCCACCCAATATCAACTGGTCGATGGAAAGTGCACCTTCCAGGGTCAACCCGGACAGCCAACGCTGTGGCAATAACTCAGAGGGGTTGGAGGGACTGGAAGGCGTATTGGCGTGGGCTGTCGACATACCCACCACACGATTGGCTTGGGGCATAGCATTGGTAGGCGGCAGGTAACTGTCCATGTTCAGCTCATCGCCTTCCAAATTGAAGGCCAGACGCTCACCCTCCAGACCTACCTCCAAACGGCCAGTATACGTCCCGTTATCCACCGCCAGGGAAAGTCCGCTAAAGGCTAGTTGCTGCAGGTTACCTTCGATGAGGCTCGTCAATGCCACATCAGACAGCGCTGCTTCGTTGGCGGTCTTCAGCTCGATACCCGCACGCTTTAACCATGGACGAAGATTAAAGGGTGCCACGTTGAGCTGGCCGTGATAACGCGGCGCTTGGCGAAATTCTTCCAGGTTGAGATGACCACTCAGACGCAAACCGTCGGGGCCAGTCAACTGGAGGTTCTTGAGCCGTGCAGTCTCTGCCTGCCAATCCCCTTCCAGGCCATAAGCCAGGGAAAGTGTCAGCGCTCCCTGCCAATTTTCGGGATGACGCAAGCTCGCTTCGATGCTGCCCTCTCGAACACTGAGCTGCTGTGAGGACAAGTCGGCTACAATCTCGGCGGCCCGAAAGTCCACCTGTTGGGCTTCGCCTTCTTCTTGGCGTCGAGAGCGTGTGGTCAGGGTAGTGTTCTCCAACACGTAGCGCCGTTCGGCAAGCGCCAGCTTGAGACGCGTTTCCAGGTTTACTTCAGTCGTAAGGTCGGGGCTACGCTCAAGCTTTTCACCATCCAGCCGGTTATGCGATGTCAAGGTGAACATGGCTTTCAGTGGAAACGCCCACACTGGATTGACGTTACTTCCGGAAATATTCATTTGTTGAAAATGCAGGAGCCTATTCGTCATCTCATCGCGAAAGCGAATATCCGCCTTTCTGACTTCGACGCTGGCAATATTGAGTACTACCGTCAGGTTACCGGCATCTGTATTGGGGCCGGCACTCGCTGGAGCGAGTACGGTTTCGGCGTCTTCTTCACTCTCAGCAAGCCGTTCGATCAAGGGTTCCCAGTTGCCCTCTCCTGCGGCGTCACGTTCCAGGTTCAGGCGCAGCCCTTCAAGGGTCAGGCCATCCACGGCGATTTCTCCGCGCAACAAGGGGGCAAAAGCCAGGCTCACTTCGGCACGGTCAATCGCGGCAAAAGCCTCTTCGTCATTTTGCTGCTCGGGCAACCATGCCTGGGCATTTTCTACACTGACCCCGATGCGCGGATAAAACGACCAGGAAAGCGGCCCTTCCAACGCTAGCTCCAACCCGGTATGTTCTTGCACCACTGCGGTGAGTCGTGGTTTGAAATCTTCAGGATCTAAAAATGTCGTAACGTAAACCACTGCACCAACGGCTACAATGGCTAGCATTCCTACTGCCGCCAGCAAGATTCTCAATAATCGCTTCATTAACCTTTTACCCTTTTCCTTGTGGATCCAGCTCGACATAATCACTGGCAATCTGTTGGTTCGGCTCTTGCTCGGCCGCATTGGGGTCTGAAGCACGAGGAACAGGTCGATAGCCCAACCGGGAAACCAGCACCCGGTCCGCCAAGGGCAGCGAGTGGGTGGCAATACGCAACACCTTGCCTTCACTCGCCGCCTGCTCAGCCAACAGGGCCATCAGACGCGACCCCACGCCTCTTCGACGCGTAATCTTGCGGACACAGAGGTCCGTTAGCCATAAAGCATCGGCTTCAGTGACGATAGCCACCGCACCTAGAAGCCGGTCATTGAAACGTGCGCAGGCGAAGCGATGACCGTCTCTCAAATGGCGTTCAATGAAGGATTCAACATGACACGCCATCCGGTCCGGCGGTGCATCACGATAGATTCGGACGATATCCAGTTGAATCTGGGCATCAGCCTCCCAGCTCATCTGGTCGACATACTGAAGCGTCACCGGCATGGTGCAATTCCTCTTGGCCAAAAGCAGCTTGGCTGCCATTTTTGTCGCTGGCGGGGCGGACTCACTCGCTGCATTGTAGCGGATGGGCAGGCCGATTCACTATAATGTCCTCTTTGCCGGTAGACTTCACCTTGCTTGCTCGCCCGGTCGGTACCCACGCGACACTACGCTGGCCGACCCCTTGAAGGCGCTTCGGCGCAGGAGATGTAACATGTCAGAGCGTATCGCCACGGTAAGCCGTGATACCCAGGAAACCCGGATCACCGTCACCGTCAACCTTGACGGAGAAGGCCGCTTGAATTGTGAAACCGGCGTTCCCTTCCTGGATCACATGCTCGACCAGGTGGCACGCCACGGTCTGATCGACCTGGACATCAACGCCATCGGGGATCTGCATATCGATGATCACCATACCGTGGAAGACCTGGGCATCACCTTGGGGCAGGCCTTTGCCGAAGCCATCGGCGACAAACGCGGCATTTATCGCTATGGCCATGCCTACGTGCCGCTCGACGAAGCGCTTTCCCGAGTGGTGATCGACTTTTCCGGCCGCCCCGGCCTGTATATGAACGTCGATTTCACGCGTGCCACCATCGGACGTCTGGACACTCAACTGTTCTGGGAGTTCTTTCAAGGCTTCGTCAATCATGCCCGCGTCACGTTACATATCGACAACCTGAAAGGCTTCAATGCCCATCATCAGGCCGAAACCATCTTCAAGGCATTCGGGCGCGCGCTACGCATGGCGGTTGCCCCGGATGCGCGCATGGCGGGGCAAATGCCTTCCACCAAAGGAAGCCTGTAATGTCATCCGCCACACTATCAACCAGGAGCGCCGTATGACCATTGCCGTGATCGATTATGGAATGGGCAACCTGCATTCCGTCGCCAAGGCGCTTGAGCACGTTACTCACGAAAATGTCATTATTACCCGCGACCCGCGCTGTATTCTAGGTGCCACACGCCTGGTGCTTCCCGGCCAGGGCGCCATGCGTGACTGCATCGGCGAATTGGAGCGCACGGAACTACGCGGATTGGTGGAAGATATTCTAAAGCGTCAAGCCAAGCCGTTGCTGGGCATTTGCGTCGGCCAGCAAATGTTGCTGGAGCATAGCGAAGAGAATGGCGGCATTCCCTGCCTGGGCTTTTTCGCGGGTGAGGTCAGGCGTTTTCCCACTGATATGCGCGATGACCTCGGGCAACGCCTGAAGGTGCCGCACATGGGGTGGAACCTGGTGTACCAGAACCAGCCCCACCCGCTATGGGAGGGGATCGATTCCCAAGAGCATTTTTATTTCGTGCACAGTTACTATGCCGACTTGACCGACGAAACCAAGATTTTCGGAACGACGGGTTACGGCAAGGTAAACGCCCATGTGGCGATTGGCCAAGAAGCGACCTTCGCCGTGCAATTCCACCCCGAAAAAAGCTCCCGCGCCGGCCTGAAATTGCTGGAAAACTTTGTCAACTGGGCGCCCTGAACGGCGCTAGACCCATTGGGTACCCGAGAGGATTTATTCATGTTGGTTATTCCCGCGATTGATCTCAAGGACGGCCAGTGCGTCCGGCTCAAGCAAGGCCGTATGGAAGACGCTACCGCCTACGGCGATGATCCGGTCGCGATGGCGGCTCGCTGGGTAAAAGCCGGCGCCCGACGCCTACACCTGGTCGATCTCAACGGCGCCTTTGAAGGCAAGCCGGTCAACGGCGAGGCGGTGACCGCCATTGCCCGTGCCTACCCGGACTTGCCCATCCAGATCGGTGGCGGCATCCGCACCGCCGCCACTATCGAGCATTACCTTAATGCCGGCGTTTCCTACGTCATTATCGGCACCAAGGCTGTCAAGGAACCGGCTTTCGTCGGCGAGATGTGCCGCGCCTTCCCCGGCCATGTCATCGTAGGCCTGGATGCCAAGGATGGTTTTGTGGCCACCGATGGCTGGGCTGAGGTCTCCACGGTCAAGGCCACGGAGCTTGCCAAGCGTTTCGCCGATGACGGTGTCTCCAGCATCGTCTACACCGATATCGCTCGCGACGGCATGATGGGCGGTGTCAATGTCGAAGCGACCGCCGAACTTGCTCGAGTGGGAGGATTGCCGGTGATCGCCTCCGGCGGAGTGACCAATCTTGATGACATCCGCGCGCTAAGCGCCGTGGCCAAGGACGGAATTCTCGGTGCCATTACCGGGCGAGCGATCTACGAAGGTACGCTGGATGTGGCCGAAGCCCAGCGCCTAAGCGACCAACTTACCCAATCGGGAGGCACTTCATGAGCCTGGCCAAACGTATCATTCCCTGCCTGGACGTCGATGCCGGCCGTGTGGTCAAGGGCGTCAATTTCATCGGTATCCGTGATGCCGGTGACCCGGTGGAAATCGCTCAACGCTACAATCAGCAAGGTGCCGATGAGATTACCTTCCTTGATATTACCGCCAGCCATGAAGACCGCGACACTACGGTGGAAATGGTCGAACGCATTGCCGGAGAAGTGTTCATTCCCCTGACGGTAGGCGGTGGCATTCGCAGCTGCGACGATATTCGTACCATGCTCAATGCCGGTGCCGACAAGGTCTCGATCAATACCGCAGCAGTGAATAATCCCGAGTTCGTGCGCGAAGCCGCCGATCGTTTCGGTAGCCAATGCATTGTCGTGGCTATCGATGCCAAGCGAGTTTCCCTTGAAGGGGAAACCCCGCGCTGGGAAATCTTCACCCATGGCGGCCGTCGCCCGACGGGGCTGGATGCCGTGGAATGGGCCAAGAAGATGGTCGAATACGGTGCCGGCGAGCTATTGCTGACCAGCATGGATCGTGATGGCACCAAGATAGGTTTTGATCTTGGAGTCACCCATGCCATCAGTGAAGCGGTGACGGTACCGGTGATCGCTTCCGGCGGGGTGGGCAACCTGGATCACCTGGTCGAAGGCGTTACCAAAGGCGGCGCGGATGCGGTACTCGCCGCGAGTATCTTCCACTTTGGTGAGTACACCATTCCCGAAGCCAAGCGCTACATGGCCGAACGCGGCATCGAGATGCGGCTCTGAGACTCAACAGTTAATCCAGTGAAAGTCCCAGATTACTAATTCCGCCATTGCGTCCTAGCTCGCGTGCTTCTTTTAATACCGCTTTATCCAACGGTTCGCTTACGACTTCCAATACGGCGTCCTGGAAGTCGTTCTCGTCGGCCATCAACGGATGATCCCGAATAATCAGCGCCAACGCCTGAGCATCGACCTCGCCTTCGGTGAGTTCTATAAACGCGCGCACGCCCGCACGTGATGTACGGCTAACATCCAGCACGGCCTCTGGAGACTCGCCTTGTAGCGTGTCCAGCAGTGCTGAAACAGATACCACAGCATCCAGAGCCCGCCGAGCGCCAAAGCTATCATCCCCTTCGGGCGGTTCGCATTCGGCTAGCTTTTCCGCCTGGCGGGCAAAGTCGATGCTGGCATTAGGGACATTCAGCCGCTCCCAAACCAAACTCAGCACGGTTTGCAGGGTATGACCATCACCCTGTCCCGTGGTTTGTTCATACAGGGCGTAATTGGGCAGCAAACGCTCGCATAGCGCCGCCATAAAGGCTTGCTGGGCTGGCAATGGGAGCTCTTGCAGCCGCTGATAAAATCCTTGAGGTTTGGACACCATGCTGAATTCCTGAAGCTTCTTATACGAAATTTAGGTGAAAAGTAGTCGGTACGTTATCGTCAATACAGGCGGTTGGGTGATCCCCAATGCTTAAATGAGTATACGGCCGGCGAGGAGATTACCATGCATATTCATCTACTACAGCACGGCCCTGACCATGGCCCCGCCCGTTTAACCGACTGGCTAACCAGTATGGGGCATAGTTACACCGTATTTCATCTCTATGCGGGAGAATTGACACCCCGCCCAGGCGAGTGCGACGCGCTGATCGTTCTCGATGGGCCGGAGGAGTTCCTCAGCCATCCACCCACATGGTTCAAGGCGGAAGATAAACTTATCAATCGTTACTTGGATGGGCAAAAACCCTTGTTGGGTATCGGCTTGGGTGCCCATTGGATTGCCCGCGCGTTGGGCGCGGTGGTGGCTCCCGGCACTTATGCAGAAACGGGCTGGCATACAGTCGAGCTGGCTGATGAAAGCCCTTTCGATCTACCTGAGCGTTTTCAAGCCTTCATGTGGCATCGTTATGTCTTCAGTCTACCTGACGATGCACTTCCCCTAGGGGGTAGCGAAGCAGCCCCCGTGCAGGGGTTTAGCTGGGATGCAGGGCGCGTGGTCGGCTTGTTATGTCATCTGGAAATCACCCACCTCAGCATTGGCGAACGTATTGAGCACCTTCCTTTTCCTGAAGGCAGTGATACGAGTGCTTTTGTGCAAACGCCTCAAGAGATTCTCGCCGAGCCTCGGCGCTTCGACCAGCTCGCACCCTTGCTGGATCGTTTACTAAGCCAATGGCTACGCGCGAGCTGAGTAAACGCAACCTACTGTCTGGCAGCACTCCACTCGCGCGCCACCGCCAGACAGCTGTCCCAATCGCCAACATGCACCACGGGGGGCGCATCCTCGTGTTTATTCAGCTGATAGCGATACATGGGGTCATAATATTCCGTGAGGAGTGGTGCAAGCCAGGCTTCATGCGCTTGACGGTTACCTCGTTCATGCTCACGGAAGGCCAGTTGTTGAAGGCGCTGCAAGCGTGCCAGGCGTGCGCTGCCCAGACGCTTTTTCAAGCGTCCCAATGCAGTCACCAGATGCTTGCGCATCAATGTCCAACCCAGCCAAGGCCCGTATTGGCCGGCATAGATATCCCAAAGCTCATCGATATAATCCCGATGAATCTGCGCCAACCGCCAATCCAGCGGCATTTCCACGCGTACACGCGGCGCTTGCTGCATGGCCCGCCAGAACGTCAGGGGTACATTGGCTGTGCCAATCTGACGAGATTCGTCTTCAAGCACGAGGGGGCCGGTTAGCGACAGCAATCGCCGGGCCATGGCATGTTCGAAATCGATCTGGGAGGGGGGAGAAAAGGGGTGACGACCAAACGCCGAACCTTTGTGACGTGCGAAGGCCTCCAGGTCCAGGCTATTGGCGAGACGCTCAATCAAGACGGTCTTGGCGCAGCCGGTAAGCCCTCCTACTATTAACATCGGCTGTTCTGCCGCGGCATCAATGCGGGCGCACAATGCGTGACGCATCGCTTTCCAACCACCCCGAATGCGCGGACGCGTCACTCCGGCATCCTGTAACCATTGCTGAGCCACCTGTGAGCGTAGCCCACCGCGAAAGCAATAGATGACCGCATCCGGATGCACTTTTACATAAGCTTTCCATGCTTCAACACGGGCTTCCTTGAGCTGCCCGCTGACCAGCCGCTCGCCTAGAACAATCGCCGCCTGCTGGCCTCGCTGCTTATACTCGATGCCGACGCGTTGGCGTTCCTCGTCGTCCATCAGGGGTAAATTAACGGCACCCGGCAGCGTTCCTTGGGAAAACTCCACCGGTGCCCGCACGTCAATCAAGGGACGTGCTTCCCGCAACAATTCAAGCGTCGGTTCGATCAATGGCAAACTCACCCGCGCACCTTTATAAGTGCCTCACCTTCCTGGGCGACCATCTTGCCGAACGGCTGAAGCTCAAGACCGAATTTTCGGCCGATGCGTTCTACATCGTCTTCCCAGGCGGGATCGACACTGACCAGTAAACCACCGGAAGTCTGGGGGTCACACAGCCATTGCCAATGGGCGTCATCCATGGCGGGTAACGCTTTGCCCAAGGCATCGCGATTGCGCAAACTACCCCCGGGCACTGCGCCTTGCCGGCGATAGGCTTCCGCTTCGGCTAGCCGGGGAAGTCGACGAAAGTCAATTTGCGCCGCGACATGACTGGCCTTGCACACTTCCGCCAAATGCCCCGCCAAGCCGAATCCCGTTACATCGGTCATGGCATTGACACCCTTGACCTTGGCCAGCTCGACACCGATGGTGTTGGGTGCCAGCATGGTTTCACGCGCCAAGCCATGATGCCCAGGCTCAAGCAGGCCCTTTTTTTCAGCGGTGGTGAGCATGCCGACACCCAGCGGTTTGGTCAGAAACAAAAGATCTCCCGCCTTGGCGCCGCTATTTAGCTTGAGGTGTTCAAGATCCACCAGGCCATTGACCGCGAGCCCGAACATCGGCTCGGGGGCATCGATCGAATGGCCGCCGGCCAGTGCCACGCCCAACTCACTGCATACGGACTGCGCGCCCGCCACGACATCTCCGGCGATATCAGCCCCGAGCTTATCGATCGGCCAACCCAGAATTCCCAGAGCCATGATCGGCGTTCCGCCCATGGCGTAGACATCGCTAATGGCATTGGTCGCAGCAATACGCCCGAAATCAAAGGGATCATCGACAATCGGCATAAAGAAATCAGTGGTGGCAATCATTCCACGACCATCACCCAGGTCATAGACTGCAGCATCTTCACGGCCTTGATTACCCACTATCAGGCGCTTATGCGAAGCGCCAGGACCAGCTTTGGCCAGAATACCATCGAGCACGTCAGGCGCTATCTTGCAGCCGCAACCGGCGCCGTGGCTATACTGAGTCAAGCGGATAGTGCTCATGGTGTCTCTCCTTGGCTTACTAATGAAATATCTGCGAGGCTGCAACTCTCCCAAAGCGGTCAAAGCGCTTCAAGGGCATCGCTTAATTTATCCACGGCAATGACTTCCATGCCCGCTGGCGGTCGTTTGGGTGCGTTACCCCGCGGTACGATGGCACGTTGAAAACCATGCTTGGCCGCCTCAGTGATGCGCTCCTGGCCGCTGGGAACCGGGCGAATCTCTCCCGATAGACCGACCTCGCCAAACACCACCAGCTCACGAGGAAGCGGCCGGTTCTGCAGGCTGGAAACCACTGCCAGCAACACCGCCAGGTCGGCGCTGGTTTCCAGGACCTTTACGCCGCCCACAACATTGAGAAAGACGTCCTGGTCACCGGTAAATAAGCCGCCATGGCGATGAAGCACCGCCAACAGCATGGCCAGTCGATTATGGTCCAGCCCAACGGCAACGCGGCGCGGATTACCCAGTGCCGAGTCGTCCAACAATGCCTGAACCTCCACCAGAAGCGGGCGCGTACCCTCCCAGACCACCATTACCAAGCTGCCGGAAGCCAACTCTTCGCTGCGTGACAGGAAGATGGCACTGGGATTCTTGACCTCTTTTAACCCTTGTTCAAGCATAGCAAAGACGCCCAGTTCATTGACCGCGCCAAAACGATTCTTCTGGCCACGCAGGGTGCGAAAGCGTGAATCCGCACCTCCTTCCAGCAACAAGGACGCATCGATCATGTGCTCAAGCACCTTGGGGCCGGCCAGAGTGCCATCCTTGGTCACATGCCCGACCAGTAACAGCACGGTATTGCTCTGCTTGGCGAAGCGGGTCAAGGCTGCGGCGGACTCACGCACCTGAGCCACACCACCCGGAGCGGAACTGATATCTTCCAGGTGCATCGTCTGGATAGAGTCGATCACCAGAATCTCGGGGTGTTCGCGCTCGGCCACTGCCAGAATGGTTTCCACGCTGGTTTCCGCCAGCATCTTCAGCCCTTGGGTGGGCAATTGCAGACGCTGCGCACGCATCGCGACTTGAGATAAAGATTCTTCCCCAGTGACATATAAAACACGTCGTTGCTGCGCCAGTTTACAGGCCGTTTGCAGCAACAGCGTTGACTTGCCTGCCCCGGGGTTACCCCCTAGCAGTACTGCTGAACCGGGTACCAGTCCACCACCCAAGACGCGGTCAAACTCTTCGAAGGTGGATGAAAGCCTCGGCACTTCGCTGAGGTCGACACTTCCCAGGTCCACCACTTCCCGGGAGAGATCACCCGCATAACCATTTCGGCCTGAGGCGCTCGCGGCGCCTCCTGGACGCGCACTGGCCAGGCGGACCTCACTTAAAGTATTCCACTCCCGGCAACTATTGCATTGACCTTGCCATTTTCGATATTCCGCGCCGCACTCGGTACAGACAAAGGCGCTTTTGGCTTTAACCACAGAATTCTCGCCTCCTCATCAGCCCCAGGTAATAGATTACCTACAAAAAAGGCGGCACTCAGGCCGCCTCATTCATGCATTACGAGTGAATTACTGGCGTTGCAATCGCAACATTTCACCGTTCTGAAAACGTCGACGTTCGGGGTCGATCAACTCAAGTGTCTGCTCATCAATGCGCAGAAAGTAATAGGTCTGACCATCCCCGTCCGGTGTCAATTCATAAACAGTGGCATCGGGATCGGAAGGAGTCCCTGTCAACACTTCCCAATTACCTTCATAATTTTCAGCGGGAGGCGATTCGGGGTGGTTGCGATAATCCGCCTGCAATTCAAAGGCGCGCTCTTCCAGAGCCCCGTATTCCTCACCCATCATGGTAACATCAAGCTCAATGCCATCGCAGTTACGACACGGCAAGGTGCCTTGGTAGTTGACTTGCGCCGACTCGGCAGCCGCTGTGTCAGGCTGATCAGTAGGGCTGGCGGCACAACCAGCTAGCAGGGCCAACATCGCCGAACCGACCAGCAAACTCCGAAGTTGCATAGGGGTGTCTCCTTTTATGGTGTTAAATATTATTCGTTACGCGATAAGTCACTCACATTTAAGACAGCATAACTGCTACAAGGTGCAACGCACACCCTTCATACTTCATTCGCTACTATCAATATGAGCCGGCTTGCGCTTGGAGAAGCTTCAGGCGACCATATTCACTAATCAGCTTTTTAACTCGGGACAATTCATGAGCAAACTTTGGAGCCCGGAACTCTGGGCGCTTACTCCTTATGTTCCCGGCGAGCAGCCGCGCGATCATGTGGTCAAATTGAACACTAACGAGAACCCATACCCTCCGGCTCCCGGAGTGGAAGCGGCGCTGCGCAACTACCCTGCCGATCATCTTCGCCTATATCCTGATCCAACATCGTTAGCCTTGCGTCAATCCCTGGCTCGTGTGCATGAAGTGGAGCCAGCCCAAGTGTTTGTTGGTAATGGTTCGGATGAAGTGCTGGCTTTTGCATTCCAGGCTTTTTTTCGCCATGGGAAGCCAGTCGATGTACCGTCAATTACTTACAGCTTCTATCCGGTTTATGCCAGGCTTTACGCAATCGAACTGAGAACACACCCACTCACCGCTTCCTGGGAAGTGGATCTTTCCGCTCTTGCGGCCGACAGCAAGCGCAGTGGTATTATTTTTGCCAACCCCAATGCACCGACAGGCCATGCTCATTCCCTTGAAGCCATCTCCGCCTTACTCGAGCAAGTCACTGACAATGTGGTACTTGTCGATGAAGCCTACGTGGATTTTGGTGCAGAAAGTGCTGTAGCGCTGGTTTCACGCTATCCAAATTTATTGGTTACAGGCACCTTCTCCAAGTCACGCAGTCTGGCAGGGTTGCGCCTAGGCTACGCCATCGGTTCACCTGAATTGATCGAAGGCTTGCAGCGCGTAAAGGATTCATTCAATTCCTATCCAGTAGATAGCCTGGCAAGTGCTGTAGGCATTGCAGCCCTTGAAGATGACGTGCACTTTGCCGCTTGCCGTGAACGCGTCATGACGACCAGGGAACGTACACGCCAACGTCTGGAAGCATTGGGGTTTGAGGTATTGCCTTCAAAAGCGAACTTCGTTCTCACCCGACATCCAGAGATGGAAGGTGCTCAATTATTTGCTGGACTTCGTGAACGAGGCATTCTGGTACGCCATTTTAATACACCTGAACTTAGCGATTTCTTGCGTATAACTATTGGAACAGAGGATGAAATGGAGAGCCTGGTGGAGGCACTCGAGGTACTTCGTGCATGAAGGTTCTGGAGACTTTTGACTAATCCAAAGCCAGAGGGCGGTTTTTTAATCGCCCGCCTCTACTTTGGTAATACAGCGTTATTGTTTACCGCCCGCACGACAAACGCCTCTCGGCCTGCCTGCGTGCGGGCCGAGAGGTTGGGCCTGTCTTCCGGGCAAAAAAAATCCCCCGGGGCGATTAGCCTCGGGGGATTTTTTTGGGATAGGTGCCTGACGATGACCTACTCTCGCATGGGGAGACCCCACACTACCATCGGCGCGGAACGGTTT
>NZ_QPIJ01000089.1 GCF_003336665.1 Vreelandella rituensis | reverse complement strand
GAGGACACGTTATGACGATGGACGAATTTGATGAAGCCATTCGTGAAGCCAAGGTGGAAAAGCGGTCGGCCAAGCGGGATTTCGGAAAAAGCAGCCCTGAGTTCGCTGAGGCAAAGGAGGCGTTGGCCGCACTCAAGGACGCGCGTGACTTCGAGTTTCTTCACGGGGAAGGCACATGACTATCCCACCCACCAGCACCTACTACGCCAAGGCGTTCTGTGTGAAGTGCCTCACCGACCGCAACCGGACGGGCGGGGTGTGGCGCAACCGGATGTTCTTCTGCGGGGGTTGCAAATGAAAAGCACGACGCACGAACGCTTGGCTGCGTGTCGCCGTGTGACCGAACACCCACCTGCTGCGGTGCGCGCCGTTGTCGCCACCATCGAACGGGTGACAGAGGTCCGCATTCGGTTGTTGACCTGTCTGATGCGCAAAAAACGTTGGGATGGAGACCTCGCGGTCGCGTTTGTTCGGGCAAACGGGGACGTGTGGCGTTGATCCTACGCTGCCCTGAATGTCGAACCCGACGCAAGTCGTTCGACCTGTTCACGAAGCACCTGCGTGAGACCGGGCACCGCGTCTGCAACTGCGGGGGTTACTGGTATCCCCACCGCCCTGGCTCACCGTACTGCGAGCAGAACGCCATGAGCGCTGTCCGCATCGCCGCTCGTCAGGAGGGGATCACCGCCGACGAGTTACTGGAAATTGCGGTCGATTGCGCTTGGGAAAAAGCCGGTCGGCCGTTTACAAAATGGAGAGATTGATCATGACGAATGAAGAACACGACAGACCAGCAGCACCAAAGGGCGGGGCCTATGCGGAGCTGCCTGAGCCCACGCCAGATGAACTGCGAGCCATAGTACGCAAAGCACGCAAAGCACGCGACAGCTCTGGCAGCGCAAGCGACGACTGCGGCTCTGCCGCTTATGTGCTTTACGGGTGGCGCGCGGCAATTCGCGCATACCATGGGCAAGCACCAGCCTCCCGCATCACGGTCGAACAGGTTGAAGACGCCATAGGGCTGCAATCCACGGCATGGGACACCATCGGCGCCGAAAAAATCGTGGAAGCGGTGTTGCGATTGGCAAATGGGCAAGCACCAGCCGGGGCGACGAACACCAAGACGCACGCTCTACTGAGCACGATGATCGGCCTGTTCTTGAGAGCAAAGGAGAAGATTGGCTACCAACCCGGCAGTGCGATTGACAAGACGGTGGCCGAAGCCGTCGAGCATTTGAAGGACTGGCCCTACCCAGAAACCGCCACGGCACAGGCGGCACCAGCCGCAGGGGCGTGGATTGAGCGCTGGTACGGCTCTGGCGGCAAAGATGGCTACGAGGGCTGGAGCATCGTGAACAAGGAAGGCCGTGGCCTTGTCTCGTACCTTGGGCGGAATGTCGAATCCGGTGCGGTCACTGAAATCGTGATGGCCCACAACGCTACCCTGGCCGCCCCCACGGCACAGGCGGCACCAGCCACCACCGACTTCACGACGCTTAGTGCGGCGGTGCGAGCCATCCGGCAGGCCATCGAGTTGATCGGCGAGCCTGCCGATGACCGCATGCGCGCTGCGAGGCGCGTGCTGCGCGGCGCGGTGATCGTCGCGGAGGATTCTGGCGAGTTGGCGGCACCAGCCGCTGGCGCAGTTGCGGGGCCTGTCGAGACGATAAAGTTCTCGGACGGCTCCACAGCGGATCCGGTGGAGAAAGCGCGCCGATACCTCAACGCCATGGCCGACCACCGCATCAATAGCCAGTATTTCTTCGATGATGGCTGGCCGAAAAAGGAGAGTGCAATCGATGCAATGGCGACGTTGGCTGTCTTGGAGCAACTCGCCGCAGCGCCCACCCCAGCCGCCCAGGCAAACAGCCAGCCAGTGCCAGCTGAGGTTGCTGACGCCATGGCCGATAGCCAATACCTCGCCGGTGTTTCCGCTGGGTGGAACGCAGCAAATGCAGACGACCCCAACGCGGCGCTGCAAAAGCTCCACGAATCACGCGCTGGATACCTCAAGCCACTGAGCGCATCCCGTGCCCCGGCAGACAGCGTGACGGCACCAGCCGCTGGAGCAGTAACGGGGCCGCTGGACAGTCTCGCGCTGATGAAGGTTGTGATGCAGGCTGATGAAGCGCTGTCAGGTCGTTGCACCAGAGGCACTACGAATTGGGCAGCAGCCATCGGCAAGGCAGTTCAACGCGCCGTTGTCGCCGCCGCACCCCAGCCAGCACCCCCGGCAGACAGCCAGCCGTCCAGCTTTGGAAGCCCTGAACTGCAGGCGATGATTCTTGCGCGCTGCGCGGAGAAGGACAAGGCAGACAGCGTGCTGGAGGATGCGGCGCGGTGGTTTTCCGAGCGCGACAACGTGCTGCACTCATTCTGGGTGCTTTTGGGTGAAGCAGAAACCCAAGCGGACAACGACAACAACCCACTGCTGAAACACCAAGTCGAAGGGTTCTATCGCCAGTGGAACGCACTAAACGGAAGCGCGCTGGAGCCCCGCTGGGTGACTCGCGCAGCCCGCAAGCAAGGGGGCGCCCAATGACCATCGCGGCAAAAGGCGCCGTGCGAAAAGCCGTCGTCAGCACCTTGGAGCGCATCGGCCGGGGCTCGTGCGCGGAGATCGAGCGGCGTAGTGACATCGCCGACGGCGGTTCTCGTGCCGCGCTGTGGGCCTTGCACAAGGATGACCTGGCGCACATCACCGCATGGGAGCGCTCGACGGAGAAGTCGGCACCCGCCGCCGTGTGGGTGCTGGGCCCCGGGCAGAACGCGCCTCGGCCCGCGCCGAAGCCTCGCGCCTCTCGTGGGTACGTGGCGAAGTACAGTCCGTTCTCGGACGGTGAGCGTACCGTTGATCTGCCGATGGACTACCCGGTAAAGTCGGTGTTTGTTGGTGGGGTGAACCCCTGGACTGGAGGTGTTGCGTGAACTGGGTCTTCGTTTTCATCGCGTTCACGGCCCAAGGCGCCGTGGTCGAGAAGGTGCACATGGACAGCGCGAGCATCTGCGCGGCCTACGGCTAGGGGTACTCGTCCAGGGTGGAGTTGCGGGTCGCCCATGTGCAGGTGGCCCAATGCGTGTCGCTGCGCAGCGGTGCGGTGATCCCCGTGGGGCCGGTGGGTAAGCGGCCTGTTGGGAAAGGGTTGGTATGAGCACACCTCCGTGGGGCTCATTGGGGTGACGTAAGACTATCGCAGAGTTTAGGTGTACGCAACAGTTTTTTCGCGTTGGCCGATGGGTGGTTGTGAGCGATTGCGCAATAAGCTAGAATTTGCGCATGTGCGAAATAACTTTATCACCCTGCCCCTTCTGCGGGGGTGCGCCTTCCGAACGGCTGGGCCACAACCCTGGCGGTGGTTTCGGCCCTGACCCAGTGGACGTCTTCTCGGTCTGCTGTAACCCCTGCGGTGTGCGCTTTGTCGTGTCCAACTGGCCGGGCCACGTCACCGAAGACCAAAAGGCGGCCGTCCGCGCGAAGTGGAACCATCGTGCACAAACACAGAAAGACCCTTCCTAATGGCCCGCAAGAACACCCCGAAGACACCCCTGCTGGCCGTCCTGCGCCAGTTGGAGACCGACGACAAGCGCGACGAATTCGCGGGGCTCGCCGGCACGTCGCGTCTGTACCTCTACCAGTTGTCGATCTGCAGCCGCCGCTCGTGCCGCGCTGACCTCGCCAAGCGGATCGCCGATGCCTCGGTGGTCATGCACGAGAAGTACGGCACGCAGGTGCTGACGCTGGAGGTCATCTGCTCGATGTGCGCTGAGTGCGAGGTTGCGCCATGACCAACACCGACACCCGCCCCCAGTTCGAAGACGCCTGCTGGGCCCACTACCAGGGGCTGAAGGCGCGAGGCTGGTCGCACCCGGAAGAGGGTGATCCGAACAGCCGGGAGGCCCTGTTCTGGCGCGAAGCGAACGGCCAGTACGGCGTCCGGCAGATCGAGGCAGCATGGCGGGGGTGGTTGATGCGGGAGGCGGCCGAGGGTTGGGTAGAACCCGGCGGTTTCGGTCTCGGCACTACGGTGGACATCATGCTGACCGACGGCAGCGTGCTGTGCGGCTGCATCCCGCAGATGGACGGTGACCTCTGGTGGCACGGGGCCGACACGGGCGCGAAGTTCATCGACCCGGTGTACACCAGCATCCTGAAGTGTCGAGTGTCGCAAAACGTTTAGTGTTTTTGCGCAAACGCGATATACTGCACGCCGCCAGCCAGAATTCCCCGTCACCCGCAGAGCCGCACGGTGGGGGCCTGACACCCCCATTTTTGCGGATGGGGTACAGGCTGGCGCTCCGTCAGGTCTCCACCATGCGGCGCCTTGCAGAAAGGTCGCCAGCCTTGTTCTCTCCTACCAAATTCCCCTGTACCGCCTGGTACGTCACCGCTTCGCTGAACGTGAAGCAGTTGTCTGTCTGCGGTGTCTATCCTGGCTCCATCAAGGGATACTTCAACTGCGACAAACCGTCGCTCCTGCACCAGGGGGGCCTGTTCGCCACGCGCGATGAGGCCATTGCCGAGGCCGAGCGCAAGCTGGAAAAGATGCACGACGCCTACGTGCGCGCGGGCCAGCGCTGGACGAAGGCGCGTGAAACCGTCTCCAAGCTGAAGGGCGGTGCGGCATGAACATCGAACAGGTCGCAATCTTCATCAGGGTCGATGGGCGAACCACTCTTGCACCAATCGACCCGAACATGGCTGAGGCTTTCGTGGGGATGCTCAGTGCGTTCCAGACCGGGACGCCCAAAGAAACGAAGCTGGTTGTACTGCCAAAACACACTGTAAAACAACTGGGCGCCATGACCGCAGCGCTTGCTCGTGAGATCGCCTTGCGCCAGCAGAGCAAGCAGAAGAAAGCCGAAAGCCCCCAAGGATGACCGACCATTTTCGCAACCATGGCCGGGCGCTGCTCGCCAACGGCTACCTGATCGTCCCCATCCGCAAGGGCGAAAAACGCCCAGCAATCTCTGGCTGGCAAAAGGCCCGCCTCGGCATGGAGGACCTGACCCGCTACCCTGACCACGGGGTGGGTGTGCTCTGCGGCCAGGGGGCGCACCCCATCGTCGGCGTGGACATCGACGTGAGCCACCCGGTCATCGGCCCTGCGCTCATCGCCTGGTGCCGCCGCAACCTCGGTGATGGGGCCGAGCGTGTGGGGGCCGCGCCGCGCATCCTGCTGGCCTACCGCGCAGACAGCGCCGGCTGGGCCAAGGGCGCCTCGGTGCAGTTCTTCGACCCCACGGACCCCACCAAGCCGTCCGGCAAGGACAACCACCAGCAGGTGGAAATCCTGGGCCTGGGCCAGCAGTTCGTAGCCTACCACGAGCACCCGGACACCGGCCGCGACTACCAGTGGGTGGACCTGATGGGAGGGCTGGAGTCGCTGCGCGCCTCTGACCTGCCTGTCGTGACCGAGAAGCATGTCGCTGCGCTGCTGGCCGAGGTGAGCCGCCTGGTGCGCACCACCCCCGGTGTGACGGTGGTGGGCTCGGCCGAGTCGCCTGCCATGCGCAGCTCCAGCGACGCCGATGACCTGATGAGCTTGGTGGCCCGTGTGGGCATGTCCTTCGCCGAGGTTGAGCGCTGGATGTCGCACCTGGAGAACGACGGCGACTCCTACGACCACTGGGCACACGTCGGCATGTCCCTGCACCACGAGTTCGCAGGCACCGAGCATGAGTCCGACGCGCTGGCGCTGTGGAAGGAGTACGGAGCACGCTCCAGCAAGGACGACCCCAAGCAGTACGACTACAAGTGGCGCTCGTTCGGCGGGGGCAGCGGTGCGCCCACCACGCTGCGCTGGTTGCTGAAAATCTGCGGGCAGGCCAAGCGCGAGAAGGACCACGAAGGGCGCCGCGCCGCGCTGGACGAAGCCAAGGAACTGATCCAGTCGCAGACCGACAGCCTGAAGTTGGGCGGAAAGGAGGTGCTGGAGAAGCTGAAGCTGCTGATCCCTGACGACCCGCTGGTGCGCACGGAGATCATTGGCGCCTTCCAGGCGCGCTACAAGGCCCTGACCAAGACCAACATGCCCATCACGCAGGCGCGCGCCCTGCTGGTGGGACCACGGGCGGCCACGGTGCAGGCCAAGCGGCCCTTGACCGAGTTCGGCAACGCCGAGCGCATGCTGGACCGCTACGGCGACGGCCTGATGTTCGTGCCCGAGGTCGGAACGTGGTTCATCTGGACCGGCGTCTACTGGCGCCGCGCGGTGGACGTGGAAATCGAGCATCTGGCGAAAGAGACCATCCGCGCCCTGGTCAACGAGGTCGAGGAACACGAGGAACGCGCCGAGTTCTTCCAGTTCTGCGCCCTGAGCCAGCAGGCCAGGATGGTGAGCAACATGGTCAAGCTGGCGTCCAGCGATCCGCGCGTCGCCGTGCCGGCTGCCGAGCTGGACAAGCACAGCCACTACCTGGGCGTGCGCAACGGCGTGGTGGACTTGCGCACGGGCGCGCTGCTGCCCCCGGACCCAGACCTGCGCATCACCTTGGTGGCGGCCTGCGACTTCGACCCTCGGGCCAAGGCGCCGGTGTTTGAGCGCACCATCTCCGAGGTGTTCTCGGGCGACGAGGACATGGTGGAGTACGTGATGCGCACCTTCGGGTACGCGCTCATGGGCACCCCCATCGAGGACATCATGTTCATCGCCTTCGGCAACGGGGCCAACGGCAAGAGCACCATCTTCAACGCCGTGCGCCAGGCGTTCGGCAGCTACGCCCGCTCGGCCGATGCCGCTTCGTTTGTGGCAGATGGTAATAAGGGGGGCGGGGGTGGCCCGCGAGAGGACCTTGTTCGATTGCGGGGGGCTCGTTTCGTCTATGTCAATGAGCCGGATGAAAACGGCGAGCTGCGTGAGGGTATGGTCAAGAGCATGACCGGGGGCGACACCATCACTGCCCGGGGCATCCATGCCAAGCACAGCGTCGAGATGACCCCGACATGGGTGGTCTACATGCCGACGAACCACAAGCCGATCATCAAGGGCAACGACAACGGCATCTGGCGCCGCATGGGCATGCTGCCGTTCGAGCGCAACTTTGAGAACGACCCGAACGTGCCCAAGGATGGAAAACGGAAGGAAAAACTCGCCCTGGAAATGGCCGGCATCCTTGCGCTGATCGTCAAGGCAGCCCTGCGGTATCAGAAGGACGGCCTCGTGCCGCCCAAGCGCGTTCTCGCGGCCCGCGACGCCTATCGGTCGCAGATGGACCTCTTGGCCGAGTGGCTGGATGAGTGCTGCGACCTTGATCCTTCGGCCACGGTGTCGTCAAAAGAGCTGTGGGACTCGTGGGAAATGTTCGCTCGCGGTCGCGGATTGCTCAATTACATCCGAAGTAGCACCGCTCTATCGCGTCGGTTGGACACGAGATTTCCGCCAATCCGGGGGTCAGGCGGCGTGCGCTTGAGGTCTGGGTTACGCATAAAGGGTTCAGCGGACCTGTTTTAGCCCTACAGAGTGACGCAAGTGACGCATTTTGCCCTTTTTTGACTTTTTCCACCTATGCGTAAAGAGAGTTTTGGAAAAAGCACCTAAATGCGTCACTTGCGTCACTAACGGAGAAACTTGTAGACAAATTGCAGATTGGTTTTATGCAGATTTTTGAACACGACAAATTGCACTGTGTGATCAGAGCGAGTTTTCCGTACACCTCGGGTGTTTACGGATTGCTAGACCCGTTGTCAGGTGAGATTAGGTACGTGGGGTCAAGCGTTCGTATCGAGAAAAGGCTTTACACCCATCACCACAACATCGCCCCTAAAAATGCCCGGCCGTGTCAGGTTTGGATGGCACAGATGGTGCTGGCCGGATGGGACATCAAAGCATGTCTTTTGGAGGAAGTAGCTTCGGCAATTCTGCTTGATCAGAAACGACGCAATGCCCATGAACGTGTTTGGATTGAGCACTTCAACAATCTCGGTCAGGCCGATCTGAATGTGCAAATGGCACCAGTAGGGCATCCGAACGGCACCTCGCACCCGTACAAGGTGATGCGGGCTCACATCAATTACCTGCAAGGTTTGCTGTCGGGCCACAACATCCCGTTCACACGGTTTGACTGAAACGGAAAGACCCCCATGGAACTGCGAAACACCACCCTCGATGACATCAGCGCCGTGATCGGCTTCAGCGCGACACTGCGTCTCGTGGCCTGGTTCGGTGACGGCAGCAACCTCTACGTGCCCATCGTGGCCGAGGAAGGCCACCTGCTGGTCCGCCTGCTGGGTCTGCCAGCCGCCAAGCGACTGTGTGAGGCATGGCCGGGCGAGCACCTGGCCGTACCCCGCCTGCGCGACCATGAGGACGACCTGCGCAAGCGCAGCGTGGCTCGGTTCATCGAGAAGGGGTTCGGCACCCGCGAGATCGCCGGGATGCTCAGGATCAGCGAGCGCCGCGTGCAGCAGATACTGCGCGAGCTGGAGGTGGCCGGACTGGTGCAGGTGGCGGGGCCTGCGCGCCGAGGTGTTGCTGTGAAAACTGCCGGGGAAAACCTCCAGGGACATTGGCCCCCTCCAACCGGGCTCCTGAAAAAACAGAGCGCATAGGCGCCCAGCAAAAGAGGGGTCCGTTTGAAAAATTGCACCCAATTTGGCCCACGAAAAAGGGCGGGCGATTTTGTGCATGAGAAAGAGGGGTGCCGATGTGCACGGAGCACAGGTCTCTACGGCACCGCCAGCAGACCACTCCAAGAAATACAGGGAAATCGGGGTCTAGCGCTTATCCATAAAGCGTTGGTAGCTATCTGTTTTTTAGCAAAGGTAAGACCCCAAGAGCAGCGTTGAACGCCAGGGTGTAAAAGACGGCCAGCGCTTATCCAACAAGTGCCGACAGCTATCTGTTTTATAGCAAAAACCCGATTTGCCCACCACCAAGCAGTACCACCCCAATGGCCGCCCGCGTAGCTCACCCGGGCAACGACGCCAGATAGGCCACAGTGCCGTTGGCCCTAGCGAGGTCAACAAGGGCCTCATCGCCCTCGGAGCTACCAACCCCTTGCCCAACGAGAAAATCGCCCACAGCGCGCTGTTGGACGGACAGCAGGGGTGTCCGATCGACCCCATGGTCCTCCCCATAGTGAGTGAACATGCAGGTGGTCACGTAGATCAGCACCGCAACCGCTGTGGTTGAGCCCACATGGCGGTAGTTTAGAGAAGCCGTCAAACGCCCAATCTCGTTGTTGATCGTGTCACACATTTTTCTCAAGTCATCAAGTTGATCGAGACTCGACTGTGCCTTGTTGCGACGCAGCAGGGTTGTGGGTCGGCGATGGGCGGTTGATGGCCGGCGATGGGCGGTTGATGGCCGGGGGACGAACGGACGCCGAAGTGAGATGGGCGTCTCTTTTCCTGGGCACGCGGCTTGCCATGGTGCGCGCCGGATTTGAAAATGATCGGGAGGTGCACCCCTGGGCGGGGGTCCAAATTCAAAATTGACCGGGAGGCTGGGAGTACCCCCGGGGTGGTTTGTGGCGACCAGGTGGTGATCGAGCGGGCCGTTTTTCTGGAGAGGTCCTTGGTCTTGTATTTTTCTGGTGGCGAGAAAATTCGGGCGTAGGTCGGGCCCGGCATTTTTTCTGCCGCCGGTTGTGTGGATGCGCTATCGAATTGATAGCTACTAGCGCTTGCCAGTTAAGCGCTACCACCTGTTTTAATGGGCCATCC
>NZ_QPIJ01000088.1 GCF_003336665.1 Vreelandella rituensis | reverse complement strand
TGGAGGGTAGAATCGGTCATGGCGTATCCACTCTTGTTGGTTGAGATCTTGGTCGTGATCAATCAACAGGATACGCCACCCTTCCTACTTCCTCCCATACACCAGAAGTCACCATAGCTCCTTTTATAGAGGTGTTAGGCGTTAGTTATCTCATTCTGCTTCCATCATACAAATGGTAATACGCTATTTGTGTTTTTATGTAAACTTGTGTCTGTCTGTCAGGTTGGCAGTCATGCCTCATGGCGGTGCGCGGGTTCTGGCATTGTCAGGGCGAGTTTTCAATGAGGCTCTGGGAAATGCCTGATCACAATCCCCGGGCGGTAGCGTGGCAAGACACAAAGTACAGGGAGCAGAGAATGAATAAATTCAATGAAGTAGAAGAAGTGGAATCTAGCGAGCGCCCGGTGCGACTGGTTCGCTTTCTGATGTTGTTCATGCTTCTGGGGGTGCTGAGTGGCTGTGCCATGGCTCCCGGTGGTCATATCGATGAGAGTAATCTTGCACAATCGCTGGATGGGCGAGTGAACGTGCAACCGATCACACCGGACCTAGTGGATGCGATGCACGTGAGAGAAGCGCCCACCCAGGCAACGCCGGAGGCATTGCACCAGGAGGTGCAGGGCTACGAGTATCGCGTGGGGCCAGGCGACATCTTGAGCGTGATTGTCTATGACCATCCCGAATTGACCATTCCTGCCGGTGCCGAGCGCTCCGCTGCGGAAACCGGTAACCGGATACGGCCCAATGGCACCATGTTTTACCCCTATGTGGGGCGGGTAAAGGTCGAGGGAATGACGCTTGACGAGGTACGTCAACTGATCACCCGGCGGCTTTCCAGCGTGATCACCGAGCCCCAGGTGGAAGTCGGTATTGCGGCGTTTCACTCCCAGAAAGTCTATATCAGTGGCGCTGTGGAAAACCCCGGCACCCTGCCATTGACCATCGTGCCGATGACGGTACTCGATGCCATCAGTGAAGTAGGCGGGGCGAACGACAATGCGGACTGGCGCAACGTCACACTGAGCCGCAACGGTAGCGAAGAACGCATCTCGCTCTACGCCATGATGCGCCAAGGGGATATGACCCAGAACCGGTTACTGCGTGATGGCGACCTGCTGCACGTACCGACCATGGAAAATCAGAACGTTGTCGTGATGGGACAGGTAAGACGTCCCGGTGCGATTGCCTTGGGTAACGAGCGCATCACCTTGACGGATGCATTGGGAAGAGCTGGTGGCGTGAATGAAAGCCGTGCCGAGCCTTCGGGCATCTTCGTGGTGCGAGGAAACCTGCCCGGCAGCGAGAAGATCGCCACCGTTTACCAACTGGATATTCAGGATGCCACCCGTCTCTTGCTGGGAACGCGCTTTCCTCTCCAGCCGCAGGACGTGGTGTACGTGACGTCAGCACCGTTGGCTCGCTGGAACACCGTGATCTCGCTGCTGCTGCCTTCGGTCAGTCTGCCGGGTGATGTCGCGACGGTCGCCACGGATGTCGGTGATCTGTAAGCGCCGATTTGAATGATTTTTTACGAGTAATGAGGCATGACCATGACTTACTTTCCCCCACCACCTTCGTCGTCGTCCGAACCTCAGGAAAGCAACGACCTTAATCTGCGCAAGTTGGTAGATACGCTTTCCGATCATCGCTGGTTGATCGTATCGATGACGGGGCTTTTTCTGCTGGCCGGCTATTTTCACGCTAGTTCTCAGCCGGGGGTCTATCAGGCAGATGCCTTGGTTCAGATCGAAAGCCAAGGTTCGAACTTGGCGCTTATGGAGTCATTGGGGGAGCAGCAGCAAGGTAACCCTACCTCCGCCGAACTTGAAATACTGCAGTCGCGCATGGTGCTGGGAGAAACCGCTGACCGGCAGGACCTGGCCATTCGGGTCGAGCCGCGCCGGCTGCCGGTGGTGGGGGATTTCCTGGTCAATCATGGGGTTAACCAAGGCTGGTTCGAAAGCCTCACCCCGGCCTTCATGCGCGAGTGGTTAGCGGATTCCGAGGATAGCGATTGGGACAATCCTTATGTGTGGGCCGGTGAGTCGCTAGGCGTTGCACGTTTCGATGTGCCCGATGAAAACGTGGGAAGGAAGCATGTGCTGCGCCTGATGGCCGACGGCAATTTTGAGTTGTTGCTGGAAGAAGAAACGCTTCTTACCGGTAAAGTAGGGGAGACGGTTCAGGACGATGCACTGGGTTATCGTCTTTTCGTCAGCCAGGCGAAAGCACACCCCGGTGCAGAATTCATCTTGGAGCGGACGTCTTCCCTTAATGCGATAAAGGATTTGAAACGACGTTTCGAGATCATGCCGCGAGGCATTGATTCAGGGGTATATGAACTGACCCTGAACGGTACCGATCGTAACCAGATCCAGCCGACGCTGGATACCTTGACCGGGGTCTTCCTGACCCAGAACGTGCAACGTCATTCGGAAGAGGCGGAGAAGCAGATCGCCTTTCTCAACGAGCAGATTCCCCAGGTCAGCGACCAACTTTCGGATGCCGAGGGGATGCTCAACGACTATCGGGCGCAACGCGACTCCGTGGATCTGACGTTCGAGACCCAAAACCTGCTCACTCGGGTGGTGGAGGTAGAAAACCAACTCAGCGAACTGGCCATGCGGGAGGCCGACCTGGCTGAGCGGTATCGACCCTCGCACCCCAACTACCAGACACTGCTGAGACAGCGTGCCCAGCTTGAAGCCGAGCGTGACCGTCTCAATGCGCAGGTCAATGAATTACCCGAAACTCAGCAGGAAGTGCTGCGCCTGACTCGGGATAGCCAGGTCAATCAGCAAGTATATGTGCAACTGCTCAACCAGCTTCAAGAGATGCGTCTGGTCAAGGCCGGCACCGTGGGTAATGTGCGCATTCTGGACGCCGCCATGCTCAATCCAGGCACCATCGCACCGCGCATACCTCTGATAACCGCGGTCAGCGGCCTGATCGGGGCATTGCTGGCGGTCATGCTGATTGTGGTGCGCCTGTTGCTCAGCCGAGCGATCAAGACGCCCGAACAGCTTGAAGAGTTGGGTCTGCCTGTCTACGCCACGCTGCCGGATTCCGGCGAACAGGCTGGGCTCACCGAGCGAATCCGTCCGCGCCGTTCCAAAAAGGCCCAGGAAGTTTTCCGAGGCTTGCTGGCCATCAAGAAACCCGCCGAAATCGCGGTGGAGGCCTTGCGCGGGCTGCGTACCAGCCTGTATTTCGCCATGCTCGAATCCGACAATAATCGGTTGATGATTACCGGGGCAAGCCCGGGGGTGGGCAAGAGCTTCGTGGCGGCCAACCTGGCGGCGGTATGCGCCCAGGCCGGGCAGAAAGTGCTGTTGATTGATGCGGATATGCGCCGTGGCCACTTGCACCATGCCTTTGATGGCAAGGGCGTAAAGGGACTTTCAGAACTGTTGGCACGGCGTATCGGCGTGGATGAGGCTATTCGTCATAGCGATCTGAAAGGGCTGGATTATGTGGCGCGAGGCAGTGTGCCGCCCAACCCATCGGAGCTTTTGATGCAGCACAGCTTCCACGATTTTCTGGAAACGATGAGCCAGCACTATGATCTGGTGATAGTGGATACGCCGCCAATACTCGCGGTGACCGATGCCACGGTGGTGGGTAAGTTGGTCGGGACCAGCTTGATGGTGGTGCGTTTCGACTGTAACCCTCCCGGCGAAATCAAGGCCGCCAAACGCCGCCTGGAGAATGCCGGCGTGAGGCTCAAGGGAGGAATTCTAAACGGCGTGAAGAAACCCACCAATAGCCGCCACGGTTACTACGGCAGCTACCTCTATGCTTACCGGTGATCCAATATGCTGAAGCAATTGCGCGAATTCTATTCATTATTGACTCAGCAACAACGGCGTCGATTGCTGAAACTCCAGGCGTTGATCATTGGCATGGCCCTGGCTCAGATCGCTGGTGTTATCGCCATCGGCCCTTTCATGGCGGTGGTCGGTGACATGAGCAAGCTCCAGGGCGATGGCTGGCTTGCCTGGGCTTATACCTTCAGCGGCATGCAAAGCCCCAAGAGTTTCTTGAGTTTATTGGGCGCTATGGTGCTCGGCGTGTTGTTGCTCGCGGCAGTGTTTTCCATGTATACCACCTGGCGACTGGCGCTCTATAGCTCTCAGGTGGGGGCGGAGATATCGAGCCGCCTTTACCACTATTACCTGCACCAGCCCTGGCTGTTTCATTCCAGCCAGAACACCAGTGGTTTGGTCAACAAGGTATCCGCGGAAGTTCAGCGAGTGACCACAAAGATCATCAACCCTGCCATGGAGCTTAATGCCAAGACGGTCATGGTGACCCTGATGACCCTGGCGATCTTTCTCTACAATCCGGTGGTGGCGATATTTGGTGTGGTGATATTCATCGTCACTTATCTGCTGCTTTATCAAACAGTGCGCCGTTTTTTGACCGTCCATGGAAAGCGGGTTTCCGAGGCTCAATCCAAACGCTTCAAGCTGATGAGCGAAGGGTTCGGTGGCATCAAGGACCTGCTGCTATTGCATCGCCAGGCAGGGTTTACCTCGCGCTTCGAGAAGGCCAGCAATCGCATCGCGCGGGGGCAGGGAGTGACCCAAGGGCTGAGTGAGGCCCCGCGTTACGCCATTGAACTGATGGCTTTCGGTTCGGTGATCTTGCTGGTGCTTTATCTGCTCAACCTCTATGAGGGGAATCTTGGCGCAATTCTGCCGGCCCTCTCGATCTACGCCCTGGCCGGATTCAAGATGCTGCCCGGTTTCCAGAAGATCTATACCTCCATCTCGAAAATCCGTGGCAATTTGGCGGCTTATGACGCGATTCGTGAGGATTTGATCGCGAGCCGTGATGAATCGAAAAATACCCACGCCGCCATTGAGGCTCAGCCGGATGCGCGGATAACCCCATGGGTGCCTCAGCGAGAGATCAAGATGCAAGACGTGGTCTTCGACTATCCAGGAACACGGGCATTGGCACTGGATGGGTTGACGTTGACGATCCCGGTCAACCAGATGGTGGGATTGGTGGGAGCCTCCGGCAGTGGCAAGAGTACTGCCGTGGATCTATTGCTGGGCCTGATCGAACCTCAGCAAGGCCAGATTCTGATCGATGATGTGCCTTTAACGCAGGAAAACCTGCGCAATTGGCAGGCGGGCGTGGGTTTTGTACCGCAACAGATATTTCTGTCCGATGCCAGCATCCTCGAAAACGTCGCCTTTGCCATTGATCGCAAGGATATCGATGTAGAGAGAGCCAAGGAGGCGCTGCATATGGCGCAACTCGACGATCTGCTCGAAAGGTTTCCAGAAGGTCTCGAAACACGGATAGGCGAGCGCGGAGTACAGATATCCGGAGGCCAGCGCCAACGTCTGGGTATCGCTCGCGCCCTTTACCAGCAAGCCAGAGTATTGGTATTCGACGAAGCCACCAGCGCTTTGGACGGCATCACCGAACGCCGCGTCATGGAAGACATCCAGCGGTTTTCCGGTCAGATGACCGTGGTGTTGATCGCCCACCGCCTGGCGACGGTAAAGGAATGCGACATCATTTATATGCTCGAGGACGGGCGGGTGAGCGATGCCGGTACCTACGACGACCTGGCCAGCCGCAACCATACCTTCCAGATGATGGCTAATCTCTAGCCACGGTAGAAAAAGGGTGTTGCCATGAATCTGATCGGTGCGCTACTGCTGTTCCTGGGTCTTTCACTAGGCAGCCTTTATCTGTTTCCCAGCGGTGCGCCGCAGCTGACCGACTTTGCATTGATCGGCTTTGCCGGTGTGATGCTGGTGATGTCACTGGGCGACGAGCGCCTGAAAGTCTCACCCTTTGCCCTGTGCTGGGGATTGATGGTGCTCTGGGTGGTGCTGGTGTGCCTTGGCTGGACGCTGGTGATGGAAACCACCAGCTTTTTCAGGCCCGCCCAGTTTTTCCTGTTCAATTTCCTGGTGGGTATCGCGTTGCTGCGTTTTCTGGGCGTTTACGGCGAACGTGCCAAGGCGATTATCCGCAATGGCGTGTCTATTGCGCTTCTGGTCGCGGGTAGCCAAGTGTTGGTGCAATTAGCCATGGGGGTTAACCGTACCACCGGGAGTTTCAATAACCCCAATCAGTTGGCCTATTTTTCGCTATGCGGCGTGGTGGTGCTGTTGATGCTCGATGATTTTCATCCGCGGATGAGACTCTTGGGGCTGGCCGGTCTGGCTTCCGGGGTGCTGGGAATTCTAGCGGCTTCGTCGTTGGCGGCTATGGGGGGAGGTGTCCTGGTATTGATCGGCTGGGCCATGGCTAATGCCAAGCAGGTCAAGCATTTCGCTCGCCTGTTGCTGCTAATCCCTCTTCTGCTGGGGGGCGTGTTGGTGGCCAATATCAGTTCGGACGGGCAAGTGTTGCGCAACCTGGAGGCGCGCATGGACAGGGCGCCAAGCAAGGTAGACAGCGTCTATGAAGAGCGCAAGTTCGACCGGCTGATGAACTTTCCCGAATACGCCATCTTCGGGGCGGGAGAAGGCGAAAGTGAGCGTTTTGCTCCCTACGACGGGCACGAAATTCATTCCTCCTACGTCAACATGTTGTTTGCCTATGGCCTGCCGGGGCTGGGGCTTTTCCTGTTGACCATCGCCATTGTACTGCGTCGAGCTCCGCTTTACGTCTGGGCCGGGGTGGCCGGGCCATTGATCTATTCCACCACCCATAATGGTCTGCGCTCGACGCTGTTCTGGATTTTACTGGTGATCTGCTGGCATCTCTATCGGCAAAGCTCGGTGGCCACCTCGCGTCAGGGTCTGATTCTCGACTCCCCTTGAAATGATACCCACATCAGCATCGTGACCGGACAACCCGCAAGGAAGCTCAGCAGGGAAAGGCAGGGGGAAAACATGGCTAGTTTAATGAAGTCGTTATCGATGACGCCGCGTTGGATAAAGCGCAGGGTGCTTGTCGTGCTAGATGGCGTGATCATGGCGGGTAGCCTGCAACTGGCGACCATGATCCACCTGGAAAGCCTGCAGCCGCTGAGAAACGGTTCCTTGTGGCTGGCCATCGGGCTGTTGGTGCCGACGAGTCTCTTTCTTTTTCATTGGCTTGGGCTGTATCGCTTGGTGATTCGCTACATGAGCCATGTCACCGTCCCGAAAGTCGTCATTGTCGTGATGACATCAGCTCTGTTAGTGGCACCGGCAAGTTACTTGGCGGGACATTCCATTGGGCCATCCATCATCGTTATCTATGCGCTGCTCTTGCTGTTGGGTGTCGGCAGCCTGCGTTTTCTGCTGCGGGAGTTGTATCACCATAGCCAACGTCGTCAGCGAAAGCCGGTGGTGATCTACGGGGCCGGAGCTGCCGGTTGCGAGCTGGTCTCCGCGCTTCGCAACGGAGGCGAATACGAACCGGTGGCTTTTGTCGATGATTGGCGAGGCCTGGAAGGCGCCATGGTCGAAGGGCTGCGGGTGCATCAACCGGTAGCACTCGCCGCCCTGGTTCAGGAACACCGGGCCGCCATGGTTCTGTTGGCTATTCCCAGCGCACCACGTTGGCGGCGCCGTGAAATACTGCACTGGCTTTCGGACCTTTCCGTGCCTCTCAAGACGATTCCCGGCAGTGCCGATGTGATCGCCGGGCGGGCCAAGATCAGCGAACTTCGCGAGGTGGCGCTTGAGGACTTGCTCGGCCGGGAGTCGGTCCCTGCCTTTCCTGAGCTGATGCAGGCCAATATTCGCGACAAGGCGGTCATGGTGACCGGTGCGGGAGGCTCGATTGGCAGTGAACTGTGTCGTCAGATACTTGATCAAGAGCCTGTTTGCCTGCTGCTGGTCGACAACTGTGAGTTTGCACTTTACGCCATCGAGCAGGAATTGAAACAGCATATCGAGAGCACCCAGTCGCGCTGCGAGCTGAAACCACTGCTTATTTCGGTGCAGCATCCGGGCAGTCTCAAGGCAGTGTTCGAAAGCTTCGAGGTGCATACCGTCTACCATGCCGCCGCTTACAAGCATGTGCCGATGGTGGAATTCAATTTGGTACAGGGAGTAAGCAATAACGTCTTCGGTACCTTGCATCTTGCCAAGGCGGCGATGGCGGCGGGGGTGGAAACCTTTGTGGTGGTGTCCACCGATAAGGCGGTTCGTCCCACCAATGCCATGGGCGCTTCCAAGCGCTTGACCGAACTTATCTGCCAAGCCTTCGCCCATTCGCAGTCCAACACGCGTTTCTGCATGGTGCGTTTTGGTAATGTACTGGGGTCGAGTGGCTCCGTTGTGCCGGTGTTTCGCAATCAGATCGAGCAGGGTGGCCCCATCAAGGTAACTCACCCCGACATCACCCGTTACTTTATGACAATTCCCGAAGCCGCCCAGCTTGTCATCCAGGCCGGCGCCATGGGTGAGGGCGGCGAAGTGTTCGTGCTCGACATGGGGGAACCGGTACGCATTCATGATTTGGCCAGGAATATGGTGCGCCTTTCAGGACTGGAGGTGAAAGACGCCGAGCATCCGGAAGGAGATATAGAAATTGTCTACTCTGGCTTGCGTCCCGGGGAAAAGCTTTTCGAGGAATTGTTGATCGGACATGACGTCAGCAAGACACAGCACGATCGCATCATGACCTCCAAAGAGCGTTTCTGGGAATGGCCCAGGCTGGAAGCCTTTTTACAGGAACTGGAACAGGCTTTTATCGCGACTGACCATCTACGTATCCGCCAACTGTTGCAGTCGGCGCCTCTGGACTACCAACCCTTGGATGAAATAGCTGATCTGGTATGGGAAGCGCGTCAGGCGATGCTTCCTGATACACGACGTCACCGCCTTGGGGCAAATGCCGCCTTGAGGTCAGTCTCCCGTCTCGATCCCATATTGAAACCGGTAACCAAGGAAGGTTGAAGTGCCGATAGATTCACTGTCGATCAAGTTATGGCTGCTCCGCAGGGCTGAACGTGCTGGTTTCCACATTCAGTCGATGAAGTATCGTGGGCCGGTAGATGCCCGGCGACACCAGAAAAATCCCTTGGAGCTGCGTTATCGCTATCCCGGCCGCAGTTTGTTGCTTGAGGCACCAACGGAATGGGTGGTTGGTTTGTTCAATTATCTAGAAACGCGTAATACCTCTTCCTGAGTCGCGTAGCGCGAAGGGATACAAGCGCGGCGTCCGAGAGGACGCCTTAATCTCTTACGTAAATGATACTAAGCTGTAAGTCATGAAAACCGAACGCGCCTACAAGTACCGATTCTACCCGACGCCCGAGCAGGAAATCCTGCTGGCGCGGACGTTTGGGTGCGTGCGGTTTGTCTGGAACGCGGTGCTGCGACATCGCACCGATGCGTTCTATCAACGCCAGGAAAAGATCGGTTACAACGACGCCAGCGCTTTCCTGACCCAGCTGAAAAAACAGCCTGACACCGCGTTCCTGGCCGAGGTCAGTTCGGTGCCCTTGCAGCAATGCCTGCGCCATCAACAATCGGCCTTCAAGCACTTCTTTGCCAAGCGCGCTCGATATCCACGCTTCAAGTCAAAGAAGCAGCGGCAGTCCGCCACCTTTGCCAGTTCAGCATTTGCGTATCGCAACGGCCTGATCACGCTGGCCAAGTGCCAGGAGCCCCTCAGCATCCGCTGGAGCCGCGTGCTTCCGTCAGCCCCCAGCACCGTTACCGTGTCCCAAGACCGCGCCGGTCGCTATTTCATTAGCTGCCTGTGCAAAGTGGACGCCGAATCACTGT
>NZ_QPIJ01000087.1 GCF_003336665.1 Vreelandella rituensis | reverse complement strand
TCCACGGAAGGCGGCAGAAGATAGTCGGTCTGGCGATCAACGGGGATGAAGCGGCTCATGGCGTCGTTCCGGTGGGGTGGCAGGAGGCAAGTATCTCATGACGTTATCTAAAATCCGACAGACTGCTAGCCCTTGGCGCGACTTGAACCATTGACGATCGCTGTCGACAAGTGTGACCAGCACCGTCGAGACGCTTAAGGCGTGTTGGGTGATGCGCGTCAGGCGATCAAAGCGCTCCTCAGCGGGGGTGTCGAGAAGCCCTCGGGCGTGGAGCGCCGCGAGGCGCTCCAGCTCGTCGTCAGGAATGCCAGGTGGCTGCATCGTTGAATGTATCCCGTTTGAGTAAATGACAAGCGCTGCGCTCATAGTTTGGCTTCAGGCTTAGAACGATGCCCAGTCGTCATGGGACGCTGTCTGACGGTCAGTTGCTTTCTTTGTAGGTGCAGGGCGAGATCTCGGCAGTGACGCATGTGCACTTTGCCAGTCAGGCGCGGGGAGCCCTTGATCGCCTTTTTGGGCCTGAATATCCGCTTCGGACAGAAAGGCACGCGTGCTATGGGACAAGGAAAAGATTTCTTGGCGCAGAGCCTGAGTCGAGGCGTTGTAGCTCTGCATCGCGCTTGAGCTTTCCTGGGTGCCGCGGTCGATCTCGGAAATCGCCTGACTAATTTCGCCCACGCCCTGGTTCTGCTCCTTGGTTGCGGCGCTGATCTCACCCATCAGGTCGTTGACCCGGTGGCTTGCTTCTCGGATACGGCCCATGGCATTTTCCGCTGAAACGGTATGTTTCTCGCCTTCTTTGATACTCCCTTGCGTCTGCTGGATCAAGGTTTGCACCTGCTGAGCGGCATCCGCTGACTGGCTTGCGAGCTTGCGTACTTCCTGAGCAACCACCGCAAAGCCTCGGCCGTGCTGGCCGGCCCGAGCCGCCTCCACCGAGGCATTGAGCGCCAAAATATTGGTCTGGAAAGCAATAGAATCGATGGTGCCGACAATGCTGGCCATGTTGTTGGCTTGCTGGGTGATGTCCTGCATCGATTGGCCAAGTGTCTGCATGATGCGGCCCGCTTCTTCCACCTCGCGGGAGTTACCGCTTGACGCATCGCTTGCCAGTTGCGCGTTTTCGGCGCTGTGAGCCACGGTCGAGGAAATCTCCTCGGCGCTGGCCGCGGTTTCCTGAACCGCCGAGGCCTGCTGCTCAATACGTCCGCTCATGGCTTGGTTATTCTCAATCAGCTCGTTGATTGAGGGGCGTACCACGCCGACCCGCTGATTGACCTCGCCGATTAAAAAGCTGAGCGATTTGCGCATGAAGTTGAGCGAGCGCAGGGTCTGGCCTACCTCGTTTTTGCTGGCCCGCGGCAGGTCGGCTTTGAGGTTGCCTGCTGCTACCTGAAGGGTGAAGTCGTTGGCTTGGCGCAGGGAGACGCGGATATAACGGCCAATGCGCCAGAGTGTCAACGAGATTAAAAGGCCACCGACGACGGCGATCAGGCCAAAGATGCTGCCCAGTTGGTTCTCGAAAGCGACATCTAAGGAACGTCTCTCGCCCCATTGGGCTAGGGTCTGCTGCAGCGTATCGAGCTCATCGAGAAGGGCGGTGGCATCTTGCTGGATGAACTGCGAGAAACGGGCTTGGGCCTCGTCGGTGCGATTCGCTTCCAGGTGGCGCGCCACCTCAGGCATAACGACACCAAACAGGCGCTGCAAGCGCGCGTCGAGCGCTGTACTGACATTCGGCTGGCGGTTATCGAGGTCGCTCTTGAATGCCCCCCACGCCTGCTCAAGGTCTTGCGCGACCTCGCGCAGCTGTTCAGCCGCCAACCTTGGGCTGAGTTCAGCACGGGGGTCAACACCGGCCAGTAGGCTGGCTTGACCCTGGTTTATGCTGCCTTCAAGAGCATGGGCGGCAAGGCGCAGCTCGGCACGATCTTTATCCAGTGTCTGCTGATGGATGATATAGCCCCCGCCAATACCGGTAATGCCCAGCAGTAAAAGCGTTACAAGGCTGGTAGCACCAAGGCGGGCAGCGAGGCTTTCGGGTTTGAAGCGCTGCCAGTGCTTGCGTAGACCCGTGCGATAGATCTTGCCCTCGGATACCGTGTAGCGCTTGCCGCCTTCACGGATGTCACGGTAGGCCTCTTCAGCCAGACGAACCTCTTCCTCGTCGGGCTTGACACGTATCGAGGCGTAACCTTGAATGCTGCCGCCTTCTCGCAGTGGCACGATATTGGCGCGCACCCAGTAATGATCGCCGTTTTTGCGCCGGTTCTTGACCAGCCCACTCCAGTAGTGGCCCTTCTTCAGGGTGTCCCACATGTCCTTGTAGGCAGCTTTTGGCATATCGGGATGGCGCACTAAATTATGCGGCTCGCCTTTAAGCTCTTCGTAGGTGAAACCGCTGACCTCGATAAAGCGCCGGTTGGCGTAGATGATGTGACTTTGGGTGTCGGTCTTGGAAATGAGTACGTCGTCGGGAGCAAGCGGGTAGTTGGTTTGTGTTACCGGCCCATTGTCACGCATGTCTTACACTCCAGCGCCAGATGAATTAGATGGTGCCTGCTTTAGGTCACTGACGCGGGCTTTCGAGCCTAGAGAAGGACTTCAAAAAGTCTACAAAATGGACGCCGCATGATTTCAACAGGTAATTTTATGTAAAATTTTAATTGAAAAGTACTAATAGAAGCAATAGTTTAGTATTAATCAATTTGTCTTAAGTAAAATTAATTTCATTGAAGTGGTATTTTTTTTGCAACTTTTATAGCTTCATGAAAAATATGAAATTACTTGTCAATCGCAGACTAAAAAGGCATAAACTAAAGAGGTTTAGATCAGAGTGACACTGCTTGTTCATCCAAACGGGAGGGCTACTCACGAGATGGCCTCACGGATACAGTTGTGCTCGATTGAAAGCTTGGCTAAACAGATGGCGCCACCGCGGGATTTTCAACATCCGTACCCGGTGGCTCAGGTATCGTACTGAGTCATTGAGATCCGCGTGCTTAACGAAATGCATACAGCGCGAATATAATAATGATCGGAGTAATACGCCATGGACGAAGCCGGTGCGGGAGTTGAAAACGGCTATCACGCTGATCTGTTAGCCACGGCCGTTAACGGCATCATTGTGTCCGATAAGCGTGGCCGCATTTTGCAGGCCAATCAGGCGGCGGAAGCGATGTTTCGTTACGCGCCGGGGTCCCTGGCGGGCCATCCCATCAGCATTTTAATGCCCAGTCCTGAACGTTGTCGCCATCCCGATCATGTGGCGACCTACTTTGAGTACGGCTCACGTTACATGGTGGGCGCCACGCGGGAAGTAGAGGGCATCGATCGCACCGGCAACAAGATCCCTCTGCTGATATCGGTGAGCACTTTCAAGGAAAACAACGCGCCTCGTTTTGCCGCTTTTCTTCAAGATTTCAGCGAACGCAAGCACGAGGAGCGGGTACTCAAAGACGTCAACACCGAGCTTGAAAAACGGGTGCGCGAACGCACGGCGCAACTGGAGAAGGAAGTCGAAAGCCACCAGCAGACGATCAACAACCTCGAGCTCGTCAACCGGGTCGTTCAACGTGCCACCCATGCGGTGGTGATCACCGATGCCGATAATCGCATTCTCCATGCCAACCCCGCCTATGAGAAAATGACGGGCTTCAAGCTCAAGAATGTCATCGGCAAGAAGCCGACTATCCTCAAATCCGGCCGGCATGGCCCCGCGTTCTACCGCAAGATGTGGGCGGCGTTGAACAAGGACCGGCATTGGGAAGGCGAAATCTGGGATCGCCGCGAGGACGGTGCCGTCTTTCCCAAGTTGATGAGTATCGACCGGCTGGTGGATGAGACGGGCAAGACACGCAACTTCGTGGCTATGTTCCACGACCTTTCTGAGCAAAAAGCGTCGGAAGAGGAGATCGAGCGGCTGCAGTATTATGATTCGCTGACCACGCTGCCCAACCGTTTGCTGTTTCGCCATCGTTTACAGCACGAGTTCGAAATCTCCCGCCGCCAAGGGACATGCGTTGGCGTCATGCTGATCAACATCGACCGCTTCAAGCAGGTCAATGACACCTTTGGCTTTCTCGCCGGGGACCAACTGCTGGTGGAAGTGGCTGAGCGCTTGGCGATTGCGGTGCGCCGAACCGATCTCGTTGCGCGCCAGGAGAGCCGCTGTGAACGTCATCCTGATCTTGTCTCCCGTGTGGGGGGTGACGACTTTGCCGTTATTCTCAATGATCTCAAACAGCCTGAGAATGCCACCGCCGTGGCAACGCGCATATTGGACGCGATGAATCAGCCTTTTACGATTCAAAACAAGACGGAGAATATCGAAGACGTCTTCCTTCAGGCCAGTATCGGTATCGGCATTTTTCCTGACAATGCCGCTAACATTGACGCGCTTGTTCGGGTAGCCGAGACCGCCCTGGGTCAGGCCAAATCACAGGGAGGAGGCGAATTTCGTTTTTTCTCCGACAGCATGAATAAGAACAGTGCCGCGCGGGCGCGCCTAGAAAGCGATCTGCGCCGTGCCGTGGCGGGAGACGCCTTCACCCTGTATTACCAGCCCAAGCTAGACCTAAAAACAAACCGCTTCTCCAGCATGGAGGCGCTCATTCGCTGGCCTCGTGGCGATGGCATGGTGTCGCCTGCCGACTTCATTCCCCTGGCCGAAGAAACCAATCTGATTGTGCCGCTGGGCGCTTGGGTTTTGCGCCGTGCCTGCCGGGATACCATGGCACTGAGCGAACGTATTGGCTGGGTGCCGGGGATCGCGATTAACCTGTCCGCCCGCCAGTTTCGCCAGCCAGGCCTCATTGATGTCGTGCGTATCGCTCTTGAAGAGAGTGGCATTCCGCCCGAGAAGGTGGAACTGGAAATTACCGAAGGCATGGTGATGGATGATGTCGAGGCCGCCATTGATACCATGCAAGCGCTGCGCGATCTTGGCGTACAACTGGCTATCGATGACTTTGGCACCGGCTACTCGTCGCTGAGCTATCTCAAACGCTTTCCGGTCAATACGCTAAAGCTTGATCGTGCCTTCATCCGTGACCTGCCCCACGGCGTGGAGGATACCGCCATCACTGAGGCCGTGATAGCGCTTGCCAAGGCGTTGAAGCTGCATGTGGTGGCTGAGGGAGTGGAAACCAGGGATCAGCTGACCTTTCTCGGCACGCGACACTGCGGTTACGTTCAAGGCTTCCTTTTGGCTCGTCCGGGGCCGCTTGAGAACATGCCCGCGATTTTTTTGAATGATTTCGTCTGACGGGGCAAATTGCTCTACTTATCCGAAGTGCGGCAAGCGTTCGAACCATTGTCTGGAAAATCCTTTTCTGCCTGGATGACGAGAGATGGCGTCAGTCGTGAAAGGATACGACCGTGAAGTGGTACTTGGGCAGAAATCACGACTGCTCCGGTCTGGCCACCATTTGGCCCCCTTCTACAAGAACATGTGGGATTCCCTGCCCCGGGGCGAGATCTTTCGCGACAGCTTCATCGGCCGGTAAAGCCTCTACATTGAGAAACCACCACCCCGGTCAAAGATGAGCAGGGTCAGATCACCCGCTATGCCACCTTGGGCAAAAGGACATCACCCAACGCGTGCAGCACGAGCGGGAGCTTAAGCGGGTAGCCAACAAGGATATGTTCACGGGACTAGTTAACCGCATGAGCTTCGATCAACGCCTGGAAAAGGAAATCGAGCGCACCAGGCGTTACGAGCGGCTCCTGTTACTCATTGTGCTCGACATTGACCACTTCAAACCCATTAATGACGAGCATGGCCACGATGTCGACGATCAGGTGCTGGTGCACTCTCCGAGAACCTGCGCACTACCGATCTATGCGCGCGCTGGGCCGGTGAGGAGTTCATGGTGGTGGGGCATCACGTCAAGCTTCTGCGTCGCCGAAGCCGGCCCCAACGAGTTAGCTGCCGGGGTAATCAAGCGCTCTATCAGGCCAAGAGAGAAGGCCGCAACCGGGTGATAGTGTCGTGACAGGGTAAGTTTGGCCACCCGAAAAAAGGTGCTACGAGGCTCTTAACACCTTGAGTCGGTTAGCATCGTACCGTTCTCACTAAATGGAGCTTTAACCATGTCTGCTTCGACATCCTCTCGTCTACATGTCCTGCTTGTTGAGGATGAGTTGGCGGAAGCCGAGTTGATACGCCGCTACTTAAGTCGCCAGCCTGGCTCGGGTTTTGTCCTGACACGGGTGTCAACGCTTGCCGAGATCGGGGGCGTTCTGGCGAGCGTTCCTGTGGACGTGATTCTGCTTGACATTGGGCTGCCGGACTCATTTGGTATCCAGACCGTGGAGTCTGCCAGCAAGATGGCAGTGGGTATCCCCATCATCGTGCTTACTGGAAACGACGACCTGGATGTGGCTATGCAGGCCCTTGAGGCTGGGGCTCAAGAGTATCTGGTCAAAAGTGAGGTGGGGCCTGAACAGTTAATTCGTTTTCTGCACCAGGTCGTCAGTCGTTATCGTCTTGAATCACGGCTTGAGGATTCCAACCGACGCATGCAGACACTGCTCAATGCAGCTGGTGATGCCATCATCACGGCTGACGAGGCGGGCTTTATTCTGAGCTTCAATTTGGCGGCTGAAGCTATGTTTGGTTATCAGGCCGAGGAAATCATCGGCGATAACCTGCGCTGCTTGATGCCCGAGCCCTACAGCAGCCAGCATGATGACTACATGCGCCGTTACGAGGAAACCGGTGAGCGACGTGTTATCGGCATCGGTCGCGAGGTTACGGCACTGCGCCGAGATGGGAGCACTTTTCCTATCGAGCTCAACGTAGCCGACACTGGCTTGCATCACCCGCGAGAGTTCATTGGTATCGTTCGTGATGTAAGTGAACGTGTACGTGAAAGCCGTGCGCTTGCCGCCCAAGAGGCGAAGTTTCGTGGTCTTTTTGAGCACTCACCGGTAGGTATTGCCATGAACAATTACGCGACGGGCGAGTTTCTGGAGTTCAATGCCGCCGTTAATGAGCCAGCAGGCTATACCCCGGAAGAATTCAAGGTGCTGAGCTACTGGGACATTACCCCGGTGGAATACATGGAAGCAGAGCAGCGTCAGATTGATACTCTAGAAAAAACAGGGCGTTATGGTCCTTTTGAGAAGGAATATATACGACGGGACGGCTCGCGGTATCCGGTACTGCTGCATGGGTTCAAGGCGACTGATGCCGAGGGGCAGCCTGTCATCTGGTCGATCGTCCAGGATATTTCAGAGCTTAAAGCCGCTAAATCAGCCACAAGGGAAAGGGAGGAGAGTTTGGATCTGGCCCGCCAAGAGGCCGAGCGAGCTAACCAGGCCAAAAGTGAGTTTCTTGCCAATATGAGCCACGAGATTCGCACGCCGATGAATGCCGTCATCGGGCTTAGCCAGTTGCTACTCGAGACCTCGCTCGAGGAAGGGCAACGCGGCTACCTGAACAAAATCCGCGATGCCTCAAAGATGCTTCTATGCATCATTAACGATGTTTTAGACTATTCCAAGATTGATGCTGGCAAGCTCGAGCTTGAGCAAAGCAGCTTTCATGTTGATGCCCTTCTCGACCAAATGCGCATGCTTTTTGAAGCTACGGCCAAGGAACAGGGGCTTGAACTGCGTCTGTATGTTAACCCCGAAGTGCCTCGGCGGTTGATCGGTGACTCAATGCGTTTGGGACAGGTGCTCACTAACCTATTGAGTAACGCACTGAAATTCACCGATTCAGGCAGTGCGACCCTGGAAATCGCGCTGGTTGAGCGTGACGAGGAGATGGCCACGCTAGACTTCAGCGTGATAGACACCGGCATTGGTATGACTCCTGACGATAAGGAAAGGCTCTTCGAGACCTTTACCCAGGCGGATACTTCCACCACACGCAAGTACGGCGGCACGGGGCTCGGCCTTGCGATCAGCCGCAAGCTGGTGGAGACGATGGGCGGCAGCCTGGAGGTGGCATCGGAACTTGGCCAGGGAAGCCGCTTCCACTTCAGCCTGACGCTTGCCCTCGGCGATGAACCTGAAGATGCCGACGCGAGCAAAGCAGACAAGGAGAGGGCGCCTTCAAATGCGCCAGCTGGAATTCCTATTCTTACCGGCAAGCGGATCCTGCTGGTGGATGACAACGCCATCAACCAGGAAGTGGCGCAACGAATACTCGAGAAGACCGGGGCCGAGGTGGTCCTGGCAGAGAATGGCGTCCTGGCACTTAAACGAATCGAGAAACAAGTCTTTGATCTTGTCTTGATGGACCTGCAGATGCCGGTAATGGATGGGTTTGAGGCTACCGCCAAAATTCGCGAGTCCGGGTTTGAGTTTCCGATCATCGCCCTTTCTGCCGCTGTGATGCAGGATGAAAAAGAACGATCACGTAAGGCAGGCGTCGATGATCATCTAGCAAAGCCTATTGATAACGATGTGCTCTATCGTGTTCTCGGGCACTGGCTTAGCGCTGATGTCGATGAGTCGGTGCCGGCGACGAAACAAGAGCCCGCAGGACTTTTGCCTGATCGACTTGCAGGATTCGATCTAGATCAAGGGATGCGTTACTTTGACGGCGCGGAGGACTTTTATCTTTCCATGCTGGTTCGTTTTCATAAGCGGATAACAACAGAGTTCGAGGCGCTTCCTGAACTTCTTAAGGCTGGTGAGCGGGAAGCAGCAAGGCAACTCGCTCATTCTCTCAAGGGCCTTAGCGGCACTCTGGCCGCCGTGACACTTCAGACGCTATCGGGGCGCATTGAGGAAACCCTTCATGCCGGCGAGGAAGTTGATGAAGTCGACCGTCAGACCTTGATCCGCGCACTTGCCGAGGCCAAAGATGCTCTTAGAAAAGTGCACGTGACCAGCAAAAGTGATGAAAATTATCAGGATCAGGATCAGGATCAGGATCAGGATCAGGATCTGGTTGCTATAAATCAGCTGCGGGATTGCCTTGTTGGCAGCGAATTCGTCGAGGATCCTACCCTCCAGTCAGCGCTTTCACAGCTTCAGAATATTGTCGATGCAGGCCGCCTCGAGACACTTCAAGAGCTAGTAGAGCAGATGGAAAACGAATCAGCGCTCGCCCATCTGGACGCGATTATCAAGGAAGGAGAGATCAAGTTACCGTCAACTACCTCGCCTTAAAGGACGAGGCTTGTGACAACAAGCCCGGTTGACCAGGGAAAGCGGTAGCCAACCCGCTACGTTTGCAATAGGTCGTCAAGACCCACCGCCGAATGCTTCGCTCAGTTCGGCGCTCTGGAAGGTCAGGATCACGCTGGTGAAAGGTAAAGCGCCGAAGGTTCTGGTCGCTACCGCAAGGTAGGAAATGGGATGGATCCGTCCCCCTGTGCCAAGATGAAGAAGTGCTTCATCTAACGTCCGCAGAACACTGACGGCATTCTGAGAGGAGGCACCCTCCATGAACGAGATTAGCATTGTCGGTATTGACCTGGCGAAACACGTCTTTCAGCTGCACGCCGTGGACGTGCGTGGTCATAAGATCTTCAGCAAGCTGGTTCAGCGTGACCAGTTACGCATGGTGCTTTCCCAGCTTCCACCTTGCCGAGTGGCCATGGAGGCATGTGGTTCAGCGCACTACTGGGCGAGAGAAATCCGCGCCCTGGGACACGAGACAGAGTTGCTGCCACCCCAGGCCGTCAAGCCGTTCGTCCTCGGCCACAAGAATGATGCGCGCGATGCCGCCGCGATTGCCGAAGCCGCTGCGCGCCCCGCGACGCCTCG
>NZ_QPIJ01000086.1 GCF_003336665.1 Vreelandella rituensis | reverse complement strand
CTTTTTCAGGACGGCTGCTTTACGTTCTTCGGAATAACGTGGCACATGGACTCCATGCCGCTCCCTCTGGATTTGATTTAGGCGATAACGCCAACCGGACAACTAGGCTGACAGAGGGGGCTAGGGAGGCTGAGTAATGGATACAGATAACAAGACCACGAAGGAAAGTTCTTCAATCGGTTCGCTTTTATCGTCCTTGACGCGAGAGATGACCTCGCTTGTACGTAATGAAGCTGAGCTCGCCAAAACCGAGATGTCGGAGAAAACGCATCAGGCCATGGAGGGTGTCGCTGCCATTGCTATTGCGGGTGCGGTGTTGTTCGGTGGTTTCCTCACCTTGCTGGCTGCCATGGTCTTTCTGCTCGATGAAGTACTTCCGCCTGATACCTCGCCTTGGCTTTCAGCGATCATTGTCGGTGTTGTTGTGGCTATCGTGGGTATCATTATGCTCAAGGGCGGGCTCAAGAAATTAGAGGCTCGAAACCTGATGCCCAACCGTACCATGAAGAGTTTTCAGAGCGATAAGGAGTTCGCCAAGGAGCATAAACACAGAGCCAAGGAGGAACTGAAATGAGCGAGCATAATGGTCAGCGCAACTCCGAAGAAATAGAAAACGATATTCATCGAGCGCGAGCGCGCCTGGACAGTACTTTACATGAGCTCGAGGCGCGGTTTACACCTCAGCAGTGGTTGAACTCCTCGTATGAATATCTACGTCATGGTGGAGCCAACGAATTCGCTTCCAACCTTGGTAACACCATCAAGCAGAACCCTGTGCCTTTTCTGTTGACCAGCGCAGGGCTGGGTTGGTTGATGTTGGCACAACGCAATTCCAACTCATCGAAACGGCCAATCCAGCCAACCCATTTAGGCTCATCAACCCATTATGGGGGGAGTAGGTCTCATTCATCGCCGGGTATTGCTGTTCACGAGGGAACCGGCGCTGGCCAAAGTGTCGGCTCTTCCGAGGCGCCAGGTAAAGGACGTATGAACGGTGTGAAAGACAAGGCCCAGGAAATGAGCGGCAAGGTGAAGGAGACGGCCCAGCATATGGGTGAAAAAGCACAGCATATGGGTGAAAGGGCGCAGCATATGGGTGAACATATGGGCGAAAAAGCACAGCATATGGAAAGTAATATGCGAGCCAAAACATCCCAGTTTAAAAGTGGCTCTCAATCTACCATGCATGACATGTCGCACCGGGCCCGAAATTTCGGCAGCCAATCGACAGAGTTCATTCAAGAGCATCCCTTGGTGACCGCGGCGCTCGGCTTTGCGCTTGGCGCAGCCTTGGGAGGCATACTGCCTTCCACGCGCAAGGAAGACGAGTACATGGGTGAATATCGCGACCGCGTCATGCAGCGCGCGGCGGAATCCGGAGAGGAGCAACTGGATAGGGCGCAGGAAACCATTCACGAGAAGGCTGAGGAAACCAAGTCGAGCGCCGAGACGGGCGGTAGTGTTGAAAAGAGTAGTGCCGAAAAGAGTGCCGCTGAAAAGAAAGACACTAAAGCGGGTACGACTTCCACAGGGGCCATGCCGGGGTCAAGTTCCACAAGTTCAGCTAGACCTGGCTCAAGCGGACCTGGCTCAAGTAGCACAAGCTCACCAGGTGGTGCATCGCCGGGTTCACTCTCGAATAATGACAGGAGTTCGACCAAGCCCGGCAGCGGTATACCGCCTTCTCGCGAGCCGTGACGTTTCACCCTGCGCCACTAGGGGAGGGGCTGGTAATCGGTGAGCTGGTAACCCGAGAGAAGGATGGGTAAATTCGTCAAGAAATGCAGCGGACATAGGTGTCTATCTTCTTGATCGATAACGACCCACCTCCACATAGCCGACTTGTTTCGGTCCAGCGGCTGAGTGGCGGCCCTTTTGAACGGGGCAAGGCGCTGGGCCGTTTGGGCCGCGATGCGGTTCAGCATGTGCTCACCTCCACGCCTTTATGGGCGCAGATACAGGCGGCGAGACATAACCCGGCCGTCGCCCGAATGGTGACTATCACGCAGCGTCATTTTCCAACGATCTGGGCTGAACTCGAAGGCTTGGCCACAGGGCTGCAGTTACCTATGGAACGGGTATTCGCCTGGAATTGCCGAGGCGAATTGCTGGCCGACACGGCGGATGGCTGTACCACTGTGCAATTGCCCGGAAGCTCGCCGCTGATCGCCCATAACGAAGACGGCTTGCCGTGCCTGCGTGGCCACTGCTTCATGGTGGAAGTAGGGCCCGAGCGGGGCCAGGGTTTTACCGCTTTCTGTTACCCCGGCTCACTTCCCGGGCATACCTTTGCCTTTACCCGCCAGGGTCTCGTTCAGACGGTCAATAATTTGCGGTTAGCGGCGTTGTCGCCCAGCATACCGCGCATAGTGCTGGGCCGCGCCGTATTGAACCAGCCCAGCCTAGCGGATGCCGTGGCGTTATTGCGGCGCTTCCCGGATAGCGCCGGTTTTCATTTCACGTTAGCGGCACCGGCAACCGGCGAGATGCTCAGTGTGGAATTCGGCGGCGGCGAGGTCTCGGTACGTTCGGTCACTGAGCCCCGGGTGCATGCCAATCATGCGCTGCATCACCGAGCCGGGCAGGCCGCACAGCGGATTACCCAGTCGTCATTCGACCGCCAACAGCGCGGCGAAGCCCTGCTTGCCGCTGGGCTACGCGACCCCCTGGCGCTGCTGCACGATACCGGCGGGGAAGGCTTGCCGATTCTACGCCTCGCCCCCGATGACCCGGACCAGGAAAACACCTTGGCGACGGTGGTATTCGAGCTTGACCCGAAAGGCCTAAGATGGCGGCTTTACGAGCAGCCGGAGTGGACATAGCAGCTGCGTTTGGCAGCGTTTTCTCTCAGCGCTTGTAGCGCCGTTTCACTTCCACCGTCAGGCTGCCTTCGCCCAGGCGTAGCTTGAGTGCCTGGCCGGGTTGAGTGTCCTGGGCGCGATGAATGACCTCACCCTGGTGGTTATGCACGATGGCATAGCCGCGTCCCAGTATCGCCAAGGGGCTTACCGCATTGAGCTCGCGGCCCAAGCCTTGCAGGCGTTGGCGCTCCTGCGATAAGCGGCGGGCCATGGCCTGATGCAGGCGAGACTGGGCGTTTTCCAGGCGTTGTTGCGCCTGGGCATGACGGCGCTTGAGATCCTGGCCCCCTAGCCGACGAATAAGCTGTTCCAGCCGGGCTTGTTGCTGCGCCAGGTTCTGCTGCTGGGCGCGCAATAACCGGGTTTGCAGCCCTTGAAGATGCTGGCGCTGGCGGCTCAACGCTTCCCCTGGATGACGCAGCCGGGCACGCAGGCTATCGAGTTGCTGGCTCTCGCGCTCCAGTCGCCGGGCGATGCCTTGCGTCAGGCGTTGTTGCTGTTCCTTGAGCCTGCCCTTGAGGGCTTGCTGATCCGGCACCAGGCGTTCGGCGGCGGCGGAAGGGGTCGGGGCACGTACATCGGCGGCGAAATCCGCCAGGGTCGTGTCGACCTCATGGCCCACCGCCGACATCACCGGCAGGCGCGAATGAAAGATCGCCCGGGCCAGATGCTCGTTGTTGAACGCCCACAAATCTTCCAGGCTGCCGCCGCCGCGCGTGATCAAGATGGCGTCGCGCTGCGGGTCGAGCCGGCGCTGGCGGTTGAGTAGCGCCAAGGCGCGAATCATCGCAGGGGCGGCTTCCGCGCCCTGCACCGGCACGGGAATCAGCGTGACGTCCACCAGCGGCCAGCGCGCCGCCAGTACCGTCAGCACATCGCGAATCGCCGCCCCGCTGGCGGAACTCAATATCAGCAGCTTGCGCGGCGGAAAGGGCAGGGCGCGGGCGTTGGCGAACACCCCTTCGCTGTCGAGTTGCTGCTTCAAGCGCTCATAGGCCGCCAGCAATTCCCCCAAGCCCGCCGCCTGCACCGCCTCTACCAGCAACTGATAGTCGCCGCGTGGTTCGAACAATGACACCCGCCCGCGCAGTTTCACCTGGTCGCCGTCGCGAATGGGCGCGCCCACGAACCGCGCGCGTTGGCGAAACAACGCACAACGAATCTGGGCGCGGTCGTCCTTCAGCGTGAAGTAGATATGCCCGGAAGCGGGGCGCGAAACATTGGAAAGCTCGCCCTCCACCCACAGTTCACCGAAATCGCGTTCCAGGGTCTGGCGGGTGCGACGATTCAACTCACTGACGGAAAGGGCTTCAATAGCGGGAGACGACATAAAGGATTTCATGGTTAAAAAATTGGGGGGAAAAGCGGTTATGCAGCTTATCACGCACAAGACTTGGTGTGCCTCACATTGCTGGGATGGGCCTCTAGCCGTTACAATGGAAGATTACCTTTCGTATCTCCTGTTCCCATCTGCTCAACCATGGGTGTTGCCGCTATGCTACGTATGGCCCAAGAAGCGCTTACGTTCGATGATGTATTACTCGTTCCCGGCTTCTCCGATATCCTACCCAAGGATGTCAGCCTCAAGACCCGCCTGACACGCCACCTTTCGCTGAATATTCCGCTGGTTTCCGCCGCCATGGATACGGTGACCGAAGCACGCCTGGCGATTGCCATGGCCCAGGAAGGCGGCATCGGCATCATCCACAAGAACATGAGCATCGCCCAACAGGCCGCGGAAGTACGCAAGGTCAAAAAGCACGAAAGCGTCATCGTCAAAGACCCCGTGACCGTCAGCCCCAAGGCCAAGCTCGAAGACCTGCTGGCCATGGCCCGCGAATACGGCTTCTCCGGCTTCCCGGTGGTGGAAGGTGAAACCCTGGTGGGTATCGTCACCGAACGCGACATGCGTTTCCAGCCCAACCACGGCGATAGCGTCGAAGCCATCATGACGCCCCGCGAGCGCCTGATCACCGTGGCCGAAGGCACCGAGCTTGAAGAAAGCAAGGCCAAGATGCGCGAACACCGCATCGAGAAAATGCTGATCGTGGATGATGCTTTCCACCTGCGCGGCCTGGTCACTTTCCAGGATATCGAAAAAGCCCGCACCTACCCCATGGCGGCTAAAGACAGCGATGGTCGTTTACTAGTTGGCGCCGCCGTCGGCACCGGCCCGGAAACCGCTGACCGTATCGCGGCCCTCGCGGAAGCCGGGGTGGATGCGATCATCGTCGACACCGCTCACGGCCATTCCCAAGGCGTGATCGACCGGGTGCGCTGGGCCAAGAAGCACTTCCCCGAGATCCAGGTGATCGGTGGCAACATCGCCACCGCCGCCGCCGCCAGAGCCTTGGCCGAAGCCGGTGCGGATGCGGTGAAAGTCGGCATCGGCCCCGGCTCGATCTGTACCACGCGTATCGTCGCGGGTGTCGGTGTGCCGCAAATAACCGCGGTTTCCAACGTTGCCGAAGCGCTGAAAGAGTACGATATTCCGCTGATCGCCGATGGCGGTGTGCGTTTCTCCGGCGATCTGGCCAAGGCGATTGCCGCCGGTGCCAGCTGTGTGATGGTCGGCGGCTTGCTGGCGGGTACCGAAGAAGCCCCCGGCGAAGTCGAGCTTTACCAAGGCCGTACCTACAAGGCCTACCGTGGCATGGGCTCCATGGGCGCCATGTCCCAGAGCCAAGGCAGTGCCGACCGCTACTTCCAGGATAAAAGCGAAGGCGCGGAAAAGCTGGTGCCGGAAGGTATCGAAGGCCGCGTGCCCTATAAAGGCATGATGAGCGCCATCGTTCACCAGATGATGGGCGGTCTGCGGGCGTCCATGGGCTACACTGGCTGCCGCGATATTTTGGAAATGCGCACCAAGCCGGAATTCGTCCAGATCACCGGCGCAGGCTTCAATGAATCCCACGTGCACGATGTCCAGATCACCAAAGAAGCCCCGAACTACCGGGTAAGCTAAGAGACCGAAATGACTGATATTCATGCCCACAAGATTCTGATTCTGGATTTTGGCTCTCAGTACACTCAGCTGATCGCCCGCCGGGTACGCGAGATCGGCGTCTACTCCGAAGTTCGCGCCTTCGATATCACCGAAGCCGAGATCCGCGACTACAACCCCAACGGCATCATCCTCGCCGGGGGGCCGGAGTCGGTCACGGAACTGGATTCCCCCCGCGCGCCGCAGTGCGTGTTCGAAATGGGCCTGCCGGTGTTCGGCATCTGCTACGGCATGCAGACCATGGCCGAGCAGCTGGGCGGCGCCGTTGAAGGTTCCAAGGTGCAGGAATTCGGCTACGCCCAGATTCGCATCGACGCCGAGAACGCGCTGATCAAGGACATCAAGGACCACGTCGACCACGAAACCGGCAAGGGCCTGCTGGATGTGTGGATGAGCCACGGTGACAAGGTCGCCAGGGTACCCGGCGAATTCACCGTGACCGCATCCACCCCCAGCTGCCCGATTGCCGCCATGGCCTGGGAAGAAAAGCAGTTCTATGGGGTGCAGTTCCACCCGGAAGTCACCCACACCCTGCAGGGCCAGCGGATTCTCGAGCATTTCGTGCTGGGCATTTGCGGTGCCGAACGCCTCTGGACCCCGGCGCAGATCATCGAAGACCAGATCGGTCGGGTGCGTGAACAGGTCGGCGACCGCCACGTCTTGCTGGGCCTTTCCGGCGGGGTGGATTCCTCTGTGGTCGCGGCCCTGCTGCACAAGGCCATCGGCGACCAGCTGACCTGCGTGTTCGTGGATAACGGCCTGCTGCGCAAGAATGAAGGCGACCAGGTGATGGAAACCTTCGCCAAGCACATGGGCGTGAAGGTGATTCGCGTCGATGCCGAAGACCAGTTCCTGTCGCGCCTGAAAGGCGAGAACGACCCGGAAGCCAAGCGCAAGATCATCGGCAACACCTTCATCGACATCTTCGATGAAGAGTCGAGCAAGATCGAAGGCGTGGACTTTTTGGCCCAGGGCACCATCTACCCGGACGTGATCGAATCCGCCGCCGCCAAGACCGGCAAGGCGCACGTGATCAAGTCGCACCACAACGTGGGCGGCCTGCCGGAAACCATGAAGCTCAAGCTGGTCGAACCGCTGCGCGAGCTGTTCAAGGACGAAGTCCGCAAGCTGGGCGTGGAACTCGGCCTGCCTTACGACATGGTGTACCGCCACCCCTTCCCGGGGCCGGGCCTGGGCGTGCGGATTCTCGGCGAAGTAAAAAAAGACTACGCCGATATTCTGCGTGAAGCCGACGCCATCTTCATCGAAGAGCTGCACAACTCGGGTTGGTACCACAAGACCAGCCAGGCGTTTGCGGTGTTCCTGCCGGTGAAATCGGTGGGTGTGGTTGGCGATGCCCGCCGCTACGAATGGGTCATCGCCCTGCGCGCCGTGGAAACCATCGACTTCATGACTGCCCGCTGGGCGCACCTGCCCTATGAGTTGCTGGAAAAAGTCTCCAACCGCATCATTAACGAGATCAATGGTGTCTCGCGCGTGACGTATGACGTCAGCAGCAAGCCGCCAGCGACGATTGAGTGGGAGTGATTTGCCGGTTGTGAAGCAATCTATGAAGGGGCTATCGAGAGATAGCCCCTTCAGCATTAAGGCCATTACAAGGAACTGAGTTAGTGGCGATTCCGGATTTTCAAATGCTTATGCGTCCTGTCCTTGAGTATGCAATTGGGGCCGAAGAACGGACGATGAATTCTCAAGTACTTGATGCCTATATTCTGTGAGCTTGTCCCTATCGTGGCAAATCTTTCTGCTACCAAAAATCAGAAGAATCTAATTTAATTTGGCTTTTATCCCATTCATCCCTCTTCCATACCCTTGCTACACATCACTACCCGGTTCCTTCCGTTGCGCTTGCCAGTGTAGAGCATCTGATCCGCTCGCGTGATCAGGGACTCGAGGTCATCCTCTGCAGGGTACGTTACAGCGATACCGATGGTGACGCTCAAGGACAGCCCGCTCATTTCTTCCTTTAACGGCAGCTCGGCTACCTTCTTCTTCAAGCGTTCCGCCACGATTTGAGCGTCGTCGGGGCTGGTGTCTGGCAGGGCTACCACGAACTCCTCACCTCCGAAACGCCCTATCACATCCTCGGGTCGGAGAGCTTGCGCACAAACGTCCGCGATCTTGGTCAGAACCCAATCCCCATGTGTGTGGCCCCAGGTATCGTTGATGCTCTTGAAATGATCCACATCAATCATGAAAACGCTGAACGGTACCTGTTCCAATCGCGAGCGCTGCAACAATGCCTTGGCCAGCTTCATGAAGTGACCTCGGTTATTCAGCCCTGTCAGAGCATCCAGCTCGGCGACCATACGCAACTGTGTTTCCAGTGATTTACGGTGAGCTATTTCCTTGAGCAGCTGGTGATTTTGATCACGTTCTTCGTGAAGCAACGCAAATTGTTTGCGCTGCAGGCTCTCCAAACGCAGCAAGGCACAGAATCCCACTACATTGGCCATAATCAACAATAGCGCTATGCGAAGCGTTAACATTGGTGAAATCTCTGCAAACAGCACTGCCGAAACCAGAAAGCCAATATTCAAATAGAGGCTGGCGAACGTCACCACTGTTAGCAGATTGGGAATCAGAAGATAGAAAGCCATGGTGGCTACTACCACTGCGGTTACCTGGGTGGAAAGACTTTCGGGGCGCAAGGGAACAATCAAAATGATACCTGTCGCAAGTATCCATAGCGGCAAAGCATGCAACCAGAGTTTACGAGAATATCCGCCCCAGCGTCCGATAATGAAGGCCAGGAGAAGGCAAAGGCTCACCACCATGATGCGCATTGTGAGCAGCAGATAAAGCTCCCAGGTGAAGCCGAGAATGTAGTAGTCCGAAATAGCAAACATGCCAAAGATTAAGGCCGCTACGCTCAATGACAGGCAGGATTCAAACCGCACCCTCGCCGTGATGGAGCTGCGATATATTGTCTCCTTGTCATATTCACAAAGCTGACCAGTCAACCAATGCACCTGATGTTGTGTTTTTAGCGATGGCAAAGCCCCATCCTCCCTGAGTAAAACGACGATTTCTTTAGGGTTCAGCCAGTGAAGCTACTTCACGGAACCTTGGTTGAAAAACTCTTGGAGAAATCAAAGCATCTTAATATTTTTATTTTTCGTAACTATTCAGCAGGTTTCAGGCGGCACTCGCCAACCTGTTATTTCCTCTGGCATAGTATCGACATTCGGCAACTCTCTCATCAGATAACATGACCATCAGCGATATCAACGTCGACGAGGCCCTGGAACGCGTCAAGCAGCAGCTCAAGGAAGATCGTACGGTCTCACCTTCGCTGCGTGCTGCCATCGACGTANTTGGCGACCAGCAGTCGTAACAGCAGCAAGCCGCCGTCGCAGGACATGAACCGTGTGCGCCGTTCACGGGCTGCCGGCGAGCGCAAGCCTGGCGGTCAGCCAGGACATGAAGGCACGACATTGGTGCCCGTCGATGATCCCGACGAGGTCGTCAAGCTGTCTGTTGACCGTCGAACACTCCCCAGGGGGCGCACCTATCGCGCGGTCGGTATCGAGAAGCGTCAGGTCAAGGACATCCTTATCCAGTCGATTGTCACCGAGTATCAGGCTGAAGTGCTGGAAGACGATTTCGGGCGGCGTCACGTGGCCCCGTTTCCCGACGGCGTGAGGCGCCCGATCCAGTACGGCCCGCGTCTCAAGGCGCATGTTGTCTATCTCTCGCAGTACCAGCTGCTGCCCTACGGCCGCATCCAGTCGCTGCTGGCCTCGCAGTGTGACCTTTCATTGAGCACCGCCACCCTGTTTGCCTTCAACCAGGAGGCCTACCAGCGGGCTGAACCCTTCGCCGAGTGGGTGATACCGGCGCTGA
>NZ_QPIJ01000085.1 GCF_003336665.1 Vreelandella rituensis | reverse complement strand
AAGACAAGGCTGTAGAAGGCGAAAGCGCCTTTCCAACCGCAGGATTGCTTACCCTGCGGAAAAACCAACGAAGGGACGCTGCTTCTGCGATTCGCGCCCCTTAATCCGACAGACTGCTAGAAGAAGCGAATGGGCGATAACTCAACTTTTTCTTAAATCTTGGGTAATGTTTATCGAGCTATTTCATCGCTGGCTGCCTTTACTTTCCATATATTTTCCTGATGACGCATGTTGATCAGCTATCACGTCGGCCCGGGTCTACACTGGAAGGCATCTGGGCAGTCAAGGAATTAGTGCCATGGCTCGCAATCCCATCCAGTTCCAGCTCGGCCTGTCATTGCCTGCGTTTCTCGACCAGTACGCCATGGAAGCGCTTGCCGGGAGGCCCTCTTCCAGCATTGCTGGCCCAAGGGGTCCGTGTGCCTCACCTACGGATCACCGCCGGCACCATCTTCCATGCCATCCATGTGCCACTCACTATCTGGTTTTTGGCCATCTACCTACTGAACCAACGCAAGACTGGCCTCTCGGCGCTGCCACTGTCCCGCGAGATCGGCCGAGTATCGCTTCAATGGGTGCTATGACCTTAAGGCCATCATTCCGCGCTTTCTGACAGTGGCGGCGAGAACACCGCCGATGCCGTACCGACTGGTTAAGCTGGCTGAGCCATATACGTAATCAGATTAGGTAATGGCGACGTTCAAGGAACGTCAGGAAGCAAGAAATTCCCTCTGCCCATTTTTGGACAAGGTGGTTAGAAAATAATGACATAGCACCTTTACGTTCTAGAGGGAGATACGCAAGCCCCAACTATCTCTATCCTGCGAGGACGACCATGCTGAGCCGTCTCTACAATTTCTGGACCACCCTGCGGACCAGCTTCTGGTTTGTGCCCACGCTCATGGCTGTCGGCGCGATCGGGCTGGCTGTCATCGCCCTCAACCTCGATGCCACCCTGCCGGAGGAGAAGGCTCGGCAGTTCTGGCTCCATAGCGGCGGGCCGGAAGACGCCCGCAATTTGCTATCGACCGTCTTTTCCTCAATGGTCACAATGGCGACACTCGTCATATCGATCACCATGGTGGTATTGACGCTCGCCGCCAGCCAACTCGGACCACGACTGGTCCGCAACTTCATGGGCGATCTCCGCACACAGCTCGTGTTCGGCATCTTCCTGATGACCATCATTTATTGCCTGCTAGTGCTTCGTACCCTCAACAGCGAACTCGACATTTCCGCGGTGCCGCACATTGCGGTCACGCTCGGGACCGCGCTCGCCCTCATCAACCTGTTCGCACTGCTGTTTTTTATCCACATTTTAGCTCGGTCGATCATTTCCGATACAGCGATCCGGCGTGTCGACAGAGATCTTCGCAATGCGATCTCACGCCTACTGCCGACCGAGAGCGACGGCCAATCGCTCGTCGAGCGCCCGACGGCGGATGACGCGCTGCCAGCCGACTTCGAGGAACATGCGGCCTCTTTGTGGCTGTCCGGCGAAGGCTATGTGCAGGCGATCGAGTATGAGCGGCTCGTGGAAATCGCCTGCCGGCACAAGGCGGTCATCCGCCTGGACTTGCGTGCCGGTCATTTCATCTTTCGCGGATCGCACAAGGCCGATATCTATCCAGGGCGCCTGCTCGGGCCGGATCTGGCGACCGAGATCGAAGGTGCGATCCTGATCGGTGAAGAGCGCACACCGGTCCAGGATCTGGAGTTCTCAATGCGCCACCTGGTCGAAATCGCCGTGCGCGCACTTTCGTCAGGCATCAACGATCCCTTCACCGCCATTGCCGTTATCGATCGCTTGGGCGCTTCGCTTAGCGAAATGATGCGACGGGACCTCCAGCCTGAGGTGTTTTGCGATGCGGCCGGCGTGGTGCGCGTGGTCGGCCGAGCGTCGAGCTTCCGTGGTTTCGTGGACGTCGCTTTCCACCAGATCCGGCAAGCCGCAGCCACCCACCCCGCGGTCATCATCCAGATGCTCAGCATCATCGCACAGCTCGCGGGCAACGTCCGCCTGTCCAGCCAACGCGACGCTTTGCTCGATCACGCCATCATCATCGCCGAAGCTGGCCGCCGCGGGGCATCGGAAGCCTCCGACATTGCCGACATTGAGCGCAGCTATCAGGCAGCTCAAATGGCATTAAAGTAAAAAGTCATCTCTCGAGGAAGACAACCTTTCCGGGGCAGACCAACGGCCCGGCGACGTCTTCCGTGGGGGTGACCCGCCAGCCGAGGCGCCGCATCAGCCATTCGAGTAGATAATCACCCACCTGAATACGGGAAAGCGGCCGACCCCCAAGCCCGACGGCGGCTGCCATGCCGTGCGTCGCCGTAGCGCGGATGCTCGATTGACCGGGACCCCACGGACTACCCCTCGGGTCTACGACGTCTACGTCGCGGCTGCGGTGGCGGCTGACCGGGCATTGTCTATACTCCAGCGGAGAAGGCTGGGGTCGCGATTTTTTTGCCAGGAAGCGCTTCCGGAAGGCGTCCACAAACCCCAGCCAGTGGCCGCTGTTTCTCCCGCTGACGTCGCTTCATTGGCACAAGTGTACGGACTCCAGGAGAGATGCAATGTACCTGTCTTACGCACAAGCGATACTGATCGGCGTCGGCCTCTGCACCGCCGGGATCTCCCTCGCGGAGACGTCGGTGCCGTCGACGCTGACGGTTCAAGAGGTTGAGGCTGGGGAGCTTTTCCCTCTGGTTCCCGGTGAAAGCACGTTCGAGGTGGTGGACGGTGACGGAGAGGGGCGGCAGGTCGTGCTGGAACTGAGTTCCACAGGCGGTGAAGGCCGCTGGGAAGCTCGATTTGGCGACTACAACATCCTCCATCTTTTTAAGCGCCGGGATGGCAGTGTGCTGCTCACCGGCCTGGACGTGCTGACGCAAGGCCAGACCGTGCTGTACGAGCCGCCCGTGGTACTGCTTCCCAACAGGATCGTGCCCGACCGGCCATGGAGTGCCTCTGGCAGAGCTACGGTCGTTAACAGAGAGACGCAAGAGGTTGTACACAAGGGTGAGTACCAGCACCGAGTCATGCCCATCACTCGAGAACGGTACACGACTCCGGCGGGTGATTACGAAGGTTTCCTGGTGCCACTCGAGCAGACCATCGATCTTGAGGCTCAGGCGGTGATCCGATTGTGGCTCGATCTCGGCTTCTTCCCCGGCAAAGGCCTGGTGAAACGTTCAATGAAGTTCGTCGTCGACAAACCTTTGTGGTTCGGCTCGACCACACGGCGCACAGCAGAGCTCGTCCGTTAGGGTCAGGTTTTGGCAGAGACAGGCAGGGATTGCCAGCCTTTGATGACCGGCTATTCAGTCTAGGATCTCTGGCACAGATGGAACCATGGCAATTCGTTTTATTACCCCTCTCACCGAGTCTGAGCAGAAGGCGGACCTTTACCTATTACCATGGAGAGAAGCACGCTCTACGCCGCCGTGCGTGTGCCATCCTGCTAAGCAAATCAAGTGTATATCATCAACAAAATCAGCAAGATACTGAAAATTAAGTCACATCGCGTGCACCTTATCTGCCTCCTCACCGGAGCTGGATCTTTTCGGGATCCTTTGACGGCAGGGCAAATTCTCCTGGCTGCCCTTGGGGGCTATCTATCGTTTGACCGCCCCTGTGAGGAGGTACATCACGTGCTCAGTGGCTACGGCTCAACGTGCATTATTAATTATGCATAGTCACTTAGCTGCGCCACTTGCGGGGGAGTAGGTAGCTGACATCACGCTGACCGTAGAGGCCTGCTCCAGCTGCGGCGACGAGGCTGAGGAGAGAGGCAATGAAAAGCCACAGCGCTGCCGAAGAGACGGCACTCTGGACATTATTTACTGCGGTGACCAAACGATCCTGCAACTCGGAAGCAGTCTGGCGCAGAGTCTCTATCGCTGAGTTAAATGAATTTTGCACCGCGTCGACTAGCTGCTGCGACTCGTTTTCGGTGATGCCGAGACGCGTCTGCAAAGTACTCTTTGCTTCGGATAGATCCTCCTCACTGATGATAGCATTCTCGCCTGTAAGCAACTGGTCTAGCATTTGGTTCACCTCTTCGGAAAACGAGGTCGGTTGCGCCGCGATGTCGGACAGCGTTGCGGAGAGGAGTGACCGGGCCCGGCTCATCTCCTGCTGGCTAATCACGTTGCGGAAAGCCTCGCGGGCCTCGGTGCGCAACTGCGAGGGGGTCACGTCAGCGTCCTGGAGTGCTTGCTGAAGCTCTGGCGGAAGATCTGCCATCGAGACCGACCCGGCGATCTCCGAAATGTTCGGGAGCGAAACATCATCAGGAGCAATCGCCTGGACGGCACTGGCCGTTGTTTTTGCGGTCTGCGCGACAAGAGACGTGGACGAACTGATTGCCGATGTGCCAGCGTTGATGCCCCCGAAAGCTACTATGAGTGTGGTCAACGCCCAGACCGCAGCGCCGGCCAGCGCTGCGACGCTCGCATTGGCCGTAGACATGAACTGCGCTGCGGCAAACCCTCCGGCGGCAAGCGAAATAAGTTGCGTTACGATAATGTAGATCGCCGCGCCGACGCCAAGCCCCTGTCCGACGGCCTCAAGACTTGCGACGCCGATAGCAACACCTAGAAGCGTGAACAACACCATCAGACCTAGGGCCACGATCGTACCGACAATAACCGCACCCAGTGTGGACCGGTTCGCATTGGACGATCTGGCATGAAGAGTAGTATCTGTCATGTGAAACCTCGTTAGCAGTGCGATACAGAGACGATCAAACGAGAGGTAGGCGTTCAAGGGCAGCTTGCATACCTTTTTGTTACTGCCACTTCTGCACTCAATAACAAGCCGCTAAAATGATGCGAACCAGCCACTCGATCCGAGCCATCGTCAATCAACTGGCTTTATATACAATGCCTTGTCACGGAAATTGGCTTCCAACCCATGAGCCCCGATACTGCGTTTCTCAATAAAGAGGGTGAAGTGAAAGTAAGGGGAGATACCATCTCCCCTTACTTTAATACGAGATGCGATGTGTTCTATTACCTGATGCAATTAAACTCAAGTCTGTTAATCCCAAATGCCATCGTATTCGTCGTAATCAAAGGGTGATACGTTGTCCAGGTCTGCCTCGTCGTAGGGAAGCACATAGGTGCTATAACTGGGATCCCAGCCAGCATCGTAACCATGGAAGGGATAGGCATAGGCCTCGCCACCGTAAGTAGAGTCGGCTTCGATTACCACCGCCTGGATTTTCCCTTCTGTGCTAAACAGGACGTTATCTATGTAGCCATAACCGTTACCTTCCCCTACGCTTGCATAGTCATCCAGCAGGTCGGTAAGTTTCCAGATTCGCGAGCCAGTAGTGGCGTCATCATCAACTTGCGAGATGTAAGATAGATCCCCTTTCGTAATATAATCTTCGTCGAAAACACCGTACTCATCGGCATTGTCTTCGTGAATCGGAATCGAGACGCCTTCCTCATGAACGTTAACCTCTTCCCAAGGAACCAGGACGTGCGTGTCGCCAATGTCCCAGAATCCACCCACTTGGGCGATAATAGCTACAATTTCGTTCTGATCGTTCAGTAGTACGTTCTCAACACTCCCAATTTCTTCGTCTTCAATACCGAATACCTCGGTATCCATCAAGCTTTCAGCGGTCATGCCGCCTTCGTCATAGAGGGTGTCATAATTCCACTCGCTGATGGCTGCTACATCGCCGTTGTATTCCTCTGCTTGGGTCTGGGTTGCTACCGTGGCGGAAGCAATAGCGAAGGCTAAAACAGAAGCCGATTGTGAAATTCTCATAAAATGAATTTCCTATTAAGTATTCACATATCAACCTAGAAGCCCTTCTTCGAAGGGTAAAGCTCTACCGGTTATCTTTAACATTTATTATGCTAAGGGTAACAGTGCCTCACGAAATAGTGGCAATGCTGGAGGTACCGTGTTTCATCGGTACGGGATCCCGGCTACAGTGCATACACGCTTCCTTATGACGAAGCAGATTTAGACAATGTATCAGCCTTTGACTACGATAAGTACAATGGATTGTGGGATTAACGTGGCCAAACCTAAGTGCAATAGGTAACCGAGCGCATCTCATCGAGTATTCAGGCAAGGGAAGATACTGTCTCCCCTTTAAGGGTACTAGGTATGAGACATATCTCGGCCAGCCATAACTCAATCGTTTTTTAACCGTTGAGTGTCGGAGAAAACCATTATGAAACACCTAAACCGCTTAATTCCGCTCTTTGCCGCTGCACTGCCTTTTACGGCAATGGCAGCGCCAGAAAACCTGAATGATTGGGAGAATCAACGCAGCGACCCCGCCTCGAGTTGGACGATCAACCAGTTGTTGGGAGATGACGTGATCGCAGGTGAGAACACCAAAGTTGGTGAAGTCACCGATGTGATATTCGACGATCAGGACAATCTCCAGTCGCTGGTGATCTACTCCAACGGCAACGCCGTGGCACGTGGTTTCCGGACCGTCGAGTGGCCAGTAAAGCTCTTCGAACCCAGCGATGTCCTTTTGTCTATCGGGCAGCAGCCTTCAGAATTCGGCAATCAGCAGGTCACGCTTTCGCCAGCGGAGCTTTTCGGTCAGAACCAATTCAGTGCCAGAGCTATGCTCGGCATGGGCGTACATATCGATGGTTCACCCTACGCGGAGATCGAGGACTTGGTCATGCATGAACAGGGGCAGGCCACGAGCGCGGTCATCGACCCGGGTGGCATGGAAACCACCAACTACTGAGTACCCACCGATTTCGGTTGGATCAACGCGGATTGGGCAATGATCATGCCCTACTCGCAGAGTGATATCGAGCAGTCGGATTTGTATCAGTAGAAAGCTAATTAAAAAACGTCTTTAAAAGCTACTCGGTAAAAGCTGAATGAATTCCCGCTTTAGCTTCCAAGCAGCAGAGTCGAGATTTATACAGCGTTTATCTAAGGTGGGAAAAATGGGCTAAGAAAGGAAACAATAAACAGACAGCGATACCGGCAAGGCGCGACAGCTGGCGAGATATTCATCAAGTTGCCTAGCGATCAAATAACCGCAAAGAGAAATGAAAGCCTAGAACTGCCCTGATCTCGACCGACCACAACAGGGGAGAAAGATGGAATTGCTTTATATCTTTTAAAAGAAAATCACCAAGCAACGCATTTTAGATTCTTTTTGTCTCTGAACACAGGAATCAAACTGTATAAACGAAGGAGAACCAAAAATGGAACAACAAAAGCAGATGATGGGAATGGGCTGGGGCCGATTTGCGGCGATGATCGCGACATCGACTTTCATCATGTTTTTCTTGATGTATCAGCTTGTCTATTCATTCGATCACGCAATGCTCAGCTTAAACCGTCTGACCGCTTCATTGGTGATGGGGTGCGTCATGACTGTCGTAATGCTGGCCTTCATGTGGTCTATGTACAAAGGAATGAAAACCAAGATCGCGGTGCTTGTTTTGGCCTTATTGTTCGCCGTGATTTTGCTGTTCGTGAATAGAACGCAGGCGCTAATCGGGGACGTCGATTTCATGAAGTCTATGATCCCCCACCATTCAATTGCCATAAACAACTCGCGAAGGGCATCCATCAGCGATCCACGCGTTCGCGAGCTTGCGGATCAGATCATTGCGGCTCAGGTCCGTGAAATAGCTGAAATGAAGCTGCTCCTAAATGATATTTCACAAAATGGAGAACAGGGAGAGGCAAATCTTCCTCCTCGTTCCACCAAGATAACGCCTGAAATGGAGCGCAAGATCGAACAGGTAGTGCAATGAGTCGGATAGTTTATGGCATTCCTGCTCAGTGCCGGGATCTCATCAAATACCTTGTGTATCGGTATCGCTGGCGAAAACAATTGGTCGTCCACACCATGATGAACGCCAAATGTTAAACGGCATTTTTTGGGCTTGCAGTCCAACATACTCCTGAATCCGTGAGACTGGCCCCCCTGTAGCACTTCTAACCCACTGATCTTCATGGCAAAATAGCGGGCATCGCCATTCACCCAGACAGTTCCATGCCCAACGTCAAGTTCCGCACCAGTCGCCGCACCCTCACCAGCCACGCCGGGCTATCCATCATCGGGCAGTGCGTCGAGATCGCGGGTGTCGACAGTATCGATAGCCGCTTCCCCACCACGCTGGGCATGCGCACCAGCGACGTGGTCAAGAGCTACCTGGGCCTGTTGTGTCTGGGCATGAGCGACTATGACGCCATCGAAAACGTCCGCCGCGACAAGCCCTTCCAACAGCTGCTGACCCTGCAGAAGGTGCCGAGCACGGCGACGCTGCGACAGCGGCTGGACAAACTCGCCGCCAACGACCTGCAGACGCACACCGCCAGCTGGTCCACGACGCTGCTGTCTTGGCGGAGGCACCGATCACCGCCGAGACGACGCATGTCTGCCTGGATATCGACACCTTCGTCATGGACAACAGCAACTCAAAGAAGGAAGGCGTCTCGCGGACCTACAAGAAGGTCGACGGCTACACCCCGATCGCCGCTTATCTGGGCAACTAAGGGTGGTGTCTGGGCCTGGAGCTGCGTCCCGGCAAGCAGCACACCATGAAGGAGAGCAACGCCTTCCTGGAGCGGGTGCTGCCCCGCGCCCAAGGCCTGACGGAGAACCCCATCTTGCTGCGTGAGGACAGCGGCTTCGACAGCCAGGCACATCTGGCACTGCTTGAACGGCAGCGGCAGGCCTTTGCTGACATGGGCCGCCAGCTCGACTATCTCGTCAAATGGAACCCGCGTGGCTCGGCCACGGCCGATCAGGACACCTGGCGGGCAGTGGCGGCGGACTATTGGGAAGAGCTGCGCCTTGGCAAACGCCAGGCGCTGTGGGCACAGACTGTCTCAATCCGCGACGATAACAAGGTCGACTATGTCGTCAAGCGCGTGATGCGCCTGGTGGAGCGTACCGCCGATCGCGATGGCCAACTGTTGCTCGAACCGGAATATGAACTGGAAGGCTGGTGGACCAGCCTGGACGAGGCACCGGAGGCGGTGATCAAGCGCTATCAGGCGCATGCCACCCACGAGCAATTCCATAGCGAGATCAAGACCGATCTCGACCTGGAGCGGCTGCCCTCGGGCAAGTTCGCCACCAACGATCTGATCCTGCATCTCGCCCAGCTGGCCTACAACATCCTGCGACTGATGGGGCAACTGGGCATGACCGGCGAGCTAAGTCCGGTCCGCCATCCCGCCAAGCGGCGCCGGATACGGACAGTATTGCAAGAACTGGTGCATCGTGCCGCCCTCGTGATCCACAAGGCGCGGCAGATCATCCTCGACTTCGGGCAGGACATTGGGCGCATGACGGTGTTGAACAGCCTGCGACGTCGTCTGCGCTATCCCCGAGGCACGCCATGCTGATTGCCTGTCGGACAAAGCTACCCAGCAGAGGGCTGATGGTCACCAGCGGCCAGCATCACCGAGCCCGGTGAATAGAAATGCATGACAAAACGGGGCATCGTCGCCGGCCGACGCAGCAATGGTTGGCCATAGCCAACATGCGTTCGGTGATTGGGACGGGATCGGAGGTCAAAAAATGCTCGCTGGCGATGATAGGGAAAGTGTCGGCGCCAGCTTCACGGATTCAGGAGATTGACTACCATGAACCCGCTTTATTCATCACGCCCGCGGTAGTAATGCCAGTCAGTTAACGCTGACTGGCATTTTTCTTGGTGGGGTATTTCTGTGGTCGGCGCCTGACCGATCGAGGATAAGACCGCTCGCGTCGCTCAGGCAGGACGAAGGCAGGTGCC
>NZ_QPIJ01000084.1 GCF_003336665.1 Vreelandella rituensis | reverse complement strand
GTAAGACCGGCAATGCCAAGGCATTGAGGCGACGGACAGCGAAGCAGGAACCTGGGAGGTAACGACCAGGGAATCCCCTTCCACAAGCGCGCTAGCGCTGAAGGTGGGGGAGGATGTCAACGAGCGTCTACCAAATTAAGTACTGCTTCAAAGCCATCTTGCCTGCCGGTTGCAGGTGAGAGTAGATGTAAGCGTATGTTGGCCCCTGTGGCGATGGCTTCGGCAATGGCCAGGCCCAGGCCGGAGCCGTTTGCATCGGTTTTTGAGCGTGCAAAGCGGTTGCGTAGCAGGGCGAGCTGATCCGCCGGCACGACTTTACCGCCATTGCATACCCGTAAGGTACCGTTAGCGCTCAGGTTGACCTCCACCGGCTGGTTTTGGGAGCCATGTTTGACGGCATTCTCAATCAGGTTACGGGCCAGGATGGCGAAGGCATCGGGATCCAGGAAGGAGTTCACCTCACGCTCGGGCAGGGTCAGGATAATCCGTTCTGGCACCTGACCTTCAAAATCAGCGATGATCATCGCCAGTATTGGCACAAGGTTGTGCTGATTCTGTGATATGGCGCCGCCGCCTTCGGCTTTCGCCAGTTCGAGCAGTTTTCCAGACAGTATCGACAGGCTGCGCAGCGCTTCCTCAATCTCGGCAACATTTGTCTTCAGCTGATTACTTTGTACCTGGGTTTTTAGTCGCTGCACTTTGGCAAGCGCTGTTGCCAGGGGTGTCCGCAATTCATGGGCGCTGTTGGCGGTAAAACTCCGCTCTGTGTCAAGGGCGCGGTGCAAGCGTTCCAGCAACCGGTTGACGGCAACGGAGACCGGCTCGAATTCTTTTGGTAACCGATCCCCCACAACGGGGGAGAGATCTCCAGCGCCCCGGGATTCTATCGACTGCTGGAATTCGACCACTGTGCGCAGGGAAAACCGGACAATCCACCAGACCCCCAGCAGGCTGATCGGAATCAAGAAGATCAATGGCATCAGCAACGCCAGACCCGCTTCCAGTGCTGCTTCGCGTCGGTGAGCTAGAGGTTCAGCTACTTCAATATAAAGGGTGTCACTGACGGCGGATGCGCCGTATATCCTGTGCGTCGAGGTGGTTAAAAACCCTTCCTTAGGTAAGGTGCCAAACACCCGGGGGTCGGCATCGTGGGACTGGAGCAGGAGGTTGCCTTGTTGGTCCCGGACCAGGTAAGTGAGGTACTCGTCATGGTCTTTCATGGCAGGGGTCGTTTGGTTCCCGGTGCCATTTTCCCGGTTCAGGATGTCGGTGACGGCCAGCGGCAGAATACGTTGCGCGGTTTCTTCCAGGGCACTGTCGAATACCTCATTCATTTCGTGCTGTGCAACCAGTCCGGAAGCGGTAACGCCTAACAGCCAGAGCAGAGTGACGCCGAGGGTGAGGCCGATGCCCAGGCGGCTCTGTAAGCTGGTTCTAGTGGTCATGTGTTTCCAGGCGATAGCCCATGCCCCTGACAGTTAGGATGGCATCGCGCCCCAGTTTTTTACGCAAACGGCTGACATAAACCTCAATGGTGTTGCTTTCGATTTCTGCCCCGAAGGCGTAAAGACGATCCTCCAGCTGCGATCGCGATAATAACGTTCCAGGCCGTTGGATGAAGCCCTCGAACAGTGCCCACTCCCGGGCAGTAAGTTCTATCGGTTGGCCGTCGCGACGGATGCGGTGATCCCCAAGATCGACCTCAAGATCACCCACGCGTATCAGCGGGCTCGGATTACCCCGATACCGACGGGCTACCGCGGCCACACGGGCTGACAGCTCGGAAAGATCAAAGGGTTTTACCAGATAGTCGTCGGCGCCGGCGTTGAGTCCTTCAATCCGGTCAGACACCTGATCCCTGGCGGTAAGGATGATGACAGGTGTCGTGTTTCCGGAAGTTCTCAGCTTTCTCAAAAAGCCAAAGCCATGCCCGTCCGGCAGTATCAAATCGAGCAGAATCAGATCGTAGGCGGTGGTCTGAATACTGGTTTCGGCAAAACCCAGGGTTTGCACCCAGTCTACTGCATGGCCGTCATCGCTGATCTGGTCCCGCACCGCCTCACCAAGCCCCGTTGTATCCTCGACCAACAGTACCCGCATAGTTCACCTCTTATCCATCCGTCAATTAAACATACTACAGCCAGGACCTGACAGCAGCCTGAATGGCTGACCTTCAGGTGGCTGTCAGGTTTGGACGTTAGCCTCACTCCAACCATTCCAGGTGCCGATCGGAGGAGACGTCATGATCCGGATGATTTTACCTTTCATTGTGCTGGTTTCCGGCCTCTGGGCCTGGAGTCTTGCCGCAGGCCCGGGGGCCGGTTCCCTTTGGGCGGTCTATGATCAGAGCCTGTTGCTCAGCGGCTGGCTAGCCATCGCGTTGATGTCACTGGCCATGATGCTGGCGTTGCGCCCCGCCTGGCTGGAACGACCACTGGGCGGACTGGACCAGATCTATCGCACTCATAAATGGGCCGGCATTCTGGCGGTGGTATTCGCCGCTGCCCACTGGCTGATCGAAATGGGTGATGACGTCATCGAGTCGATTTTCGGCGAAGCGGGTGAGCCGCATTATTCCGGGTTTATCGACACCATGCGCGACGCCGCCGAAGACGTTGGCGAGTTCGCCATTTATTTACTGTTTGCCATGTTGCTGATAACCCTGTGGCGCAAGTTCCCCTACAAATACTGGCGCTACCTGCACCGGGTGATGCCCGCCCTTTACCTCTTGCTGGCTTTCCATGCGGCGTGGCTCACTCCGTTGCAATGGTGGCAGCAGCCGATTGGCATGCTAATGGCCGTCCTGCTCCTCGGAGGAAGCATTGCCAGCGGGCTTTCCCTGACGGGCAGAGTTGGCCGTCGCCACCAGGTTCGAGGCACGATCACTGCAATCAACACTCCAGCTCAGGATGTCACCGAGGTTACCTGCCATCTGGGGCCAGCATGGCGCGGACACCGTGCAGGCCAGTTTGCGCTCGTGACCTTTAATGCCCTGGAAGGTGCTCATCCGTTCACCATTGCCAGTGCTGATCGGGGCAGTGGCACCGTCACATTCCTCATTAAATCGCTCGGGGACTTCACCCGTAATCTCAGCCATAAAATCAGGGTAGGGCAACCGGTGACGGTTGAGGGTCCCTACGGCCGCTTTGATTTCAATCGAAGAAACCGCAAGTCCCATCAGGTCTGGATTGCCGGCGGCATCGGTGTAACGCCGTTCCTCGCCTGGCTTGACGCCATTGGCACCAACACGGTCACGGCGCCGGAGGCAGACCTTTACTACTGTACCCGAAATGCCGAGCAGGACCCCATGGTGGAAAGGCTCCGTGAGCTTTGCCAGGGCTTTGACGGCATTAATCTGCAGATTCATGACAGCAGTAAGGGTGAGGCGCTCTCGGCAGAAAAGCTGTCTATCGGTGGGCGTTCAACAGCAGGCGCAGAAGTATGGTTTTGCGGCCCGGCAGGGCTGGGGCGGGCAATCGAACAGGGATTGCGGGCTGCGCCTTTCCGTCTGACGCGATTTCATAAAGAGGCTTTCCAGTTTCGCTGATCTACGTTGATCCTGGTCTTCGTTGGTTAGGGGGCGCGTTCAGGCCAGTGTCAGGTAAACCTCATAGAGTATCCATTGTGGATTCAACAGGAGACATCCCATGAAAACCAACCCCTTGATTTTAGGCCTCGCTTTATTGTGTCTGAGTACTCCGTTGTTGGCAGATGATGATTGTGATGATCCGGTGGCCAATTGGCAGCCCCGGGAGAACCTGCGCCAGAAACTCGAAGCTGAAGGCTGGACGGTTTACCGCATCAAGGTGGATGACGGTTGTTATGAGGTAAAAGGCGTGGCCCCACAGGACTTCCGCGCTGAAGCATCTTACTCCCCAGCATCACTCATGTTGATGGAACTGGAGCGAGAAGATGATGACGACGATGACGATCGTTACCGCCATGACAGCGACAAACGTGAAGGTGCTCAGAACAGTATTCAACCGGCAGCGCAGAGTAATGGCATCGTCAGTGGTCGCCCCAGCGTCACCGTGGAATAACCGGTAGCGCTTTTTGTTGCCCACCTTTATCAGGAGAAATCGTATGAAAAAGATCTTGTTGGCGATTGGCCTAGGCTTAGGACTGACCACTGCACTGGCCATGCCTGCTTTTGCCCAGCCACGTGAAGTGACTTTTACGACCGAGCTGAGTAATTACGGTGGCGATGGCGCCTACCTGGCGCTTTATCTTACGGATGCTTCCGGGAAATATCAGGGAACTCTCTGGGTTGCGGGTAAAAAATCCAAATACTACAAGCATCTGAGTGGCTGGGCACGTGGCAGCGGGCTGAATCCGACGGAGTACGATGGCCTGACCGGAGCGAGTATCACCAGCGGGCGTACCCTGAAAATCACCCTGGACCTGGATGATGCCCTGATCGACAACGGCTACGAGATCCGTGTCGATACCGCGGTTGAAGACATGCGGGATCATCGGGCGGATATCGCCGTACCACTGACCAGCGAAGGATCTGGCCAGCCGATAACCGGGCGTGGTTACGTTCACTCATTTCGCTACGATTTTTGACCGACTGGTGCAGGAGCTTAGGTGATGTTGCGACAATTGCACGGATTATCTGGACTGCTGGCGGCGCTGTTCTTGATAACGCTTGCCACCACCGGTGCTGTTCTGTCCCTGGCGCCCGCAATGGACAGGGTGGTCGCGGTGATCCCGGCCGTCGGCGAGGTGAGTGTGGCGGAGCTGGCAGGTCGGGTCGTGGCCCATTACCCGGGAACCGAACAGGTTGTGCGTGGCCCTTCCGGTGGAGTGATCGTCTATCACAACCGTGACGGCCAGCCCGGGGCTGACCTGGTCAACCCCCTGACTGGCGAGGGCATTGCGCCCTATGAGCCATCGGCTTTTTTCAGCTGGATCAAGGATCTGCATCGTTCGTTTCTACTTAATGATGCAGGCCGACTGCTGGCCGGAGTGATGGCCGCCGTGATGCTGCTTCTCTGTATCTCCGGAATTCTGCTGCTGGTCCGTCGCACCGGTGGCTGGAAGGCATTGATACGACCGCTCGCTGGTACCGGCAGCAAACAGATTCATTCTGAACTGGCCCGATTTGCGGTTCTCGGGCTGCTGCTGTCAGCTTTGACCGGCAGTTATATGTCAGCCCAGCGTTTTGGTTTGCTGCCCGAAACTTTCGAAACCGGGCCGACGTTTCCTGCTGAGGTCGCTGGTGGGCAACCGGCTCCGGTGGCAACACTCAGCGCTCTCATGGATGTTGACCTCAGGGAATTGCGGGAACTGGTATTTCCTTATCCTGACGACCCTCAGGATGTCTATTCCCTGACAACCAGCAGCGGTTCCGGATTTGTTGACCCGGCAACCGGTGAGTTGCTGAAATTTCAGCCCCGGGCTACAGGCAGCGTGTTCCAGCAATGGATGGTCAGTTTGCATACCGGTGAGGGCCTGTGGTGGCTGGGCCTGATTCTTGGCGCTGCGGCGCTGACCGTGCCGGTGCTCTCGATGACTGGGATAAGCATCTGGTGGCAGCGCCGCCGGTCGTCAGAGCAGCTACCGGACAATGCCGAGGCATATCAGGCGGATGCTATAATCCTTGTCGGTTCCGAAGGTAATACCACCTGGGGGTTTGCCCGGGAGCTCCATACCAAGCTGAACAAGGCAGGGTTTCGGGTGCATTGCAGCGAGATGAACGCATTGGCTGACAGTTATCCGCAGGTATCCAGGCTTTTTATACTGACCTCGACCTATGGCGACGGCGACGCGCCGGCGTCCGCCCGACGGTTTATGGCCAGGCTCCGTGATTTCCGGAGCTACAAGACTCTGCAATACGCGGTGCTGGGTTTTGGTGATCGGCAGTTCTCGAACTTCTGTCAGTTTGCGTTGAATGTGGATGCGGCACTCGCCAACAAAGGGCTGAGCCGTCTGCATCCCATCGAGCTGATCGATCGGTGTTCCTCTTCGCAATTCAGCGAGTGGGGAGACAAGATCAGTGAGTTTATCGGGACACCGCTTGCGCTGACCTATGATCCGCTGCCGCTGTCCACGGTAAAGCTGGAGCTGGTAGAGCGGGCGGATTACGGGGTCGCGATACAGGCACCTACTAGTATCCTGCGTTTCAAGGTGGCAGAGCAGGGCCGATGGCCGCAGTTTCTCTCCCAAGCCAAAACGCTACCACTATTCGAAGCGGGCGACTTGCTGGGCGTCATGCCTCCGCACGGGCAGGCCGCGCGGTTCTACTCGCTGGCATCCTCTGTTACCGACGGAGTACTGGAGATATGCGTCCGCAAACAGCCGGGTGGCTTGTGCTCCGGTTATCTTCACGGGCTTAAGCCGGGGGACTGTATCAATGGCTTTATTCGCCATAACCCCGAGTTCCGGCCAGCTACTGGCAGCAACCCTGTGATACTGATCGGCGCGGGTGCAGGCATTGGCCCATTGACCGGTTTTATCCGGAAAAATACCGAACGTAACCCGATGTACCTGTATTGGGGTGGGCGCAATTCGCAATCGGATTTTCTCTATCAACCCGAGCTGGGGCGCTACCTTGACGACCATCGGCTGACCGGGCTGAATACGGCGTTCTCTCGATCCGAAGAGCATGCCTATGTTCAGGATAAGCTCAGGCAGGATCAGATCGCTGTACGCCAGATGGTCGATAAGGGCGCTCAGATTCTGGTCTGTGGTGGCCGGGATATGGCAGAGGGAGTAAAGCAAGTCATCGAAGACATTCTCAAACCCTTGGCAACCGATGTGGAAGCGCTCAGAGCCGAGGGGCGGTATCTGGAGGATGTCTACTGAAAACTATGAGACAGCGTCAACTTGACGCTTAATCCACCCTTTTCTCTGTTTTTATTTCGAGAGTGGCGCTATGGCGGCGGATGGATCTCATGGCTCGGAGGCCTGTGTGTCCGGGAAACTGTTGCCAGATCAAGTCTTGTCGGTATTGGCTTTCCTTACACCGCAGAATTGGGTGCTCTTATCGCTGCCAGACAATATTCTGGTTTTCGAGAGGGATGGCTCTGCCATAATGGTGTGGAATCACTCGTGCCGTATAGTCTGTTTTGGGTCGGGTTGTCTCAACTACGCCTTGATAGACATAACCGTTGGCTGCGTTTGCCAATTGGCGGAGACATTGCATGGGAATAATTTCCGGTTCGCTACTTGCCACCCCCTCTGCATATAGTTCGACTTGCGCAGCATCGACAGCTATATCCCCCAGATAAACTTCGACTTCGAAACGAATCTGACGATCGCGTGTATATGCTGATGAGGCACCGAAATGTACGCCCGCCCAGCGACGCACATCCAAGACTGGACGGTCCTGTCGTATCCCGTGCTGGTAGGCACCACATTGACACTCGGCGACGCGATGGCGCAAGGAAGTGGCTGCGGAAAGATAATACTTTTCAACATATTCGCGTAGCGAACGGTTGGTAGAATACTGTGTCGTCAGTGTAGCCATGCTTTCCCGCATGCGACTGACCCAGGCACAGGGAATGCCCGATTCGTCACGGTCATAGAATTCCGGGATAATTTCCCGCTCAAGTCGCGCATACAAATCCCTTGCTTCGGCAGCATCCCAGGCAGCGTAATTTTCATGCTCCAGGCCGTCGCCTATCGCCCAGCCCACTTCAGGGGAGAAAGCTTCCGCCCACCAGCCATCCAGAACCGAAAGATTCAGGCCGCCATTCACCAGAACCTTCATGCCGCTGGTGCCACTAGCCTCCCACGGCCGGCGTGGTGTGTTGATCCAGACATCTATACCTTGAACCAACTGTTCGGCAACCTGCATATCATAATCGCTCAGGAATACGACGCGGTCTACTGCGTCAGGATGCTGAATGAAGCGAAGCCATGCCTGGATCATGGCTTGGCCGGTCAAGTCTGCGGGGTGTGCCTTGCCAGCAATAACGAGCTGTACCGGCCTTTCAGAATCATTCAGTAACCTGAACAGTCGCTCTGGGTCATGCAAAAGCAGGTTGGGTCGTTTGTATTCAGCGAAGCGGCGGGCAAAGCCCAAAGTCAAGGTGCCCGGATCAAAAATGCGTTTTGCCCCTTCAATAGCATGGTGAGGCGAGCCGGACGCTGCCAACTGACGAGACAGCCGCTCACGGATATATTCGACCAGCGTCGTACTCGCGGCTAGCCGGAGTTGCCACAGCCGGGCAAGAGGTACCTGACGGATCGGCTCACCGATACCTTCCGCTGCACCGTGCCAGCGATCATGACCGCAGACATTGGTCCACAATTCATCGGCCGAAACCGAGTCCCAACTCGGCATATGAATGCCGTTGGTGACATGACCAATCGGCACTTCGTGAATGGGCCAACGGGGAAAGAGCGGGGCGAACAGGTGGCGGCTAACACGGGCATGCAAGCGACTCACACCGTTTACCGCGCCACTGCCGCGTATCGCAAGATAGGCTGTCGTGAAAGGTTCATGCGGGTCTTCCGGGGTTTGTCTTCCCATCGCCAGAAGCGACTCCACAGGTATGCCCAGCGTTTGCTCGGCATAGGTCGTCAGGTATTGCCGGATTAGGCTGGGCTCGAAGCGATCGAAACCTGCCGCTACTGCAGTATGAGTCGTAAAGAGGTTGCCCGCGCGGGTGATGTCCAAGGCAGCGTCAAATGGCAAGGCATAGGTGTGCATGAACTGCGCCGCCCGCTCAAGCACGGCAAAAGCAGCATGCCCTTCGTTCAGGTGACAGATCTCTGGCTCGATATCCAGGGCCATCAACAGTCGCCAGCCCCCGATACCTAGCAGTATTTCCTGCTGCAGTCTCAGTTCGTGTCCACCACCATAGAGGTCGCTGGTGATGCCACGGTGTACCGGGACGTTGGCGGCATCGTTGCTATCCAGTAAATAGAGCTTCACGCGCCCGACTTGAGCCTCCCACGCACGCAGCCAGACGGAATACGCCGGCAATTCGACCTTTATACGCACCCATTCGCCGTCGGCAAATCGTAAAGGAACAATAGGCAGTTGCCCCGGGTCGTTATATGGGAACAGCGCTTGCTGTCTCCCGTACTGGTCAATGAACTGGCGAAAATAGCCTTGTTGATACAACAGACCGATACCGATCAACGGCACGCCCATGTCACTGGCTGCCTTCAGTTGATCGCCTGCCACATTGCCCAACCCGCCGGAATAGATCGGCAAGGCTTCACTGAGCATAAACTCCATGCAGAAGTAAGCAACGGTGCCCAACGCCTCGTGTGAATATGTATTTTGGAACCAAGACGGTAATACCGAGGCATGTCGCCGGGCTTGGAGAAGATCTTCCACTTCCTGACGGAAATCTGGTGAGGCGAGTAGCCTTTCAAGGGTTTGTCGGGAGACTGTCTGCAACACGACCCAAGGGTTGTGAGTCAGCTCCCAATGTTCCGGGTTAAGAGTCCGCCATATCCGATCCGTGGCATGGTTCCAGGAAGAACGTAGGTCTAATGCAAGCTCGGCCAAGGCGTCGAAGCCTTCGATGTCTGCACACCCATGGAAGGCACTGCTAATGAAACGCGGAATTGGCAAGGCTGCGATCCCCTAAAGTCTCATCAAGGAAGTAAGGAAACCCTCAGTTTTTCAGGTTACAGACGTTTGTTTATCAGCATAGCTGGGAAGAACAAGCGGAAGCCAGTGTTCGTAGCCGTGTTAATTACACTCATTGGCTAGACTATTAGTATTTTATGGAGATATCGCAAGCTTTATGAAAGAGGGTTAGCTCTTAAAAGGAGGCAAAGTGGATGAAATGAGCGGGGTTCTGGTTTTTTACGATGACCGCGTACTGGCACATCAGCCAGACAGTCATGGCGCTTTCCCGACGTATGGACAAGCGCCTGCAAGAGATGCTGACGGGGTTCGATCCGCATTAGAATGATCTGGCGCTTAGCATTTCCTACGAGGGCTTCGGCGCCATGGCCGATATTCTTCAGAGTCTGGCACGGCAACATTGTGACGGGCGCCTGGCCTTTGCTTGCTTGTTCTTATAACTGGTTGGATATATAGTTTTCTTATGCCGATCATCCGTTCCGACTCCCTGGCGCTACACGTCACCAGTGCCGACCAACAGACCGCTCTGGCGGATACGCTGGCGCTGTATCGGCGATTGG
>NZ_QPIJ01000083.1 GCF_003336665.1 Vreelandella rituensis | reverse complement strand
TAAGACCGGCAATGCCAAGGCATTGAGGCGACGGACAGCGAAGCAGGAACCTGGGAGGTAACGACCAGGGAATCCCCTTCCACAAGCGCGCTAGCGCTGAAGGTGGGGGAGGATGTCAACCCCGTGAGGGAATTGAACGTTTTGCGGCACGCGGGACTAGCGACGCGACACGCCTTCACCGTTCTTTCATCGTTTATTACACTATAATTCAATTGGTTACGGGCCTTTCCTTGTTTTGCTGACAGCAGGCTTGTTTAGCATGGTCACCTCCTTCAGTATGCGCTTAATACACAAGCCTCCAACCAACGTCAGAGGGGGACATCACATGGGGGCACGTGCGTGACCGACGATCTTACTTTGCTGGAAGGGCAGCAGGATATCCACGAACTGATCGCCCAGCAGGCGCCGCTGGAGAAGACGCTGGATGCAATTGCCGACTGGATCGGTCTCAAGCTCCCTGGTGCCGTGGTGGCCTTCATGCGCTTCGACCCGGCGCGGTGCTCCCTCAGCCTGTATTCCAGCCACCGTTTCTCTCGTCACTATTTCGAGCGACTCCAGAATGTGCCCGTTGGTTCAGCCGTGGCCTCCTTCGGGACAGCCGCCTACCTGCGACGCCAGGTCATCACGGAGGATATCCAGACGGATTCACGCTGGGAGGCTTTTCGCAGCGCAGCCCTTGTCGAGGAGCTCCGTGCCTGCTGGTCGAGCCCGGTGGTCACCGCTCAGGATGAGTTACTGGGAACATTCAGCACCTATTATCGCGAACCCGCCACGCCCAGCGAGGTGAGTCGACGATGGCTTCGTCAGGCCGCCGCCCTGGTCGCCCTGGCGATCATCAAGGACCGCGACAGCCGCCACCACCGAACGCTGGCCGAGTGGCACCGCTCGCTGTTCGTGAATCACCCCGACGGGGTCTACGAGTTAGACCTTGAGGGCCGGTTCCAGCGGGGCAATGCCGCGCTGGAACGGATCACCGGCTACTCAGAACGGGCCCTGAGCGATCGCCATTTCAACGACTTCATCGCTCCCGACTATCGCGAGCTGACCCAAGCGGCTTTCGATGCCGCCAGGGCCGGCGCTTCACACCAGTACGAGACGTTGGGCACTTATGCCGATGGTCACACCTACCCCCTGGAGGTCACCAAATTCCCGGTGACCATTGACGGCGCAATCGTTGGTGTCTATGGCATCTGCCAGGACATCACCCCACGCAAGCAGCAGGAAGCCGAGCTTCGTCTGCTGCAACGGGGCATCGAAGCCAGTCCCACGGGAATTCTGATGGCCGATGCCTCCCAGCGCGATATGCCGATCGTCTATGCCAATGAGGCCTTCTGTCGCCTGGCAGGGTATGCCCGGGATGAGGTGCTCGGTAGAAACTGTCGCTTCTTGCAAGGCGAGGAGACCGCCCCCGCAGCCATCGAAGCGATCCGACAGGCTCTGGCGTTGCATACCGGTGTACAGGTCACGCTGCTCAATTACCGCAAGGATGGCATTCCCTTCTGGAATCGGCTGGCGATCAGCCCGGTCCTCGACGAGGCCGGCCACTGCACCCATTTCATCGGTACCCAGAAGGACATCACCCGTGAGCGCAACCAGGAGGCCAAGATTGCCTATCAGGCCACCCATGACCTGCTCACCGGCCTACCCAATCGAACGGCCCTGGATGACCGCCTCGAGCATGACCTCCGGTCGAGCCAACGGAACCAGCGCCTGCTGGCCGTGATGTACCTCGACCTGGACGGGTTCAAGGCGATCAACGAGGGTCTGGGACACCGCGCCGGCAATCAGTTGTTGGTGGCCATCGTCGAGCGCCTGCGTCAGCTGCTCGGCCCCCACGATACCCTGGCGCGTCTCACCGGGGACGAGTTCGCCTTCCTGGTGCCGAACTGTACGACCCGCGAGGAGGTGGCCATTGCCGCCGAGCGTGTTCTCGCCGCCTTCGAGCGCTCGTTCGATATCGAGGGTTGCGCGTTGCATATCAGTACCAGCATCGGGGTGACCTGCAGCGACGAGGATGTCCAGCAGGCCCACGAACTGCTGCAGCATGCCGACCTGGCGTTGGCAGTGGCGAAACAGCAGGGACGCAACACCTGGCAGTGGTACCAGGGAAAGGGCAAGCAGGTTACCAGCGAACACGTGCTGCTGCGTCATGACCTCCACACGGCGCTACGCGATAACCAGTTCGAGCTCTACTATCAACCCGTGGTCGAGGCGGTCAGCGGCCGCATTCGCAGCGTCGAGGCGTTGGTCCGCTGGCACCATCCGACACACGGCATGATCTCTCCCGGGGTCTTCATTCCCATCGCCGAGCAAACCGGCCAAATCATTCCCCTGGGCCGCTGGGTGCTGCGACAGGCCTGCCAGAGCCTTGCCGACATGCGCGCCAGGGGCGAGCGACTGTTCCCGGTGGCGGTCAATATTTCGTCGTTACAGTTCCGCCGCGACGGGTTTCTCGATGAGGTGCAAGACATTCTGGACGAGACAGGGTTGCCCCCCGAACTTCTCGAACTGGAAATGACCGAGAGCATCCTGTTGGGAGGGGCCGAACAGGCCATCGAGATGATCAGCACACTGCGCGGGATGAACATCACAGTCGCCATCGACGACTTCGGTACCGGCTTCTCCAGCCTCAGCTACCTGCGCGATCTGCCGATTCACAAAGTCAAGCTGGACCGCGCTTTCATCTGCGACATCCTCACCAGCCGCAGCAATGCCGCTATTGTCCAGGGCATCATCACCATGGCCCATCACATGGACCTGGTGGTGGTCGCCGAAGGCATCGAGGAGCGGGTGCAGCAACAGGACCTGATCCGTCGCGACTGTGATCTGCTACAGGGCTTTCTCTTCGCCAGGCCCATGCCGTTGGAAGACCTCCTGAGACTGCCCGACATCCTGCCGGCCATGACCGTAACGTAATCACTGCGTCCCAGGCATCTCGATGAACTCACAATGTCCGAGGACACGCCTGGCTGGACAATGGGCAGCATGTTTCTCCAACGTTTTCTCCAGAAGAATCGTTTTTTCTATCCCGGCCCACTTTCTTGGAATGCGTCCGCGTTATTCTGCCTAGAGATCCACCCATGTCGCTGAAAAACCTCCGTACTCGTCTGGTCTTGGCCATCGTCGTCCCGGTCGTCCTGGTGACGGCCACCTTGTCACCGATCTTCCGGGCACACCTCGATGCCCGGCTCGAGGGAACCCAAGGCAGCGCACAGGCAATGCTGAAAGCCGGGCACGAATCGCTTCAACGCGGCATGAACGAAAGCCTCAATCATGCCCTGGCCACGGCTGAAATATCGCTGCTCAAGCGTTACCTCAGCCAAGTGGGCAAAGCTCACTCGCCCTATCAGGCCGATACCCAGCAGCTCACCGCTGAACGGCTCGCGTCACTGTTCGACACCCTGTTGACCCACGATGGACGCTACACCAAGCTGGTCCTGATCGATCTGCAAGGACGCGAGCTGCTGCATGTCAGGCATGGCCAGCCGCGGCATCAGCAGCTCCTCGCGACCTCGCATGCCGATACCGCGTATTTTCAGGAGGCCATGACGCTGTTGCCCCGCGACCTCTATGTCTCGCCCCCCGGGCGCAACCTGCGATATGAAAATGCCGACGGCGGCGTCGTGCCTGTGGTCAACATTGCGACACCGGTGTTCGATGCCCAGGGCGAACGCAAGGGCGTGCTGCTGGTCAGCCTGGACTGGCAGTACCTGACCGCCGGAATGCGCCATGCCATGTCCGTTGGCGAGGCGGCACAGCCGCTGTTGGTGGACGCCCGTGGCACCTGGTTGCTGGCCGACACGCAAGGGCCAATGCGCTTAGGAAGAAGCTTCTCCGCCGAGTTTCCTGATGCCTGGGAGGCACTCTCGCGGCGCAACCGCGGACAGACGGATCTCGGGGATCGCCTGCTGCTGTTTCAGACGGAAGACATCCGCATCCAGAACTACCGTAGCCAGGCCGGCATGGTGCATAGCTTGCCGGGATATCACCCCTGGCAACTCGGCATCATGCTCCCCAAGCCCAGCCTCGGCACACTGTTGTCGCAGGATCTCGCCCCGCTACTGATCATGACCTTGCTGTATGGCCTGTCCATCGTCTTCGGCGTGTTCTGGGCCTTGAGCAGCCATCGGCAGAGGGTCCTGAAGCTGCAAGCTCAGCAGTACGCCAAAGAGGTGCGCGATCTGTATGAGCATGCTCCTTGCGGTTATCACTCACTAGATGCCGACGGCCACATCGTGAAGATGAATCGTACCGAGCTAGACTGGCTGGGCTATCGTGCCGACGAGGTGATCGGCAAGGCTCACTACCGGGACTTCATCACACCCGAGACGCGTGAAGCCTTCGAGAAAGCCTTTCAGGGGGTCCTCGGGCCGGATCAGGAAGGCTCGGCCGAGTGCGAGCTGCTCACCCGGCACGGGGAAACACTTCCCGTGGTCATCCAGGCCAGCGCCTACACCACGCGCCGCGGCTTCGTGCACTCTCGTGCCATGGTCTTCGACCTCAGCGAACGCAAGCAGCTGGAGGAGACACTGGCGCGTCAGGCCATGACCGATCCGTTGACGGGACTCGGCAACCGGCGTTATCTGGAGGACCAGGCGGCCATGCAAATCGCCCGAGCGAAGCGCAGTGGGGAACCACTCAGTCTGATCGCCATCGACCTGGACCGTTTCAAGCGCATCAATGACACCTACGGCCATGACGTGGGCGATTGCGTCCTGCAAGCCTTCGCCAACCAGGCCAAAAAATTGCTTCGCGAGGAGGACGTGCTGTGCCGGATGGGCGGCGAGGAATTTGCCGCTCTGCTCCCCACCACCTCCGCAGCTCAGGCAATGCAGGTCGCCGAACGGTTGCGCACGGCGCTGGAAACTTCACCGGTGGATGTCGCTCATGACGTCACTGAAGACGGCTGGTTATTCTATACCGCCTCCCTGGGCGTGACCCTGGTCAGCGCTGGGGAAACCTCGCTGAAGCCTGCCATCAAACGTGCCGATCAGGGACTCTACGCCGCCAAGAAGGCGGGGCGGAACCAGGCGCATTGGCAGGCGGTTTGAGGCGCGATAGGTATAGCCAAGGGTCCGCAGGCCACCCAAGAACGGGAATTTCCTGCCAAAGCGATTACCTGCCAAGGAAAATGCATGTAAATTGCTACTTAAGACATAAAAAATAAGCATTTGATTTTTTGAATAAAATACATTGACGCATGCAAGGTGGCTCGAATGGTTGTTCCCGCTCCGTACGAAAACCCCTCGGCGAACGTGATTCGCTCGCTGCTCCAGCACGCACATGAGCTGTCAGTGTATACCAAGGACATGTTCTATCCCCTGAAGGCGGAAGTCACGGAACTGGATCTGAGTACCGGCCGCCTGGTGCTGGAGGTGGCGTATGCCGGCTCGGATATCGAACGCTACCTGGGTAGCGGTGGCCTGAGCTTCGATCTGGAGTCGCTGAAGGGACCGCAGGCCATCGAGCGCGTGACCTACAGCCTCAGTAACGTCAGCGCCAAGCTGCTCAAGATCGACAGAGAAGTGTATCGCCTGGAGTGCCAGCTCCCGGAGTCGGTCTTCGTCACGGAGAGTCGGGGTGCGGTCCGCATACCCTTTATCCTCGGCATGCAGGCCCGAGTCAGCCTCGAAGTCTACCTGCATGAGCTCAGTGTACCGGGCCGACTGATTAACCTGTCGGCCGGTGGCTGCATGGTCGACATCGACCTGGCGGAGAGTATTGCAATCAGCGTGGATCAAGACATCCACGGCGTGACGCTGGAGTTTCCCAACAGCGAGAGCTTCTTCGCTGAAGGCAGGGTTCGCCATATCCGCCCTTTCGGTAACCATGGCCATGCAGCTGTCGGCGTTCAATTCATCAACCTGACGACTGCTCAGACAGAGGCCCTGTTCCGATACGTCAATGAAGCGGAGCGAGAGGCCGCCTACCGTGCCGGCTCCAACCACAAGATCACCGAACACTCGCCGCTGTTCATCCCTGGCGCCAAAGAGAATAAGATTCTGCAGCGAGAAGCTCAGGAGCGCGAGAAGCGTGCTCGCCAGACGCCCATGGAGTGCGGTGTGATGGAGGTAGCTCATCAGCTCCAGATAGGCCTGATGCACATAAAGAGCCACAACCTGTTTCCCAGCGAGATCTTCTACGATTGCGTCGACACCCTACGCTACCTGTTGGAACAGGACCGCAAGGCTTTCCTGTATGCCCTGTCGTTTCTGCGGGATGAGCCGAACTGGGTCAGGCATGCTGTCCAGGTTGCCGGCCAGTTAGCCGACTTCATCATATCCCGCAACCCACATGACCCCCAGGCGCGAGAGGCCGTGCTGGGCGCCCTGCTGCACACCATGGGCAAGCCACTACTGATAAGCCCACAGTTACCGTCACTCAAGGTGAACATGAACCCGACACAGAAGGCGATCCTCAGGGGGCATGTCGCGGCATTGCTCAGGAAACTGAGTGAGCTGGGTTGGGAACCGAGCCCCACCTGCCGCGATATAATAGAGAATGCCAATGAGCGTGCTGACGGCTCCGGTTATCCGGCGGGTAAGCGCGGCGAACAGCTCACGGATCTGATTCGGCTGATTGCGGTGATCAAGGCAATCAACAAACTGGCACATGCGTGTAATGGCGTACCACCCCACTCGCAGCTTGATGCTTACCGCTGGGTTCATGAGGCGGACACGGCCTATGACAAAACGGTGCTGGTGGAATACATCCAGAGGTATGGCCTGTACCCGATCGGCAGCTTGGCGAAGTTCTCGGGGGGCTTTCTCGCCTGGGTCATGGATATCGACGGCAAGGGCATGCCAAGTCAGGTGCATGTCGTCAAGAACCTGCGTTTTCCCGACACCAACATCAGCAGCGTAATCACCAAAAATGACTTCTCACAGATCGGCAAGCTCGAGGATACCGTCAACCCTGCAGATTATGGGGTGAAAGTCACCAAAGTGTAGAACATCAGGCAGTTATGGCCGTGAAGGTAAACTTTCAGGGAGGATAAAGCCTGTTGATGCCTGCAAGGTTATCAGCTAGCGCATTCGTCAGGTGATCCGGTAGCTCTGTCAGAAGTACGTCCGGGATTGGCGTTCAGCCGCTAACCGGCACCGGCGTATGGGCAGCTCAGAGGCGGAAATCACTGGCCATCACTGCACCATAACGGATCGTAATCTGATCAGAATGGCTGTCTGTTAGCGGTGCTGTAACCAAGAGTTCGGCACCTGGCAGCCCGCCAAGTCACAGAGGCGCCACCCGGACGCCTCCAAGCTACATGGCCTTTAAGGTTTTAGAAAGCTTCCCACTCTTCGAGCTCACTCTGACCCTGCCGGCGTGTTTGGTTCTCACCTCCTGATGTTGAGCCGTCGATGGTTTTAGCATTGTGAGCCTGTTGACGCTTCTGAACGTCTCTTGAGCCGGTAGTGGTTGATACCTCGGCTCTCACCCTTCGTTGAGAAAGCGGAGCGGGTGAAGATTTACCACCTTCCACGAGCCGGAAGGTACCCACAAGCTCTGCCAGACGGACGGCCTCGTCTTCCAGCGACGCCGCAGACGTGCTGGTCTGCTCGACCAGCGAGACGTTCTGCTGGGTGGCACTGTCCATCTGATTGACGGCTATCGTCACCTGGCTGATACCGTTCTCCTGTTCTTGCACGGCATTCTGGATCTCCTGCATCATGGCCGTGACCTTCTGGATCGCCTGCATAGTGACGTCCATTTCATCCAGTGTCTGGCCCGATTGCTCGGCGCCGGCCGCAATATTCTGGGTGATTTCCAGGATGATGGTGCGGATCTCCTTGGAGGATTCGGCGGAATTGGCCGCCAGCTTACGTACCTCTCCGGCGACCACCGCGAAGCCGCGGCCATGCTCACCGGCTCTGGCGGCCTCGACTGACGCATTCAGGGCCAGAATATTGGTCTGGAAGGCGATACCTTCGATGGTGCCGATGATGTCTTGCACACGACGCGAACTGGCTTCCATGGTTTCCATCAGCTGCGTGGTGCGGATAACGGCTTCACGAGACTCTGTCGCCTTATCGACCGCTTCTTCACTGAGACGGCTGGCCGAGGTGGCGGACTCGCTGGTCTGGCGGATGGTTGAGTTCATCTCTTCCATGCTGGTGGCTGTTTCCTGTAGAGCAGAGGCCTGCTCTTCGGTACGGGTCGCCAGATCCTCACTGCCAGCCGCGATCTCACGGGAGCTGTGTGACACTTGATCACCGCTCTGACGCAGCAAGCCGATGATATCCACAAGGCGGGTTTGCATCGCCTGAAGCGACTGGCTCAGGGCGCTGATCTCGTTACGACCACGCACCTCGATATGGTTGGTGAGATCCCCTTTGGCGATCTGGGCGCAGACATTACCAGCACGTCGCAGTGGTGCTACTAGTAGTTTCTGCATGCCGACGTAAGCACCAAAAGTCAACAGGACAGCCATCAGCAGGAGCACCGCTGTCAGGATAATGGTTTGCTGTACGCTGCGAGTGGCAGCGGCCTGCATTTCGGCGGCACGCTCCTCCGCGAAGCCCGCAAAAGCCCGCACGTTTTCCGAAAATGCCGGCCCGATGCTGTCAAACCGTTGGCGCTCCTGGCGCATTGCCGCGACATCGCCCTCCGCGATGGCATTCATCACCCCTGGGGTGACGAACTCGTTGTAACCGTCAATTACGGCTTCGACGTAGGGAAAGCGACGATGAGAAGCATCAACGGGGATGTCACGAAATTCTTCGAACCAATCCACGCCACGCCCCAGACTCTCTTGTGTCTGGTTTAACGCGAGGGTTGCCATCTCATCTTCGCCGCGCCGAGAAAATTCCTCGTAACGCGACATGCGCAGCCGCATCTCCAGGAGATTGGACTCCATGCGGTTAGCCGCATTGGCTTGATCGACACTGATTTCCGATAATTCGTTGATATCACGGTTAAGTCCTAGCTCACCACGGATTGACACTGTACCGATAATCGCTGTCATGCTGACCATGATCAGCAACAGAATGGTCAGAAGTGTTTTTAGAGTCACGTTTCTCATTTTTTATCCTATTTTGGATACTTTTTTCGTCAAAGGACCCTCGGGTGAATGCAATTCATCCGAGGGTCCTTTGGTATCGACTTTTACTTATATTTCTTTAGGTTAAAAGCCAATAACCAGTACCTTAACCACCACACACGGCCTACAAGCGACCTGCCTTGAGGGATACCACTTTGACATCCTCTCCTCCCTCAGCTTGTGCTGCCGCCTTGTGGCGGAAAGGAAGGGTGATCTTACTCAGCAACAGTGGACACTGCGTTCTGCAATAAGCGTCTCTTACCTACCCAGGCGCACTGTGTCCTGAGATGCTTATTTACTATTTTTGTGTTTAAAGACACACAACCTGCAAGAGGTCACCATGACGACCTTCGAAACACGGATTCACGACAAGTCGAAATGTGCCGCTGGTCTGAAAGCTGCTGCTGCAATACTGGAGAAATGGGGCGCCAGCGTTGAATGCACCCACGAACAAGAAATAAGAGGGTTTGTTGACAGACCTGACTATACTGTGATTGTAGACTGACGAAATGCCAATCATGAGATCGCAGTGAGGTATGAGGCTAATCGCCAGCCTGGGCGTATTCCTTACTTCCTCTGCTCGGCGGCGTTTTCTACGCTTCCCGAGCCTTCAACGGTGGTCGTCATGAGCCAGCTTTCGCAAACCGCAATAAAGGAGTTCAAGGCCGATTTCGCGGGAAGTGTGATTCTTCCTGAAGATCCTCAATACGATGAAGTGCGTCAGATCTGGAATGCCATGATTGATCGCAGGCCCTCCATGATTACCCGCTGCACTTCACCTGCCGATGTGGTTCATTCCCTAAACTTCGTTCGCCAACACAACTTGCCCTTCTCCATACGCGGAGGTGGTCACAACATTGCCGGCAATGCGGTCTGTGACGATGGCGTGATGATCGACCTCTCGCTAATGAAGAAAGTAGACATCGATCAGGAACTTCATCGAGGGTATGTTGAGCCTGGCTGTACCCTCGCTGACTTCGACACCGCTGCCCAAGCGCACGGCCTCGCCACGCCTCTAGCAGTCTGTCGGATTAAGGGGCGCGAATCGCAGAAGCAGCGTCCCTTCGTTGGTTTTTCCGCAGGGTAAGCAATCCTGCGGTTGGAAAGGCGTTTTCGCCTTCTACAGCCTTGTCTTGTGCCGTCTCTTGGCCCCTACAGCGCGTGCTATCAGGGTAAGGGGCGCCCCTTACCCTGTGGTCAGGCGGTGCATCCGCTTGATGTTCCAGGCCATG
>NZ_QPIJ01000082.1 GCF_003336665.1 Vreelandella rituensis | reverse complement strand
GGCGTTGTGGACACGCCCATGTCAATTACGCACATTGATCACCGATTGACATTAGAAGCTCGCCAACGAGCGAGTGAAACCACGTCTAACGGCGCAGCCGCTTAGGCGTGGTAGTTCATATAGATGCTGGATCATTTTATCGCTATGCGAACTTTCATCGAGGCGGCTAGCCTTGGGAGTCTATCTGCATCGTCATGACCAAAACTCACATGAACCGCTCGGCGCGCTGGCTCTCTCGCAAAGGCTTTGACATTGAGCGCTTGCGCTTTGGGTTACGCACGGCGCTGGCTTCCTGCTTGGCATTGTGCATGGCTTGGGCGATTGGCCTGGAGCATCCGCAGTGGGCGGCGATGACCGTCTGGGCGGCCTCGCAACCGGTACGTTCGCTGCTGATAGAGAAAAGCCTCTACCGAGTTCTCGGTACCCTGGTGGGCACCGGGGTCGGGCTGCTGTTACTGCTGGCGGCAGGGGACAGCTTGCTGTGGCTGGTCATCGGCTTGGCGTTTTGGGTCGGGTTGTGTGCTGGGGTAGGTAATGCCCTGCACAGCATGATTTCTTACGCTGCGTTGTTGTCGGGTTACTCCGCTTCGATGGTGGCGCTGCTGGGTACCGCATCAAATATGAATACCCTGGCCCTGGGCGCCGACCGCCTGCTCACCGTGCTGGTCGGGGTGAGCATGGCCTTGCTTGTGGGTCTGCTGCTGACGCCGCGCAGCTCGCGCAGCGATCTTGAAGAGCGGGGGCGGCGCAGCACTGCCCGGGTGCTGCACTTGTTGGCCGAGCGGCTGAACCGTCAACCAAGAATCACTGCTCAGGCGCCGAACGAGCTGCTCGCCGATATTGCCATTCTGGAGGCTCAACTTGAGCCTAGCGCTGCCGGGTCGCGCCGGGCTCGCCACTCGGCGCGTTCCCAGCGGTCGGTGCTCGCTGCCTTGACGGCTACGCTGTTGTGGGTTCGGCGTCGTGAGCAGGGGCCGCATCACGCTGCTGCCGGCAAGGCGGTGGCAGACGCTGCTCTGGCCATGGACAGTGCCGAGCCCTTGCCCACAGTGGCGGAACACCTGAGGCGCGCACGTCGCCTCGCTGAGGATGACCCGGCACTAGCAGAAGTACTGGGGCGCCTTGGCGATGCCCTGATTGAGCGTCAGTACTTTCGCGATACCGGACGCACCCAGCGTGAACAAGCCCGGCGACTGGTGATCCGTCATCGTGATTGGGTGCATGCCCGCCAAGCCATGTTGCGCACCACCGGCGTGCTGCTGGTCATTGGCCTGGCTTGGGTGGTCACCGGCTGGCCTGCCGGGGCTTATGTGATGTTGGGTACTTCGGTGATGGTGACGCTGTTCTCCACCTTCGAGAACCCGGCCTGGATCATGCGCCATATTCTCGCCTGGCAAGCAGTCGGTGCGCTCATCGCTCTGGCAGTGCGCTGGCTGCTGTGGCCCTGGGCCGGCGAGGAATGGCAGCTGGTGGCGATACTGCTGCCGCTGATCCTGATAACGGTGATTCCCTTCTCCCACCGACGCACCCTCAATGGCTCGATGGATTATGTGATGATCCTGCTGCTGCTATCGCAGCCGGCGATGCCGCTTACCGGTACGTTCGAGCACTCGCTGGCGGTGGCGTTGGCAGTGGTAGCCGGCCCGCTGTTGGCGCTGATCTCCTTCCGGCTGGTATTTCCGACCAACGCCCGGCGTCGCCAGCGTCAACTCGAAGGCATGATGCTCCACGAACTAGAGGCCATGGCCCTGCGAGGCACCGCGGGGCGCGAAGAGATCTGGCAGGCACGCCTTTACCACCGGGTAATGCGGCTTGTCCACTGGGCTCACCTGCAAGGCGAGCCGACCCACCGGGTGGTCGATGGCAGCCTCACTGCACTGACGTTGGGTGAGGTGCTTCAGTCGCTGCAGCGGTATCGTCAGGCGGAAATTCTACCGGGCACGGCACGACGCATCGAGGCGAGTCTGCGTCGGGTTGGCCACCTCAGGCAAGCCCCGCTGGAGGCCGCAGCCGCTCTTGAGCGTCTCGCCCATACGTTAGCGCGCCGCCAGGAGGTCGAGCTGGCCCGGCGAGCAAGGCATTCAGCGAAACTGATACGTGAAAACCAAGGCTTCTTTCAGCACGACGCTTGGGTGCTAAGCGCAAAATGTTAAAGCGTAGAGCGTGGTCGAGTACGAATGTGATCCGGAGTTTTTCAGGGTAGCTCGTACTTTTTTAATCGGTAGGCATAAGCCGCGCGGCTCATGCCGAGGCGGTGTGCGGCGGCGGTGACATTGCCATCGCTGTCGGTGTGTGCAGCCTGAATCAGTGCTTTTTCCACGTCTTCCAGAGTCATGCCGGCGTCCAGCAGCGGCTGGATACGCTGACGGGGCGTGGCGCTTACGACATGCTCGCCGGGTGAAGATGTCAGCATGCCTGCGGCATCCAGTCCTTGGGCCTTCTCGCGTTCCAACGTCGGGACGCGGTAATCGCCGAACAGGGCTTTTTCGGTAATATGTTTGTGATCGGCTGTGAGAATAACGCCGCGCTCGACGGCATTTTTCAGCTCGCGCACATTTCCCGGCCAGCGGTACTGCCACATGGTGGAGCGCGCTTGATCGGAAAAGCCTAGTGTACGGCGCTGATAATGGTGTTCAAAGTGACGCAGGAAATGCTCGGCAAGGGGCAAAATATCGTCAAGCCGTTGGCATAATGAAGGGACGGTCAGGGTAAAGGCATTCAAGCGATAGAATAGATCCTGACGAAAACTGCCTTGTTCGACACGCTCCAACAGGTCGTTGTGTGTTGCGGCAACGATGCGTACATCCACGTTTCTGACCGTTTGACCGCCTACCCGCTCAATCTGGTGCTCTTCCAGCGTTCTTAGTAGCGCTGCCTGGGCTCTGGGAGAGAGTTCTGCGAGCTCATCCAGAAAGAGGGTGCCTCCATCGGCGCGCTCGAAGCGCCCCATGCGCGACTGCACCGCGCCGGTATAGGCGCCTTTTTCGACGCCGAACAACTCCGACTCGATCAGCTCGGGGGGAATCGCCGCGCAGTTCACTGCAATAAAGGGGCCGTCCGCACGCTGGCCCTGGTCATGCAGGCGTCGAGCAAGGATCTCTTTGCCGGTGCCGGTTTCGCCAAGCAGCAGTACAGACACCTCAGAAGGCGCGGCTCTATCGAGCATGGTGAGCATTTCACGAAAAACAGGCGTTGAACCAATCGGTCCCCACGTCTCTTTATCGCGTGTGCGTGCCAAGTCGCTCTCTAATGTCGCAATGCGGGCTTGCAGCTCGTAAAGCTCATCAATCAGCGGGGCTTCGCGCAACAACTCGGCAAAAGCCTGGTGGTCAGGCCACTCATGCGCGAGCTTGCCGATAATGCGGCAATCGTCATCGCCGCAGGCGCGGCAGGTGACTTCCCGATACTGCACTTCGCGTCCCAGCAGCTGGGTGGCATAGCCGGACGCATATCCCAGCAGGGTCCAGCACGCTGGTTCGTTCTGATGGCCGTGCGAGCGCCACACGTCCACTTCAAACGAGCCTTTCCAGATAAATTCGCTGTAGAAGTGATCCTGGGCCAGATCCATTTCCAGGTTGACGGGTATGGCCTGAACATGACCTTGCAGGGCATGTAGCTGGGGACCGGCAAGAAAGCTCTCCTCCAGGCCCAGACGTTTTCCTCTGAGCGCCTCGCCCAGCTCAGCATCCATTAGTCCCGAGTAATATCCCAGCCGCATGAACAGGCCTCGTGCACGCTCCATACCGAGGGTGGTGATCAGCTCGTTGCGAAAGAAAGTGGAGGCTGCCAGCGGCATGAGGAGCATGCGTTGCTCACCCAGCCAGATCTGGCCTTCCTCGGGGAGAAAGCGTAACGCATCCATCAAGTCGCGGGCGTTAGGATAGTCGGAAGATGAGAGAAACATGCCGGCTCAGGGTTGGTTCAAAGCGAAAGCGTACCACTTGATACAGCGCCATGGGAAAGTCCGCTGTCGTTGATGAGCGCGCGGCGCGTTAATCATTTAGTGAATGGCTGCTCAAATGATTAACCATTTTTGGCGAACAGATGTTCGTAAGCCGTACTATGCTGCGCCGCATTGTTGGCTAATGCCTTGATACTGTGATTTTTTCTGATATCGGCACGCTTCTTGATAGGTAAAACACCCAGGACACAGCGCTAACCTATTGATTTATACTAAAGTATAAGGTTTCGCTGTGTCGCTCCGCTGATGACATGCCTCATGGCGAACTGAAGGGTGATACTGCTATGCAAAACACAACAATAGGGCCTTTACGGCTTCTTTCGAACACGAGGCTTAAAAGCCTTGCTCTTCTCGGCGGTTTGCTGTTGCCGATGGTGGTCTCCGTTCCCAATGCCGTAGCGTCGGAAGCGCGTGAGCCTGCCGAGGTTTATCGACAGATCTGCGCCCATTGTCATGCCTTGGACAAGGCGGTCGGTCCCGAGATCACCATGGCTTTTCCCGAGACAGCTCATGAGGCGTGGGGCAACTATATTCGCACCACGGTGCGTAACGGCCGTGGGGCCATGCCGTCCTTCCGTGAAGCCAAGGTGAGCGATGAGGAATTAGACGCGCTGATTCAGGCACTGATGTACGGCGAGTTTGCGGATACCGCTGAAGAGGAGTGAAGCCATGAAGCTGACACGTCGACAATTGCTGAAAAATGGGTTGCTTCTGGGCTCCTCTATCCCGTTCTCCATGAGTGCCGCCTGGGCCGGTCAGACCGGATCAACCGAAGTGCCGCAGCACGGCCAAATCAATCTCTACGGCACCGCCGACTCAACCACGGAACTGGGGCTGGGGTTGCGCCAAAAAGGCTGGGCGCCTCGCTACGAGGGACGCCTGGACCCACTGATGTTGAGTGCTTTACCTGGCGGTACGCTGGCTGCCGGTTTCACCGATGAAGCGGGCTTGGTGCTGCTGACTAGCTTGCTCGTTGGGCGCGGGCGAATTTTAGCGCTGGGTCGCCACACAGGAGGAGTCCATCACCTGATGAGCCAGCGTGGCCCCTTGGTAGAGCCACTGGCTGTTGAGGCGGGTAGCTGGCAAGCCGCGCTGGGACGAGAGTATGCCCGGTTAGCGCTAACCTCCACGACAGGGCGCCATGCCCAGCAGTTCCATCGCCCGACGGAGACGCCTCTGAATACCAGCGAGCTGAGTTTCCTGGTTCGACTTTGAGCCTTCGTTTGAGCCCCTGATCACAATAATCGAGAGACAAATTTATGAGCACGGCACCGCGTATTCTTCCAAAAGGTGTGGCTGAGGCGGATTTCGATACTGCCTTGGGCCGTTTTCGCGAAATTCTCGACGCTGATAGCGTTCTGACCGAGAGCGACCAGCTGGCGCCTTACACCAAGATCATGATGGCCGGCGATGATGCGGATTACATCCCGTCTGGGGCTTTGCTGCCGACCACCGCCGAACAAGTGCAGGAAATCGCACGTACCTGCAATGAGTTCAAGGTACCGATCTGGACGATTTCCACCGGCAAGAATCTGGGCTACGGCTCGGCGGCGCCGGGCGAAACTGGCCAGGTGATCCTCGACCTGCACCGCATGAATCGCATTATCAATGTGAACCCGGATGTCTGCACGGCGCTGATCGAGCCTGGTGTGACCTACCAGCAACTCTACGACTACATCCAGGAAAAGGGCTACAAACTGTGGCTTGATCCGCCGGCTCCCTCGGCGATTGCCGGGCCGGTGGGTAACACCCTGGATCGCGGCGTGGGCTATACCCCTTACGGCGAACACTTTATGTTCCAGTGCGGCATGGAAGTGGTGCTGGCCAATGGCGAAATGGTGCGCACAGGTATGGGCGGCATCGAAAATTCCAGCTCCTGGCAGGTCTTCAAGTGGGGCTATGGCCCCTATATCGATGGGCTCTTTACACAGTCGAACTACGGCATCGTTACCAAGATGGGGCTGTGGCTGATGCCCGAGCCGCCCGCGTATCGCCCCTTCCTGATCCAGTACCAGGATCCTGAGGATATCGAGGAGATTGTTGAAGTACTGCGTCCGTTGCGTATCTCCCAGATCATTCCCAATGCCGTGGTCATCGTGCACACCCTGTGGGATGCGGGCACCCATGTGGTGCGCAAGGACTACTACGACGGCACCGACTCCATTCCACGTGAGGCTATCGAGCGCATCAAGCGGGACGAAGGAATCGGCGAATGGAACGTCTATGCGGCGCTCTACGGCACGCCCGAGCAGATCGAGGTCAATTGGAACATCGTCGAGCAGGCTTTCAGCAAGAGTGGCAAGGCCAAGATCATGTATGGCGAGGAGGCCGAGAAACGCGGCGGCGGCTTCGAATACCGCTCGGCACTGATGAAAGGCGACATGAATCTCCAGGAATTCGGGCTTTACAACTGGCGTGGGGGCGGCGGCTCCATGTGGTTCGCCCCGGTATCTCAGGCCAAGGGCAGCGAGACCAAGGATCAAACCGCGCTGGCTCAACAGATTCTCGGCAAGTACGGCTTTGACTACGTAGCCGAGTACATCGTCGGCTGGCGCGATATGCACCATGTCATCGACCTGCTCTACAACCGCCAAGATCCGGATGAGACCCAGCGTGCCTACGACTGTTTCGCGGAGCTTATCGATGAGTTTGCCAAGCGCGGTTACGGTCTGTACCGCACCAATACCGAGTTCATGGAACAGGTCGCGGGTACCTTCGGTGAGCCGCTGCGCAATGTGCATACGGCGCTGAAGAATGCCCTGGACCCGAATGGCATTCTGTCGCCCGGTAAATCCGGCATTCGTCAGTAATGGTGGCTATCTACGGTTTGTCAGTGCCATCGTTTAAGGAGACTTCATCATGAGCAATGCGTATAGCGATTTTCACCTTCAACCGATCGCAGGCGAGTGGCGAGAAGGCAGCAGTGAGCGCACCGTCGAGGTGCTCAATCCTTATGACGGCAGTCAGCTGCTGACTGCCCGACTGGCCGATCGCAACGACCTCGATGCCGCCTTCACCGCCGCAGAGAAGGCCCAGGCTGAGTGGGCGGCGACTCCACCGAGCGCACGTGCTGCGCTGATGCAGCGCGTGGTCGGCATTTTTGATGCCCGCAAGGAAGAGATCATCAACTGGCTGATACGCGAGTCGGGCAGTACCCGTCTCAAGGCCAATATCGAATGGGGCGCGGCCCGTGGCATCACCCAGGAGGCCGCCAGCATGCCGGGTCGTGTCCATGGCATGACTCTTCCCTCCGATGTACCGGGCAAGGAGAACCGGGTCTACCGTGAGCCGCTGGGGGTGGTGGGGGTGATCAGCCCCTGGAACTTCCCGCTTCACCTTTCCCAACGCTCCATTGCGCCGGCGCTTGCCTTGGGTAATGCCGTGGTGGTCAAGCCGGCGAGCGATACCCCGGTGACCGGCGGGTTGTTGCTGGCGAAGATATTCGAGGAAGCCGGCCTGCCGAAGGGCGTGCTGAGCGTGGTCGTGGGGGCCGGTAGCGAGATTGGCGACGCCTTCGTCGAGCATCGCGTGCCGCGGATGGTGTCCTTCACCGGTTCTACCCCGGTAGGGCGCGGCATTGGCCGGATTGCCAGCGGTGGCGAACACATCAAGAAGGTCGCACTGGAGCTGGGTGGTAACAGCCCCTTCGTGGTGCTGGATGACGCCGACCTCGACCAGGCGGTGAGTGCCGCGGTGATGGGCAAGTTTCTTCACCAGGGGCAGATCTGCATGGCCATCAACCGCATCATCGTCGATGAGAATCTTTATGACGCCTTTGTCGAGCGCTTTGTCGAGCGGGTGAAAGGGCTCCAGGTGGGTGACCCCGACGACATGGCCACGGTGGTGGGACCGGTGATCAACGCCAAACAGCGTGAGGGCCTGGAGGTCAAGATCGCCTCCGCCAAGCAAGAAGGCGCCAGCGTGTTGCTGGAGGGGGAGGTCAACGGCCAATTGGTGCCGCCTCATGTATTCGGTAACGTCACCCCGGACATGGAAATCAGCCGCGAGGAGATCTTCGGGCCGCTGGTAGGTATCCAGAAAGCACGCGATGAAGCCCACGCACTGGAACTGGCCAACGCCACTGAGTATGGCCTTTCCAGTTCAGTGTTTACCGCCAGCCTGGAGCGGGGGACGCGTTTCGCCCGGCGTATCAAGGCCGGCATGACTCATGTAAACGACATGCCGGTCAATGATGAACCCCATGTGCCTTTCGGCGGTGAGAAGAATTCGGGGCTGGGACGCTTCAATGGCGACTGGGCCATCGAGGAGTTCACCACCGACCACTGGGTCAGCGTTCAGCAAACACCGCGTGACTATCCCTTCTGAGCACTTGGCGCCACTCCCGTCATCCGCCAAAGGTGGATGACGGGACAAGGCTAACAAAAGAGACAATAATCCATGAAATACCAGAAAATTGTTTGGCTGGCCGCTCTCGGTACCAGCGCCATCGCCATGCCCGCATTTGCCGTCAACGGACATTATCCCCCCGGTATCGAGGGTTTGAGCGCCGCGGCCGCGCCCCCCGAAGGACTTTACTACCGGGGTTACCTGCTTCGATACGATGTCGATAACTTTAATGATGGCTCGGGTGCTGCGGTGCCAGGCGACAATAGTGGCACCGTGACTGCACTGGCTCATCGCTTTATCTGGATGACCGATAAGCAGTTTCTCGGGGCGGACTATGGGATGGAAACGATTATCCCGATGCTGGATATCGAGTTCGATCTCGATGTCGCCGGTGGGCAAAGCTTCAAAGATGACGGCATTGGCGATCTGTTTGTCGGTCCGGTGATCCTGGGTTGGCATGGCGCGCAGTGGGATGCGACCTTCGCCGCCGGGCATTGGTTTGATACGGCCGATTTTGATGCACGCAACCCCGCGTCGGTGGGTAAGGGTTATGGCAGCACGATGCTGACTTTGGGTGGCATGTGGCATTTTGATCAGGAGAAACGCTGGAACGTCTCGGCCTTATCTCGCTACGAAATCAAGACCGAACAGGATAATACCGGTATTACACCAGGTGACAGCTGGCTAGTGGAGTGGGGTATCGGCCACCGGTTGGCCAATGGTCTGGAGCTTGGCCTGGTGGGCTATGATGCTTGGCAGCTCGAAGCTGATGAGGACGCACCGACCAGTGATAAAGCCGAGCGTCACGCGGTGGGTGCTGAAGCGGGTTACTTCTGGCCCACGGCCGGGGTCATGCTCAAGGGGGCTTACTATCATGAATATGACGCCAGCGCCGGAGGTTTGAAAGGACTGGAAAGCGAGGGTAATACCGTCCGCCTGCAGCTCACGAAATTCCTGTGATGCTTGGGTTTGACACCTTGATTCAGTATTAGCAGGGGACTAAGAAACCCCGTTCGGCCCCTGGCCGGATGGGATAATACGAGAAAGGAGTATGTCCATGCAGATTCAAGCCGCCATTACCTCCGCCATGGGCGAGACGTTCGCGCTGGACACGGTTGAGCTGGCTACCCCCGCCCTGGGCGAGATTCAGGTTCGTATTGTTGCCACTGGCGTTTGTCATACCGATGCCGTGGCGCGCGATCTGGGCATTGCGCCGTTTCCTATTGTGTTGGGGCATGAGGGTGCTGGAGTGGTTGAAGCTCTCGGCGCCGGTGTAAAGGGATTAGAGGTGGGTGACCATGTAGTGCTGTCGTTTGCACATTGTGGGCAGTGTGCCCACTGTCTAACCGGTCATCCGACCGTCTGTTCGACCTTCAATGAGCTCAACTTTGGAGGTGCCATGGACGATGGCAGTCATCGCCTGCAACAGCAGGGCAAGACACTAGGAGGCTGTCCGAGAATACGGTATGCCCACCTAAAAGGTGATCAAAAGACCATCCAACAAACACCTAAAGATGATGTGTGCTCACCAGCGACCAATAAAACGGTCCAATGGCGTTTTTGATGCCTATTTTGCCTATTTTCAGTACAACATCAGGTCATTAGACCGACGTTGGTATTAATTTATTGCCCTCTGGACGGACTAACCCCTTGGTTATCGCCTTGGCCATTTTTTGAGATTATGGGCCGCACACATCAGAGAAAACTCTCCCGCTACTTTTGCATGACCACGGACGCTAAATCCACCAAAACCGAGGTTCTTGATCTGACCGAAAACCGGCTCCACGATGTGCTTGCGATTTTTATAGATTGCCCAGCCCGTTTCCGAGGCCATTTTGTTATTCATCTGTTGCCTTAGCGGCTCTTTGTCATCGGTGCTGATTGTGCGTCCCTCTCCTTTAGCGGATTGGCAACAACGCTCGCGAAAAGAACAGGCCGCACAGTCGGCAGGCGCTGCCTGGTAAAACTGACGGCCATTCCTGCTACGATGCTTGAGAGGCAGCACAGCACCGCCAGGACAACTGAAATGATCTGTTTCGGGATGGTAGATGAAATCGGCTTTGACAAGCTTACGCGTTGAGGCATCCCATCCCGTGGGGGCGGGCTTTTCCCCTCTATCGGTGGCAATATAGGCGTCAACATCCTCCAGTGCCGCCAGATTGGCACCTGACATATAGCCATTATCGGCACTCAATTTGTCCGCTTGTCGACCACCTGTGGCAGCATTGAGGGCTTCCAGGGCCGGGGTGA
>NZ_QPIJ01000081.1 GCF_003336665.1 Vreelandella rituensis | reverse complement strand
TCGTATCGAGTGCTTCGCGAAGTGCCAATCCACCCGCATCGCTGGTGGTGGCATCGCCGCTTAGTTGAACATGAACAGAGCCGTTGCAGGTCGGTGACCAGGACGGTAATCTTTCACCCATAGCGAATGGCCCTCTTGCATCAGGTTCTTGCCGGAACGTACTGATTTTTGTAGAGGTTACCATTCGCTATCTTCGTTTTCAGGCCTGCGTCGTGAATAACCCGGGATCAAAGCATGATGTCTCGATAGGCATGATATCTCTCTGATGAAGCAATTGATGATGCCCTCAGGGTGATTGATCACGAGGCAATATGTCTAATCCATCTGCGATAGCCCTGCCTCATGAATGAGGCAGGTTGAGGGCATGCTGAGATTTCTGCTATGTTTGATACTTAGTGCCCGCGACGGAACCAACCAACGATTCTAATTGTGCAGATGAGCGTAGCGTTGCGAATTCCCGTAAACCGTCTTCATGGGAAGTGCTCGAACGATGGTTAAGTCCCAATCCAGTACCTTGATTCGCTGTCCGGTGCCTGATGTCTTTGGCTTCGTGGTGACCGATTTTGTCCGCAACTATCCGCGGTGGTCTCCCGAGGTCCAAGAGCTGACGCCCCTGAGCAGCGGACCACTGTCCGTCGGATGGATGGCACGGCAGGTGAGAATAGACCAAGGGCGACGTTCCGAGGCCGATTTCAGGGTCATTGAGCTAGAACCTGATCGCCAAGTGTGTTTCAAAGGCATCAAGGATCCGTTTGTCATCAACTACATTTTCGAACCGCAACAGGACTATACGCGGCTCACCTTCAGTTTCGAGCTAGCCCGCCTGAACTTCGCTATGCGCCCATTCGAAAAACTCATTCGCGTAGCAGTCAAGGATGGCACTGATCGTGTTGTGCGTGATCTTAAAATACTGGCCGAACGGGAGCTTGGTCAAAAGAAGACGACGGACTAATATTATCGATATCGCGCCCCCTGGCTGGAGTTACCATGCTATTTATTCCTGATAAAGATACTGGCGTTATCCCGCACGTGCTGACACAAATTCTGGACACTTGCGTCAATGGAGTAACCCTCTCCGACCCGGACCAGCCAGACTCTCCAATTATTTATGCCAATGCCATTTTCGAGCAGTTGACGGGCTACAGTCAGGAAGAAATTCTGGGTCGCAACTGTCGCTTCCTACAGGGTGAGGATCGTGATCAGCCCGAGCTAGATAAGATCCGAGCTGCCCTTGAAGTGCACGATTCCGTTGAGGTGACGCTGCGAAACTATCGTAAGGACGGCACGCTGTTTCACAACCGGCTGATGATTCAACCACTGCATGACACCTCGGGTCATTTAATCTATTACCTTGGGGTGCAATACGATGTAAGCGAACTCGTTAATGCACGGGCAGAGATCGAACGCCTTGAAAATATTTTGAAAACCCCTTCAACTGATTGATCGTCATTTGAGTATTTTCTTCCGCACACTGTATTCCATCCTACTCGAGTGAAACTTGAATGCATGAAAAAGCTGCGCTTCCGATGCAGTCATTCACATGGCCACTGAATCGCATCGGCAGACGATGCGCGATTACATGTCCAAAAGTAATTTACTGTCCTTCCTCACTAACGACCTCGCAATTGATCCATGGAGCCTGAGTTTGTTCGATATAAATGGCTCTTATTCGTTGATTAGCGCTTCTCTGGTGTCGAAGTCCTCTTCAGCGACATACTTGTTCAGGAAGTCTATTAGCGCCCGTACTGCTGGCAATAATCCTCGCCGAGAAGGAAAAACGGCATGCAAGACCCCGCCCCGAGTTGTCCAGCCCGGCAGCACATCGATCAGACGTCCCGCCTTCATATCCTGCATTCCCACAAGCAACCCCAGCTTGACAACTCCTAGCCCTTCTAGAGCGGCGGCATGCAGTGTCTCAGCGCTGTCGTTGACCAGCCGAGGGTGGTGGTTAATTTGCATGCTCGTTCCTTCCGGACCTATCAGATCCCAGCAGTGGCGATGGTCATACGGCTCAAAATCAAGGCTTGGCAACTCAATGAGATCCTCAGGACCGCGAGGCTTTGGCCGCTCTGAAAATAGGGACTGGGCTGTCATCAATCGTTGAGGGCTGGCACCTGAATCCGTGATGGCAGCGCCGACACTTTCCCTATCGGCGCCAGCACGTATTTTTTGACCACCGATGCCGTCTCAATCGACCAATACATGCCGTCCATTGCCGACGCTTGTTGCATTGGTCGGCGTTGATAGCCTGTTTTGTCATGCCTTTCCACCCGCCAAGCGCTGTGATGCTGGCTGTGGGTGATCCTCAGCCTTCTATCTAGTGGCGTTGTCCGACAGACGATCAGCATGACGTTCCTCGCGGATAGCGCAAGCGACTTCGCAGGGTGTTCAAGACAGTCATGCGCCCAACATCCTGCTCGACGTCGAGGATGATCTGACGCGCCTTGTGAATCACGAGAGCTGCACGATGCACCAATTCCTACAACACCGTCCGTAGCCGGCGCCGCTTGGCGGGGTGGCGGGCCGGGCTTAGCTCGCCGTTCATGCCCAGCTGCCCCATCAATCGCTGGATGTTGTCGGCCAGCTGGGCGAGATGCAGGATCAGATCGTGGGTGGCACGCGCCTGATAGCGCTTGATCACCGCCTCCGGCGCCTCGTCCAGGCTGGTCCACCCGCCTTCCAGCTCATACGCCGGTTCGAGCAGCAGCTGGCCATCGCGATCGGCGGTGCGCTCCACCAGGCGCATCACGCGCTTGACGACGTAGACGACCTTGTTGTCGTCGCGGATTGAGACAGTCTGTGCCCACAACGCCGGGCGTTTGCCAGGGCGCAGCTCTTCCCAATAGTCCGCCGCCACTGCCCGCCAGGTGTCCTGATCGGCCGTGTCCGAGCCATGCGGGTTACATTTGACGAGATAGTTGAGCTGGCGACCCATGTCAGCAAATCGGCTAACCGGCACGTCGCTGGTTTCGTGCGCGTAGAGGCTCCTCCCATCCCACTGCTTGGGCCTTAGCCGGGCAGGCTCCAAGCCCCCGGCAGCCTTGCGTGCCGCAGCCACGGCGCTACTGTGGTGAGAGTGGCTGTGCTGATGTGCGGTCATTGTGGCATCAAGGGGCTTTTGCCCAAGCGGACTCGAGCCGGTTGATAACTCGGCGTTGCAGGGTCGGATCACCGTGATACATAGCCTCCGCCTCACGATGCCAGAAGGGAATGTGTACTGTCGCTTCTGGGCTGTGTTCGACTTGGCCTATCAGCAATGCCAGCCGTACCCGCTGTGCGTCGGGGGGTGCAGCAGCTAGTTGTTTGAGAGAGCTCTCCCAAAGAATGGCATCTCCGCAGTTATAGTCGAAGGGAGTGGTGGCGGCTGCTACCAGCGCGGCGACTTCATTGCCAAATGCCTCCACTATTGCATCTTGCTCCGTAGGGCCAGTGCTGTTGAGTAATACGAGTGTTGCGACAGCTGTCAGCAGATCAGCGTTCTCGTACTCAGCCACCACTTCACTGGCGTAGACAAGAATAGCGGCATGACCCTCGCGAAGTGAATCAATGCTGACCATGTCGAATGGTAAGTCGTCCAGCTCTTGCTGTTGCGCTGCATAGTGCGTATCGCAAAAGCGTTGGAGAGGACCGTGTGGGTTGAGTGGTGAGCTGCCAGCATCGACTTTTTTCATGCTGAAACGACACGATCCTTGCCCAGGCCTTTTGCCTCGTACAGGGCAAGATCAGCCCGCCTGAGGGTATCTTTGTATGAGCGGTCTGCTGGCGCCATGGTTGCGATGCCAATGCTGGCGGTGGCGACGATATTGCCTACCGAAAACCGGCTCAGCTCCTTTCTAAAGCACTGATGTAACCGCTCGGCAAACCTTTCAATTACCCACAAGTCATCAGCTATATAAGGATTCTATTGATCAACTGAAGCCTGATGTGTTTCGTTGTCCAGTAAGTTCAACATGAGAAGAGGCGTAAATATGGGACAACGCTGGGTGGAGGAGGAAATGACTGGCTGCGACTTGGGTGACGCACGATTGAATCAAAGGTTGGCAGTAATGCTCGAAGCGCTCGGTGATCGGCCAGACAAATCATTGCCCACCGCATTCCAGGGTTGGGCGAATACCAAGGCCGCCTATCGCTTCTTCGCGAATGAGAATGTCAGCGAGGACAAGATATTGGAGGGGCATTTTGCCGCCTCCGCTTTGCGCATCCAAGCCACCGATGGCCCCATATTGATCCTGCAGGATACAACCGAGTTTTCCTTCAAGCGCTCGTCACCCGAGAAAATTGGTTTCACCCATGAATCAACCGGGCGCAAGATGAAAGAGGGACGGCATCACAAATACACCGTCTGCGGGCTTTTGATGCACGCCAGTCTGGCTATCACACCGGAAGGGCTGCCATTGGGTCTGACAGCCGCCAAATTCTGGTCGCGGGACAAATTCAAAGGCGCGAATGCTCTCAAGCGCAAGGTTAATCCTACCCGCGTACCAATCGAACAGAAAGAAAGTATGCGTTGGCTCGACAACTTGCAACGTTCCACTGAGCTTACAGGGTCACCTGAACGGTGCGTGCATATCGGTGACCGAGAGAGCGACATCTTTGAACTCTTTTGCCTGGCTCAGGATCTTGGCACTCACTTTCTGGTCCGAAGCTGCGTTGATCGTCTTGCCGAGGATGGAGGAACGACCATTTCTCAAATGATGGCAGAGACCCAGGTCAGCGGGACACACGACATTCATTTTCGTGATGAACGCGGCAATCAACAACAGGCTACACTGTCGGTCAAGCATGCAGAGATGACAGTCTGTCCACCTATTGGAAAGCAGAAAAAATATCCAAAACAAAAGCTTGGGATTATTTTTGCGGAAGAGATTAGCCCACCTGAAGGGCGTTCCCCCATTATCTGGAAACTGATCACAAACCTTTCCGTCGCCACTCACGCTGACGCAGTGCAAAAGCTTGTCTGGTATTCACGGCGCTGGAACATCGAGACATTCTTCAAGACCTTGAAAACTGGCTGCCGAATTGAGGATATACGCCTCGCCACAGCGGGTCGACTCGCCAACTGCATTGCGCTCTGCTGCGTCGTGTCCTGGCGAATATCATGGTTGACCATACTTCGGCGCCAATTCTCAACGGCCTCTCCGGCAGCTGTTTTTACTGATATCGAAAGAGCTCTTCTCGATCGATCTATGCCGTTAAACAGACAGGACGCACGACGCGATATTGCCTTCTATATGACCGCTGTCGCTCGTCTAGGTGGCTACCTGGATCGCTCAAGTGATCCTCCACCAGGAACAACCGTCCTATGGCGAGGCTTCATCCGCTTAGCAGATCTCGTCGCAGGATTCCAAACTGCAAATCCAGATGCATCATCGACTTGTGGGTAATTGAAAGTCGGCAAACTGCACCGCGTGCTCACGTTCAGTATTGGGGAGGGCAACCACAAACTCATCCCCTCCAAAGCGACAGGCCGTATCGGTTTTCCGAAGCTCTAACCGACAAACATTGGCCACGGCAAGGATCATCTCATCCCCCACGTGGTGGCCCTGGGAATCGTTGATCTTTTTGAGGTTGTCCAGATCGAACATCAAAATGGAGGTCGGCACCGAATGCCGCTCGAATAACTCATAGTGCAGAGTCAGGTCACGCTCCAGTTTCCTGCGGTTAAAAAGGCATGTGAGCTGATCGGTGTCGCCCAGTTCACGCAGCCTGATTTCCAGATCGTGTCGCTCTGAAATGTTACTCGCGACCCAGAGCACCACCGCCTCACCGTCCACCACGAAATCCAGGGCTTGAATACGCCCTTCAAACCAGATCGGCACCTCGGGCCCCTCTTCGGGCAAACCTTTCACATCTTTATTGCTTAACTCGTATTCTTCGACCACCAGCTTTCGGGACGCCAGCGCCCGGTCGATCTGTTCGAGAAACCAGCTTGCCTTATGTGGTCTAATCAGGTCTGAGATGTACAGCCCGACGAGGCCGGTACCGTCGTGGTAATAGCGAGTATCACGGCCACCGAACACAGCCACGTATTTGCCACTGTGAGATAGGATAAATGCCGGGTCCGGCAAGGCCTCCAGAACCGCGGTCATGTGCTCAATATTGATCATGAAAGGGGCTTCCCAACTATCGTAATATGTTACACGGTATCTAGATTAGTCTTCCGTGTGAACAACTCTGTTACTCCAATACTTCTGCCGCCTGTGAGAGCTGCGAAGACAGGGAAAACAATGGCATCGGTCAGCTGGCAGAGGCGATCAACGCCGGTAATGCACCCGAAGTGCTGGCTATTATCACCGGCAAGCAGTACACCGACTTGGCACGCATCAAGCTGTCGGCCATCGCGCCCTACAAGTCGCTCACATCGCTCACATCGCTCGCAATAGAAGAATGCAAGGATAGCGAGAATGCTCGGGGGCTGCGCCATTACCTGACGGAGGTCCGCCGCCAGGAGCAACGACCCGCGACCACTGCTGGTAAAGACAAGTGGGATGCTTGGGCAAAAGCGATCCTCAAGACGCATACGGCCTTTCAGCTGCTGACGCCGCTGCGCCAGGGTCCTTACGGCGTCGACGCACTCAGCGAACGCATCGAGCAGGCGCTGACCCGTGAGGGGCTAGTTCAACTTCAGCCTGGATGCGCTTGCTGTCGGTAATATCGTGAAAGCTCCACACACGGCCAATGGCGTCACCATCGATTACCGGCTGAGAGTAAATCTCAAGAAAACGACCATCAAGCAGTTCAATGGTATCGTGGAGGATATCGCGACTTTTATAAAGCCGATCAATGTGTTCAAGGTGATCGCCTTCATCTGAGCGTTTTACATTGTCTTGTGTCCGCCTGAGAAGGTCCCGCTCATCCACCCCTTGAGGGACCTGTAACGCTGACAGTCCCCAGAGTTCGCAGAAGCGGTCGTTGGCGAAACGCACACGACGATCAGGTGCCACCGCCAAGATACCGTCCTGGGTGGCATCCAAAGTGGCAGTGAGTTCCCGCTCGCGTGCTTTGAGATCCAGCTCGGCCTGCTTTAACTGTGTAATTTCGGTGCGAATCGAGACGTATTGGTAGGGTTGGCCCGCCTCATCGAGAAAGGGCGTGATGGTGGATTCCACCCAGTAATAACTGCCATCCCGGCGGCGATTACAAATCTCGCCATTCCATACCTGGCCGCTGCTGATGGTTAGCCACATCTGACGATAGAAGTCCGGGGAGTGAATGTCGGATTTCACGATGCCGTGGTTCTTTCCCAACAGCTCCTGGCGGGAATAGCCGCTGATCTCGCAGAAGCGATCGTTAACCTCAATTATGTTACCGCGGCTGTCGCCGATACTGACGATGGCGTGATGATTGAGTGTCAGGTGTTCGCGCTGACGCTCGTAGAGCGAGGTCTCAAGGCGCCGGCGGATGACATTGTGCTGACGACTACGACGCGCACGCATCGCTACAGCCTTCGCGAAGTGCTCGGGCTCCACCGGTTTGACCGGGAAGTCATCGCCTCCCAGGCTCAGCGCATGAAGCTGCTGCTGGAGATCGGTTTCTGCGGAGAGAAACAGAATCGGCAGTTCAAGATAGTTGTCCCGCTCGCGCAGAATCGCGGCAAGTTCGGGGCCGCTTACCTCGGGCATATGTAAATCAAGCACGACGACTTCCGGCGACCACTGCGCCATGGTCTCAAGCAGTTCCAGCGGCTTGGCCAGCGAGCAAACTTCCATACCGGCACTTTCGAGGGCCAGCGCCTGGCTTTCCAGCAGCAGGGGATCATCATCCACCAGTAGGACGCGGTAGGGCGTCGGGGGGTGGCGCCCGCTCAAGTCATCCAACAGTTGGGCTAAACCCGTGGCGTTCACCGGCTTGGTTAGGTAACGGCATGCCCCGGCCCGCAGAGCGGCCAGCCTAGCCTCCAAATCATCACGTACCGATATCACCACGGCGGGAATGCCCTCGTGGCCACCAAGGCCGAGTTCCTGGATCAGCTTGGCTCCCTGCAGGGTGCCGTTTTCCAGCACCATATCGACGATTACCACCGTTGGCGACTCAACGGCGGGTTCGCTAAGTGCCTGACGAAAGGCCTCGGCCAGGGTGAAACCCTGTACGCGATAACCCTGTTCTTCCAGTGCCTGATTAAGGTGAGCTAACTGGAGCGCATCGTCCTCAAGCAAAAATAGCAGCGGCTGGGAAGAGGGGAGCTCGGGTGCAGCAGGGGCGCTTAAATGCTGTTCGTTGTGCGAGAGGGTTTGGCGTGCCACTGCCAGCATGTTCTCAACGGCATCCTTGAGTGCGGCTTGCCGGGAAAGCGTGGGCGGTGTCTCATCCGCCAACTCGCGCTTGACGAGTTTCTCCAAGGCGCGAGCACTTTGAGAAACCGCCGGCATGCCGAAGGTGCCAGCGGTACCGGTCAGGCGGTGCGACAGCGTGTGAAACGTCTCAAGCTCAGCCTGGTGCTTTAGCGGGTCTGTCTCTGACGAGAGCGCAACCAAATGTTGGCGCGGCGTCTCCAGGCGTTCGGGCAGCTGGTCGCAAAACTGTTGGCGAAGGGCCTCAAGGGCTTCTTGCGGCGAGGTCATGGAGCCGCCCCGTGCCATAGAGATTTCACCTGATGGGGCAGGGCCATCGGATCAAAGGGCTTGGCGATCACCCCGCAGGCACCTAAGGAGAGGTAGCGCGAGACCTCTTCGGGTTGCACCCGGGCGGTCATGAAGGCCACGGGCACTTGGGCAAGCGCCGGCTTTTGGCGCAGGGCGGCCAGAGTATTGGGGCCGTCCATGCCGGGCATCATGACATCGAGCAGGATCATCTCCGGCGTAAAGGTCTCGACCGCTTCCAGCGCCTCAGTGCCGGAGCTGCAGAGCGTCAGCGTGAAACCACCGAGGGTTTCAAGGGCCAGTCTGACCACGGCCTGAATATCCGGGTCGTCTTCCACGCAGAGAATTCGCTCAAGCATCAAGAAGTACCCCTCGGATTTTTGCATTCGTCATCTTGCGGCTCGCCAATGGCGGCTAGCAGTGCCTCGGGGCTTGCCCACGTCTTGAGTAGTACTTCATCTACCTCGGTTTCCACGGTCACGGAGACCCCTTGAGCGGTGAGAACGACAATGCGAGCCTTAGGCTGATAAGCACGAATCTCGGGTATTAGTTCCCAGCCGCTGCCATCCGGCAACCCGATATCAAGCAGGATCACATTAAAGCGCTCAAGGGCTATCCATGCCCTTGCTTCAGCGAGGCTCTTGGCATGCTCGAGAGTGATATTCGCGCCCATTTGGGCCTTGAGTACGCGGGGCAGATCGAGATCATCTTCAACGACGAGTATCTGCCAATTATCAATTTTCGCGGCGTCTGCATCCGTCGATATTGGCTCGATGGCCGTCGGCGGTGGAGTATGTGCTGAGGCAATATCAGGCAGCGGGGTGACCGGCAAGGTGAAGTAAAACCGAGCGCCTTCGCCCTCGACGGAGTGAAAACCGATTTTGCCGCCCATGCGCTCGACGATTTCGCGGCTGATAGCAAGCCCTAGGCCGGTGCCTTGCTGGGTGCGGGTGTCGATGTTTTCTGCCTGGGTGAACTTCTCGAACAGTTGCGCCTGAAACTTGGCAGGAATGCCCTGACCATGATCCTGGACGCTGATTTCAACTATCCCGCCCTTACGCTCGGCACTCAACTCCACTTGGCCACCGGTATGAGAGAACTTCAGCGCATTGGAAAGCAAATTGGCCAGCACCTGCTCCAGACGCTGAGGGTCCACCGTTATTGTCGTCTCAGGAAGGGGTTCATAGACCTCGATGGTGACATCACGCTCACGGCTTAAAGTCACAATGGCTTCCACTGCTTGATGAATCAGTGGCGCCAGGGATTCTGCCTGCATGTCAAAGCGCATCTTGCCGGCGGCGAGCTTTTCCATGTCGAGTAGGTCATTGATCAAGAACGCCAGACGCTTGCTGTTGTTGTGCGCGATATCAAGCATCTGGTTGGCCTGGGGGGAGTGTGTCCCCAGCATGCCGCTGGCAAGAAGCCTAAGCGCCCCCAAGATGGAGGTGAGCGGGGTACGCAGTTCGTGGCTGACCATGGAGACAAAGTCGGCTTTCATCTGCTGGGCGCGTTCGCGCACTTGCTCCAGGGTCTGCTGGTTGATTTCCGCTTCGACACAGGCGGCAACATCGGCAAGTAGCTTTTGCTCGCTGTCTTCGAGCCTGCGCGGGGTAGGGTCAAGCAGGCAGAGGGTGCCCAAGGCATGGCCGTCTGGAGTGTACAGGGGCATGCCGGCGTAAAAACGGATGAAGGGTGCCCCGGTGACCAGCGGGTTGTCGTGAAAGCGTGGGTCCTCCCGGGCATCCGTGACTTCGAAGATCTCCCGGGCAAGAATCGCGTGACCGCAAAACGAGATGTCGCGGGGCGTCTCGTTCGCCTCTAGCAGTCTGTCGGATTAAGGGGCGCGAATCGCAGAAGCAGCGCCCCTTCGTTGGTTTTTCCGCAGGGTAAGCAATCCTGCGGTTGGAAAGGCGCTTTCGCCTTCTACAGCCTTGTCTTGTGCCGTCTCTTGGCCCCTACAGCGCGTGCTATCAGGGTAAGGGGCGCCCCTTACCCTGTGGTCAGGCGGTGCATCCGCTTGATGTTCCAGGCCATG
>NZ_QPIJ01000080.1 GCF_003336665.1 Vreelandella rituensis | reverse complement strand
AGGCGGCAGAAGATAGTCGGTCTGGCGGTCAACGGGGATGAAGCGGCTCATGGCGTCGTTCCGGTGGGGTGGCAGGAGGCAAGTATCTCATGACGTTATCTAAAATCCGACAGACTGCTAGCCACGGATCGCGTTCACGACGCTTTCATCGGTGATTCCCCCGAGCACGCCTTCATGCACGGCCCCACCTTCATGGGCAACCCATTGGCCTGTCGCGTGGCGCTGGAAAGCCTGGCGGTCTTCGAGCAGGAAAACTACCTGGACAAGATCGCCCGGCTAAGCGAGCTGTTGCGCCGCGAGCTGTGTGACGATGCCGAGCTGCGCCAACACCCGGAGGTGGTGGATGTGCGGGTGTTGGGTGCCGCCGCCGTGATCGAGACGCGTTGCGCCGACAATCTGGAAGGGGTGGGAGAGTTCGCCCGCCGACACGGCGTATGGCTGCGCCCCATCGGTCGCTGGCTTTACACCATGCCCGCCTACATCACCACCGAAGAACAGATCCGCCGGATTACCTCGACCATGAAGGCGTGGTTTGAGCGTTAATCAGCAGGGATGTCCGCTTCGCCGACGAAACGCTGCCTGGCATCTACCACATAGGCAGCGAGTGCCGCCAAGGTAGTGGATTCCCAACCCAGCGGTTCGGCTGCCATCGGAGCGACCATGCACAGCTGCACCATTTCATCGGCGTGAACGGTATCCATACCGAATTGATTCACGCCCATATTCACTTCATGGGGATAGGGTTGGTTGAACGAGGCTTGATAGCCCGACTGCCCATCGGCACCATGACAGCTCGCGCAGGCAAGGCCATTGGTACTCAGCGAAGCGTCATTGAATAGCGCCTCGCCCCGCTCAACTAGTTCAGCGGGATTGTCACCGTTTTCATCGTAGCCGGGGACATAGTTTTCCGGACGAGAGACTGCTTGGGTGCGCGCACTGGGCTGGGTACCGCCCTCGGCCTCAGCTTCTGCTTCGCCCTCACCTTCTGCTTCTGCCTCACCCTCACCCTCAGCTTCTGCTTCTGCTTCTGCTTCTCCCTCGTCTTCTGCCTCGCCCTCGGCTTGTGCTTCAGGTTGCGCCTCTGCCTCAGCGTGGTTGCTTGCCAGCAGTAGGGTGCTGGACTGTGTGCTGTCGTCATTGACATAGAGCGTACCGCCATTCGCCGTCACGTCTAGCGCAACCCCGCTCGCCACCAGGGCCAACACAGGCGCGGTGTAGCTCATTTGGCGGCGCAACTTACCCAATAAATCCCGGCGTTTTTCATTATGTAGCGACATGGTGTTCACCTCTAGATAGCTATTGTTCTGAAGAAAAGCGATTAGCGCCTCGCCACGTTGCCTTGTTTTATAGAGGCCGCTTTATAGCAGCACTGTGTTAGTGAGCTGACCGGCGCTTTCCTTACACATTCAATCCAGCATAGCTAGTGATGGGTGAATCACTAGATCAATTTCCCACGAGGAACAAGTAAGAAATTGATCTAGCGGCGGGTGACTTTGGTCGAAATGCGGCACTTTGTCCCGCGTTAACCAGCAAGGCTACCCGTATGATTCCGGCACTTATCTAATAACTGAACGTTACAAGGATATTGCCATGCATCGATCGCGCTTCCTTGGCATGCCACTAGCGACTTGCATCGCTATTGCCGCGGTTCATCCCTCTCATGCTCAGTCAGATACCTCTTATGTTCAGTCAGATACGATGATTGTCGAGGCTGAAATGATGCTGCCAGGAGATATCAATACTTCGCCTCAGTATTCTCCGGCACCGGCAGCGGATGCGGCGGACTGGCTGCGGCGTTTTAACGGTGTTGAAGCAGTACGCATGGGCGGACATGGTCTCGATCCGGTCATTCGCGGCCAGCAAGGTAATGCACTCAACATCCTGATCGACGGCGGCTACGTATTCGGTGGCTGTCCCAACCGCATGGACCCGCCCACCGCCTACGCCCCACTACACAGCTTTGACCGAGTCATCATCAGCAAGGGCGTCACCACACTACAGCACGGCCCAGGCGGCAGTGGTGGAACGGTGCTGTTTGAGCGTAGCGCACCGGACTTTGAGGGCAAGGCGTTTGACAAGCAGGGCAGCGTGGGCGCCAGCTACGATGACAACGGCGAACGCACCGGCCTCTACGGCAGCCTGGAAACCGGCAATCGGCAAGGCTATCTGCGGGTGTTCGGCGAGCGCCAGGAGGCCAACGACTACGAAGACGGCGACGGTCGGCGCATCCACAGTGGCTTCGAGACCACCAGCGGCGGGCTGACCCTTGGCCTGACACCCGGCGAGAACACCGAGCTGGCGCTGGGTTACGAAGCGGTGCGCGAGCGCGACGTCAAGTTCGCCGGAGCCGGCATGGACTCCCCGGAAAGTGACAACGACACCGTGCGGCTGCGCCTCGATCACGCCTTCTCGGATACGCGGCGCGTGGAAAACCGGCTGCAATACACCACCATCGATCATGTGATGGACAATTACTCGCTGCGCAAGCCCCCCGTAACGATGGGGATGCCCATGAAGATGCGCTCGCCCACCGAATCCGACACTTTCACCTTGAAGAGCATGTTCGTGCAGCAGCTAGCCGATAGCGACCTGCGCCTGGGGGTCAATGTACTCCAGAATGAGCGTGATGCCCGGATCATCAACGACACATCCGGCAAGGTGGTGTTCCTCTCTTGGCCAGATGTCACCACCCGCCAGTCCGGCGTGTTCGCCGAGCTGGACCACTACCTGACCGAGCGCATTATCCTGAGCGGCGGTTTACGCCTGGACTATTCCGAAGCCAACGCCGAGGCTGCCTATGCATCCAGCGAGACGGGGAATGTAGCGGCGGATTTCTACAGCAACACCTATGGAATCGATGGCGACCTGGATCATGATGCCTGGCTGGTGGGCGGCTTTGTACGCGGCGACATGCAACTAAGCCCCACCGAGACACTCTATACCAGCCTTAGCCGAGCAGAGCGTGACGCCGACGCTACCGAGCGCTATTTCGCGCGCAGCAACTGGGTGGGCAACCCTGCACTTGAGCCAGAGTCACATCACCAGGTCGATATCGGCCTTATCCATCAGCGGGATAATCTGCGCATGGAGGTTGCTGCCTATGCTGATCGCGTCAGCGATTACATTTTCCGCGAAGAATCGGGAGATATGACCCGTTACCGCAACATTGATGCAACGCTCTATGGTGTGGAGCTCTCCGGGGAGTGGCGCTGGGCCGACAGTTGGGAAAGCCGTGGGCAACTGAGCTGGGTACGCGGCGATAACCTGGATGATGGCGGTGCACTGGCGGATATTGCCCCGCTACGTGGGCAGCTTGGGCAATTTTATCAACGTGACGACTGGGAAACCGGCCTTACCGCGCGTTTCTCCGACAGCCAAAACCGCCTTGGTCCAGGCGAAGTCGCTACCGCCGGTTACGTGGTATTGGACGCCGAAGCTGCCTGGCACTGGAACACGCTGACGCTAAGCGCTGGTGCGAAGAACCTGCTCGATAAAACCTATAGCGACTTCTTGAATCGCAACCGCAGCGCCAGCGACCCCTTCCTGGCTGACGCGCCGGAAACGCTCAACCTGCCGCTTAACGAGCCGGGGCGCAGCTTCTGGTTAGGCGTGAATTACACCTTTTGACCACTTACGGCAACAAGAGCGCACCTTGTTGCTTCCAGTGTTTGACCAAGGCAGGCACCCCTTTGCCGGCGGTGTCGTTGATCGCCAGCACGCTGGCTGGGCTGAGTTCAGTGGCGTTGGGGTCGATCACGACGCAAGGGGTGTCGTAGGCGACATGGTTGAGCAGCGAAGCGGCGGGCATCACCGCCAGCGACGTGCCGACCACCAGCAGGAAATCCGCTTCGCCGACCAGGTCACAGGCATCGGCGAATAACGGCACCGACTCCCCGAACCAGACCACATCCGGGCGCAACTGACTACCCTTGTCACACAGGTCGCCCAGTTCGATGCCGCCTTTGGCCAGACGATACTGCATGCGAATATCCACGCTGGAGCGCGCCTTGAGGATTTCCCCATGCAGATGCAGTACCTGGCGTGATCCCGCCCGTTCGTGAAGGTCATCGATATTCTGGGTAATCACACTCACCTGGAAACCGGCCTTCTCCAACCCCGCCAGCGCCTTGTGGGCGGCATTGGGCTTGGCCCGGCGAATTTGCTCGCGGCGGGCGTTATAAAAGTCCAACACCCGCTCGGGATCACGCCGCCAGGCACCCGGTGTGGCGACATCTTCAACCGGGTGTTCGTCCCATAGCCCATCGCTGGCGCGGAAGGTCTTGATACCACTTTCGGCACTGATGCCGGAACCGGTAAAGACCACAAGGTGCGGTGTCTTGCCCATTAGCCCTCCTCAGTCGGTGCCTATCAATATACCAATTCCTCGCCCGCGCCACTGAAGCGCTGCTTGTTGCGATAGGGGTAAACGTCGATTACTCGGCCATCGAGAATCGCCTGCTGGAGCCCTTTCCAGTAGTCGGCATCGAACAATTCCGGATGAAGCTGATAGAACAACTTGCGCAACTGGATGTTGGCAAACAGGAAGGGACCGAATTCTTCAGGAAAAATATCATTCGGGCCGACGGAATACCAAGGCTCGTCAGCCAACTCCTGCTCCGGGTACATGGCTTCGGGAATGTGGCGGAAGTTGCATTCGGTTAGGTAACAGATCTCGTCGTAATCATAGAAGATGACCCGACCGTGGCGCGTCACGCCGAAGTTCTTCAACAGCATGTCACCGGGGAATATATTGGCCGCCGCCAACTGCTTGATGGCATTGCCGTAGTCCTTGAGAACCATCCTGGTTTCTTCTTCGCCGCACTGTTCCAGATAAATATTCAGCGGGATCATCATGCGCTCGGTATAGCAGTGCTTGATGATCACCTTGTCGCCCCTGAGGTAAACCGTGGAAGGAGCGACTTCCAGCAGGTGCTCCAGGCACTCGGGGGAGAAGTGATCCTTGCGGGCGATGAAGTTGGAAAACTCCTGGGTATCGGCCATGCGCCCTACCCGGTCGTGGCGTTTGACCAGGCGATACTTCTCGCGCACGTTTTCCCGGCTCATGTCCTTGGTAGGGTCGAACTTGTCCTTGATGATCTTGAATACCGTGCGGTAGGCGGGAAGCACAAAAACCGCCATCACCATGCCGCGTACACCCGGGGCGATGATGAACTGGTCTTCCCGCTTGGCCACCTGATGGTTCAACCCCCGGAAAAACTCGGTCTTGCCGTGCTTGAAGAAGCCAATGGAGGCATAAAGTTCTCCCTCCGGTTTGCTCGGCATCAACTCCTGGAGATAGTCGACGAATTCGCCGGGCACCACCACTTCCACCTGGAAGTAAGCCCGGGTGAAGGAAAAGATGATCGAGACTTCATCCGACTCTATCAATACCGTGTCCAGATGCAGCCCGGCACTCGCGCCTTCCTTTTCGCCGAAACCCTCACCATGCAGCACCGGCAACACTAACGGCACCTGCTCACCCCCGCCGCGAATCCGCCCCACCAGGTAGGCGCCCTTGTTGCGGTAAAACACACTATTGAGCAGCTCGATCTCGACATCCTGCGCATCACGAATCACCGCCGGCAAATGTTCCTGCAGGAAGTCGGTGCCCAGCTGGGTATCACGCTCGATATCGTCAAAAGGATTATCCAGCGGCGCTTCGAGCAAGGCCCATTTCAACGCTTCCTGCCAATTGCCATTGACCGGACGCGAGCGGCACAACTCGATACCCGAGTGATGGGCGGCACTTTCGCGTGAGCTGTAAACGAACATCCAGTCATTGCGAATGTGGCGATGATGAAAAATCGAGCAGAACAGCGAATTGAAGAACGTTTCCGCCAACTCGTAATCCAGTCGCTGGCTGATCAGGTCGGCATAGTGGTTACGCGCTTCGCGCCAGTGCTCACAGTGAGAAAGCATCTCGTCGTTATCGAAACTGCGCTTGAGCCGCGACAACGTATCCTGCACTTTTTCTTCATACAGGTTGATCCGCTCGGCGGATGCCTGTTGCGCTTCAAGCCAGGCGGCTTCACGAAAACGACGGCTGGCATCGTGGGTGATTTCCTTGAAGCGAGTACGGTATTCATCAAAGCCATGCAGAATGGTGGTGGCCAGGCGATAGGCGGGGGTCAATTTCACAATGAGAACTCCGGCAATTTCGGCTCAGCTTCCCTCATGTGCAAGCCAAAAGCGAGACGACCATGGTGGCGCTCAATGACTATTCAGCGCCTCGATACAGGCTACCTCGAGACGAAACGCCCCCGCCCGGCGATCGGCAATCAAAAAACCTACCTGCTGAATACGCGCCGGATCAAGCGCGGGGGCATCGCTCAACAGACGGCCACGGCAAACGGCCTCGAATGCCTGCCAAGGTAAATCGATGGTTTCCCAGGCATCCACTTTCGGGGTAAAGCGTGCGCGATAGGCACTGCTATTATCCAGATCATGGCTTTTCAAGCGTAGCTGATAGCTGCGCCCGTCGCCGCTCACCCGAAGACGTACCCCGCCGGCCACTGCCAAGGCCTGCTGTAGCGGTGAATGAGGCGCTCGCCGCACCGAGGCAAAGCCGCCACCATTCTCCAAAGAGAGTTCGCCGTGAAATACCCCTTTGCCGTCTTCCACCTGGAAATCACTGTGCGACACACCGCCCATCACATCGTCATTCACTGCCTGCCAATGCGTGGCTTCCGTTGGGTCTTGAAACTCGATTGGTTGCATATCATCTCCTTTCATTGAGAAAGCGTTGCACTGGTCCAGGGAAATAGAAAGACTCATGGCTGGCGACACCCTCCACTCACTTTCCACAAGAGTGCTCACATGTTCAACACGACCGCCTGGAACCGATTACGTTACAGCTGCTATGCACCCTTGTACGACACCGTTGTTGAGCGTGCGTTTCGCCAGCCCCGTCGCCGAGCGCTTGCCCAGGTGACATGGCGACCCGGTATGCAAGTGCTGCTGGTAGGTGCCGGTACAGGGTTGGACTTGCCCTGGCTGCCCAAGGATATCGAACTGCATGCCACCGACCTTTCCCCAGCCATGGTAAGACGCACACAAGCACGCGCCGATGCCATGGCGCGTGACGTTGAATGTCGCGTGATGGATGCTCAATCACTCGATTACCCGGATGAATATTTCGATGTAGTGATTATGCACCTGATTGTTGCGGTCATGCCGAACCCGGCACAGGGACTCCAGGAAGCCTATCGCGTCCTTAAACCCGGCGGCCAGCTATGCGTGATGGATAAGTTTCAGGCGGATGACCACCCCGCGGGAGCGGGCCGGCGAGCACTCAACGCCCTAACCTCCGCCTTGGCCACGGACATTACCCGCCAGGCCCGGCCACTTCTGGAAGACGCCGGGTTCATTATTCACGCAGACCAACCGGTCATGATGGGAACGCTGTTCCGCGCTCTGCTGGCCTTCAAGCCATCGTAGGAGCCTGCCAGCTGCCGGGGAACATCAGATTGCCCTATCACCAGGCGCCATATCCTTGCGCGCCGGGACTATTCGCCTCCCACGGCCCAATGCTGCTGCATCTGCAGAAACGTCAACGACGCCGACCAGGTAAGCAGCATGAAACCTAGAAGCCCTTCTATGCTGGTCAATATGCGCATCGGTCCTTCGGGGGTGATGTCGGCGTAGCCTAGCGTGGTGTAGCTAAGGGCCGAGACATAGATATAATCCACCCCCGTGACCAACTCACTCCCTCCCAATACGCCGCTCTCGGGATGTTGGAGCAATAACGCTATTGCGAAGGTGAATAGTCCCATCTCCGCCACATGCGCGCCGAACATTGCAAACATCAGGATCAGAAAGCGCTTACGCAAGCTCAATTCAGCGTATTCGAGCTTGCGACTGACCCGAATGGCCACCTCGAAGTGCAGCATTACACACAGCAGCACCGTCACTGCGGTGATCGACAGTGTCACCATCAAGCCCATAGTGGTGTATGCGCCCATCTGCTTACCTCGCTCTTAGCTTGCCTGTAAACAAACAAGGCTAGCTCAAGGACAGCGCTCAGGTGTGGTCACGAAGAGTAACGGCCTATGTCATGAATCATTATCGGAGGAGGTCGGTATCCAGCAAAGTCGGTTTGCCGATACGATAAGTACCACGGGTGGGATGACACCGAACGCTCAAGCCGCGACAATGGCGCCTCGTTTTTTCGTCGGGGAACGGTATGCCACCACTGAGAATTGTGTATCAGGATGAATACCTGGTTGCCGTACACAAGCCCTCCGGCTTGCTGGTGCACCGCACGGCGCTCGCTCGGGGAGAAACCGAGTTTCTTCTCCAGCAGTTACGCGACCAGCTGCAACGGCGTGTCTATCCCATGCATCGTCTTGACCGGCCGACCTCCGGCCTCATCGTGTTCGGCTTGACCCCCGAGGTGGCGCGCGCCCTGTCGGAAAGCTTTACCGAGCGTCAGGTAGAAAAACGTTACCTGGCGGTGGTGCGCGGCATGGCGCCGGAGCAGGATCGTCTGGATTATCCGCTGCGCGAGGAAGATGGCAGCCGTCCCAAGGCTCAGATGCCCCCCATGCCGGCGATGACCGATATTCGCCGTCTGGATAGCGTCGAACTGCCGGTACGAGTGGACCGTTACCCCCAAGCGCGTTATTCGCTGGTGGAAGCGCGCCCCCTGACCGGCCGCCGCCATCAGATTCGCCGCCACCTCTCGCAACGCGGCTATCCAGTTATCGGCGATGCCAAGCACGGCAAGGGGAACCACAACCGCTTCTTTGCCGAACAGCTCAAGGCCCCCCGTTTGTTGTTAGCCGCCACTGGCCTTGCGTTTGACCACCCGGTGCTCGCCAAGCGCGTCATGCTGAGCTGCGCCCTGGATGACACCATGACCCAGCTTTTCCAGCATTTCGGCTGGGCCGGTCATCTCCCGCTGGATAGTGTTCGCACACCGCCGTTCGAGCCTCCCAAGGTGCTTTCCAGCGCCAGTGCCATCTAACGCCAGAGCTATCGCCAGTACTTTCTAACGCCAGAACTCTTCCAACCCCTGATGATTTCCGCGAGACGCGCTGCCATGTCTGATGTGAATTCCGATGATTATGCTTTTCGCTTCGGCGGCATCCGCCGCCTATACGGGGCGCGGGCCTTCGAACACTTTCGCCACGCGCATGTCGTGGTGGTGGGCGTTGGCGGCGTGGGTAGCTGGACGGTGGAGGCACTGGCACGCTCGGGCATCGGCAAACTGACGCTGATCGATCTCGACGATGTCTGCGTTTCCAATATCAACCGGCAACTCCACGCCCTGGACGGCACCTTCGGCCGCCCCAAGGTCGAGGTACTGGCCGAGCGTTGCCGCTTGATTCAGCCGGGAATCGACGTGGTCGCCGATACGGCTTTCGTCACTCCCACGAACCTTGCCGAGCGTATTCCCGAAAACGCCGACCATGTGGTCGATGCGATCGATAGCGTTATCGCCAAGGCAGCGTTAATCGCCTGGTGCAAGCGGCGCAAACTGCCGATTACCGTTACCGGTGCCGCCGGTGGACAAACCGACCCCACGCGCATTCGCATAGCCGACCTGACGCGTACCGAACACGATCCTCTGCTGGCCAAGGTGCGTTCTCGGCTGCGCCGCGATTACGGCTTTTCGCGCAACCCCAAGCGACGCTTCTCCGTGGAGTGTGTCTACTCGGATGAGCAATTGATTTACCCGGGGAGTGAAGGCGAAGTCTGCCTGCAAAAGCCCGGTACCGGCGAGGTCACCCGGCTGGATTGTGCCGAAGGATTTGGCGCGGCGACGTTCCTGACCGGCAGCTTCGGTTTCACTGCCGCTTCGCGCGTTCTGGCACGGCTTGCTCAAAAAGCGCAGGCCCTCTCCCCTCTTGAGTCACAGGAAAGCAGCCCGTCAACTACCTCGCCCTTAAGGGACGAGGCTTGTGACAACAAGCCCGGTTGACCAGGGAAAGCGGTAGCCAACCCGCTACGTTTGCAATAGGTCGTCAAGACCCACCGCCGAATGCTTCGCTCAGTTCGGCGCTCTGGAAGATCAGGATCATGCTGGCGAAAGGTAAAGCGCCGAAGGTTCTGGTCGCTACCGCAAGGTAGGAGCCGGTTGCAGACATTCCCGAGGGGAGACAGGTTGGAAGACCTGCGTCACCAGGCCCGTAAGGGTTCTATTGAAGAAGGAGATCGCATGGCGGTGTTTGTATTGGGAAAGAACAAGCAGCCGTTGATGCCGTGTAGTGAAAAGCGCACCCGACTGCTGCTGGAACGTGGTCGGGCGGTGGTGGTGAACCTGACCCCTTTCGTGATCCGCCTGCGTGATCGCTGCCTGAGTGACTGCGCCTTGCAGCCGACATTGCTGGGCATTGATCCGGGCAGCAAGGAAACCGGCCTGGCGCTCATGCGTCTGGAAGAAAACGCGACGGACGAGCAGGCACCGGCGATCCGTCATGTGCTTTGCCTGTTTCAGTTGGTGCATCGGGGCTTCCAGATTCGTCAGGCGCTGGCGCAGCGGCGAGGCTTTCGCAGCCGTCGTCGCAGCAAGAACCTGCGTTATCGTAAACCACGTTTCGACAACCGGACGCGCAAGGAAGACTGGCTGCCACCCAGCTTGCAACACCGAGTGGATGCCACCATGGCCTGGGTGGACAAGCTATGCCGATGGGCGCCGGTCACTCACTTGAGCATGGAGCTGGTGCGTTTCGATCTGCAGAAGATGGAAAACCCCGAGATTTCCGGCATTGAGTATCAACAAGACACGCTCCTGGGCTATGAGGTGCGTGAATACCTGCTCGAAAAATG
>NZ_QPIJ01000008.1 GCF_003336665.1 Vreelandella rituensis | reverse complement strand
GCGAAGCATTCGGCGGTGGGTCTTGACGACCTATTGCAAACGTAGCGGGTTGGCTACCGCTTTCCCTGGTCAACCGGGCTTGTTGTCACAAGCCTCGTCCTTTAGGGCGAGGTAGTTGACGGCGGTCTCGGGTGGTGGCAAGTGAACCAAGTGTAAAACCTATAGGTAACACATAGGTCAAGCGACTTTTTTGGAGTCAGCGAGTATGGAATGAAACAAAGATTTAAAACGTTCGTTAGACCAATGTCTGGGGGTTAAATAAAATAAAACGAACGTTTGCCCTTGAACCTTTTGGCCAGGTGCGAGAAAACATGCAGGTACACACAAGCACAGTAAATAAATAGTGCGGCCAGCATTAAAAAAATAAGCATGTTGGTTCATTAGCAAAAGGGTTTCATGATGAAAAATAATTTCCACAAGCTTGCCTTGGTAGTCTCCGTTGCAACTGCCTTCGCCAGCCAGGCCCATGCCGGTGGTTATCAGGTCAATGAGCAAAGTGTCAGTGGGCAGGGTTACGGCCATGCCGGGCGTAGTTCCAACGTCAACGATGCCACTATCGTCTTCGGCAATCCGGCGGGGATGTCGTTTCTTGATCGTGCACAGTTCAGTGCGGGTGGCACGTATTTAAGTGTTAATAGCGACATCGACAACGCTAGCGCTACTCGTAATGGTGCACCGGTCACAGGAAGTAGCGAAGGCGATATGGTGCCGGGTACGCTAGTTCCCTTTGCGTTCTACGCCCACCCCGTTAATGAGCAGTTAGCATTTGGCTTCGGCGTGTACGCGCCATTTGGCTCCAAGACTGAGTATGAAGATGGATTTATCGGCCGTAATTTAGGTAACTACACTGAGTTGACGGTGATGAGCGCCCAGCCAACGGTATCCTACCGTTTTAATGATCAATTCTCTGTAGGTGCTGGTCTATCGTTCAACCGAGTGGATGGCAAACTTCAACGCCAAGTGCCAACGCCTGTTTTCGGTGCACGGCCTGATTTGCCCGGCGGAGTAGGTCCAGTTGGAACCCAAGAGCTTGATGCAAATATCGAAGGTGATGATGATGGCTGGGGATATCACGTCGGGGTAATGTATCAACCCGTTCCTGAAACTACTTTTGGCCTGACTTACCGATCCAAAGTCAGTTATACCTTAGAAGGTGATTATAAAGCCGTTGACTCCAACGGCGATGTTTATGCCAATCCGTTGACAGGAGAGAGCCAGGAAAAAAGTGCTCAGCTCGACTTGGACACACCAGAAACCATCAACTTCTCCGTTACTCAGCAAATGAATGATCGACTGAAGCTTATGTTTGGTGCGTCTTGGACACGCTGGGATCGTTTTGATGAGATCCTGGTTACAGGTCCTCAAGGCGAGACAATAACGTTTGAAGAGCAAGATTATTCGAATGCATGGGCGTTTGCTGTGGGTGGTGAATATCAGTGGAATCCGCAAATTGCACTGCGTGCAGGTTTAAGTATCGACAAAACGCCAACCAGCGATCAATTCCGTAGTGCACGCATTCCTTCTGATGATCGTCGTATCTTTTCGGTGGGGGCTGGTTGGACGCCTATCGAAGATTTGACACTTGATTTTGCCTATTCGTATCTGACGGAACGTAGCACGCTAGTTGACCAAGAGCGTAACGATGCTGGTGGTGCCATTACGTCCACCTACACTGCCGACTACAAGAACGAAGCCCACGGTTTCGGTGCGCAGCTGACCTACCGCTTCTAACGTTTGACGTCTGGAAGGTTTCGCACGTAAACAACCCGGCACCCGCCGGGTTGTTTGCTTTGCTGCGGGGCAATGGATGCGAGTAATCGCCAATTTGGGTACAATGCCTGCCTTTTCCGCACGCCACACTGCTTTCTTGAAGAAAGGGGCTTGAAGACAGGAGACAGGACTTTCTTGAACCGGGCCTGAGCAAGCGCTGTGGCGGCGAATGTTTCCCCGCAACGTTATCAGTCACTCAATCAGGGCGAACCCATGCTGGAAACCAACCCGATTCATAACCTCATCAAGGACCTGTCTGAGCGGACAGACGTTCTTAGGGGGTATCTTTGACTATGCCGAAAAGCAGGATCGGCTAGAAGAAGTCACCCGTGAACTCGAAGACCCCGCTATCTGGAATGACCCGGCCTACGCGCAGAAGCTAGGCAAGGAGCGCGCTTCCCTGGAAGCCATCGTGGCCACCATCGACGAGTTGGACCTGGGACTGGCCGATAGCCGCGACCTGCTCGAACTCGCCGAGATGGAAGACGACGAAGGCACGGTAGAAGAAGTGCGTAAAGAGCTTGATGGCCTGGCGGCTTCGCTGGAAAAACTCGAATTTCGGCGCATGTTTTCCGGTGAGATGGACGCCAACAATGCCTATCTGGATATCCAGTCGGGTTCCGGGGGCACGGAGGCACAGGATTGGGCTAACATCCTGCTGCGCATGTACCTGCGCTGGGCCGAAAGCCACGGCTTCAAGGCTGATATTACCGAGGTGTCCGCCGGTGATGTGGCGGGAATCAAGTCGGCCTCGATCCACATCCAGGGCGATTACGCCTTCGGCTGGCTGCGCACCGAAACCGGGGTGCATCGTCTGGTCCGCAAGAGTCCGTTCGACTCCGGCGGCCGCCGCCATACCTCATTTGCCTCGGTGTTTCTGTCGCCCGAGATCGACGACAGCTTCGAGGTCGAGATCAATCCTTCGGACTTGCGCGTTGACACCTATCGTTCCAGCGGTGCCGGCGGTCAGCACGTCAACACCACCGATTCCGCGGTGCGGATTACCCACGAGCCGAGTGGCATCGTGGTGGCCTGTCAAGGCCAGCGCAGCCAGCATGCCAACCGTGACTTCGCCATGAAACAGCTCAAGGCCAAGTTGTGGGAGCATGAGATGCAAAAGCGCAATGCCGCCAAGCAGGAAGCCGAAGATGCCAAGGCCGATATCGGCTGGGGCAGTCAGATTCGCTCCTATGTGCTGGACGATCAGCGCATCAAGGATCTGCGTACCGGCGTGCAATCGAGCAACTGTGAAAAGGTGCTAGACGGCGACCTGGATCAGTTTATCGTTGCCAGCCTGAAACAGGGCTTGTGAGCTTCTTGTTTTTCCAGGCACTTTTAATTATTTAAGTTCTTCCCGAGCCCGGGTATGTAATTTTTCCGATAGGGTATGACATGGCCAATCAGGACGCTTCCTCCAATAGTCCGCAGCATGACGAGAACCATCTGATCGCCGAGCGTCGGGCCAAGCTGACCGCGCGTCGCGAGCGTGCCGCCGCCACCGGTACCAGTGCCTTTCCCAACGATTTTCGCCGCGATAGCCTGACCGTCGAGTTGCATGAAGAGCTGGGCGACAAGGACAAGGCCGAGCTTGAAGTCCTTGGCCGCGTGGCATCCGTCGCCGGACGTATCATGCGCCAGCGTGGGCCTTTCATCGTGATCCAGGATGTGGCCGGACAGATCCAGCTTTACGTGGATAAGAAAGGCCTGCCGGCGGAACTGCTGGAAGACATCAAGAGCTGGGACATCGGTGACATCGTTGCCGCGCGCGGGCCGGTGCATAAATCAGGTAAAGGCGACCTTTACGTCATGATGGTCGAGGCCCAGCTTCTGACCAAGAGCCTGCGTCCCTTGCCGGATAAGTTCCACGGACTGACCGACATGGAGGCGCGCTACCGCCAGCGCTACGTCGATCTGATCATGAACCCCGACTCGCGAAAGGTGTTCGAGACCCGGGCCGGGGTGATCAGCGCCATGCGCCGCTTCTTCGAGGAGCGCGGCTTCATGGAGGTGGAAACCCCCATGCTCCAGCCGATCCCCGGCGGTGCCACCGCGCGCCCCTTCATTACCCACCACAATGCGCTGGATATCGATATGTACCTGCGCATCGCCCCGGAGCTCTACCTCAAGCGCCTGGTGGTGGGCGGCTTTGAACGGGTCTTCGAGATCAACCGCAACTTCCGCAACGAGGGGCTCTCCACCCGGCACAACCCCGAGTTCACCATGATCGAGTTCTACCAGGCCCATGCGAACCACAATGACCTGATGGACCTCACCGAGGAGATGCTGCGCAGCGTGGCCCTGCAAGTGCTGGGCACCACCACCGTGGTCAATACCGTGCGGAACAGCGAGGGGGAGGTGCTCGAGACCTTCGAATACGACTTCGACAGCCCGCTGAAGCGCATCACCGTGTTCGACGCCATCCTCGAGTACAATTCCGACATCCACGCCGAGGCGCTGGCCGATGAGGCCGCCGCGCGTCAGATCGCCGAGCGGCTGGACATCGACGTCAAGGACGGCTGGGGGCTTGGCAAGATCCAGATCGAGATCTTCGAGAAGACCGTCGAGCACCGCCTGAAGCAGCCAACCTTCATCACCGAATACCCCACCGAGGTGAGCCCGCTGGCGCGGCGCAAGGACAGCAACCCCTTGGTCACCGAGCGCTTCGAGTTCTTCGTCGGCGGGCGCGAGATCGCCAACGGCTTCTCGGAGCTCAACGACGCCGAGGACCAGGCCGAGCGCTTCCGCGAGCAGGTGGCCGAGAAGGAGGCCGGCGACATCGAGGCGATGTACTACGATGCCGACTACGTCCGCGCGCTGGAGTACGGCATGCCGCCCACCGCCGGCGAGGGCATCGGCATCGACCGGCTCGTCATGCTGTTCACCGACAGCCCCTCGATCCGCGATGTACTGCTGTTTCCGGCGATGCGTCCCGAGGCGTCGGAATAAACTGGAAAGTCTCGGAATAATTGGTAAGGAGTGCTTCAAACGCCCATAATGGTCGGCGTTTCGACGGCGAGGAGAGTTCCAATGAAACTGCTTAACCGCTCCGCCCTGAGCGTCAGGCCGACCCAGGACTTTGTAGACTGGATCAATGCGCTCGAACCCACCATGGGAGACGACGACCTGACATTGGACGACGTCGAACGTGAAAGCACCATTTACCTGATTCCCGAGATGGATACGCCGGAAGCGCTGGCCACCTTCGTTCGCGAGCGCTACCCGAAAATCCTGGAAAACGAGCTGCGTGCTTGGGAAGAAGACGAAGAACAGTGGCCGGACAGCCTCGATTGGTCGCTGTTTGAACGTTTTCTTCAGGTAGAACACAGTTATCTGGCCATCGATCTGGATGATGAAACCGCTCTGGAAATTTCCGAAGTGGATGATGCGCTGCTGCTGGATAATGAATAGCATCAGGCGCCAGCTTTCGATGAACCATAAGAAACCGGCTGCGGCCGGTTTCTTGTTGTAGACGAAGCCTATCCGCATGCGACTGTTTGAAACCCGCCCCGGTGATGACGGCCTGCCCGGACATGAACGGGTCCTGGCGGTATTGGCGTTGATCACCGGTACCTTAATGGCGGTGGTCGACACCACCATGATCAACCTGGCGCTGCCTTCCATTGCGCAAGATCTGAATGTTTCCGCCTCCCGCGTGGTGTGGGTGACCAATCTTTTTCAGGTGACGTGCGCTGCTTTCCTGCTGGTGTTTGCCGCGATCAGTGAGTTGGTCACGCGGCGCCGCCTGTACCTATTCGGCATTGGGCTGTTCGTGCTGGCCTCCATCGGCAGTGCCTTTTCGACTAGCCTGGAAACCCTGCTGGTGTTTCGCGCCCTGCAAGGTTTGGGGGCCGCCGCGACCCTTTCCATCGGACCGTCGATCTATCGCTCGATTTTTCCTTCGCGGCTATTGGGGAGTGCCCTGGGCCTGAGCGCCTTGGTGGTGGCCGGAGGCTATGCGGCGGGACCCACCCTGAGCGGAGTGATTCTCTCCTTCGCCGATTGGCCGTGGCTATTTGCCTTGAATGTGCCTCTGGGCGCCTGCGCCCTGTTGTTCGGCTTTCGCGCCTTGCCGCGTGAAACGCCGCGCCAGGGAAGTTTCGACTTCCTCGGAGCGATGCTGTCGATCAGCATGTTGGCAAGCTTCTTTCTGGCCATGGATGCCCTGGGGCATACCGCACCCCCCTGGCAGAGCGGCGGCTGGGCGATGCTGTCGTTAACCGCGGGGGTGGGGTTCGTGCTGCGTCAGAAGCGAGCACCTTTTCCCTTGCTGCCGTTGGTGGTGTTTCAGGAGCGCCGCTTCACCCTGGCGGTCTCCACGTCGGGGCTGGCGTTCGTCGGTCAAGGGTTGGCCTTTGTGGCGCTGTCGTTCCTGTATCAACAGGAATTGGGTTTTTCACCCCTGCAGACCGCCTGGCTATTCACGCCCTGGCCGCTGGCCATCATGCTGGTCGGGCCGATTGCCGGACGTCTGGCGGACCGTATCAATCCCAGTGTGTTGTCGAGTACAGGACTGCTGCTGTTGATCGCGGGGTTCGTCGCCTTGGCGTTGGTGGATGAAACCACTGGCGTGCTGGGAGGGTTATGGCGGATGGCGCTATGTGGCGTGGGGTTCGGTCTTTTCCAGCCGCCCAACAATCGCGAAATGATGGCCAGCCTGCCGGCGGAGCGCAGCGCCAATGTGTCGGGTGTGATGAGCACCACCCGCACGGTGGGTCAGTCGTTGGGCGTGGCGTTGGTGGGGGCGGCGTTGGCGGCGGGGTCACCGGTGCAAGCCACTCTCTGGTTGGGCGCGGTCACCACCCTGCTGGCCCTGGGGGCAAGCCTTGCCCGAATGCCCCTGGCCAGGCGCGCCATGCTGGAACGTCAGGCATCGTCGCGTCCTGACTAAAAGCGTATAATCGGGGTTTGGTTTTACAGGAGAGGCGTCATGAAGTGGCAGGCACTGATTGAAGAAAAACTCCAGGCGCTGACGCCGGAGTATGTTCAGGTGGAAAACGAAAGCCATCGGCATAATGTCCCGGAAAATTCTGAAACGCACTTCAAGGTCACCTTGGTGAGCGAGCGCTTTGAGGGCATGATGCCGGTCAAGCGCCATCAGCAGCTGTACGCCTTGCTCGCCGATGAGCTTTCCGGTCCGGTACACGCCCTGGCCTTGCATCTCTATACCCCGCTGGAATGGCAGGCGCGTGGGGGCGAGCGTCCGGCTTCCCCTGATTGTCGTGGCGGCGGGCAGTGACCGGCGACGTCCAACGTCTGCAATACCTTCAGGCCATGGGCATTACCGCCTGGGCCAGTCGTTACCGTTTGCCCAATGCCAGGCCCACCCCCGCTTGTGAGTGGGAGGCGCCCGAGCCCGAGACGCAGCACGCCAGCGCCAAACTGCATGCTCTGCTCGATGAAGCACAGCAAGCGGCCTCCAGTCGCCAGGAAGAGCAAGCATCTGCCCAGGAGAAGACGGACAACCCCGTAAAGCTGGGGGACGTGCGGGCGTTGCTGGGAGATGCCGGCACACCCGCTAGTGAGAAACCGCCGGTCTTGGAACAAGTGCCCGCCGTTGATAGCGTGAAAACCGCGCAGGACCCGGCTCAGCCGCTGCGCTTTCAGCTGTCGTTGATCTGCCTGGAGGGGCGCTGGCTGAGCCTTCAGTCGGGTGAGATAAGCGCGGAAGAGCAGCGCCTGCTGAGCGCCATGCTGAAGGCGGCGGGAATTCAGCTAGCCACGCCGCTTGTCATCGAAACCTTTTACTGGCCGATGGTGGAAGGGCTGTCTGCGGACGACCCCCTGGAAGAAGCCCGTGAAGGCCTGGAGGCTTATATCGCCGGTTGCGCCGCCCGCCACGGCTGGTCATTGAACCAGGTGTTGTGGTGGGGTGGGGCATCATCAGACGATGAAACACACGCCACCTTGGCAGACGTGCTGGATATCGCTAACAGCGCCCAGGGGCAGGCGCAAAGCCAGGCGTTGGGTCTACCCCTGTGGCAGGCGCCGAGCCTTTTACAGCTACTTGAAAGTGCCGAGGCCAAGCGAGCCTTGTGGCCTGAGCTGGTCGAGCTTGGCACCCGCTGGCGACAGCTGGCAGCCAAAGTGGATGACGCGCGGGAAGAGGCAGCACGGGAAAAGTCGGATGATCACTGAGTTGTCGCCCGAACACCTGGAGGCGTTGCTAGCCCTTGAGGCCGAGGCCGGCAGTGGCGCAAGCGCCAATCAGCTGGCCACGGCACTGGCCGACGCTGACTGCCGGCTGATCGGTGTTTGGCAAGGCACTCAGCTGGGCGGTTACGCCTTGCTGGCGCGTCTGCCGTTCGATGCCGAGCTTCAGGCGCTGGGTGTCTCGCCGCTTCATCGGCGCAAAGGGCTGGGGCAAGGCTTGCTGGAAGAGGTAACCAGTATCGCGAAGGCGTGGCAAAGCGAGCGGCTGTTGCTTGAAGTCCGGGCCGGCAACACAGCGGCTGTCACGCTCTACCACCGCTGTGGCTTTCAGCTTGACGGGCGACGTAAGGGCTACTACTCGAGCCGCTCCGGGCGCGAGGATGCCTTATTGATGTCGCGGGTGCTTTTGCCTATGGCGCCAAACTTACTCTAGCTCGGGGCCTAGCTCTGGTCATCGATGCTATCGAACTTGCCCAGCAAGGCGCTCAGGCGCTGTTCCCATTCTTCACGTTCCTGCTTGAGCTTGGTGTTTTCATCACGCAGCTCGTCATTTTCCATTTTCATCATTTCCAACGCTTCTACAGCGTTAGTGACTTTTTGCTCAAGCTTATTGAACAGTTCCAGACTCATCGATACCTCCAGAAGGACCAAGGCAAGTGCGTAGCGCTCGCCGAATGATTGACAGCGGCGAGCGTAACGCCGGGGACGTGGCGCGGCAAGTGGATAAAGGGAACAAAAAGCGGACCAACGTTACAAAAGGCGCTGATAGAGACGGCCAATGCTTTCTCCCGCTCGGGTTTCGCGGTGCAGTGACCAGGAATTCGGCACTGGCGGTGACAGGCCGGCCTCGGTTTCCACATAGATCATTGCCCGAGGGGTAAGCCAGCCGTTTTCCAGTGCCTGGCAGCAAGGCTCGACCAGCGCCTGATGAAAGGGTGGGTCAAGGAATACCAATGAAAATGCCGTGCTGGGGGGTATGGTGAGAAATGCCGACACATCACGGCTGATCACCGAGGCGTTCTCCACTTCAAGCAGCGCCAGGTTATGACTCAGTTGCGCAGCCACTTTCGAATCGCGCTCCACCAGACAGGCGCTTGCCGCCCCACGCGATAGCGCTTCAATACCCAGTGCACCGGTGCCAGCGAACAAATCCAGCACTTGGGCGCCTTCCACATGTGCCGCCAACCAGTTGAACAGCGTTTCCCGCACGCGATCCGGTGTCGGGCGCAGTCCCGGGCTTTCAAGCACCGGTAATTGGCGGCGACGAAATTTCCCGCCGATGATGCGCAATTTCCCACTCCCGCCGGGGGCGCTGGCGCGAGAGTCTCGCGACGGACGAGAGGTGTTTTTGGAAGGGGAGCGTTTTGGTCTCATGGCGAGGATTGTAGCGGTCTGATTGTCCAAAGTCTCGGTGGGCAATGGTAGGATGGAGCAAATGTTCACTCCTTGAAGTGGGATTCCCTAGATGCTCGGTTTTTTCAAGCGCAAGAAGAAGCAGGACGAGGACGCCAAGTCCAAGGAAAACGCTCAGCAAGCAGAGCGTGAAATAGAAGAGACGCGCGACGAAACCGGTGAAGAACCGGAAAAAGCGCCTGCCGAGGAGACTCAGCCCTCTCTTGAACCATCGGAATCATCGGAGCCTGCGAAGGCGGAAGCGCCGCCGCCGGAAAAGGCGCCGGAACCTGAGCCCGAGCCGGAGCCCGAAATAAAATCCACCCCTGAACCTGAACCTGAACCTGAACCTGAACCTGAACCGTCCAAGCCGGCATTGCAGGAAAAGCCGGTAGCGGAAAAGAAGGGGTGGTTTGCACGCATCAAGTCCGGGCTAGGCAAGACGCGCGCCAACTTCACGGAAGGCCTGGCGAGTCTGTTTCTGGGCAAGAAGCAGATTGACGATGAGTTGATGGAGGACCTGGAGACGCAACTGCTGATGGCGGATGTGGGTATCGAGGCGACCACCGATATCATCGACAGCCTGACCGCACGGGTCTCACGCAAGGAGCTCAATGAGCCTGAGGCGCTTTATCGCGCCCTCCAGGAAGAATTGGAAGCGATGTTGGCGCCGGTTGCCGTACCGCTTGAACTCACCAAGCAAGGCCCGGGGCCTTTCGTGATTTTGGTGGTAGGCGTCAATGGGGTGGGCAAGACCACGACCATCGGCAAGCTGACTCAGCGTTTCCAGCGTGAAGGAAAGAGCGTCATGCTGGCGGCCGGGGATACCTTCCGTGCCGCCGCGGTCGAACAGCTAAAGGTATGGGGCGAGCGCAATAAAGTGCCGGTGATCGCTCAGCACACCGGCGCGGATAGCGCCTCGGTGATCTACGATGCCGTGGCCGCTGCCACCTCGCGGGGCGTGGATGTGTTGATCGCCGATACAGCCGGCCGGTTGCACAACAAGAGCCATCTGATGGAAGAGTTGAAAAAAGTCCATCGTGTCATGGGCAAGCTGGACCCGAAGGCGCCGCATGAAGTCATGCTGGTGCTGGATGCCGGCACCGGCCAGAACGCGATTTCTCAGGCCAGCACTTTCAATGAAGCGGTGCCGGTTACCGGGATTACCCTGACCAAACTCGATGGTACCGCCAAAGGCGGGATTATCTTTGCATTGGCCAAACAACTCAACATGCCGATTCGCTTTATCGGCGTCGGCGAAGGGCTGGATGATCTGCGGCCATTCGCCGCACGTGACTTCGTTGAGGCCCTGTTCTCGAAAGATTCGCTCGACAAAGACCCGCTCGACAAGGATAGCCAGCAACGAGGCGATCCTAACGCATGATTGCGTTCGAACACGTGGGCAAGCGTTACGGTGGGCGTTTCGAAGCCCTGGCCAATATCGACTTTGGTGTGGCGCGCGGCGAGATGGTGTTTCTTACCGGCCATTCGGGGGCCGGTAAAAGCTCGCTGTTGCGCCTGATCATGCGCCTGGAGCGGCCCAGCCGCGGGCGGGTGGTGGTGGCGGGGCATGATATTGCCCGACTGCACGCCAGCCAGGTGCCTTTTTATCGGCGCCAGATCGGGGTGGTGTTTCAGGATCACCAATTGTTGTTCGACCGCAGTGTCTTTCATAACGTGGCGCTACCCCTGGTAATTCAGGGCGTGGAACCACGCGAATCGGCTCGTCGGGTACGGGCGGCTCTCGACAAGGTGGGACTCCTGCATCGCGAGAAAGCCCTGCCCATCGAGCTTTCCGGCGGTGAACAGCAGCGAATCGGCATTGCTCGCGCGGTGGTCAACAAGCCGGCACTACTGCTCGCCGATGAACCGACCGGTAACCTCGACCCCCAGCTTTCCGCCGATATCATGGCCCTGTTCGAAGACTTCAACCGCATCGGCACGACCGTGATGATCGCCAGCCATGACTTGGCGTTGATCGCTCGGCTGCACCATCGCACCCTGCGTCTGCGCGACGGCCGCCTAGTGGCGGATGAGAGAGCCCCATGAGCCAAACACCTCCCTCCCGACGTGGAGCCCGTAGTCATAAGACCCGCTTATCCAGCCGTTTGCGTGCCTGGGCGAGGCACCATCGCGCCATGCTGGTGGATAGCGCCTGGCGGCTGGTACGTCATCCGCTGGGCAACCTTCTGACAATGCTGGCAATCGCTATTGCGTTGGTGCTGCCCGCGGCGCTATGGCTGACGCTGGACAGCGCGCGGCTGCTGGATGCCGAGCTTGAGGAAAGCGCCACCCTTACCGTCTATCTGGCGCAAGAGGTGGACGACGTGCAGGCAGGACGCATCGAACAAGCCGTCCAGGCGCAACCCGAGGTAGCCGCTACCCGGTTGATCAGTGCAGCGGAAGGGATGGCTGAGTTCCAGCAAGCCCTGGGGCTGGATGACGCCCTGGTGGGGCTTGCCGATAATCCCTTGCCGGCGAGTATCGTCGTGCATCCGACATCCCCGGAGCCTGCGGCGATGCAGCAGCTTTCGCAGGTGCTGGGCGAGATGAGCGGCGTGGATGACGTGCGCCTGGACCTTGCCTGGATCGAACGACTGCGCCACCTCGCCGAACTGGGGCGGCGCCTGGCGTTGGCATTGGCGGTGCTGTTCGGGCTGGGCGTGTTGCTGGTGGTGGGCAACACCATCCGTTTGGCGGTGGAGAGTCGGCGACGGGAAATCGAGGTGGTGATGCTGATCGGCGCCACCCATGCTTTCGTGCGGCGTCCTTTCCTGTATAGCGGCGCTTGGTACGGTGTGGGAGGTGGGTTGCTGGCGCTGGGACTGCTGACGTTGGGCAATCACTGGCTGTCGCTGCCGGTGAGTGCGCTTGCCGCCAGTTACGGGGCTAGCTTCAGCTTGCCTCAGCTTGACTTGGCAGGCTCTACAATTCTGCTATCTTGCAGTACACTGCTTGGCTGGCTAGGCGCTTGGCTTGCGGTAGGGCGGCATCTGTCGAGTATCCGGCCGCGCTAGTGCCAGGCAAGCAGACCTGTGCATGTTTGAGTTTCAAGTCATGGTGATTTCAGTTGGGCTGCCAGCAGGTCAGCGATTGTCATTGAGATTGTCATCGGTAATCAGAGTCAGCGGTATTGAGCGTCAGAAATAAACAGATGCGGGAACCATTAAGTGATCACGACGTCTAGTTCGAGGTCAAATATGTTATGGAACAGGTTTATAGGGAGACAAAACGTCACATGAGTAAAAGTCTTCTACCGATAGGCCAGATTTCTCCGGGGCATGACTTGGGCGGTTACATCCAGGCCGTGCACGGAATACCGGTGCTTAGCGCTGATGAAGAACGCGAGCTGGCCTTTCGCTTGTATGATGAAAGCGATCTGGAGGCGGCGCGACGTCTGGTGCTCTCGCACCTGCGGTTTGTGGTGCATGTCGCACGCAGCTATTCCGGCTATGGCCTGCCCCAGGCAGACCTGATCCAGGAAGGCAATTTGGGCTTGATGAAGGCCGTCAAGCGTTTCGATCCCAACCAGGGCGTCCGGCTGGTGTCCTTTGCGGTGCATTGGATCAAGGCGGAAATCCATGAGTTCGTGCTGCGTAACTGGCGTATCGTCAAGATCGCCACCACCAAGGCTCAGCGTAAACTGTTCTTCAATCTGCGGGGCGCGAAAAAACGCCTGGCGTGGCTGAACAACAGTGAAGTCGAGGCCATCGCCAAGGATCTCGACGTCAAGCCGGAAGTGGTGCGCGACATGGAAGGGCGGCTCTCGGCCTATGACGCCGGTTTCGATGCCTCACCCAGCGACGATGAAGACAGCGTTTATCAGTCGCCGGCGCATTACCTGGATGATGCCGACTCGGACCCGGCCACCAAGGTTGAAGACAGCGACTTTTCCGGTGATGCCACGCGCCGCTTGCAGCTGGCGCTGGAAACCCTGGACGAGCGTTCGCAGGATATTCTCCAGCGCCGCTGGTTGAGCGAAGACAAGGCGACGTTGCATGACCTGGCGGATATCTACGGGGTCAGCGCCGAGCGGATTCGTCAGCTGGAAAAGAATGCGATGAAAAAGATTCGTCAAAAGATGGGCGATACCCTGGCGGCGTAACGGCTATAGGTTGAAAAAAACACGCTTCCCCGGCCAAGACCGAAGAAGCGTGTTTTTCGTTGACGGCTTACGCGGCTTCGACAGCGTAAAACAATTGGTCGGCAAGAAACGCCCACTGATCTTCCCAATGCTCAGTGGGAGAACGCTTGAAATCACTTCGCACGTACTGCGAAATCTGCCCTTCAGCTTGAGCCAGCAACAGATTGGCCGTGGCGGCTGCCGAAAGTGCCGGGCGCAGTCCTTCGCGCAATTCGGCTTCGCGTAACACCTGCTTGAGTTGAGTTTCCAGGCGCTCGAACAGCTTGTGGATGCGCAGGCGCAGGCGTGCCGTTTCACCGGTGAGGACGTCACCGCCCAGCAGGCGGGAAAGCCCCGGGTTCTTCTCGGAAAAGCTCAGCAATAAGCGCAGAATGTGGCCGCAGCGTGACGTGGCATCGGGGATCTCTTCCAGAATGCGTGTGATTCGAGCAAACAGACTCTCTTCGATAAAATCGATCAAGCCCTCGAACATTCGCGCCTTGCTGGGAAAGTGACGGTACAGCGCTGCCTCGGAAACGCCGACCTGACGGGCCAGGGCGGCGGTCGTGATACGTTTGCCACTGTCTTCTTCCAGCATCAATGCCAGTGCCTGGAGAATCTGTTCACGGCGGCGGGGTTTGGGTTGTTCAGTCATGGCACAGCCTCGCTCGCGGTTAGTCGGCGTCGGTGATCAAGGTGCCGACCCCGGCATTGGTGAAGATCTCCAGCAAGACGGCATGAGCCACACGCCCGTCGATGATATGCGCACTCTTGACCCCGCCCTTGACCGCATCGAGGGCGCAGCGAATCTTGGGCAGCATGCCGCCGTGGATGGTGCCGTCAGCGATCAGATCATCCACCTGAGCGGTGGAAAGCCCGGTCAATACCTCACCTTCAGCGTTCATCAGGCCGGCAACGTTGGTCAACAGCATGAGCTTTTCCGCGCCCAGCGCTTCGGCCACCTTTCCGGCGACCAGATCAGCATTGATGTTGTAGCTGCGGCCTTTCTCGTCCACCCCTATGGGTGCGATCACCGGAATGAAATCCCGCGCGGCGAGCATTTCGATCAGCTCGGTGGAAATGTGTTCGACCTCGCCGACATGGCCGATGTCAATGATCTCGGGAGCAGTCATCTCGGGGCTCTGGTGTTCCACCTGGAGCTGACGGGCACGGATCTGGGCGCCGTCCTTGCCGGTCAAGCCGATGGCCTTGCCGCCACTCTGGTTGATCAGGTTGACGATGCTCTTGTTGACCAATCCGCCGAGCACCATCTCCACCACGTCCATGGTTTCGGCGTCGGTGACGCGCATGCCGTTGACGAAGCGCGACTCGATATTGAGTTTCTTCAGCAACTCCCCGATCTGAGGGCCGCCGCCGTGTACCACCACCGGATTGATGCCGACTTCCTTCATCAGCACGATGTTGCGGGCGAAGGAGTCGATCAGAGTATCTTCGGTCATGGCATTGCCGCCGTACTTGACCACGACGGTCTTGCCGGAGAACTGCTGGATGTAGGGAAGGGCTTCGGAAAGCACCTCCACAACGACACGAGGGTCGCGGCTGGTTGGGTTCATCGGGTTTCCCTTGCTACAGTTTTTTGGTTTTTTTGAGGTGTTTTATCGTGTGTGACGCCTTTCCATCTTGTCGAGAGTTGCTCTATTGATGACGAGACATTATCTGAAAACTGCGCCCACCTTGAGGTGTGGGCGCATGGCTTTCACTCGGAATGGCTTTCGCTCAGAGAGGTATTTCCAGTTCCGGTGCTACCTGCTTGAGTGCCTGGGCGAATCGCTCGCGGATACGTGCCAGGGCGGCATCGTCCTTGCCTTCAAAGCGCAGCACCAGCATGGGCGTGGTGTTGGAGGCGCGGCACAGGCCCCAGCCATCCGGGTAATCCACACGAATACCGTCCAGGGTGGTTTTGATACCTTGGCCGAAGTCGCCTTCGCGAGCAAGTCGAGCGACGATGTCGAATTTGTTCTCGTCGGTGACCTCGATGTTGATTTCCGGGGTGCCCACGTCCTGAGGGAAACTGTCGAAGAAGGTGTCGGCATCGACGTTCTGCTTGGCGAGAATTTCCAGTAGCCGCACGGCCGCATAGAGGCCGTCATCGAAGCCGTACCAGCGCTCCTTGAAGAAGATATGGCCGCTCATTTCACCGGCCAGTAGCGCGCCGGTTTCCTTCATGCGGGCCTTGATCAGGGAATGTCCGGTACGCCACATTTCCGGCTCGCCCCCGGCATCGCTGATCACGCGGGTCAGGTTGCCGGTGCATTTGACGTCGAAAATTACCTTGGCGCCCGGGTTGCGCTCGAGCATATCGGCGGCGAATACCATCAGCAGATGATCCGGGTAGATTAACCGTCCCTTGGGAGTGATCACCCCCAGGCGGTCGCCGTCGCCGTCGAACGCCAGGCCGATGTCGGCCTTGGTGTCGGCCACGCTTTTGATCAGATCCTGGAGGTTTTCCGGCTTGCCGGGGTCGGGATGGTGATTGGGAAAGTTGCCGTCGATCTCGGCGAACAAGGGAACAGTCTCCACACCGAGTTTTTCGATCAACTGCGGGCCGAGTTCACCGGCAACGCCGTTGCCGCAATCCACCACGGCCTTGAGCGGGCGCGAGACCGTCACATCACCCAGGATGCGCTCGAGATAGGCTGAACGCAGGTCTTCCTGGCGTATGCTGCCCTGGCCGCTTTCGAGCTGGTTGTCCTGCAGGCGCTGGTGGAGGGCGGTAATCGCTTCGCCGGAAAGCGTTTCTCCCTTCAACACGATCTTGAAACCATTGTAGTCCGGCGGGTTGTGGCTGCCGGTGACCATGACGCCGGAGGTGGTGCCTTCGAGAACATGGGTGGCGAAGTACAGCACCGGGGTGGGTACCATGCCCACGTCCACCACATCACGCCCGGCGGCGTTGAGCCCGCGCATCAAGGCGGCCTGGAGACGCGGCCCGGAAAGCCGGCCGTCACGGGCGACGACCACGGTGGATTCACCGCGAGCGGCGGCTTCACTGCCGATGGCGCGACCGATCAGTTCGACATTGGCTTCGGTCAGGGTGTCGTCGACGATGCCGCGAATATCGTAGGCGCGAAAAATGGAAGCGGGTACCGGGTTTTCGAAGTTGGAGTTCATGATCGTCCCTGCAGAATATGTCAGTGAAAATGGCTGAGCAAAGCTCTTGGTAAAGCTCTCGATAAAGCTCTTGGAAAAGACCTCAGTGAGAGCCGGTGCTACCGAAGCCGCCGCTGCCGCGAAGGCTGTCGGTGAACGTATCCACCAGTTCAAGCTCGGCTTGCACCACGGGCACAAGCACGTATTGCGCCAACCGTTCGAAAGGTTCCAGCGTGAAGGCTTGCGTGCCTCGGTTCCACACTGAAATCATCAGCTCACCCTGGTAGTCGGAGTCGATCAACCCCACCAGGTTGCCCAGCACGATGCCGTGTTTATGCCCCAGGCCGGAGCGCGGCAGGATCATGCCGGCAAGCGAGGGGTCGGCAATGTGAATGGCCAGGCCCGTGCGAACCAGCTCGCACTGCCCCGGAGCAAGCGTCAGCGGGGCGTCGAGCAGGGCGCGAAGGTCCATGCCTGCCGAGCCTTGGGTCGCGTAATGCGGCAGATGCTCACGCATGCGTTCATCGAGCAGTTTGAGTTGCAGGCGTGGCGCTGAAGCCGAGGCGGTCATGGGGTCTCTCCAAAAGCTAGCAGATCCAGGGCGCGCTGGATAATATCACTGGCTAGGCGTGCCTTGGGTTGCGATGGCAGCGATTCGCTGGCTTGGCCATCAGGTGTTTTCCACAGCAGCCAGGCGGCGTTGTCGTCGCTGCCGAAGACGCCACCTGCCTGGGAAATGTCGTTGGCCACGATCATGTCCAGCCCCTTGCGAGCCAGCTTGTCGCGCGCATAGTGTTCAACGTCTCGGGTCTCCGCGGCAAAGCCGATCACCAAGGGGCGAGAAGCGCTGGGCAGGGCGGCGATATCCGCGATGATGTCAGGGTTTTTCACCAGGATGAGCGTCAAGCTGTCTTCGTTCTGGTGCTTTTTTATCTTGTGCTCGGCGGGTGCTTCAGCGCGAAAATCCACCACCGCGGCGCAGCCGATGAAGATATCCGCGCCCTGAGCGAGCCGATGGGCGGCGGAATGCATTTGAGCGGCGCTGTCCACGTCGAAGCGCTCCACCCCGGCGGGGGTGGGCAGGTTGACCGGTCCGCTGATCAGGCTGACCCGTGCACCGGTTCTGGCAGCTGCGTGAGCCAGGGCATAGCCCATCTTCCCGGAACTGTGATTGGATAAATAACGTACCGGGTCCAGGGGTTCACGGGTGGGGCCGGCGGTGATCACGATGTGACACGAACGACTCGTTTGGGCAGGACGGAAAACCTTGAACACGGCTTCGGCCACGGCTTCCGGCTCGCTCATGCGCCCGGGGCCGATATCGCCGCAGGCCTGGTCGCCCGCATCGGGGCCGACCCATTGCCAGCCATCGCGGGAAAGCTGTTCAAGGTTGCGCTGGGTCGCCGGGTGGCGCCACATGACCTGGTTCATTGCCGGGGCCATCAGCCTTGGGGCCTCGCTGGCCAGGCACAGGGTGGTGAGCAGGTCATCCGCCATGCCGTGGGCCAGGCGCGCCATCAAGTCGGCGGTGCCCGGGGCGATCAGGATCAAATCGGCCCAGCGGGCGAGCTCGATATGGCCCATGCCGGCCTCGGCGCCGGGGTCGAGCAGTGAGGTGCGTACCGGCTCGCCGGAGAGGGCTTGTAGCGTCAAGGGGGTGATGAACGCCTGGGCGCCGTCGGTCATGACCACGCGCACCTCCATGCCCGCTTGCTTGAGCAGACGAATAATCAGCGCACTTTTGTAAGCGGCAATGCCGGCACTCACGCCGAGCAGGATGCGCTTTCCAGCAAAGGGTGGCATGTGGGGTTCCCGCATCGTTGATTGAGGGGCTTTACCATACCACCACAGCCATGCCTTGCGTAGGCGGTGCGCGGCCTATCCGGAGTGTTATCTCGCTAAAACAACTGAGTATACTGGCAAGACTAAAAATAATGAGGGCGGTGTCTCGAGACCCGCCCGACAAGCCAGGGACAATCAGGCAGGGAGGCGGAAAAATGGGGATCAATCATTGGCCGGAAGGTGAGCGGCCCCGGGAAAAGCTGCTCAATCTGGGGGCTCAGGCATTATCCGATGCCGAGCTTCTGGCAATCTTTCTCCGGGTGGGGGTGCAGGGGCGCTCGGCGGTGGATCTGGCGCGTGACTTGCTGAGTGCCTTTGGCGGTCTGCGCCAATTGCTCGAGGCCGATCAAGTGCGTTTTTGTGAAGCGCACGGCCTGGGCAATGCCAAATATGCCCAGCTGCAGGCGACACTCGAACTTTCCCGGCGTCACCTGGCCAGCCAGTTGGCGCGGGGCAATGCACTGATGTCGCCGGCGCTGGTCAAGCACTACCTGAGCTCACAGATGCGCCACCTCGGCCATGAAGAATTTGCCGTACTGTTTCTGGATACGCAGCATCGCATTATCCGTTACGAAACGCTGTTTCGCGGCACCCTGGACAGCGCCTCGGTGTACCCGAGGGAGGTCGCCAAGCGTGCGCTGGAACTCGGTGCGGCGGCGGTCATCCTAGCGCATAATCATCCCTCCGGCGTCGCCGAGCCGAGCGATGCCGACCGGCGCATCACCGAGAGGCTCAAGGAGGCCTTGGCGTTGTTCGAGGTGCGAGTGCTGGATCACTTCGTGGTCGATGACGGCGAGGTGGTCTCGTTCGCCGAGCGTGGCTGGGTCTAAAGAATTGGATGTGAATATAAAGCTGTTTCGGGGCTTTTTCAGGGGTATTTGTCGGCTTTGCTTGCCCGGCGGGAGTCTCTCTGGTATAAAGTTCCCCCTTTGAACTTGGGTCGAATCACGGACAGGGCTGAGTCACGCGGTAACGGATGTCACGAGGTTATCCGGCGCGCCCTTTTCCGGTTTGCCCGACAGGTTTTGAACTACTCGCCAAGCGGTTGGAGGCTCTCATGTCCAAAGTATGTCAGGTTACCGGCAAACGTCCGGTGACTGGAAATAACGTTTCTCACTCCCAGCGTAAGACGCGTCGTCGCTTCTTGCCTAACCTGCACAGCCACCGTTTCTGGGTGGAAGCCGAAAATCGCTTCGTCAAGTTGCGCGTCTCCAGCAAGGGCATGCGTATCATTGACAAGAAGGGTATCGACACGGTTCTGGCTGATATCCGCAAGCGCGGCGAAACCATTTAAGCTTGAGCTACGGCTGCAAGCAGACGTTTTTGGGAGATTAAAACGATGCGCGACAAGATCAAGCTGGTGTCCAGTGCCGGTACCGGTCACTTCTACACCACTGACAAGAACAAGCGCAACACGCCGGATAAGTTCGAATTCAAGAAATACGACCCGGTAGTGCGCAAGCATGTCATGTACAAGGAAGCTAAAATCAAGTAAGCATTTGCTTGTTGATTGCGCTTTCACCGCAGGCGAGTGCCTGTTGAAGAACCCGGCTAGCCGCCGGGTTCTTGCATGTTCGCTGTATGTAAAATCGCTGTATGCAGAAACTGTCATTATAGGCCGCTATCATGCCTGAGCTGCCCGAAGTCGAAACCACGCGTCGCGGTATTGCACCTTACCTGGAAGGTGCCGAGATTACCGAGGTTCGGGTGCGTCAGTCACGCTTGCGCGTGCCGGTGCCTTCGGACCTTGCCGAGCGCCTGATCGGTGCACGCATCGAGCTACTTTCCCGCCGGGCCAAATACCTGCTGATGCCCCTGGATTCGCCTGAAGAAAGCGCCACCTTGCTGTGGCACCTGGGAATGTCCGGTAGCTTGCGTATTTCCCGGGTGGGAGAGCTTCCACGCAAGCACGATCATGTGGATCTGGTGCTGGATAATGGCTGGATGCTGCGCTATCACGACCCGCGCCGGTTTGGTTTCGTCGATTGGCTGCAGGGCGACGAGCAGAGCGACAAGCGCTTGGTTCACCTCGGACCCGAACCGCTTTCCGAGGCCTTCGGCGGCAAGCGGTTGTACGAGATGTCGCGCGGCCGTCGAATAGCGGTGAAGCCCTTCCTGATGGATAATCGGGTGGTGGTCGGGGTGGGGAATATCTATGCCTCCGAGGCATTGTTCATGGCGGGTATCGACCCCCGCCGAGCCGCCGGGCAGATTTCGCAAGAACGCTATGAACGGCTCGCCGACGCCGCTCGCGAGGTTTTGGCTGCGGCGATCACTCAGGGCGGCACCACCTTGCGTGATTTTGTCAGTGGACGGGGTGAGCCGGGCTATTTCGCTCAGCGGCTGAATGTCTATGGTCGCCATGGCCAGCCATGCCCCCGCTGTGAACATGAACTTATCAGGGTGACGCTAGGCCAACGTGCCAGTGTGTTTTGCCCCGGCTGCCAGCATTGATCTGTCGGCCCAATTGATTGTGGAGACTGTTGTGACCCAACGCTTGCGCCTGAACAAGAACGCCGACCGCCGCCTCAAGGCCGGTCATCTGTGGATCTACTCCAATGAAGTGGATATCCAGGAAACTCCGCTGAAAAACTTTGCCGCCGGTGAGCCGGCGCTGGTCGAAGCGTCCAACGGCAGGCCGATGGGGGTCGCTTACGTCAACCCTCACTCCCTGATCAGCGCACGCCTGATGTCTCGCGACCCGGCCATGCGTCTGGACCGCTCGCTTTTCGTGCATCGATTCAACCAGGCGTTGGGGTTGCGTCAGCGGTTGTTCGCTGAGCCGTTCTATCGCTTGATTCACGGCGAAGGCGATTTACTCCCGGGCTTGATCATCGACCGTTTCGGCGATGTGGTGGTCGTGCAGCTGAATACCGCCGGCATGCAGGCTCTGGCTGACGAAATCGTCGATGCGCTGGAAAAAGTCCTTAGCCCCGAGGTGATCGTGTTCCGCAACGATACCGGGGGTCGCCGTCAGGAAGGGCTGGAGGCCAAGGTCGAAGTGGTCAAGGGCACCCTTCCGGATGAAGTGTTGCTGGTGGAAAATGGGGTGCGTTTTGCCATCCCGATTCTGGGCGGTCAGAAAACCGGCTGGTTCTATGACCACCGTGCCAACCGTGCCTGGCTCAACAGCCTGGTAGCCGGCAAGCGCGTGCTGGATGTGTTCAGTTACGTGGGTGGCTGGGGCGTTCAGGCAGCCGTCAACGGCGCCTCTGAAGTGCTATGCGTCGATGCCTCGAGCAGTGCCCTGGAACAGGTGGCTTATAATGCTGCGCTCAACGAGGTAAGCGAGCAGGTGTCGGTCAGCGAAGGCGATGCCTTCGAGGTGCTGGCGGCGCTCAAGGCCGACGGTGAGGAATTCGACGTGGTGATCCTGGATCCGCCGGCCTTCATCCGCAAGCGCAAGGACATTCCCAACGGTGAGCGTGCTTATTCACGCCTTAACCGTGAAGCCATTCGCCTGCTGGGACGCGATGGGTTGCTGGTCAGCGCCTCATGCTCCATGCACCTGGCCCCGGAGCGTCTGATGGAGGTGGTGCGTGGCGCCGTGCGCCATCAGGACCGCCATGGCCAGGTGATCTTCCAGGGGCATCAGGGACCGGACCACCCGGTACATCCCGCCATCCCGGAAACGTCCTACCTCAAGGCATTGGGCGTACGGATATTCCGCGACTGAGTTACTTGAATGTGGAATGACGCTAGGTTTTTATTGTGTCTTTCCCCATTTCAGTAGATTTTTCTTCTGAAAAGCGCCTTAAACGGCGTTTTTCTTGTTTTACTCTCAGGGGGATGGGTGAGCGGACGAGCTATGCTGTAATAGGGGCGAAATGTCACCCCCAACAGCATTGCATGCATCAGGAGAGTCTTCATGAAAGTCGCCGTGCCCAAGGAAATCAAGAACCATGAATATCGCGTCGCCCTGACGCCCACCGGTGTTCGTGAGCTGACCGGACGTGGTCATCAGGTAAGTGTTCAGGCCGCCGCCGGTGAAGGTGCGGGCTTCACCGATGCCGACTATCAGGCTGCCGGCGCGCATGTCGAAGCGGACGTGAAAGCCTTGTGGCAAGGTGCCGAGCTGATACTCAAGGTCAAGGAGCCGCAGGCGGAAGAAGTGGCGCGATTGAGTTCCGGGCAGACGCTTTTCACTTACCTGCACTTGGCCGCGGAAGAAAAACTGACCCTTGGGCTTCTGGAGAGCGGCGCTACCTGCATCGCCTATGAAACCGTCACCGATTCCCGCGGTGGTTTACCGCTGCTGGCGCCGATGAGTACCGTGGCCGGGCGCATGGCCGTGCAGGCGGGGGCGCATAGCCTGGAAAAGGCGCAAGGCGGTGCCGGCGTATTGTTACCCGGGGTGCCGGGCGTCTCGCCGGGCAAGGTGACCGTGATCGGTGGCGGTGTGGTCGGGGAAAATGCGGCACGCATGGCGCTGGGGCTGGGGGCGGACGTCACCATTCTGGATAAATCGATTGCACGCCTGGAAGTGCTGGATGACCGCTATCAAGGACGCATCAAGACCGTCTATTCGACTGCCGATGCGCTGGATGATGCGGTGCGCGACTCGGATATGATCGTCGGGGCCGTACTGATTCCCGGTGCCGCTGCGCCCAAGCTGATCACGCGAAAAATGCTCGCTGACATGCAGCCCGGCAGCGTATTGGTGGATGTGGCGATCGACCAGGGCGGCTGTTTTGAAACCAGCAAGCCCACCACGCACGCCGAACCCACCTATATCGTCGATGGTATCGTGCATTACTGCGTCGCCAATATGCCGGGGGCGGTGGCGCGCACCTCCACCCTGGGGTTGACCAATGCCACGCTACCCTTCGTGATCGCCCTGGCCGACAAGGGCTGGCAGAAGGCCCTGGCCGATGATGCGCATTTCCTGCCAGGGCTGAACGTGCATGATGGTCGAGTGACTTATCAGGCGGTCGCCGACGCCTTCGGCCTGGAATACACCGATCCAGTCTCGCTGGTCGGCTAAGCACAAATCTTCGAACCGTTATTGGCGGCTCACGTTATTTACGACTCACGTATTTAAGGCTCAATAGTGTGGCGGCACCTCATCCTGCGGATTGAATCCCTCGGGATGGGGTGCCGCCGTCGTATCCGTGTCTTGCAAGGCCTGATGCTGCTCGCGCAGGCGCTCGCTCATCATCCTGCTAAGCTGTTCCAAGCGTGCCAGGCGCCTCTCTTGTTGAGCGGTGGCTTGATCGAGGGTGTCCAGCCAATGTTCCTGGTAGGCGATACGGCTTTCTAGTGCTTCGAGACGGTTGTCAAGCTCGGCGGGCGAGAAATGTTGGCTCATGATAACATCGCAACCTTGTGTATATTATGCCCGGTTCTGTTGGGCGAGGGTCTGATAGACTGGGTATTGTCCATTGTCTGTTATTGCTACAACAAGAGAGCTTTTATTAATCATGAATCCAAAAGTTGTGTTTCGCTGCATATTAATCAGCCTGCTTCTCGCCGCTCCGGTACCGCTACTGCTTGCCGGATTTGCCCACTTGGCCGACCCGTTGCTTACCAAGCAAATATTTGCCGACATTCTGCTCAGTGGCGTGGCGAATATCTATTTTGCCGTAGTTTTAGGTAGTTTCATTGTTTTGCTTGTGGGCACCCTGGCTGGCGCCGCCTTGGCAGTGGTGCCTGCGGCCTTGCCTACCCAGAGAAGAGTGGGGCAAGCGGACGCTCCGGAACCCGCCCAGCAACGGCAAGAAACACTGGCTGATGAAGAGGACGATGATGAAGTTGATATCATCGATTACAACGATGGCCGAGAGGAAGGAGAAGTCAAATGGTTCAATACCAACAAGGGCTACGGTTTCATCACGCGGGATAATGGCGATGATGTGTTTGTGCATTTTCGTGCGATTCGTGGACGCGGAAACCGGATGCTGACGGAAGGTCAGATTGTGCGTTATCAGGTGATTCATAATGAACGCGGCCTTCAGGCGGACGATGTCAGTATCATTGAGTGAATTTTTTTTACTGACAGTCCCACCCAGAAGTACCGTCTTTGAAGTGCCATCTTGATGGAATTGATTGTTGATGGAAGCAGTTGCAAACGGCCCCGCTTAGCGGGGCCGTTTGCTTTTGGCTTAACGGCCCGAGTCGGGCCACTCGATCGGTCCTTCCCGGCCATCTGGCAATACCTGCCAGAAACGGTCCGGATCGTCGCCCGGGTGCCAGCCGCCCAATGAGCAGCGTACTTCCACCACCAGATGCTCGGCGGCCTGCTGGGCGCAGTCCTGGTCGGTGATCCAGGGCGTCTCGCCGCTATCGAACCACAGGCTGGCAAAACCGTCGGCGGCTTTTTCCACCAGCAACACGGGTATGCGCCGGCTTTGGTAAACCCCTTGCGTTTTCCACTGGCCTTTGCCCGCAGGGCTCAGCGGCGGGGCGTCGAGGGTCTGTTCCAGCCAGCGATTCAGCGCCGGCAAGGATGCTTGGGCGAGGTAGATCTCGATATCCGGATAACGTTGCATCATGGCGTCACGCTGGCTGATGGAACAAACAAATGGCGCAGGGTCGCTTCGTATACCCGGCTCAAGTCATCCAGGTCGCTCGCGAGAACTCGTTCGTTGACCTTGTGGATGGTAGCGTTGAGAGGCCCGACTTCCACCACCTGAGCGCCTAGGGTGGCAATGAAGCGGCCATCGGAGGTGCCGCCACTGGTGGAAAGGACTGGTCGCCGGCCGAGCGCTTCTTCCACGCCGCCGAGAACGGCATCCACCAGCTCGCCCTCGGCAGTCAGGAAGGGCTCGCCATTGAGGGTCCAGTCGATGTGATAGCTGAGCCCGAAGCGATCCAGGATCGTCTCGGTGCGTTCACGCAGTTGGGTATGGGTCACTTCCGTGGAAAAACGAAAGTTGAACACCACCTCCACTTCACCGGGAATTACATTGGTGGCACCGGTGCCCGAGCGGAAATTGGAGATCTGGAAGCTGGTGGCGGGAAAGAAATCGTTACCCGCGTCCCAGTGCTCGGTGACCAGAGCGTCGAGCGCCGGCATGGCCTGATGAATGGGGTTGCGTGCCAAGTGCGGATAGGCCACATGGCCCTGCACCCCGGTCAGGTGGAGAACGCCGCCTAAGGAGCCGCGTCGCCCGTTCTTGATCACATCCCCCAGCACCGTCGTGGAGGAAGGTTCCCCCACGATGCAGTAGTCCAGACGTTCGTGGGTTTCGCGCAGATGCTCGACCACCGCCCGGGTACCGTCCATGGCCGGGCCTTCTTCATCCGAGGTGATCAGAAAGGCGATCCGGCCGTCATGATCCGGGTGTTCGGCGACAAAGCGTTCCACGGCGGTGAGCATGGCGGCCAGGCTGCCTTTCATGTCCGCCGCGCCGCGTCCGCAGAGCATGCCCTGGTCGTCGATGCAGGGCGTGAAAGGGGGGAATTCCCAATTGGTGTGCGGCCCGCTGGGCACCACGTCGGTATGCCCGGCAAAGGCCAGCACCGGGCCGTGATGGCCGCGTACCGCCCAGAAATTATCCACGTCACCGAACGGCAAGTGTTCCACGTGAAAGCCGATCCGTTCCAGGCGCTCGATCATCAGCGCCTGGCAACCTTCGTCATCAGGGGTGACCGAAGGTCGGCGCATCAGGTCGAACGCCAACGCCAGTGTCGGTGATAGGCCTTGAGGCTCAGTTATGGGCATGCAGTGCCTCGTTGAGCGCCACGGCACTCTTGTTGGTCAAGCACTCGATGCGGCCGTTCTGGGAGTTGCGGCGCAGCAGCAGGTCCGGTTGCCCGGCCAGATTGCGCGCGGCGACGGTCTCGACCTCCTGGCCCTGATCGTCGAGCAGCGTGACCTTGGCACCGGCGGTAATGTAAAGCCCGGCTTCCACGGTGCAGCGATCGCCCAGCGGAATGCCGATACCGGCGTTGGCGCCGATCAAACAGCCTTCACCCACGGAAATGATCATGTTGCCGCCGCCGGAAAGCGTGCCCATGGTGGAGCAACCACCGCCCAGATCCGAGCCTTTGCCGACCATGACGCCTGCCGAAATGCGACCTTCGATCATGCCCGGTCCTTCAGCGCCGGCATTGAAGTTGACGAAACCTTCGTGCATCACCGTGGTGCCTTCGCCCAGGTAAGCGCCCAGGCGTACCCGGCTGGTATCGCCGATGCGGATGCCGGTGGGTACCACGTAGTCGGTCATCTTGGGGAACTTGTCGACGCAATCCACCGAAAGCGGACGTCCGGCCAGACGCGCCTTGAGGCGACGCATGGGCAGCTCTTCGATATCGATCGGGCCTTCGCTGGACCAGGCAATGTTGCGCAGCAGGCCGAACATGCCGGTCAGGTCAAGATCGTGGGGCTTGACCAGGCGGTGCGAGAGCAGGTGCAGCTTGAGGTAGACCTCCGGCGCGTTCTGCGGCGGCAAGTCGCTTTCCAGGAACATGGCCACCAGCGGGCGCTGGCTATGCGCCAGGGCTTCGGCAAGCTCGGCCTGCACGCCGTGGCCCGCGGCTTCCAGCGCCTTCGCCAGGGCGGTGCAATGTTCGGGCAGAAAGCTCACGGAGGCGTTGCCTTCCGGCGCATCGAGCACCTGCCTGGCTGCGGCGACCAGGCTGGCGTCGGGGTTGAGCAAGGGGGTGGGGTAGTAAATTTCCAGCCAGTCGCCCTGGGTGTTCTGGGTGCCGATTCCAAGCGCAAAGCTCAGCATGAGGTGATGTCCTTGTTCAAGATGTGGTCGGAGCTCAAAGGTCGGCTTCAAACTCGCAATGGGTAGTGAATAAAAATAGTCAGTGAAGAAAAAGGTAGCGTGAATAGCGTGACTATCCCGAGGGATGAAAACCGATATTCAGCCTTTTAAATCGTCGTAGTCGCCCTCGCGATACCCCACACGAATTTCGTTGCCGTTTTCCAGCAAAGGGCGCTTGAGCAGCGTGGGGTATTGCATGATCAATTGGCGGGCGGAGTTGGAGTCAAGCGTGTCCTTGTCCGCCTGCGGCAGGTCGCGCCAGGTTTTGCTGCGCTTGTTGAGTACTTCCACCAGAGGCACCCGGTGCAGGATATGTTCGAGTAACGCCGCGGAAAGCCCGTCTTCACGCAGGTCATGGGTCTTGAACGGGATGCCTCGGCTATCCAGCGCCTTTAGCGCCTTGCGGCAGGTGTCACAGTTCTTGATCATGTAGAGCGTCAGCATTTAAAGCTTTCCTTCCAGAAGATCACGAATACGCTGGGCGGCCTGTACCGTCGGTTCCAGTTCGGCCACCAGTGCCAGTCGCAGGCGCCCTTCGCCGGGGTTGATGCCTGTCACGCCGGCCCGGCCCATGTAAGACCCCGGCAGTACGCTGACATGCGCTCGCTCGAATAGACGCCGGGTGAAGGCTTCGTCGTCACCGTCAGGTACCGCGGGCCAGAGATAGAAACCCGCCTCGGGAGTGGGGAAATCCAGTACCGGCGAAAGGATGCTAGTGACGGCGGCAAACTTTTCCCGATAAGCGTCACGGTTGGCGCGCACATGGATTTCGTCCTGCCAGGCGCTGATGGAGGCACGCTGCAAGGGCAGCGACATGGCGCAACCATGGTAGGTGCGGTAACGCTTGAATGGTGCAATGAGGGCCGCATCCCCGGCGACGAACCCGGAACGCAGCCCCGGCAGGTTGGAGCGTTTGGACAGGGAATGAAACACCAGGCAACGCTGGTATTCGTGGCGACCAAGCTCGGCGCAGGCTTGAAGCAGACCGGGGGGTGGCGCCGCCTCATCCAGGTAGAGCTCCGAATAGCACTCGTCCGAGGCGATGATGAAGTTGTACTCGTCGGCAAGCGCGATCAGTTTCTTGAACTCTTCCAGCGGCGTGACTGCCCCGGTGGGGTTGCCCGGCGAACAGAGAAATACCATCTGTACCTCGCGCCAGGTATCCGCGGAAATTGCGCTGAAGTCCGGGCGAAAGTGGTTTTTCTCGGTGCAGTCGAGGTAGAGCGGCTCGCCGCCGGCAAGCAGGGTGGCGCCTTCATATATCTGATAGAAGGGATTGGGCATGGCCACCTTGGCCGGTCGGGTGCGGTCGAGTGCCGCTTGGATAAAGGCAAAGATCGCCTCCCGGGTGCCATTGACCGGCAGCACCTGGCGTTCGCTGTCCAGGCCGGCCAGCGCAAAGCGACGCACGGCCCAGTCGGCAACTGCCTGGCGCAGCTCGGGCAACCCGGCGGTGGCCGGGTAGCGGGCCATCTCGTGCTGATAGGCGACGAGCGTCTGAAGCGCCCCGCTGAAAGGGGCGTGCTGAGGCTCGCCGATGGTCAGGGGAATGTGCGCAAGCCCCGGCGGTGGGCTCAAGCCTGCCTTCAACGCCGCCAACTTTTCAAACGGATACGGATGCAAGGCGTCGAGATCTGGGTTCATGGGGCTTACCGGCGGTTGAGTAATGGGTGGCGAACAGGCCGTCGATTATAGGCAAGCCCCGGGTCGGTCTCAAACCTAACCGGGGTGGATGCCCTTTACACGCCCAACACTTCGATCAAGCGAGCGCGAAGTTTCTCCTGGCGTTCAAGGTCGAGAAGGGGACTTCCGGCCTTGGTGGTAATGAAGAAAACGTCCTCCACCCGTTCGCCCAGGGTGGCGATCTTGGCGGCGGAAAGGGCGATGTCCTGCTCCATGAAAATCTGTCCCACCCGTGCCAGCAGCCCCGGGCGGTCAGGGGCGGTAAGCTCCAGCAGGGTGCGGTCGTTGGCCGGGTCCTGTTCGATCAGAACTTCCGTGGGTACCTTGAAGTGCTTGAGCTGGCGCGGGGTATGACGAGTGACGATCTGGGGATAGTCCTCAGGGTCGTCGAGTTCTTCCACCAGATGGCTGCGCATTTCCTCGATGCGCCCAGGATCGCGTATCGCCTGTCCCTGATGATCCAGCACAATGAAGGTGTTGAGCGTCCAGTCGTTGCGTGAGGTGGCAATTCGGGCGTCATGGATCGACAGGCCCAGCTGTTCCATGGCGGCGGCGGTCGCGGCGAAAAGATCGTCTACCGAACGCGTGTAAACGAATACCTTGGTGCCGCCTTCGGCCATGTCATCGGTCGGCGCGCTGATCAAGATCAAGGGTAGCTGAGAGTCGCCATGGGCGAGAATGCCCTGCGTTTGCCAGACGATTTCACTGGGGGCGTACTGCAGGAAGTAATCTTCGCCCAATGAATCCCAGAGGTGGTCGATATGCGTGCTGTCGACGCCGATGCTGATCAGCAGTGAGCGGGCTTCGTTGCGCGTTTCACGCACCCAGTCATCGCGGTCGGGCGGGTTGTTGAGCCCACGGCGCAAGGCGCGCTTGGTTTCGGTATACAGTTGACGCAACAGCGAGGCTCGCCAGCCGTTCCACAGCGTGGGGTTGGTGGCATTGATATCGGCCACGGTGAGCACGTAGAGATAATCCAGCCGCACTTCATTGCGCACGATTCGGGCAAAATCACGAATCACGTCCGGGTCGGTGATGTCGCGCTTCTGGGCGGTCATCGACATCAGCAGGTGATGCTCCACCAGCCAGCGCACCAGACGGGTGTCGTGTTGGGAAACGTGATGGCGAAGGCAGAAGTGCTCGACGTCAACCGCGCCGATCAAGGAGTGGTCGCCGCCGCGCCCCTTGCCGATATCGTGAAACAGCCCGGCGATCCACAGAAGTTCCAGTCGGGGAAGCTGCGGAATCAGGGCGACGGCGACCGGAAACTCTTCCCGCGCCTCGAGGTTGCGAAAGCCCTGAATGAATTTCAACAGGCGCAGGGTGTGGGCATCCACGGTGTAGATATGAAACAGGTCGTGCTGCATCAGCCCCACCGCGCGGCCGAACTCCGGCAGGTACTTGCCGAGAATGCCATAGCGGTTCATGCGCCGCAGTTGCCGCGGAACGTTGCCCCCCGAGCGTAACAGCGCCATGAACAGGCGTTGATGGCGTGGCTCGTCGCGATAGTGGTCATCGATCTGATGGCGGTGATCGCGGATCAAGCGAATGGTGTCGGCACGTACGCCCTCGATTTCCGGGTGCTTGGCCATCAGCAGGAACAGCTCCAGCATGGCCTCGGGATGGTCACGAAACAGGCTGCGCCTGCGGGCCTGAATGTAGCCGCCCTTGGTTTCAAAACGAGCGTTGAGCTTGACCGTGGACAGCGCTTGGGTGCCGCGCAATATCACTTCATCGAAGTGTTGCAATAGCATGTCGTTGAGTCCGGCCAATGCCGTGACATGACGATAATAGCGCTTCATGAACTGTTCGACGGCCAGGCGCTCGGGCGTGTCGCGAAAGCCGAACAACTGCGCAATGGTGCGCTGGTGGTCGAACAGAAGGCGGTCTTCCGCGCGGCCGGTGAGCATGTGCAGGGCATAGCGTACCTGCCACAGAAAGGCCTGGCCCTGGCTCAGAATGCGCAGTTCGGCGTCGTTCATGAAGCCGTTGGCGACAATGTCTTCATAGCGCTCGGTGCCGAAATGGCGCTTGGCCACCCAGCCGATCATCTGGATGTCGCGCAACCCGCCGGGAGAGCTCTTGATGTTGGGTTCCAGGTGATACTCGGAGTTGTTGTAGCGGTAGTGACGCGCAATCTGCTCTTGCCATTTGGCTTCAAAGAAACGATCCGCCGGCCAGAGGTGCTCGCTGCTCAAACGTTCTCGCATGGCGTTACGCAGCCGCTCGGGGCCGGTTATCAGGCGCGATTCGAGCAGGTTGGTGATCACTGTCACATCGGCTTCGGCCTCGCGCTCGCAATCGGTGAGCGAGCGGACGCTGTGGCCGATTTCCAGGCCGATATCCCATAGAAAGGTGATAAAGGCGGTCAGGGGTTCACGGTAGGCCGTATCGTCGTCATGTTCCAGCAACAGCAGGAGATCCACATCCGAATGGGGGTGCAGTTCGCCACGTCCGTAGCCTCCCACCGCGAGCAGGGCGATGCCGTCATCCGGCCAGCTATGCTGCTCCCAGGCGAGTGCCAGCAGGCGGTCGAGGCACCAGGCGCGTCCATGCACGAGATCCCGAATGTCGGCGCCGGCGTGAAAACGCTCATCGAGGCGCGCCTGAATCTCACGCAACGCTGCCTTGAACGGTGCGATGGGCGAGCGGCTGCCGGCGAGTTCGTCGTGAAAGCGCTGGGCATCGAACAGCGAGGTGTCGGGGGTGAAATGGTAATGATGAAGTAGCATTAGCGATCGAGAAAGCCGAGGTCTTCCTCGCCTCGTGCGGTAAGTACTTCGACCCCGGTTTCGGTAACCAGCAGGGTGTGCTCCCATTGAGCGGACAGACTGCGATCCTTGGTCACGGCGGTCCAGCCATCCCGCAATACCTTGGTTTTATACTCGCCGACGTTGATCATCGGCTCGATGGTGAAGCACATCCCGGCGGCAAGGGCGATGTCGGCTTCCGGGGCATAGCCGTCATAGTGCAGAAACTGGGGTTCTTCGTGAAAGTCGACGCCGATGCCATGGCCGCAGAAGTCACGCACCACCGAATAGCCGTTGGCTTCGGCATGGGCCTGGATGACGCGGGCCAACTCGGAGAGGCGCACGCCCGGCTTGATCAAGGAGATGCTCTTGTAAAGGCATTCCTGGGTAATGCGGCACAGGCGCTCACCCTGAATGTTTTCTCCGACGATGAACATCATGCTCGAATCGCCATGGTAGCCGTCGGCGGTCTTCACGGTGATGTCGATGTTCATGACATCGCCTTTCTTGAGCTTCTTGGCGTCATCGGGAATGCCGTGACAGACCACGTGGTTGATCGAGGTGCAGATCGACTTGGGGAAACCATGATAATTGAGCGGTGCGGGCGTTGAGCCGAGCGCATTGACGATATAGTCGTAACACAGCTTGTCGAGCTTGCCGGTGCTTACCCCTGCCTCGACATGGGGGGTGATCATTTCCAGTACGCTGGCTGCCTGGCGGCCGGCTTCGCGCATTTTCTCGATTTCTGAAGGCGTCTTGATGGGAACGTTCATGGCGTCTCGATGTGGGAAGTCGCTTTGGGGAACACGCCGTAAACAGCAGGCGGCTTCATCTTGGCAAGGATCTATGGTATAAAGCCGCGCGCTTTCCTGCAATCGTCATCCTGCACCACGCCTGCTGAGCAAGCCTGGCTGCCGTTGCGAAGCTGAAAGCGTTAATCACGGTAGTAAATGATAGTAACGCCTTGAAAACACACATGCACCGACACATGGTCCCGGGTGCCGCTGCGGCTGAATCGGTCGCGTGGTCGGATCCATGGGGTGCGTGGAGGCCTAACCCGTAAAGTCTAAGGAGTCATCCATGGCACACGTCAATATGCGTGACCTGCTCAAAGCAGGCGCTCACTTCGGTCACCAGACCAAATACTGGAATCCGAAGATGAGTAAATTCATCTTCGGTGCGCGCAACAAGATCCATATCATCAACCTTGAGCATACCTTGCCGGCGCTCAACGATGCGATTGATGTGGTCGAGAAGATGGCAGCCACCAACAACAAGATCCTGTTCGTGGGTACCAAGCGCAGCGCCAGCAAGATCATCAAGGAAGAAGCCAACCGCGTCGGCCAGCCTTTCGTCAACCATCGCTGGCTCGGCGGCATGCTGACCAACTACAAGACCATCCGTGTTTCCATCAAGCGCCTGCGCGACCTGGAAACCATGCATGAAGATGGTACTTTCGATAAGTTGACCAAGAAAGAAGTGTTGATGGCCACGCGTGAGCAGGACAAGCTCGAGCGCTCCGTGGGCGGTATCAAGAACATGGGCGGCTTGCCGGATGCCCTGTTCGTGATCGACGTCGACCACGAACGCATCGCGATCAACGAAGCCAACAAGCTGGGCATTCCGGTCATTGGGGTGGTGGATACCAACTCCAACCCCGATGGTGTTGACTACGTGATCCCGGGTAACGATGACTCCATTCGCGCCATCCAGATCTACGTCAAGGGTATTGCTGATGCCTGCGCACGTGCCAAGGAAGGTCGCCCGGACGAATTCGTCGAAGTGAGCGAAGAAGCCGCAAGCACTGAAAGCCCGGAAAAAGACGCAGCGGCGGAATAACGGCCAAGCGTTTGTCGGTGCGACCTTGTTAAGCGTCGCGCCAGAAAAAGGGGGCAATGGCCCCCTTTTTTCCCACTGGCGGTGAAAGCCGGGGTGGGAAGTATTCAGTCCGGTGCTTCGGTACCGGCAGGGCAGTGCTCAGCTCTGTGCGGCGGGGTCTTGCGGGGCTTTGCTTTGGAGGATCTTGTTTTGCAGAACAGTAGTGTTGCTTTCAAGCTCTCAGCTTTTAAATTCTCAGTCAGATAGAACCATTCAGAGGTGAATTCCCATGGCAGCTATCAGCGCCTCTCAGGTCAAGGAACTACGCGAACGTACCGGACTCGGCATGATGGAGTGCAAGAAGGCACTTACCGAAACCGAGGGTGATATTGAAGTCGCGATCGAAAACCTGCGTAAAAGCTCCGGTCTCAAGGCCGCCAAGAAAGCGGGCCGTACCGCCGCCGAAGGCGCCGTGGTCACTAAAGTGGCCGACGACAACTCCTACGGTGTGATGGTCGAGATCAACTCGGAAACCGATTTCGTCGCCCGCGACGACAACTTCAAGGCGTTTACCGCCAAGATCGCCAGTGCCTTCTTCGATGCCAAGAGCGAAGATGTGGCCGCGGTCATGGAAGGTGCCCTTGAAACTGCACGCGAGCAGTTGGTGCAGAAGATCGGTGAGAACATCGGTGTGCGTCGTGCCGTGGTCGTCGAAGCGGGCGAAGGCGGCATCGTGGGCGAATACGTCCATGGCGGCCGCATCGGCGTCTTGACCGTGCTCAAGGGCGGCACTTCGGAAGTGGCCAAGGACGTGGCCATGCACGTGGCAGCCATCAACCCGGCGGTTGCGCATCCGGAGCAGATGCCCCAGGAACAGCTGGATCAAGAAAAGGCCATCATTCTGGGGCAGCCTGATATGGCCGGCAAGCCGGAGCAGATCGCCGAGAAGATGGTGCAAGGCCGTCTGAAGAAGTACCTGGCCGAGAACAGCCTGACCGAACAGCCGTTCGTCAAGGACCCCAATCAGTCCGTGGCCGAGTACGTCAAGGCGGCGGGTGGTGAAGTGCTCGACTTTACTCGCTTTGAAGTGGGCGAGGGCATCGAGAAGGAAGAAGTCGATTTCGCCAAGGAAGTTATGGAACAGGCCGGCCGTCGCTGAGGTCTGAAGTTCCAATGTAATAATGGCGTGCGCGTAAGCGCACGCCTTCGTGTATCCGGCCCTTGCCCGTTCCGGTGCCGGGCTGCCCCGCCCGCCTGCTCTCAGGCACACTTCAGGAGACATGCCATGACCCTTGATGCCCAGGAAACTTTCCCCACCCCCAATGCCAAACCAGCAAGCTCCAAGTCAAAATACAAGCGTATCTTGCTCAAGCTTTCCGGCGAGGCGTTGATGGGTGAGCACGATTTCGGGATTGACCCCAAGGTACTCGACCGCCTGGCGCTGGAAATCGGCCAGTTGGTCGGAATAGGTGTTCAGGTAGGTATCGTGATCGGGGGAGGCAACCTGTTTCGTGGCGCTGCCTTGAATGCTGCGGGAATGGACAGGGTCACGGGTGACCATATGGGCATGCTGGCCACGGTAATGAATGCGCTGGCCATGCGCGATGCACTGGAGCGTTCCAATATCCGTTCCAGAGTGATGTCGGCGATTCCCATGAGCGGTGTGGTGGAGCATTACGATCGCCGTACAGCAATTCGTTACCTCACCTCAGGCGATGTGGTGCTATTTTCCGCCGGCACAGGCAATCCTTTCTTCACCACGGATTCCGCTGCCTGCCTGCGGGGTATCGAGATTGACGCCGACGTCGTGATCAAGGCCACCAAGGTCGATGGGGTCTACGATAAGGACCCGGTCAAGCACGCCGATGCCGTCAAGTACGAAAAGCTATCCTATGATGACGCCCTGGATCAGAAGCTGGGGATTATGGATTTGACCGCTATCTGCCTGGTACGTGACCATGATATGCCGGTGCGGGTATTTGACATGAACAAGTCCGGTGCCCTGCTGAACCTGGTAGTCGGGGGCAAGGAAGGCACGCTGATAGACAGAGGATAATATTGTGATCAACGAGATCAAGAAAGACGCGGAATCCCGCATGAAGAAAAGTGTTGAAGCGCTGCATGGCAACTTCAACAAGATTCGTACCGGCCGCGCTCACCCGAGCATTCTGGATACGGTCACGGTGGACTATTACGGTAGCCAGATGCCGCTCAACCAGGTGGCTTCGGTCAACGTTGAAGATGCCCGCACGCTTGCCGTGGTGCCCTGGGAGCAAGGCATGGTGCCCAAGATCGAGAAGGCTATCATGACCTCCGACTTGGGTTTGAACCCCGCCAGCGCCGGCACTGTGATTCGCGTGCCCATGCCGATGCTGACTGAGGAAACGCGTAAGGGCTACATCAAGCAGGCGCGTAGTGAAGCTGAGCATGCGCGTGTGGCCGTGCGTAATGTCCGTCGCGATGCCAATGGTGATTTCAAGGCCTTGCTCAAGGACAAGGAAATCAGCGAAGACGAGCAGCACCAGGGCGAAGATGCCATTCAGAAACTGACCGACAAGCATATTGCTGAAATCGACAAGATGCTGGAGGCCAAGGAACACGATCTGATGCAGGTGTAACCGTTCTGACTATCCAGGCGGGTGGCGATTGCCACCCGCCATGTTTTTGAGTTTGAGTTTACGTTAGAGTTCAAGCCTTGAGTCAATGATCCACCTGGATGTGAGAGCCCATGACGTCATCGCAGCTTCCCGACAAGCAGCCCGACAGTGCCTTTTCCATTGCTTGTGAGCAGGGCAGGTTACCCGGTCATGTCGCCATTATCATGGATGGTAATAATCGCTGGGCGAAAGGTCGTGGCCTTTCCGGCGTGCGTGGCCATCGCGCCGGTGTCGAATCGGTCAGAACGGTAGTGCGCCGAGCCGTCGAGCGGCAAATCGAGACGCTGAGTCTGTTTGCCTTTTCCAGTGAAAACTGGAAGCGTCCGGCGGCCGAAGTCAATGCCTTGATGGAGTTGTTTCTGATTGCGCTCAAGCGTGAAGTGAAAAAACTCCATGAACGCGATATTCGGCTTTCCATCATTGGTGATCGCCACGGGTTTTCACATGCCATCCAGAAGCAGATCGAGCGCGCCGAGGCATTGACCGCCGGTAATGCCGGGATGCACCTGGTGGTCGCCGCCAACTACGGTGGACAGTGGGACATCACCGCGGCCGCACGTCGGCTTGCCCAGCGTGTCGCCGCCGGGGAATTGGCGCCGGAATCCATTGATGAGCAGTTGATGGCGTCGTCCTTGCACACCCAGCACATTCCTCCCGTGGACCTGTGTATCCGCACCAGCGGTGAGCAGCGCGTGTCGAATTTCATGCTGTGGCAGCTGGCGTATGCCGAACTGTACTTCACGCCCCAGCTGTGGCCGGATTTCAATGCCGAATCCTTTGATGCGGCGCTGGTGGATTATTGCCGGCGTAAGCGACGTTTCGGCATGACGGACGAACAGATCGAGGCGCAAGGTGCTTAAACAGCGAATCATTACCGCCGCCTGGCTAGCACCCCTGATGCTGGCTGGGCTGTTTGGACTCGAGGGCGGCGCCTTCGCTCTGTTTACGGCGGTTGTCGTGTTATTGGCGGGCTGGGAATGGGCGCGTCTGGCCGGTATCGAAGAGACTCCCCAGCGGCTTGGCTGGGTGGGGTTGATGGCCGCGCTGATGGGGCTGATGTGGGCACTCGATGCGGCACTTGCCCTCTGGCCATTGTGGCTTGCTGCCCTGGGTTGGCTGGTGACGCTTTACTGGGTGGCGCGGTATCCCGAAGCGGGAGCTCAGTGGCAGTCAACCCCTCGGCGCTTGCTGATGGGGTTGTGGGTACTGTTGCCTGCCTGGGTAGGGTTCAATGTGCTGCGTGACAGCGGGGCGTGGCTGTTGTTCGTGCTGCTGTTGGTGTGGGGAGCGGATATCGGGGCCTATTTCTTCGGCCGTGCCTACGGTAAACGCAAGCTGGCGCCACGGGTGAGCCCGGGCAAATCCTGGGAAGGCGTCTTCGGCGGCCTGCTGGTAACGTTTCTGCTGGCGGTGGGCTTTGCCGTCTGGCAGGGGTTTGGCATGGTCAGTGCTCTGTCATTGGTGATAATCACCGCACTGGTGACGCTGGCGTCGGTGTTGGGAGACCTGCTGGAAAGCATGCTTAAACGCCATCGTGGGCTCAAGGACTCCAGCAACCTCCTCCCAGGGCACGGGGGCGTACTCGACCGTATCGATAGCCTGACTGCCGCGATTCCCTTGTTTGCTCTGTGTTACCTGACGGCACTTTCTCCATGACTTTCCCCATGATGCAACCGCAAGGAAGACAGGCCGTTACCGTGCTGGGCGCCACGGGGTCCATCGGTACCAGTACCCTGGATGTGATCAGGCGTCATCCCGAACGTTACCGGGTCCATGCGCTCACCGCTCACCGTTCGCGTGAGGCGTTGTTTGAACAGTGCCGCCTATATACTCCCGAAATTGCGGTATTAGGAACCGAAACCGATGCTGCCTGGCTGCGCCAGCGTTTGGCGGATGCCGGACTGGCCACCCAGGTGCGTGCCGGAACTCAAGCCTTGATCGATGTTGCCCGAGACAATGACGCCGGCATCGTGATGGCGGCGATTGTCGGGGCTGCCGGCTTGCTGCCCACCCTGGCAGCAGTGGAGGCCGGCAAGCGTGTGCTGTTGGCCAACAAGGAAGCCCTGGTAATGAGTGGTGCCCTGTTCATGGAGGCCGTGGCGCGCTCCGGTGCCACGTTATTGCCGATTGATTCCGAACATAATGCCATCTACCAGTGTCTACCCATCGAACATCGAGGTGGATTGGCTCGGCATGGTGTCTCCCAGCTGTTGCTGACCGCTTCCGGTGGTCCGTTTCGTGGCTGGAGTGCCGAGCGAATTGCCCGAGTCACCCCCGAGCAGGCCTGCGCCCACCCTAACTGGACGATGGGCAGAAAGATTTCAGTGGACAGTGCCACCTTGATGAACAAAGGACTGGAGTTGATCGAAGCCTGTTGGCTGTTCGATGCGTCGCCCGAGCAAATTCAGGTCGTGGTACATCCACAAAGCGTGATTCATTCCATGGTGGCCTATCATGACGGCTCGGTCATCGCCCAGCTGGGCAACCCGGATATGCGCACCCCGATTGCCTATGGGTTGGCCTGGCCCGAGCGTATCGATGCCGGGGTAAAACCCTTGGATTTGTTCGCTGTGGCCCGGCTGGATTTTGATGTGCCGGATGAAGACACTTTTCCATGCCTGCGTCTCGCTCGTGAGGCGATGAAGGCCGGGGGTACCGCCCCGGCGATTCTCAATGCCGCCAACGAAATCGCGGTCGAGGCTTTTCTTGGGGGCCGGTTGAGTTTTCCCGGAATAGGCGAGCTGGTAGCCCGCGTCCTGGATCGCCAGGCGGTGACCTCGGCGAATACCTTGGAAGGCATTCTTGAGGCAAACCGGCAGGTACGCCACCTCACCCGGCAATTGCTTGACGTAAAAACGTGAAAGACCCGATGAAAAACATGTCTTTGAGGAGCCAAACGTGGGTCTGATTCAAAATATTCTTGCCGTCATCGTGGTGCTGGGTTTGTTGGTAACCTTCCATGAATATGGCCACTTCTGGGTGGCGCGGCGCTGCGGCGTCAAGGTCTTGCGCTTTTCCGTAGGCTTCGGTAAACCGCTGTGGTCACGCTATGACCGGCATGGTACCGAGTTCGTGGTAGCCGCCATTCCGCTGGGTGGCTACGTCAAGATGCTGGACGAGCGCGAAGCGCCGGTGCCTGAAAACCAGCTTGATCAGGCCTTTAACCGCAAGACCGTCTGGCAGCGAATCGCCATCGTCATCGCCGGTCCGTTAGCCAATTTCCTGCTGGCCATCGTGGCGTACTGGGCATTGTTCGTGGTGGGAACCACGACAGTGTCTCCAGTCATCGGGGCCGTGGCGCCGCAATCGCCTGCCGCTCAAGCCGGGTTGCAAAGCGGCTACGAAATAACCGCCGTACAAGGCGAGGAAGTACGCTCCTGGGAGGAGATCAACCTCAAGCTGGTGTCCGTTATCGGCGAAAGCGGCGAGCTTGTCCTCCAGGCCCGTCAGGATATCGATCAGAGTACGCGCGATTATCGGTTGCCGGTGGATGATTACCTGGTGCGCCAGGACCCGCCGCAGCCACTCTCGACCCTGGGTATCACACCCTGGCAGCCGGAGTTTCCGCCGGTGCTGGGTCAGGTGCTTGAAGGGGAAGCGGCCGCTGAAGCCGGCTTGCAGCCGGGCGATGAGATCCGTACGGTCAATGGCGAGGCGGTGAACGACTGGATGCAATTCGTCAATATCGTACGCGGTAACCCCGGTGAGTCGCTGGCATTAGAGATCGAACGTGACGGCCGACGCCAGAGCATGACGCTCACCCCGGGTCGCACTGCGCTGGAAACCGGAGTGGAAATCGGCTACATCGGCGCGGGCGTGGAGCCGGTTAGCTGGCCGGAGGAGTACCGGCGTGAAATACGCTATGGCCCGATCGAAGCGGTCGGCCAGGCTTTCTCGCGTACCGGTGAGATGACGTTGTTGACCCTGGGCGCTATCCGCAAGATGCTGGTGGGCCTGATTTCACCGTCCAATCTTTCCGGGCCGATTACCATCGCTCAGGTGGCCGGGGACTCGGCGCGTACGGGGGTGGAAGCTTTCGTCACCTTCTTGGCGTACCTTTCGATTAGCCTGGGGGTGTTGAATCTCTTGCCCATCCCGGTGCTGGATGGTGGCCACTTACTTTACTATTTCATTGAAGCGGTCCGCGGACGTCCCGTGTCCGAACAGGTGCAGGCGGTCGGGCTACGTATCGGCCTGGCCCTGGTGGGGAGCTTGATGCTGATGGCGCTTTACTTCGACCTGATGCGCCTGTGGTAGCCAGGCGAGCAATGATGACGCGCGCGAGCAGCTTCTGCCTTGTCAGCTGCCCGCACAAATGTATATGGTGCCTGTCTGGACAAGGTGGGCAGACCAACGCGAGCGAACTGACTGCATGAAAATAAAGACTTTTGGAATAGCGGCATTGGTGCTGGCTAGCGCTGGTAACGTACAGGCACAACCCTTTGATGTTTCAGACATACGTGTAGAGGGATTGCAGCGGGTTTCGGCTGCATCGGTGTTCAATGCCTTCCCGGTGAGTGCCCGCGACCGTGTCGACGAAGCTGAACTGGCCGAGGCGACGCGCAATCTTTTTGCCACCGGCTTGTTTGAAGACGTGACGCTTGCCCGCGAAGGCGATGTGTTGATCATCCAAGTGGTTGAGCGGCCCACCATTGCACGGCTCAATATCACCGGCAATAAGCAGCTTTCCGAAGACGACCTGCGTGAAGGCCTGAGAGAATCGGGCATGGCCGTCGGCCAGGTGCTGCAACTTTCCACCTTGGAAGAGATTCAGCGTGAGCTTGAAGGGCTCTATCAATCCCAAGGGCGCTATAGCGCAAGTATCGAAACCGAGGTTGAAGAGGTTGATGAAGGCCGAGTGCAGGTCAACATCAACATCAACGAAGGCGCAGTCGCCACGATTCGTCAGATCAACATCGTGGGCAACGAGGCTTTTGACGATCAGACCTTGCGTAATGTCTTCGAGCTCGAAGATCAGCCGGGTCTTCTGTTTGGCTGGTTCTCGAGTGACGAGTATTCGCGGGCTGCGCTTGCCGGCGACATCGAACGGCTGCGCTCCTATTATCTGGATCGTGGCTATGTCAATTTCGAGGTGACCTCGACTCAGGTCTCGATCAGTCCCGATAAATCGGACATCTTCATTACCGTCAACGTCGATGAGGGGAACCAGTACCGTGTCGGTGACATCCGCTTTGTCGGCGAGATGGAAATCAGCGAGCGCGAAGCCCGCGAACTGCTCGAAGTGCAAAGCGGCGAGATCTTCTCGCGTCGCGATGTCAATGCCTCCGCCGAAGCCTTGCGCACCCGGCTGGGCGCGGACGGCTTTGCCTTTGCCGAGGTGGAAGGCATCCCCGAACTTGCCGATGACGGCAAGACGGTCGATCTGGTGATGGCGGTGGAAGCCGGGCGGCGCGCTTATGTCAGGCGTATAGAATTCTCCGGCAACACCACCACCCAGGATGAGGTGTTGCGTCGTGAAATGATTCAGATGGAAGGCGCCCCGGCTTCCACCGAATCGATCACTCAGTCACGTCAACGTCTCGAACGTCTCGGGTTTTTCAGCCAGGTGGAAGTGGAAACCCGCCCCGTGCCCGGTGAGCCGGACATGCTGGACGTGGCTTACAATGTCGAAGAGCAGCCATCCGGCTCGGTCTCGGCGAGTGTCGGCTTTTCACAAAGCGCCGGGGTAATCTACGGCGCGGCGCTGGCCCAGAACAATTTCCTGGGCACCGGTAATCAGGTCAATGTCGGCGCTCAACGCAGTGATACCTTTACCAGCGTCAACTTCGGCTTCACCGACCCCTACTGGACCATCGACGGGATTTCGCGAGGCTATAATCTCTTCTACCGCGAAACCGATTACGCCGATTCGGATATCTCCACCTATTCCACCGATGCTTATGGTGCGGGTGTCAATTTCGGCTATCCGATCAGCGAGCTCTCACGGCTGAACTTCGGCGCCAGCGTGGAAGATCTTTCGATCAAGACCTATATCGACACGGCCTCGGAAATTCGCCGTTACGTGGAGGATCAGGGCTCCGATGCCCAAAGCCTCAAGCTCACCGCCAGCTGGACGCGCAATAATCTCAACCGCGGGATAATGCCCACGGCGGGTAGCTATCAGCGTCTCTCTCTGGAAACCGGCGTGCCGGGAAGCGATGCCGAGTACGTCAAGTTGCGTGCTCGTGCCCAGAAGCTTTACCCACTGGGGGATGACTGGTCACTGAAGTTCAGTGGCAATTTGGGCTATGCCGATACGCTGGGCAGCAACGACCCTTATCCCTTCTATGAAAACTTCTATTCCGGTGGTCTGGGGTCGGTACGCGGTTTTACCTCCAATACCCTGGGGCAACCGACCACACCGTCTCGGGAAGGCGGACGAGACCGTACCATGGGCGGTAACGTGGTAGTGGAGGGCAGCGCTGAAGTGCTGTTCCCCATGCCGTTCATTGAAGACCGACGTTCGATACAGACCTCGCTGTTCTTCGATGCCGGCAATACCTTCCTGACGTCTTGTTACGATGTTCTGGAAGAAGATGCCGCTCGGCAACGCTGCAGTTCCGGGGTGGACATGGGCGATCTACGTTACAGCGTGGGGGTGGGACTTTCATGGCTGACGCCGGTGGGTCCGTTGACCTTCAGTGTGGCACAGCCCCTGAACGACGAAAGTGACGACGACACCCAATTCTTCCAGTTCTCGCTGGGTCAGTCGTTTTGATCGAGCCTCGATACAAGGAGAAAGACCGATGCGTAAACTGATCGCAGCCATATGCTTGCTGGGCGCCATGATTGTACCGGCCCATGCTGCAGAAGTGGCCGTGCTGGACTGGCGAGCGGCGTTGATGAATACCCAGTCCGCTCAACAGTCGGTGAGCCAGCTGGAGAGTGAGATCGGTGCTCAGCAGCGTGAAGCACAGGCGCTGGGCAACGAACTGCAACAACTTCAGCAACGTCTGCAGAGCGAGGGCGAGGTCATGCCTCAGGCCGAACGTCAGGCATTGATCGAAGAACTGCAGCAAAAAGGCGGGCGTTTCGAACAGCTACGCCAAGAGGTCATGCAGGCCCAGCAACGCTCCGAACAACAGTTTCTGGAGAGTGCGGAAGCCCGGCTGGAGCAGGCCGTGGAGCAAGTCATCGAGCGCCACGCTATCGATGTGCTGGTGGAGCCCCAAGGTGTGCTGCATTCGGCCATCGACCTGCCCAACCTCACCGATGAAGTCACCCAGATATTCGATTCTCTGAATTGATGCGGGTCCATCCCGATCCTGTCCATCGTAAGGGGCGGCTTCCAAAGCGCCCCTCCAGCTTCCCAGGCTCCCATGACGCACGCTCTCGACCAACTGACCCTGGCTGATATCGCCCGACATCTCGACGCCACCCTGGTGGGTGATGGCGGGCAAGCCATTCGCGGCTTGGCAACCCTCAAGGATGCCGGGCCGGATGAAGTGGCCTTTGTGGCCAACCGCGCCTACCTCAAGGACTTGCCAAGTACGCGAGCAGCCGCTGTGCTGCTGCATCCCGAACATGGCAAGACCTGCCCGGTGCCCCGCCTGGAAATGGAAAACCCTTATCTAGGCTACGCCAAGCTCTCCCAGCTGTTCGACCCGGTTCCCGCCCGCGATCATCCAGGGGTTCATCCTTCCGCCATCGTGGCCGGTGATGTCACGCTGGGGGCTGAGGTATGTATCGGACCGCATGCCGTGGTCGAAGCCGGTGTGGTGCTGAAAGCCGGTGTGGTGATCGGTTCAGGCAGTGTGGTGGGAGCCGACACCACCCTCGGCGAGGGCACTCGCCTGCATCCCAACGTCACGGTGTGCCATGGCGTGGTCATCGGCAAGCGCGCGATTCTGCACAGCGGTTGCGTGATCGGCGGCGATGGCTTCGGCTTTGCCCACGATGGCGCCCGATGGCACAAGATCGCTCAGCTGGGCGGCGTGGTGCTGGGAGATGACGTGGAGGTCGGCAGCTGCTCGAGTATCGACCGGGGTGCGCTGGGCGACACCGTGATCGGTGACGATGTCAAGATCGACAGTCAGGTGCAGATTGCTCACAATGTGCGTATCGGTGAGCACAGTGCACTGGCGGGTTGCGTGGGCATTGCCGGTTCAACCCAGGTCGGCAGGCATTGCATGCTGGGCGGAGGTGTGGGGCTTTCCGGACATCTTACGATTTGCGATGGCGTTCAGGTCACCGGCATGAGCCTGGTGACCAATTCGATTCATGAGCCGGGCGTGTATTCGTCGGGAACCGGTTCCATGAATAACGCTCAATGGCGCAAGAACGCAGTGCGTTTCAAACAGCTGGATGACATCGCCAAGCGCTTGTTGCGGTTGGAAAAGCGTACTCACAATCCATAAGCGCCGCGTCGTTCGGCGGGCTTTGGTATTGAGACGATGGGAAGGCGCGCTATAATCCCCGCCATTTTTGCCGGCAGCCCTGCCGGCACTCGCCTGGCTCCTGGCCAGGCATTTTGTCATTTCAGAGGTTGTTACGATGGTTATGGACATCAACGAGATCCGCGAATACCTGCCTCACCGTTATCCGTTTTTGCTAGTGGATCGGGTAACGCAGCTTGTCGAAGGCGAAACCATCGTTGGTTACAAGAATGTGAGTATCAATGAGCCGTTTTTCAACGGCCATTTCCCGCACCATCCGATCATGCCCGGTGTGCTGGTGCTCGAAGCACTGGCGCAAGCGTGCGGTATCCTTGGCTTCAAGACCGTCAACAAGCGTCCTGCCGATGGCTATGTCTATTATCTGGTGGGAAGTGACAACGTGCGCTTCAAGCGTCCTGTCATGCCGGGAGATCAGTTGGTTCTCGAAGCTAACGTGATTCGCGGCAAGCGTGGCATCTGGAAGTTCGCCTGCCGTGCGACCGTCGATGGCGAGCTGGCCTGTGAAGCTGAAATCATCTGCGCCGAGAGGAAGGTGGCTTGATACATCCTACTGCTCTGGTCGACCCCAGCGCCCGGCTGGCCGATGACGTCGAAGTCGGGCCGTTCAGCGTGATCGGCCCGGATGTGACGATTGGCGCCGGTTCACATATCGGCCCCCATGTGGTGATCAAGGGGCCAACCACACTGGGTGAACGTACCCGTATTTTCCAGTTTGCCTCGGTAGGTGAAGACTGCCAGGACAAGAAGTATGCCGGGGAACCCACCCGCCTGGTCATGGGCGACGACAATATCATCCGCGAGTGTGCAACCCTGCATCGGGGCACCGTCCAGGATCGCGGCGAAACCACCATCGGTTCGCGAAATCTTTTCATGGCCTACGTACACGTCGGCCATGACTGCGTTATCGGCAGCGACTGCATTCTGGCCAATCAGGTGACCCTGGCCGGCCATGTCACGGTCGGCGATTTTGCGATTCTCGGCGGACTGGCAGCAGTGCATCAGTTCTGCCATTTCGGAACGCATGCCATGGCCGGTGGGGGTTCCATCATCACCAAGGACACCCCCGCCTATGTCATGATCAACGGCAACCCGGCAAAAGCCCATGGCTTGAACCTGGTGGGGCTCAAGCGGCGTGGTTTTTCCCGTGAGGCTATCCAGGCGCTGAGTGAGTCCTACAAGCTGATCTATCGCCAGGGGCTTACCGTGGAGCAGGGGTTGGCCGAAATCGACTCGCGCTTCAGCTTGGCCGAGACCAAGGCGTTCGCTGATTCGATCAAGGTCTCGACGCGCGGCATTATCCGCTGAGCAAGGCGCCTTTATGACGATCAAACGTGTCTACCTGATAGCAGGCGAACTTTCCGGCGATCTCTTGGGCGGTGGCTTGATGCGTGAACTCAAGGCGCGTCATCCCCACATTGAGTTTCGTGGTATCGGCGGCCCGCGCATGCTGGCCCAGGGCATCGACAGCCGCTTTGCGCTTGAAACGCTGTCGATCATGGGGCTGGTCGAAGTGCTCAAGCACCTTCCCGGCCTGATCAAGGTGCGGCGGGCGCTCAAGGCGGATGCCCTGGCCTGGCGGCCGGATGTCATGATCGGGATCGATGCGCCCGATTTTAACCTGGGGCTGGAACGACAACTGCGCGAGGCGGGTATTCCCACCGCTCATTATGTCAGCCCGACGGTATGGGCCTGGCGCCAGGGCAGGGTCAAGGGCATCGCCAGGTCCGTGGATGTGATGCTGACGTTACTGCCATTCGAAGCCGCTTTTTACCGCCGGCATCAAGTGCCGGTGGTCTTTGTCGGGCATCCTCTGGCCGATGAACTGCCGCTGGAAAATGACCGGTTTCAGGCGCGTGACGCCCTGGGGCTGGTTCAGAATCAGCCGGTTCTGGCATTGCTTCCCGGTTCGCGCGCCAATGAAATTCGCTTTCTGGGCGCGACCTTTCTGGAAGCCGCCGAGCAGCTCTGCCAGACCCGCCCAGGCTTGCAGGTGGTGATTCCCGCCGCAACGCCGGCTCGCTATCAAGAGCTTGAAGCGCTGCTGACGGAGTACCCGGCACTGAAGGCGGCGGTTCGCTTGCTCGATGGGCAGGCCCGCGAAGCCATGGTGGCCTCGGACGTCGTGTTGTTGACCTCGGGTACCGCCGCCCTGGAAGCCATGCTTTGCCATCGCCCCATGCTGGTGGCCTACAAGCTGGCGCCGGCGTCGTACTGGCTGCTCAGTCGTCTGGTCAAGAGTGAATGGATCTCCTTGCCCAATCTGATTGCCCGGGAAACCTTGGTGCCTGAGTTGATTCAAGAGCAAGCCACGAGCACGGCGATTAGCCAGCAAATGAATGAAATGCTTGATGATCCGGATGGCCGCGCCGCCCTGGAAACACGCTTTGCCGAACTGCATGCCGGCCTACAGCGCAATGCCAGTGCGCGGGCCGCCGAGGCGATTGACGCTCTGGTGGCCAGGCGCCCGCTTACGGAGGTGGCCGATGACTTCATCCAGTAAGCGTTTCGAGCCCTTGATAATCGACTATTCCGGGCGTTGGTTGGCCGGGGTGGATGAAGTCGGGCGTGGCCCGCTGGTGGGCGCGGTGGTGGCTGCAGCGGTGATACTCGACCCCGATGATCTCATCGACGGCCTGGCGGATTCCAAGGTGCTCGCCGCGCCCCGGCGTGAAGCCCTGGATCGACAGGTTCGTGCTCGCGCCCTGGCGTTTGCCGTCGCCGAAGCGTCGCCTGAAGAGGTGGATGCGCTGAATATTTACCACGCGACGCATTTGGCGATGCGGCGTGCCATCGATGCGTTGACGCCGGCGGCGGAGTATCTACTGGTGGATGGTAACAAGCTGCCCGGCCATACGCTTCCCGGCCAGGCAGTTATCAAGGGCGATTCGCGCCACATGGCGATTGCCGCCGCCTCGATTCTGGCCAAGGTGGCCCGTGACGCTCAAATGGTGGCACTGGATGCACGCCATCCCGAATACGGCTTCGCACGCCATAAGGGCTATCCAACGCCCGAGCACCTGGCGGCGCTACAAGCCCATGGCCCTTTACCCGAACATCGCCGCAGCTTTGCCCCGGTACAGCGGCAACTAGCGCTGCTCTAGCGCTGCTTTTCTTTTCCTGTTTTCTGCCGAGTTGCCCATGACGGTTCCTTTTGTTCATCTGCGTTTGCACAGTGAATACTCCTTGGTGGATGGCTTGCTCAGGCTCAAATCGCTGATCAAGACCACTGCCGAGCGCAGCATGCCGGCCCTGGCCCTTACCGACGAAGCCAACCTGTTCGGTCTGGTGAAGTTCTACAAGGGCGCCCAGGGAGCCGGACTCAAGCCGATCATCGGTTCGGATCTCTGGCTTGCCAACGCCCATGATCCCCTGCATCCCTATCGCCTGACGCTATTGGCGATGAACGAGACCGGCTACCGTAACCTCACCGAATTGATCTCCCAGGGCTGGATGGAAGGTCAACGGCACGGCAAGGCGATTCTCGACAGGCAATGGGTGCTGGCCAAAAGCGACGGCTTGATTGCGCTGTCCGGCGGCCGCGATGGCGAAATCGGCCGTCACCTGCTCTCGGATCACTACGCGGAAGCCGAAGCGCTGCTGGCGGAGTGGCAAGTGGCATTTCCCGAGCGCTTCTACCTTGAACTGGTACGTACCGGGCGCTCGATGGAAGAGGCCTGTGTGCATGAAAGCGTCAAGCTGGCGCTGGCCACCGGCACCCCGGTGGTGGCTACCAACGATGTGCGTTTTCTTGAGCGCGACGACTTCTGGGCTCACGAGACCCGGGTTTCCATCGGCGAAGGCCGGGCCTTGGACGACCCCCGGCGCGAACAGCGCTATACCGAAGAACAGTACCTCAAGAGCCCGGCGGAAATGGCTGAGCTGTTCGCCGATATTCCCGAGGCGCTCGAAAACAGCGTGATGATCGCCCAGCGCTGCAACGTCGATGTACGCCTGGGCGAGATATTCCTGCCGGAATTCGAGATTCCCGAGGGCCTGACCCAGGACGAGTTCTTTCGCAAGGTCTCCCACGACGGCCTGAACCAGCGACTGGATTTTCTGTTTCCCGCCGAGCGCTACCCCAGAGATAGCGAGGAATATGCCGAAATCGATGCCCGTTACCGCAAGCGGCTGGATTTCGAGCTGGATATAATCATCCAGATGGGGTTCCCTGGTTACTTCCTGATCGTGATGGACTTCATTCAGTGGGCCAAGGACAACGACGTGCCGGTCGGGCCGGGGCGTGGCTCCGGTGCCGGCTCGTTGGTGGCCTATGCCCAGAAGATCACCGATCTCGATCCTATCGGCTACGACCTGCTGTTCGAGCGCTTCCTGAACCCTGAACGTGTCTCCATGCCCGATTTCGATGTGGATTTCTGCATGGAAAAGCGCGACAAGGTCATCGAGTATGTCGCCGAGCGTTACGGGCGCGATGCCGTCTCGCAGATCGTCACCTTTGGCACCATGGCGGCCAAGGCGGTGGTGCGCGATGTGGCTCGGGCTCAGGGCAAGCCTTATCTGCTGGGTGACAAGCTCTCCAAGCTGATTCCGTTCGAAGTGGGCATGACCCTGGGCAAGGCCATCGAGGCTGAGCCGGCGCTCAAGGAATTTCTCGATGCCGACGAAGACGCCCATGAAATCTGGGAAATGGCCCAGAAGCTCGAAGGGGTGACCCGCGGTACCGGCAAGCACGCCGGCGGCGTGGTGATCGCCCCCACCAAGCTCACCGACTTCGCGCCGCTGCTGTGCGACGAGGACGGCGGCGGCTTGATGGTGCAGTTCGACAAGAACGATATCGAGGAAGCCGGGCTGGTCAAGTTCGACTTCCTGGGCCTGCGCACCCTGACGATCATCGATTGGGCGCTGGAAATGGTCGACAAGGTGCGTGCCGTTGAAGGCAGGGGTCCGCTGGATATCGACAGCATTCCGCTGGATGATTCGCCGACCTTCGAGATGCTCAAGCGCGCCGAGACCACGGCGGTGTTCCAGCTGGAATCCCGCGGCATGAAGGAACTGATCAAGCGCCTGCTGCCGGACTCGCTGGAAGACATGATCGCCCTTGTCGCCCTGTTTCGCCCCGGCCCCCTGCAATCCGGGATGGTGGACGATTTCATCAACCGTAAGCACGGCCGCGCGGAAGTGTCTTATCCACACCCGGATTACCAGCACGCCCTGTTGAAACCGGTGCTGGAACCGACCTACGGCATCATCCTGTATCAGGAACAGGTGATGCAGATCGCTCAGGTGATGGCCGGTTATTCCCTGGGGCAGGCCGATATGCTGCGCCGGGCCATGGGCAAGAAAAAACCCGAGGAGATGGCCAAGCAGCGCGCCGGTTTCATGGAAGGCTGCACTGACCATGGCATCGACAAGGAACTGGCGGGCAACATCTTCGACTTGGTGGAAAAATTCGCCGGTTACGGTTTCAACAAGTCGCACTCGGCGGCCTACGCCCTAGTGTCTTACCAGACCGCCTGGCTCAAGGCGCATTACCCCGGCCCGTTCATGGCGGCGGTGATGTCCACGGAAATGGACAACCTCGATAAAGTCGTGCCGTTGATCGAGGAATGCCGTCAGCTCAAGCTCACCGTGACGCCGCCGGATGTCAACGTGGGCGGTTACAAGTTCACCGTGGATAAAGACAAGCGCGTGGTTTACGGCCTGGGCGCCATTCGCGGGGTGGGTGAAGGGCCGATCGATGCCATCGTGAAAGCGCGCGAGACCGGGGGTGCCTTTACTGACCTGTTCGACTTCTGCCGCCGGATCGACCCCAAGCGTCTGACCAAGCGCACCCTGGAAGCGCTGATTCGCTCCGGCGCATTGGACAATCTCGGCCCCAACCGCGCAGTGCTGGCAGCGGCATTGGAAGATGCACTCAAGGCGGCGGCACAGAACCATAGCAACCAGAACCTGGGCATGGTCGACATGTTCGGTGAGGCCTTCGTGGAGCAGGACGACACGGACGTTTACGCCAATTACCTGAATGCCCGGGAATGGACGGACCGCGAGCGCCTTTCCGGGGAAAAAGTCACTCTGGGGCTGTACCTGACCGGTCACCCCATCGATGAATACGAGAAGGAGCTGGCGCGCTTCGTCTCGACCCGTATTTCCGATCTCAAGCCATCGCGTGAGTCCCAGCGGGTCGCCGGCTTGGTGGTGGGCATGCGCACCATGAAGTCCAAGCGTGGCGACACCATGGCGTTTCTTACCCTGGACGACCGCACCGGGCGAATTGAAGTGTCGCTGTTCGGCGAGCTTTTCGAGCAATTGCGCGGCTATATCGACGCTGATCAGGTATTGATCGTCGAAGGCGAGGTGTCGAGCGACGACTACTCCGGTGGCTTGCGCCTGCGCAGCAAGGACGTGACCCCGATGCTCGAAGCGCGTAAACGCTATGCCCAGGCCGTGGAAGTGGCGCTTGATGGCGGCAGGGTCAACGGACGCTTGGTGGACAGTTTGCGTGATTATCTGACCCCGCATTGCGATGCCCAGGGATTGCCGGTGCGGCTGAAATACCGTAACCATGAGGCCAGCGGTTGGCTGGAATTGGCCGAAGAGTGGAAGGTGGCGCCCAGCGATGACCTGCTGCTGATATTGCGTGAGCTCCAAGGCCAGACCGGGGTGCAGCTGCGCTATCGATGATCACTGCTGTGCCGCATATCGCTTCGGCTTATCGTTACGTCGGCAACCATGCCTGATTCGGCCTTTCCTTGCGTGGCAGGGTCAGGGTGCGATAATGCCGTCATTGAATGCTCGTTTCACAAGGTCTAGCCGATGAACCCCAATTATCTTGATTTTGAACAGCCCATTGCCGAGTTGCAGGCGAAGATCGAAGAGTTGCGCCTCGTCAACTCCGACAGCCAGATCAATCTTTCCGACGAAGTGGCGCGCCTGGAAGAAAAAAGCCGCAAGCTGACCGATTCCATTTTCAAGGATCTTAGCCCTTGGCAGGTTTCGCAGATATCGCGCCACCCCCAGCGTCCTTATACCCTCGATTATCTGGACCTTGTATTCACTGATTTCGATGAGCTGCATGGCGATCGTCACTTCGCCGACGATGCGGCGATCGTGGGCGGCGTTGCGCGTCTGGACGACAAGCCGGTTATGGTGATCGGCCATCAGAAAGGCCGGGACGTGAAAGAAAAAGTGCGCCGCAACTTCGGTATGCCGCGTCCCGAAGGCTACCGCAAGGCCTGCCGCCTGATGGAAATGGCGGAACGCTTCAAGATGCCGGTACTGACCTTTATCGACACCCCGGGCGCCTATCCGGGCATCGATGCCGAGGAACGCGGTCAGTCCGAGGCCATCGCTTACAACCTGGCGGTGATGTCGCGCCTCAAGACGCCGATCATTTCCACCGTGGTCGGTGAAGGTGGCTCCGGCGGCGCTCTGGCCATCGGAGTATGCGATGAGTTGCACATGCTGCAGTATTCGACCTATTCGGTGATCTCGCCGGAAGGCTGCGCCTCGATCCTGTGGAAAAGCGCCGAGAAGGCCTCGGATGCCGCACAGGCTATGGGGATTACCGCTGAACGCTTGAAAGAGCTGGGCTTTGTCGATGCCTTGATCAAGGAGCCCTTGGGCGGCGCCCATTGGCACCCGATAGATACCGCAGCAAGGGTCAAGGAAGCGCTGTTGGCAAGCCTCGGCCGGCTTGAAGCCCTGGACACCGATACATTGCTCAAACGCCGCTATGAGCGCTTGATGAGCTATGGGGCACCGGTCTGACGCTGGATGTCAGTCAATGCTTTGCTCGATGACGCCCTGGCCGACAGCGTGCCGGGGCGTGTCGTCTGGGTGGCGCTTTCCGGTGGCCTGGACTCCTCGCTGCTTTTGACCCTGGCGGCACGCGCTTGCCAGCGCCATGCACGGCCCTTGTATGCCCTCCACGTCAATCACGGCCTTCAGGCGGCGGCGGTTGATTTCGAGGTTCATTGTCGGCGCCTGTGTTCACGGCTGGGCGTGCCGCTTTACGTCGAGCATGTGCAGGTGGAAAGCGCCGGGCAAGGGGTCGAGAACGCCGCTCGCAAGGCCCGCTATCACGCTTTTGCAAGGCGTCTGAACGCCGGTGACACCTTGCTGCTGGCTCAGCACCAGACCGATCAGGCGGAAACCTTTCTGCTGGCCGCGCTACGCGGCAGTGGAGTGCGGGGGTTGGCGGCAATGCCCGCTGTCCGCCACTGGCGTGGCGCACGAGTGGTGCGCCCCTGGCTTGCCATCAGCCGGGGGCGGCTAAAGGCTGAAGCCGAGATCGAATCGCTTGCCTGGGTGGAAGACCCGACTAACCAAGACACGCGCCTGTCGCGCAATTTTCTGCGCCAGAAGATCCTGCCGCGCCTGGAGCGGCATTGGCCGCAGGCGGTGAGCAGTCTGGCTCAGGCGGCCGATCAGGCGAGTGAGGCGGATGCCTTGCTCGATGAACTGGCTGAAATGGATCTTCAGGCGGCAGGAGGCGAGCCATCACGCTTGTTACTGACCGGGTTGTCGACGCTTTCCGGGGCACGCCAGCGTCTGCTGATACGTTACGCCTGCCAGCAACTGGGGCTCGCCACGCCGCCACGCGCACGATTGGCCGCTTTGCTCGAACAGCTCAGGGCGCGCCATGACGCTCAGCCCCATGTCTCCTGGAAGGAAGGAGAAGCGCGGGTCTGGAAGGACAGGCTGTATCTGTCAGCAGTATTGCAAGCCTTGCCGACGGGATGGCAGGCCAGCTGGGATGGACGCTCCCGCCTGGTTACTCCCTTGGGGACACTGGCGTTAGTCACGCATGAGCTCCCCGAGCCTTCGCTTTGTGAAGCGGCGTTTGAGGTCAGGCTACGTCGCGGAGGAGAGGTGCTGACGATGCCCGGACGTGGTCGGCGCGACCTCAAGCGCTTGCTTCAGGAAGCCGAGATTCCGCCCTGGGAGCGTGAGCGCCTGTTGATAGTGATGTTCCGGGGGGTGTGCATCGCGGTGCTGCGCACGCCGGGCGAGGTCATCGCCCAGGCGGCGGGCTGGGGCTTCAGGCCTGCTTGAGCGACAGCGCAAAACCTGCGGCTTCCAGATAGCTCTGTTCCTGCTCCAGGTCGGTGAGCAGCAGAGTGGGCTCCTCGGTTTCCGGCATGGCGAGATGCATGGCGTCACCCTTGAGCGTAACCGCCGGTGGCGTGGAGGGTTGTTCCGGGCGAGAGTGGTTGAGTAGCACCGCCAGGCGCAGCAGGCGAGCCAGCCTTGCGTAGCTGGGTTGCAGCGATTTGGGCAATGCCTGCCACTCCTTGAGCGGAAACTTGCGCCGGTGAGCGCGCACCAGAAATGCCAGCAGCTGCTGTTCCGGGCGGGAAAAGCCCGCCAGGTCCGAATGCTCGAGTAAATAGGCCCCATGGCGATGAAACTGGCTATGCGAGATCGCCAGGCCGATTTCATGTACCTGGCAGGCCCAGGCCAGGTAACGTCCCTGGTGTTCATTTAGCTGCCAGGTTTCCTGAACTGCTTCAAACAATAAGTGTGCCGTTGTCGTGACGTTATCCGCCTGGCGACTATCCACGCCATAGCAGCGTTTCAGGGTCTCGAGGGTTTTAAGCCGTGAATCTTCCGCATTGCGGCGCCCGGCCATGTCGTACAGCACGCCTTCTCGCAAGGCACCATCGGAAAAACGCATTTGCTTGAGTGAAAAGGCTTCGAAGATGGCGCATAAAATCGCCACCCCAGCGGGAAACACCCGGGCGCGGTCGGGCTTGAGTCCCTCAAGAGCGACCTTGTCCAGGTGCTTGTGCTTGAGTAGCCGCTCACGCAGCTTGTGCAAGCCTTCGCGGGTGATCAGGCCCTCTTGCTGGGTGTCTCCATAGGCGTTCAATACGCTGGCGACGGCCTTGATGGTGCCGCTGGAGCCGACCGGGTCCTCCCAGCCCAGACGCTGATAAGGGCGCTGGATGTTGGCGAGTTCGGAAAGGGCGGCGAGTTCGGCACGCCGCAAGCGTTTTTCATTGAGTTCGCCTTCAGGGAAGAAGCGTCGTGAGAAGGTCACACAGCCCATGCGCAAGCTTTCCAGCGCCTTGGGCTCGAACTGCTCGCCGATGATGAATTCAGTGGAGCCACCGCCGATATCCACGATCAAACGGCGGCCGTTTTCCGCCAGGGCATGGGCGGCGCCGAGATAGATCAGGCGTGCCTCTTCGCGACCGGCGATGATCTCGATCGAGTGGCCCAGCTGGGCTTCGGCGCGCTCGATGAATGCCTGGCTGTTAGTGGCATCACGCAGGGCGTTAGTGCCTACGATACGCAAGTTGGCCGGGGGAATGTCTTCCAGAAAGGGCGCGAAGCGGCCCAGGCAGTCAAGGGCGCGCTGGATGGCGTCCTCCCCGAGAAAGCCTTGATCATCCAATCCGGCGGCGAGTTGCACTTTTTCACCTTCACGGGCGACAACCTGTAGCCGCTCATGTTGATAGTTGGCGACCAGCAAGTGAAAACTGTTGGAGCCTAGGTCGATGGCGGCCAAGCGGCTCGGGGCGTCCGATGTACTCTCGGCGGAAAAAGAGCTTTCGGTGGAAAGCGGGGTGTCCTGGAGCATGGGCTATCCTTGGTTGGCTGTGGCAAGGTTGCGGGCGAGTTTGGGTGTTGTCAATTCCTCTTGATACTGAGACTTGCGTTTCCTGCAAGGCTTGACTAACATCGGGTCACTGGCCTGGTCCGATGAGCTCTCGGTTTTTACCTGCGGTTCATACTCGCGGTTCTTACTTGAGTCATACCGATCTTCGATTTCACATGGCAGCCAGATTCCCAAGTCGTCAGATAGCCCGCTGATCCAGCCATTATCCCAGTGCTGATCAGTCAACATGTGCTCGCACTCTCGATTGAGCCTAGGAAAATATATGGTTTGGTCAACGTCCCTTTCATAACGAGCACCTGTCTTTTTCGGGTCTGAACGCATCACGCGGCGTTTTCTCCTCGCCTCCCGTCTATTCCGGCGCCTTGCGCCCAGCTTCCATGAGCAACTTTCAACACACCGATGAATCTCACAGAACTCAAGCAAAAACCCGTTCCCGAGCTGTTGGATATCGCTCGCGAGATGGGTATCGACAATCTGGCCCGTTCGCGTAAACAGGACATCATCTTCGCCATCCTCAAGAAACATGCCAAAAGTGGCGAGGATATCTATGGCGACGGTGTGCTGGAAATCCTTCAGGATGGCTTCGGCTTCCTGCGCAGTGCGGATAGCTCATATCTGGCCGGCCCGGATGACATCTATGTCTCCCCGTCGCAAATTCGCCGCTTCAACCTACGCAAGGGCGATTGTATTTCCGGCAAGATCCGACCGCCGAAAGAGGGTGAGCGCTATTTCGCTCTGCTCAAGGTCAGTCAGATCAACTTTGACCGCCCGGAAAACGCCAAGCACAAGATCCTGTTCGAGAACCTGACGCCACTGTTCCCCGATGAACGTATGGTGATGGAAATCGGCAATGGTTCCACCGAGGATCTGACCGCACGCATCATCGATCTCACCGCGCCGATTGGCAAAGGCCAGCGCGGCCTGCTGGTGTCGCCGCCCAAGGCGGGCAAGACCCTGATGCTGCAGAACATCGCCACCTCGATCACCCGTAACAGCCCGGAATGTCATCTGATCGTGCTGTTGATCGATGAGCGCCCGGAAGAAGTCACCGAGATGTCGCGTACCGTGCGTGGGGAAGTGGTGGCCTCAACCTTCGATGAACCGCCGGCGCGTCACGTTCAGGTCGCTGAAATGGTGATCGAGAAGGCCAAACGTCTGGTCGAGCACAAGAAAGACGTGGTGATCCTGCTGGACTCCATCACTCGTCTGGCGCGTGCCTACAACACCGTGGTGCCCAGCTCCGGCAAGGTGCTTACCGGCGGTGTCGATGCCCATGCCCTGGAAAAGCCCAAGCGCTTCTTCGGTGCGGCACGTAACATCGAAGAAGGCGGCAGCCTGACAATCATCGCCACGGCGCTGGTGGATACCGGTTCGAAGATGGATGAAGTGATCTTCGAGGAATTCAAGGGCACCGGCAACATGGAGGCGCACCTTGATCGCAAGCTGGCGGAAAGACGTGTGTTCCCGGCAATGAACATTCGCCGCAGCGGTACTCGTCGCGAAGACCTTCTGGCCTCGGAAGACGAGATGCAGCGTATGTGGATTCTGCGCAAGCTGCTCAATCCGATGGATGACACGGCGGCTACCGAATTCCTGATTGACCGCTTGAAGGATACCAAGACCAACCTGGAATTCTTCGAAGCCATGAAGCGTCGCTGATCGCGTCAGCTGTGACCCAGAGAGGCCTGCTGTGAAGTACAAGGATTTACGTGAGTTCATCACCGCGCTAGAGGCCGCTGGTGAATTGAAGCGTGTCACTGTCGAAGTCGACCCTTATCTGGAAATTACCGAGATATGTGATCGTACCTTGCGTGCCGGTGGCCCCGCGCTTTTATTCGAGAACGTCAAGGGTCATGAGATGCCGTTGCTGGGTAATCTCTTCGGGACCCCCAAGCGAGTAGCGCTGGGCATGGGGCAGGATTCGGTGGAGGCGCTGCGTGAAGTGGGCAAGTTGCTCGCCTTCTTGAAAGAGCCCGATCCGCCCAAGGGCTTGAAGGACGCCTGGGACAAGCTGCCGATCTTCAAGCAGGTTCTCAGCATGGGGCCGAAGAACGTACGTCGAGCGCCCGTGCAGGACGTGGTCTACGAAGACGAGGAAGTGGATCTCGGCCGTTTACCCATCCAGCACTGCTGGCCGGGCGATGCGGCACCTCTCATCACCTGGCCGCTGGTGATCACCCGGGGGCCGAATAAAACACGCCAGAACCTGGGCATCTACCGACAGCAGAAAATCGGCAGAAATCGCCTGATCATGCGCTGGCTGTCGCATCGTGGCGGTGCGCTGGATTTTCTCGAATTCCAGAAGGCCCATCCCGGCGAGCCATTTCCGGTGGCAGTGGCGCTGGGCGCCGATCCGGCGACGATTCTGGGTGCGGTGACGCCGGTACCTGATACGCTCTCCGAATACGCTTTTGCAGGCCTTTTGAGGGGCTCGCGGACCGAGTTGGTCAAATGCGGCCACGTGGACCTGGATGTGCCGGCGTCGGCGGAAATCATTCTGGAAGGCTTTATCTACCCTGATGACATGGCAGCGGAGGGACCGTTTGGCGATCACACCGGCTATTACAATGAAGTCGATCATTTCCCGGTGTTTACCGTTACCCGCATGACCATGCGTCGTGATGCCATCTATCATTCGACCTACACCGGTCGACCGCCGGACGAGCCGGCGATTCTGGGCGTGGCGCTGAATGAGGTCTTCGTGCCGATTCTGTGCAAGCAATTCCCGGAAATCGTCGATTTCTATCTGCCCCCGGAAGGTTGTTCCTACCGCATGGCGGTGGTGACCATCAAAAAGCAGTACCCCGGCCATGCCAAGCGCGTGATGATGGGCGTCTGGAGCTTTTTGCGCCAGTTCATGTATACCAAGTTCGTGGTGGTGCTCGATGACGATGTCAATGCTCGCGATTGGCAGGATGTGATCTGGGCGATCACCACGCGGATGGATCCCTCACGTGATACCGTGCTGGTGGAGAACACACCCATCGATTACCTCGATTTCGCCTCTCCGGTCTCCGGGTTAGGCTCGAAGATGGGGTTGGATGCCACCAACAAATGGCCCGGAGAAACTCAGCGTGAGTGGGGAACTCCTATCGTAATGGATGATGCGGTCAAGGCGCGTGTCGACAGCCGTTGGGATGAGTTGGGAATCGATATCCCGTTACCCGAGGCGCGTCATTGACATTCTTGGCAGCTATTTTTCTTATGTCATCAAACCATTTTCTCTCTCCCCCTAAAAAACAGTAAGAGACGCTATGAGCGCAAGGATACTGACCTGTCAGGTTGCCGCCGTTGAAGACCTTAGCCCCGATGTGCTTGGGGTGACCCTTCACGGGCGTGCCGAAGCCATGCAGCATGCGCCGGGACAGTACCTGGAGTTACAGCTGGACGAGGACACCTGGGTTCCGTTTTCGATCGCCAGCGCCGAGCGCGGTGATGGTGTGATAGAGCTGCATATCCAGCACTGGCCTGAGCGTGAGAATTCCGCCCGGCTACGTGAATTGCTGCAAGTGGCCAACCGGCTCAATGTGCGCCTGCCCGGCGGCAAGAGCGTGCTGGACCTGGAAAGCCAGCGCCCTCTGCTGTTGATTGCCGCCGGTACCGGTTTCGCCCAGATGAAGGCGATCATCGAAGCGGCAGTGCATCATCAGCCCGAACGCAAAATCTCGCTGTGGTGGGCGGTACGTGAATGGCGCGACCTCTATCATGAGCAGCTCGCCAGTGAATGGGCTCGGAGGCTGCCTCAGGTCAGTTTTCATGCCGTTACCGAAAGCCCGTTGGAAGCGGCGCTGCCCGCGGATAATGCCAGTCAGCATCATCTAGGGCGTATCGACCGGGTGCTGGCGCAAGAGATCGATGATCTTCGGGGGTGGGATGTCTACCTTTCCGGCTCGCCGCCGATGGTGTATGCGTGCCTCGACGTTCTGGAAGAAAAAGCGCTGGATGCCGATCGCGTGTTTTCCGATGTGTTCGCCTACGCGCCGCGCAAGACCTGAACCACGTTCTCGCTGAATGCAGCTCGATTGGTTAAACTTGTCTGTTGACCGTGTCGCTTTACCCCCGACGATACGGCGCATGGCTCAGGCCGCAATACATAATAGATAAGGAAGCTTCAATGGCTCATCATGACGAAAACTTCAAGGATACTTCAGGATTGCCGTCGATCATTCTCGGCTTGATTGTATTGGTCGGCATGGCGGCATTGCCGGGAACTATTGGTTGGGTGCAAGTATTTACCGGCTGAAGGGTTGCCATCCGTGAATCCGGCAGGCAGGATTGGTTCATCGAATGACATATGACCCGGCTCATCCCGGTTAACCCAAAGCAGGACATCCCATGAACGCGACACGTTTTTCTCTCAACGCAGCTAGCATGTCGGCCTTCGCCGGCAAGGGTGCCGTGTTGAAGAAAACGTCCGCTCAGGCATATTTCTGGTATTGGTTTAGCCACGGTGTGCCCATGGCCGACGCCTAGCGTCGCGTCGACAGGCACACCCTCCAAGGGTCGCCTGCCGAAAACAAGAAAGCCCCGGTCGGCAACCCCGACCGGGGCTTTTTTATTTTTTAACCATGGAGAATTGATAATGAACGCCCCAGCAAGCCAAGCTCTTGCCGTCACCGAAACGCTCTTGTCCAGGGATACCCCGGCCTCGGTGAATTACTTGCCTACGCCCGCCCAGCTGCGCGCATCCATCCACCTTTCTCCGGCTCTCGAAGCACGTATCCAGCAGCAGCGCGACGCGGTCAATGCGATTCTCGACGGCAGTGATAAACGCCTGCTGGTCGTGGTCGGGCCTTGCTCCATCGACGACCCCAGGGCGGCACGGGAATACGCCGACCGCCTGGCTGTGTTGAGCGAAGAAGTGGCGGATACGCTATTGCCGGTCATGCGGGTTTACGTAGAGAAACCGCGCACCACTGTGGGTTGGAAGGGGTTGGCCTACGATCCGCATCTCGATGGACGTGGTGACATGGCGCAGGGCCTGACGCTTTCCCGTCAATTGATGCATGACGTGGCGGAACGTGGCCTGCCGGTCGCCACGGAACTTCTTCAGCCGATGCTCGCGCCTTACCTTGAAGACCTGTTGAGCTGGGTGGCGATTGGCGCGCGCACCACTGAATCTCAGTTGCATCGTGAACTGGCAAGCGATTTGCCGGCAGCGGTGGGCTTCAAGAATGCCACCAGTGGCGATGTGCAAGTGGCGCTTGATGCGATGATGGCAGCAAAACATCCTCATCAGCGTTTCGCCATGGAGGCCAATGGACGTCCGACGGTTCAGCAAAGCGCGGGCAATCCGCATACGCATCTGGTGCTGCGCGGCGGCCACGGTGAACCCAACTACCAGAGCGACCATGTGGCGGCTGCCACGCGAGCGCTGCTCAAGGCCGGACTCAACCCGCGCCTGATGGTGGATTGCAGCCATGCCAATGCGCGCAAGGATCATCGCCGTCAGGTGGAGGTCATGCTGGATGTACTGGCCCAGCGTCAGGCGGGCAATCCGCATGTCGCCGCCTTGATGCTGGAAAGCCATTTGCATGAAGGCAAGCAACCGCTCAAGCCGGGTGCCATGCGTTATGGCGTTTCGGTGACCGATGCCTGCCTGGGCTGGGAAACCACCGAACGCCTGCTGAAACAAGCCGCCGAACGGCTGGGCTGAACATCGTTGGTGAGCAATGCACGTCTCGGTGTGCTTTGTTTAGTACCACCCGCGCCGTATCATGAGGGACTTTTGATATGGCAGAGAGACTCCGTATGGCGTTTTATTTGGAAGAGCATGACCCGGAAACCTACCGGCGCAAGGGACGCTTGATCAGCTTGGCGATGGCCGGGCAGCTGATCGTGCTGGGTTTGGTATTTTCCCAATTATTGGTGGTTTCCTTCGGTAGCAGCCTGTGGCTCAACGCGCTAGGGGTATTTCTGGGGCTGCTTGCCACCAGCGCAACGTTCGCCGTGTTGAAGGACCGGCCATGGATGAAGGAAGTACGCTACGTTTGGCAGCTTAAACATCATCTAGGCCAGATCAGCGGCTACCTGCCGGGTTTGCGCAAGGCCGTCGAAGAAGGCAACACCACCGCGCTGGATCTACTGACTTTTTATCATCAAGGCATGGCGCAGCTGGCCGAACTCAATGGCCGTACGCCGGATGATGACTCCGAGCGTCTTGCCGAAAAGATGCAGGTACGTCTGAAACGTGAAGAGAAAGGCCTTCCCGATAAGGTCGACGGCTTTGATCCGTTGGATCTCCAAGCCTTCAAGCGTGGTTGAGTTCCGTCTTGTAGCCCCGGCTGTTTTGTCGCTTAGACTGTTTTGTCGCCCAGACGAGGAGTATTGATTTTGCCTACTGCCTACTTTTCCGCGTGCTTGCCCGCTGCCTTGTTCGTGTTACTGAGTGGCTGTGTCGCCCCGGCGGCGAGTACAGACCCTGTGCCGGCTGGTACAGCCTCCACCTCGGCCAGTGCCGCCTTCAATACCGCGCCTTTGTTGCCCTCGTCTTTTTTTGCCGGTGGTGCTGAGCAATTTTCCGCCTGGCATTGTCAGCCGGCCAATCAGCATTTAGTCACCGCCACCACAGGCAATGGCGAGCTTCGGTTATGGTCGCTGCACGGTGCCTGGCAACTGCCGGCGGCTGTGGTGGCCAGTGGCGCACGCTACCAGGCAGGCGATATCAGTTTCTGGAATCGTGGCGAGCAGGCGCAGGTGGAAACCCCGCGTGGCCAACTGCAATGTCGCTTGGCCGAGCAGCGCGACGTCTTTACGCGTAGCGATCATCCTGGGGTGATGTTTCGTGGGCAAGGCAACGAGCCGGGTTGGTCGGTGGACCTGGCGCATGACACACCGACCCTCTCATTGGTGCTGGATTACGCGACTCGCGAGGAAACCCGTGCCTATCGCGTTAGCGTTATGGACAACGAAAACGGACGGGTGGTCCTGGAAAGTACCCGGCCTGACCAGCCGTTTCGTCTACGCCTGGAAGCCGGTGCCTGCTTTGATGACATGAGTGGAAAACCTTTTCCCACCAGGGTAACGCTCACCTTCGAAGGCACGCAATATAGTGGCTGCGGCCAGGGTATTACCCCCGGTAGCTAGTTTTTCTTGCATGGGCAGGGACTTGCGCGAAAGGCTCAAAGTCGTTAGGTTGAGTGGCGCGTCAAGCCGTGACGCTTGCCCCATCCACTTCCGAGATTCAAGTGAGATGGGGGGCAAGATAGTAAATGAAAAAATCCCTATAAGGAGCTTCACCCATGGCGTTTGAATTGCCTGCCCTGCCGTATGAAAAAAATGCCCTCGAACCGCATATCTCCGCCGAGACGCTCGAGTATCATTATGGCAAACACCACCAGACTTATGTCAACAAACTCAATGAGTTAACCGAAGGCACCGACGACGCCAAGAAGTCTCTGGAAGAGATCATCAACGCCTCCTCAGGTGGCCTGTTCAACCAGGCGGCCCAGGTGTGGAACCACACTTTCTATTGGCATTGCCTGTCGCCCAACGGCGGCGGTGAGCCGACCGGCGCTCTGGCCGATGCCATCAATGCCAAGTTCGGCTCCTTCGAGGAATTCAAGAAGACCTTCAACGCCAATGCAGCGGGTAACTTCGGTTCCGGTTGGACCTGGCTGATCAAGACCGCCGATGGCGGTGTCGATATCGTCAACACCAGCAACGCCGACACCCCCATTGCTCATGGCCAGACGCCGATCATGACCATCGATGTGTGGGAGCACGCTTATTACATCGATTACCGTAATGCACGCCCCAAGTACCTGGAAAACGTCTGGAACGTGCTCAACTGGGACTTCGTCGCTCAGAACTTTGCCTGAGACGTAACGCAAGCTGGGTAACCCAACACGGTTTGAAACCATTGCACCAAGCCGTGAAAACCCCGCAAATGCGGGGTTTTGCATGTCTGGTCAACAATCAACAATCAACAATCAACAATCAACAATCAACAATCAACAATCAACAATCAGCCGTAGGCTCGATATGCCAACGGGGCGCGACAAAATCGCCCGGACACAGCGCTTCTGGTCGGCCAAGGGCACGGTTGGCGAGGCGCACCAAGACCTCCAGTTGCAAGTCGCGTGATGTGTCCACCAATCGGGGTGATTCCAGTGCCTGCCAGCGCCTCTCATCACGTCTCGCTAAGGTGAAGCTGAACGGATGGAAGCCGGGAAAGCCCAGGCGAATATCCGTGGCCAGCAAAGTGGTTTGCTCATCGACCCGCTCCGTGTCGTAGCGCAGGAAAGGTCCAGCAAACCAGTCGAGACGTTGCCCATGCCGCGTTTCCAGGGCGAGCGGCTCAAGGTGGGCGCCGCGATGAAAGCGCGCCAGATACGGCTGATGGTCGCCATCGAACACGCTGATCAGGCTTTCATAATGCTCATCCTGGGCAATGATCGTGACTCGCCACAACAGGATATTGAAGGGCGTGGGTTGAACCAGGCGGGGTGCTTGCTGTAGCCCATGCTCAGCCAATACCGGCGCCAGGCGGTATTCCACCCATTGCTTTGCGCCTGCCGCCAGCAGCAGATACAGGCAGGAGATAGCCAGCCCCCAGGCGCAGGCGCGCTGCACCCGATGGCCGACCAGCGCCACACCGATCCCGATCAGAAGCGGAAGGCTGTAAAGAGGGTCGATGATGAAAACGATCGGCCAGGCCTCCGGGGGTGTGGCCGAAGGCCAGAACAATTGGGTGCCGTAGGTGGTCAAAGCGTCGAGCAGCGGATGGGTGACGAGCGCCAGGATAAAAAACCACCACCAGCGCGCCAGTGAGATATCGCGGGCTAGGGCGAAACGTGCGGCAAGCAGTGCCAGAAGCGTGCCCAGCAGGATGAGGACCCACAGCGAATGGGAGAAGCCACGATGCTCGGTCATGTTGCTCACGGCATCGCCGTAATCCAGCACGACATCCAGGTCGGGAAGGGTACCCAGCAATGCACCGATCACGACTGCCTTGCGTCCCAGACGCTTACCCAGCAAGGTACCGCCGACGGCGGCCCCGAGCGCCGCCTGAGTCAAGGTATCCACGGCTTTCTCCTGTCAGCAATCACAGCTAAGATGGGGGAATCATTTAACTATACCGTTTTATTCAAGAGGTCGTCGCCATGTCACGTTCTCGTATAAACAAGCTGGTGTCCGGTGCTTGTCTGCTGACGGTGTTCGCGGGGGCTTCATCGGCCTTTGCCGACGACCCTGTCATCGAAGTGCACAGCGACCCCAGTTGTGGCTGCTGCGGTGCCTGGGTGGAACATTTGCAAGACAATGGCTTCGAAGTGGCGCATCACAAGCAGCCCGATATGCGCTCGATCAAGATCGAACAGGGCGTCGCCCCGGAATTAGCCTCCTGTCACACCGCCATGGTCGAAGGCTATGTGATCGAAGGCCATGTGCCGGCAGCGGATATCAAGCAACTGCTGGAACAGCGTCCGGATATCGCCGGGCTGAGCGTGCCGGGTATGCCGCACGGCACCCCGGGTATGGAAACCGGCCGTGTGGATGACTATGCGGTGCTGAGCTTTACCCGCGATGACCGGACCCCGGAAATCTTCCGCGAATATATCCACTGAACAAGGAGGTCGATCGTGCAATACCTGCATAGCATGCTGCGTGTCAGTGACCTGGACGCCTCGCTGCATTTTTACTGCGATCTGCTGGGTCTCAAGGAAGTGCGCCGCAAGGAAAGCGAAAAAGGCCGTTTCACGCTGGTGTTTCTGGCGGCCCCCGACGATCAAGCCAGCTCCGATGAGCATCAAGCTCCCGAGATCGAACTGACCTATAACTGGGATCCGGAAAGCTATACGGGTGGGCGCAATTTCGGTCACCTGGCCTACCGTGTCGAGGATATTTACGCCTTATGTCAGCACCTGCAGGATAACGGCGTGACCATCAATCGCCCGCCGCATGATGGGCATATGGCGTTCGTCAAAAGCCCCGATGGCATCTCCATCGAGCTGCTGCAAAAAGGCGATGCCCTTGCTCCCCGGGAGCCTTGGGTGTCCATGGAAAAGACCGGCACCTGGTAACAGGCCGGCACTTGTTAAGTGAGATATCGATAATGAAAAGCGTATACCGTATCGCCCCGCTGGCAGTCCTGGCGGCGGTGACGCTGGGGCTTGTGGGTTGCAGCAGTACCCCGGATACCGAGCATCTGGATGAGCCGTCATCGCAAGGGCTTTCCGGCCCGGTGGTGGAGCAGCGCTGGAATCTGCTCCTGGTAGGCACGAATGAGCGGCTTTCCATGCCGGAAACGCCGTATTTTCGTATCGAGGCCAATGGCAAGCTGAGTGGCCACGATGGCTGTAACAGCTTCAGCGGAGAGGTGGCATTGGGCGACAACCAGCGTATCGGAGTGAGCAAATTGGCCACCACGCGTATGGCCTGCCCACAGCTGGAAGATGCACAGCGAGTCACCGATATGCTGGAAACCGCCTATCGCTACCTGATCGACCATGACCGCTTGGTGTTCTTCGGCCCCGACAGCCGGGTGCTGGGCGGCTTCAGAAAGGCCGGTTGAAGCGGGCGATAAAACGCGCATCGATACGTTTTTTCCAGCGCCACACCCAGCGCCCGGAAAATCCGATACTGCCGCGGCTGGCAATCGCTCGGCCATCACCGGTACCGATCAAGGCGAGTACGCGCCTGGGTGGCTGCCAGGGCTTGAGTGCCTGGCCGTGACAGGCGCGGCGCAGGTTTTCAGCCAAGGGTGGCCCCATACGTACCGCATAGACACCGGCATTGGGCAACGGCGGGTCGAAGGCCGTGCAGTCCCCAGCGGCAAACAGCCGAGGCATGCCGCTTACTGCCAGGGTGTTTTCTACCTTGATGAAGCCGTTTTTATCCAGCGGTAAGTCGCTTGCGGCAAGCCAGCGATGGCCGACCGCACCGGTGGCCCAGAGCACGATATCCGCTGGATGCTGCCGACCTTGGTGGTCGCGCACCGCGCCTTCAACGAGTGCTTTTCCCCGAGAGTTTCCTTGCCAGGTCACGTCCGCTTGCTTGAGTGCGCGCTTTATCAGAGCGCGCGGCAAGTGGCCGGCGCCGGGCAATGGCTGCTTTCCCGCACTCATCAAGGTGCCGCGCCAAGTGATATCCGGGCGTTGCGACCTGAGCTGCGCCAGGACGCTCATCAGGGTTTCGCATCCCGCCGCACCGCCGCCCACCCCAAGCACGCGGCGCTCGGTCCCACCCGGCCAAGCCTGTACTGTTTCCAGCAAGTCTTGCCAGCGCCGTTGAAGCTCATTCAAGGGGCGCATGGCCAGAAGGTACGGCGGGGAATCGCTTTGCTGCGCTGGTCTCTCAAGGGTCGAGCCGACATTGAGAGAGGCGATATCAAAATTGATTTTCTCACCCCCAGCCAATATTACATGGCGGTTTGCACCGTCGACCGCCACCGCGGGCTCCACAATCAAGCGGGCACCGGCCCGCTCGCATAAAGTGGCGATATCGATCTGCGCTTCTTCCAGGGGGCATTCCCCGGCCAGCCAGGCGGGTACACAACCGGAATAGGCGGCCTTGGGGCGATCACTGATCAGCGTCAGCTCAATGCCCGCATCCGGGCGTTCGGCGAAAGCTTCCAACACGAAGGCATGGGCGTGTCCCGCCCCGACCAGCACCAGTTTCTTCACAAAGACACCCCATCCTTGCGCCGCCAGGCAAAGTAGCGTTTCAGCAGGCGCAACAAGCGCTCGGGTTTGTGGGCATTCTTCCATACCCCGGCCGTTGCCTTGGCGGCTTCGCCCAGGGTGGGATAGGGGTGAATGGTGCCCAATAACTTGTTCAGCCCCAGGCCGTGTTTCATGGCCAGGGTGAATTCCCCCAGCCATTCTCCGGCATTTTCGGCCACGATGGTCGCGCCCAGAATGCGGTCACGCCCGGGCACCGTCAGCACCTTGATGAAGCCTTGCGTCGCGCCTTCGGCGATAGCCCGGTCGCTTTCTTTCATGGCGTAATGAGTGAGCTCATAATCGATGCCTTTGGCCTTGGCCTGTTTTTCGTTGAGCCCCACCCGGGCGACTTCCGGTTGCACATAGACCACCGCCGGCATGAAGCGATAATCCACGGCAAAGCTCTTGAGTTCGCCGAACAGCGCATTGACCGTGGCGTGCCAAGCTTGATGAGCGGCGGCATGCGTGAGCTGGTAAGGCCCGGCGAGATCGCCGCAGGCCCAGATATTGGGCATGCGGGTCTGCAGGCGATTATTCAGCTCCAGCGTGCCTGTCTCGGAAGCGCTAATGCCCAGCGCCTCCAATCCCAGCCCTTGGGTATTGGCCTGGCGCCCCACGCTGACCAGCAGTCGGTCGAAAGGCAGTGTACGACGCTTTCCGTCATGTTCGATCACCAGAGCGTGGCCTTCATCGGTGGCAATCACTTCCAGCGCCTTTGCCTGGGTAAGCACATCGATTCGTTCGCTGCCGAGTACCTGGGCGACGTGTTCGCCGACCTCGCTGTCTTCGCCGCCGAGCAGTTGATCGGCGCCCTCCACCAGGCTAACCCGGCTACCCAGACGTGCGAAGCTCTGGCTCAATTCGCAGCCGATGGCGCCACCGCCAAGCACCACCAGACGCTCGGGTAATGTCTTCAGTGACCAGAGGTTTTCCGAGGTGAGCACTTCGATCCGGTCTATTCCCGGCAGGTTCGGCACCTTCGGCCGAGCGCCGGTGGCCAGGACGATATGCCGGGCGTTGAGAATCTTGTCGCCGACCTGAACTTCCCAGGGCGAAACCAGGGTGGCGCTGTCCTGAATGACATCTACCCCAAGCCCGGTATAGCGCTCTACGCTGTCGTGAGGGGCGACGTTGGCAACGGCTTCATGCACATGGCCCATGACCGCCGTAAAATCGACCTCGGGTTGCTGGGTCTTGATGCCGAAGCGATGGGCATGGCGAACCTCATGGGCGCTACGCGCGGCACGAATCAGCGCCTTGGAAGGCACGCAGCCGGTATTAAGACAGTCGCCGCCCATCTTGTCGCGTTCGACCAGCGCGACCTTGGCCTTGACCGCACTGGCGATATAGCTTGCCACCAGGCCGGCGGAGCCCGCGCCGATCACCAAGATGTCGTAGTCAAAGTGCTTGGGCCGAGTGAACCCCCGATACATCTTGCGCCGCTGAACCAGCAGCACCAGGCGCCGGGCGACCCAGGGGAACACCGCAAGCAAAGCGAAAGAAGCCAAGAGCGATGGCGACAGTACGCCGCCCAAGGATTCCAGTTCGCCCAGCTGTCCTCCGGCGTTCACGTAGACCAAGGTGCCCGGCAGCATGCCGATTTGACTCACCCAGTAGAAGGTAACAGTCTTGATTCGCGTCAGGCCCATCACCAGGTTGATGATGAAAAAGGGGAATACCGGTACCAGGCGCAAGGAGAAAAGGTAAAGGGCGCCATCACGCTGGATGCCGCGATTGACCGTTTCCAACTGGCGAGGAAAGCGCTGCTCGATAAGCTTGCGAAACAGAAACCGTGACAACAGAAAGGCGAGCGTCGCCCCGATGGTGCTGGCGAAGGAAATGATCAAGAGCCCCCAGCCCAGGCCGAACAAGGCGCCGCCCAACAGCGTCAGCAGAGTGGCGCCGGGCAGCGAAAGCGCGGCCATCACCACGTAAATCGCAAAGAAACCCCCGCCGACCTGCCAGGGGTGCTGCACGAACAGCTGTTGAAACTGAGCTTGATATGCCTGGAGGTTGGCCAGGGTGAAAAATTCATCGAGGCCGGTCAGAAAGAAGGCGGCGATGGCAAGCGCCACCAGGGCGGCAATGAGCAGGCGTTGTCTCGTCACGGGCGTATCTCGTAGGAGGAATGAATAGCTAGGTCGCTGAAAACACGCAAACCTTACAGCAGCGATACGTTAAGTGCTTGCCAGCGCGCCCAGTCTTCAGGGTGATCAATGTCCCAGAGGGTAGCCGGGCAGGCAAGCGACAGCCCCAGTTGCTGGATGCGTTGGCGAGTCATCGCCATGACCTGAGCGCTTCCCCAGGCGATTTCCCTGAACAGTTCCGGCTGGGGGTGGGTCATGCCGATCAACCCATAACCGCCGTCTTCGGCGGGTAATATCACTACGTCATGGTCGGCGAGTGCTTGACTACAGTGCCGCAGCAGCGCGGGGCTAATCAGCGGGCAATCGCTGCCCATCAACAATGTCGGCCCTGGCGCGCAGCCCAGCGCATGCAACATCCGCGCACCCAAATCGCCTTCCGGCTGGGGCGCCAGGCTTATGGCATAGTGCGCTTGAAGCTCGATGAACAAGGGATGAGCGTGATCCAGCGCCGTCCAGAGGGTGATTTGCGAGCCTGCAAACGCCTGACAGGCGGTGGCCACGCTATGTCGCACCAGGTCGGCATGAATCCGGGCGGCCCGTTGCGCCCCCACGCCTGGAATCAAACGGGTCTTGGCCTGGCCGGGCAACGGCGCCTTGGCCAGAATTCCCAACTGCATATCACTTTCTAGTCTACCTGACATGGCGGTACTCCTCTGCCAGACGCTCGGCGGTCTCACCCCGCCAGTAGCGGTAACGTAGCCCCCACATCAATAAAATGGTCTTCCAGGCGCCATGGTTATCCCAGCGCCTTCCGGCACTGGTGACTTTCTGCCCCAGGCAGGCGGGTCTTGAAAGCCGCTTGAGCTTGCGTGATATCTCGATATCCTCCATCAGCGGCTGGTCGGGAAACCCGCCGACCCGCTCAAAGGCATTTAGGGTCATGAACATCGCCTGGTCGCCGGTAGCAATCCCGGTGAGCCGCGAACGCCGGTTCATCATGGCGCTGATCATGGGTAGCATGGAACTGGCACCGCTCAAATGAATATCGAATCGTCCCCACACTCGATTGCCGCCCAATGCCCGGGAAATCGCGGGCAGGGCGTCTTCAGGCAGATGTGTATCGGCGTGCAGAAACAGCAACCACTCACCGCTGGCTGCGTAAGCCCCGAGGTTCATCTGCCGCGCGCGGCCAACCGGGCCTTCCAGCACCTGATCGGCAAGCGGACGGGCGAGGGTGAGGGTGGCATCTTGACTGCCGCCATCCACCACGATGACTTCCACGCCGCTGTGTCGCAGCGGAACAAGCGCTTCGAGTGTCGCAGCGAGCGTGCTTGCCTCGTTCAAGACGGGAATCACGATGCTCAGGTGATGTTCAGAGTTCAATCAGCGGCCCTCCCGCTGCCTGGGCGTCTTCCTGATCATGGGTGACCAACAGGCTGGGCAGGCCCGCTTCTCGCAGCTGGCTGAATACCAGGTCGCGCATTTCCCTACGCAGGGTAGTATCCAGCTTGGAAAAAGGTTCATCCAGCAGTACCGCGCAGGGTTTGGAAAGCAGCAGGCGCATCAAGGCGACACGCGACTTCTGGCCCCCGGAAAGAGTGGCCGGGTCGCGATTGCCGAAGCCGCTCAGGTTGATCTGTTCAAGCGCCCGTTCAATGCACTCGGCCTTGTTCGGTGTATGTTGCGGCAGGCCGAATCCCAGGTTACCGGCCACGCTCAAGTGCGGGAATAACAGTGGGTCCTGAAACAGCAGCCCCACCCCGCGAGACTCCGCCGGTAAATGGGTGATGTCACGATTTCCCAGCCATATTTCCCCTTCGGCTTGAAAGGTGGGCGACAGAAAGCCTGCCACATAAGCCAGAAGCGTGGACTTTCCCGAGCCGGAAGGGCCCATCACGGTGAATACATCGCCTGGAGAAATGATTTGATCCACGCCGACCAGACAGCGGTTTTCCAGTTGGATGCGTACCTGTTTCAAGATCAGCGAATCGTTCAAGGCGCACCTCGCATGCCGCTTCGGTTGGCCCACAGCAATCGAGGCAAGCCGATTGCCAGCATGAAGCCGATTAACGGGAGTACTGCCTGTACCAGTGCCCAGACGCCGATCAAGCGACGGTTGCCGCCTGCGGCCAGTGACACCGCCTCGGTGGTAATCGTCGTGACACGTCCGCCGCCGAGTAGCTGGGTGGGCAAATACTGGCCGATGCTTATGGCAAGCCCTACGGCCACGGCGGTGAGAATCGGGGCCAGCAGCAACGGTAGGCGCACTTGAAAGAAGGTGCGCAGTCGGGAAACGCCTAGGGTGCGCGAAAGCTGAAACCAGCGCGGATCAAGACGCCGGTAGGCTTCGGCAAGCGATAGGTAAAGGTAGGGCAGAACGAAGAGTAAATGTCCGGCCACCACCAGCCCTAGCTGCGGGCGTATCCCCAGGCTTTCCGCCGCCACCACCAACCCGAACAGAAAGGCGATCTGAGGCACGATCAGCGGGAGATAAAGTAGCCACAGGGCGCGTGAAGGCAGGATCTGTCGCCGGTATTCATTTTCCAGCGTGGCGAGTACCAGCACCAAGGCGAGCAAGGTGGAAGCGCAGGCAATGGCCGCCGTCGTGAGCAGGGGAGATTGCAAGGACGGCAAGGCACGCAACCAATGCACAACCACAAAATCTTGCGGCAATGCCTCGGGAAAGCGCCAGAAGCCGGCAAAGGAGAACAGAGCCAGGCCGCCGATCGCGGCAAAGGCGGTCAGCGTGGTCAGCAGAATCAACCCGCGGCCTGCAATGCGCAGGGGGAGCTCGCCGCCCCTGCGGTTGCCACGCTCGATCCAGTGCTGCATCGAGCGGTGAACCAGGGTTTCCAAGCCCCACCAGGTCGCCAGGGCGGCGAGGGTGACGCCCAGTTGCAGCACCGCCCCTGCCGAGGCCATGAAGCGGCGGGTCAAGTCCGGGTCGTGAAACCATTGCAAGACCGATACGCTGAGCGTGGAGGGCAGGGTCGGCCCCAGAATCATCGCCATATCGACAACCGAGGACGCATAGGCGATCACCGCATAGACCGGCAAGCGAATCAGCGGATAGAGCGCCGGCAACACTGCCTTGAACCAGGCAATCGTGGGGCGATAGCCCAGCGAGCGGGCCATCATGACTCGCTGCTCCGGGTTCAGTTGAGGCAGGGCGGCCAGGCTCATCAGCAGCAGAAAGGGTATCTCTTTCAGGACGAGCCCTGCCATTAACGCAAGCCCCCAGGCATCGTTCACGATCAATAAATCCGGCGGACGCTCCCAGCCGGTCAGCGCCGGCGAGATAAAGCGTGAAATCAGCCCTGAAGGCGCGATCAGAAATGCCAGCCCAAACGCCGTGGCGGCGTGGGGAATCGATAATAACGGCGATACCAGGCGCCGAATCGCACGGTCCAGTCGTGAGCCGCTGGCGGCGGCTAGAAACAGCACCACGATACTCAATGACACAATCGTGGTGACAAGCCCGGTGGAGAAACTCACCCACACCGAGCGCCACAGCCCCGGCTGGGCGAAGAGTTCACGCCATGGCGCCAGGCTCAGGGTCTCGCCACCGAGCACCGGTAGATAACCGAAGGCGGGAAGCAGCATCATGGCGAGCCCCGCCATTACCGGGCCGACCAGCAACGTCATGGTAATGGCGGGGGCTAGCCTTACCAGCATGAGGGCGTCCGAACGAGGTTATGGTATTTGCTTGCGGGGCTATTCTCAATTGCCCACATAGCGCTCTTGCCAAGCGTTCTGCAAGGCGGTCATCCAGCTTGGGTGTGGCTCGGGCAAGGTGTTGGCCAATGCCTCCGGCGCCAGCATGGCAGGGTTGCTCTCATCGATGGCGAAGCGTTCCCGTTCACTCGCGTCCAGGGTGTTCATGTCGAGGACGGTGCGGTCACCCCATACATCAATATCCTGTTTATAGGCTTGAGCTTCAGGCGAAAGCAGGAAATTAGCCAGCAGCATGGCACCTGCCTTGTGTGGCGAGTTGTAGGGAATGGCGACGAAATGCACATTGCCCAGCGTGCCTCCTTCAAGCACATAACTGCGCGTGCTTTCGGGCAGTTCATAACCGGCAACGGCGGCAGCGGGTTCGGAAGGGTAGAAAGTGAAAGCCAGTGACAGCTCACCATTGCTCATCAAGGTGCGCAGGGTGGGCCCGGCATCGGGAAAGGCGCGGCCACTGCGCCAGAGGTGGGGGTGCAGCTCATCCAGATAAGCCCAGAGCGGCGCCGTGACAGCCTGGAAGTCGCTCTCTTCCATTGGCGCATAGAGGGCGTCGGGATTATCACTGAGTTCGATCAATGCCTGTTTGAGAAAGGTGCTGCCGGTGAAGTCGGGAATGCGTGGGTAAGTGAATTCACCCGGGTTGGCTTCAGCCCAGTCGAGGAGTTCGGCCATGTTGGTAGGCGGTGTCTCGATACGCTCGCTGTCGTAATAAAAAGTGATCTGGGCCTTGCCCCAGGGCGACTCATAGCCTTGCGTGGGCAAGGTGAAGTCGGTGATTACCTCGGGGTTGGCGTCGGCGTTGGTCAGCGCGAAGTTGGGGAGCGATTCAGCGTAAGGGCCGTACAACAAGTCGTTCTCACGCATGGCGGCGAAATTTTCGCCATTGATCCAGATGAGATCCACGCTGCCGGCAGCGTCATTCCCTGCCTGCTTTTCCGCCAGTACGCGCGAGACGGCGCGGCTGGTGTCATTGAGTTTCACGTGACGAACATCGATATTGTGTTCACGCTGCATTTGCTCGGTGACCCACTCGATATAGCGATTGGTATGGGTGTCGCCACCCCAGGCATTCCAGTAGACGGTCTGACCTTGCGCTTGTTCAAGCACGGCGTTCCAGTCGTTGGGGTCGGCGGCACTTGCGCTATGCACGGGCAGGGCAATCAGCAAGGCAAGTGCGGCAAGCGGCAAGGTAGGCATGGGCATCACAAGGTTCCTTTCAATTGTTCAAACTCATTTTGTACATGAATGATGGCTTCTTGTGACAAGTAATGATCGACCCGGTCACGTACATGGGTAATCAGGTTGTCGTCGCTCAATTCGGATGACCAATCCTCGCCGCGTTGGCGGGCGTCGCGGGTTTCCAGGTGGCTGGCTCGCCATTTGGCGCACCAGGTCAATGACCACAACCAGGTGGCGCGACGACAAGCCATAAGTGTCTCGGCGCTGGCGCTTTCGGGCATGGCCGCTTGCCAGCACCGATAAAAAGCCAGCACTTGCTCGCTATCCAGTATGGCGCGGTTGGTGATATCCCAGGTGGTCGAGGTGTAAAGGCTGGTATGGGCCAGGTCGATGCCCGGCAGGCCGTAGCGACATTTTTCCAAGTCTACCAGGATGGCTCGGTTATCCGGAGTCACCAGAAAATTCCCGGGATGGGTATCGAAGCTTATCAGCGAGGGGCTCGCCTGTTCGAGTTGCTTTGGCAGGGCGGCAAGCTCAGCCTGGATTGCCCGGATAACCTCGCGGGGAAGACCGGCCGATTCCAGCCATCTTGCTTGAACTTCCACTTCATCGCGCATGGCGCTCCAAGGGTCGGCGGGCGCGAGCAACGGCATACGCTGCGCCTGGGGAGGAAGTGGCAGACTGTGCAGGCTCGCCAATGCCTCGGCAATCAATGCAAGGTCTTCCGGTAGACGCGCCAAGCGTCCATCGATGGCCTCCACCAACAGCGCACCACGTGGCAGCAATTCACTGGGTGCAAGCATTCCATGAAAATGCGGAGTATGCCCACCTTGGCTGGTACGCTGATAGCAGGCCGCTTGATAGTCGAGATTGGCCTGGGGGAGCAGGTTCATCTGGCTCTGCTTGGGCAGGCGTGCCACCCAGTCGGCACCTTCGCGGGAAATCCATATGTGGTCATGGGCCAGGCCGGTGTCGGGCATGGGGTCAAGATGATGAAACGCAATGCCCGCCTGGTGCAGCTCGGCCGCCAGCGCATTGAGGCGTGTCTCTGAAAGTGTCGGCATAGAAACGTCTGTTGTCCGTGAAAAGCTACTGTCTCGAGGCTTGATAAATGACGGCCTTGAAAAGCCCGGCACTCCTAAGTGTCGTTGCATAGCGAGACCTTACACTGCAGGGGCGGGAAAAATTCGTCAAAATAATTTTTTGGCGCCTTTAAGTCCCATCGATCACAATTGCTGAAGGGATGGCAAGGCAATAATCTTAGCCAATCTGTAGCTCCGACTGCATCGCGTTTCGGGGAGGAGCAAAGGCCGAGCCGACCAGATAGGCCACCGTCAGAGGGCATGCGCGCCCCACGAACATCATGACCATGATAATGACCTGTCCCCAACCGGAAAGCTCCGTGGTCAAGCCCCGGGTCAGGCCAGCGGTGCCAAGCGCGGAGGTGGCTTCAAACGCCACCGACAGCAGGTCGGCGTCTTCGGTAATGGAGAGAGCCAGGGTGCCCATGAAGATGCCGAGGACGGCCATCACCGTTACGGCAAGCGCCTTGAGCAGGGTGGTCATCTTGATAGGCTGCGAAAATAGCATGGGCTCGCGCCGACCCCGCAGGTAGGCCCAGGTGGCGGCGAGCAGGACAAGCAGGGTGGTCACCTTGATGCCGCTGGCGGTACCGTTGGCGCCCGCCCCCCACGAACATCAGCATCATCAGTACCAGGCTGGTGGGCTGGGTGAGGGCGCTGATATCAAGGCTGTTGAAGCCTGCGGTTCGCGGTGTCGTGGCCTGTAGCCAGGAGGCCCAGAGCTGATCGGAGAGCCCGGGTAGCGCTGCCAGGGTGGCCGGATTATCCGACTCCAGCATGTAGATCATGGCAGTTCCCAGCAGACTCAGCACCACGGTGCCGGAGAGCACTACCTTGACATTGATATCCAGCTGCCTGCTGCGGGGAAAGTCGATAATTCCCATGATAACGATGAACCCCAGCCCTCCGATCAGATAAAGAGCGGGGATCACCGTATTGATGGCTGGGCTCCCGGCGTAGGCCATGAGGCTGTCGGGTGAAAGGGTGAAGCCTGCATTGTTGAAGGCGGAAACAGCATGAAAAAGCGACCACCAGAGACCCTTGAGCCAACCATGTTCGGGCACCCAGACCAGTGCCAGGGGCACAATGGCGATCCCTTCCATGACAAGTGCCAGCTTGACCACCACCTTGGCGGTGCGTATCACATCCTGAGGGTGGGTTTCGTTGTAGGGGCTAGTGGCGACAAGGTAGCGTCTGCCCCTGACTCGCCCGCCGAGGGACAGCAATGCCAGTACGGCGAAAGTCATGAGTCCCAGTCCGCCGGCCTGCATCAATATGAGAATCACGGCTTCCCCCCAGACACTGAGGGTGGCACCGGTGTCGGAGACGATCAGCCCAGTCACGGTGACTGGGGAAGTGGCGGTAAACAGAGCCTCGCCCCATGAAATAGGGACGTGCACAGCGGGGGGTAGCTTGAGCAGCACCGTTCCCAAGAGAATCAAGACCATAAACCCTGCACTCAACAGCAGCGGAGGGCTGATTCGCCAAGAATCCTGCAAGCGTTGGCGACTGCCGACGACTGCATCGCGAATCCTGGTGAGCATGGCTATTGGCTTGTCGATGAAAATCACGCCTAGCCAGCGGCAGATGCCCAGTCTGTATCTAGGGCGACCTCGACGTGCCATCTCGACTGCTCCGGGTGGAGAAGGAATATGCGATTCTTCTACGCTTTCTAGATGTTGTCTCGAGGGATGACCATTTCCCAGTTTTTAGAGAAAACCCGGTAATCGTCTTCGTAAGCATCGAGCTGGGCGTGAATGTAAAAGTTTTCGTTCGAGCAGCTTAGTATTGTGCGGGTATAGACTTCCGCATTCCAATCTTCACGCCAAAAAGCTCGCTCTGTATAGGTTTCACCTCGCGCGGAGCTGAAGTTATCGTCCTCTGTGGAGTACCATTCACGGGTGCTACGGTGGATTTCCGTGCCGATATCATCGATACGAAAATTACCCTGGTCATTGACCACTTCCAGGGTGGACGTTTTTGCAGCAAGGTCACGATGTAACAACCAGTTATGCTCACTAGGTTGAAGAGTCGTGGTGGCAAGCGGCTGCCCGCCTTCCGGCTCGGCAAAGTCCACCAAGGATTCGTCCTCTTTTCTGGGTGGACGTACGGGTAGGGTCAGGACGCTGCTTTCCGGGTAAACGTTAAGTTTAACGGGTTCGGGAGGAAGCCATGCCAAGGGCCAATAAGAGGTGGAAACCGACACTCTTAGCTGATGTTTCGCCGGGAATCGTTGGGCTATTCCATTCAAGGAAACCTTGACACGGTAGCGCTGATGCGGGGTCATCGGTTGGGGAGCGGAATCGCTGTCACGATGCGATAAATTTAGCAGCCCATAGGTGACGCGCGTGGCCTTTCCGCTAGGCGCGACATCGGAAAGACGGACCGCCACCATGCCTTGAGGTTTGTCCGCTGAAAGCTCAAGCGTAAGCGTTGGCATACCGAATATTTCGAGGGGTTCTTCAAGAGGCGCCGTCGTGAAGATAAGCGACCCCCCATCTTCTTCCCGCTGATCTCCCGGTAAATCAGGGGTAGCGGCATAAGAGCACCATTTACCGGCAAACAGTCCTACACTCAGTGGGGATTGGACCGCCAGTATTTCCTCTTGTGGATTTTCTTTCCCAGGAGAGGTGTGGCTTTCACTTCGTGACAGAGTGGCATTGCCCAAAGTGTAATTCGTCTCGTGAATGTTAGCCGAAGGCCAGCCGGGCTCACTGATCCATCTGCCCGGGCGTTCTTCATATGACGTATCGGGAGGAATACTATCCTGTAACCAGGCGCGCAGCGGTGGTTCCTCCATGATGCCGTTGTCTTTTCCTTTCAACCAATAGTCCCACCATCTCAATGCCTCCTGGAGAAAGCCAATCGCCGGACCGGGCATCCCCTGGTGAGGATATTTGTGTCCCCAGGGGCCGATAAGCCCTTTACGTGGCACTTCCAGATGTTTAAGCAAGCGCAAGACGGTATTGGTGAAGCCATCGGCCCAACCGCCAATGGCATATACCGGGCACTGAATGGCATCGTAATGCTCACAAACGGAGGCGCTCGACCAATAGTCATTACGTCGCTGATTTTTCAGCCAGGCTTCCAGCCACAACCCGCTGGATTCCATGCGTTCAAACCACATGTCGCGCCACCGGTCTCCGACGATATGCGGGTCGGGTGGAAGAGAGTTGAACGCGAACATGACCGTCGCTTCGGATAAGTTATCGCCGAGTAGACAGCCTCCCATGTAGTGCATGTTATCCGCATATAAATCGTCGCTGGAACATAGGCTGATTATCGCCTTTAACTCGGGGGGTTGTTTCGCCGCCACTTGCAAACTATTGAAGCCGCCCCAGGAAATCCCCATCATCCCGACATTTCCATCACACCAGGGCTGCTTGGCGATCCAGGCAATCGCATCCACGCCATCTTCTCGTTCCTGCTGGGTATATTCATCCGTGATGATGCCATCGGAGTCGCCGCTGCCACGAAGATCCACCCTGACACATACATAGCCATGGCCTGCCATATAGCTATGGTTCGTGGCATCTCGGCCTCGGGTAAGGTCGCGTTTACGGTAGGGGATATATTCCATTATCGCCGGTAATGGTTCATTGTGGGCGCTTTCCGGCAACCATATGCGTGCGGCGAGTCGGGCTCCATCCCGCATGGGGATAAAGACGTTTTCTATGATTTCCGTCTTGTAGGAATAGGAAGATATGTCCTTCATTATACCTCCTTGAGATTCATTGATGAATAGGGTCGATCTTGAACTCAAGTGCCTCCAGGCAAGCCATATAGCGCTCATTAAGCTGTTCGTGACTTTCCGCTGGAATGAATAATGTGCCTAACTGATAACAAAAGGCATTTTGATTGACGAGTTCACTAAGCCGGGTTCCTTTCTCGACGGTAAACTTGACAATAAGGCCGGGGAATCTGTTTTTTAGTTTTTCTATCTCTTCTTGCGTGGGCAGCCCGGTGACAATTCCATCCTTTTTTTGGTAAGGGATGTAACATTTGGCGGCTACCGGGTATGGCCCTTCACGATTAGGTAGGGAGGGCCGCTCACCAAGAGCGATATCAATCGCTACTTCATGGTTACTCATGCCGTCCACCATGATGAATATTTCGCTATGCGACTGGGAGATTCGCGTATTGACTTCTATCAGCCATAATTTGTCGTCATTTTCATCCCACATGAATTCTGCATTGAAACAGCCATTGTCGAAATCAATATGCTTAAGAAACTTCTTGCAAGCGAGAATCATCCGGCGGTGGATGTTTTCAGGAAGATTGCTGGGGTATTCCAAACGATCGAAGAGACCGGAATCCGTGCTGCAGGGCTGGGAGATAATGCCATGCACATTGAATTCCCCATGAAACATCGTCCCTTCAGGAGCAGCTTGTACCCCATCTATCAACTTTTCCGCAATGCAGGTATTGCCATCCCGCTCCTCTATCTCAGGCGGTAGCTCAACCTTGTCAAGGGCTTCATTGAAGGGGTCGCCGAAATGACGAATGTCATCACGCATGGTATTTATCGCTTCGTCGAATTGTTGCTTGTTCTCTATCTTGAAACCCAGCTGTGACGAGAAAGCTTTGACGGGCTTTAGCCAGAACGGGTAGTCCAAGGTGACTTGGTCAAAGGGGTCTTTTTCGAAAGGGTTAATACTACAGAAGTCAGGTACGCATTCAGGAATTACCTTGTTCTGTTCAAGACGACTCCAGTATTTATGTTCACATTTAAGGACGCTTTCCACAGAGGGCGAGGGAATGCGTTGCTCTTTACAGAGCAAGGGAACCATGACACTCGTGGGAAAATCCCAGTGGGCTACAATCGCATCCACTGAACATTCATGGCTCGCAATTTCCTTTCTGGCTTTTTCTAAAAGCTCATTAAAGGAAAACTTATCGGCCGACTCAACCGCCGTGGCGACATCCAGTACACCGTAAAGATTAAACGCCTGGGCTCGCCGTATTGTCTGGAATTCCTTACGTTGCTGCTCTTCCAAGGCGATGACAAATACATTGCGTTTCATCCCTCTGTCTCCTTGAGCAGAATAAGCTCCTGAACGGGTAATCCTCATTTTGGTTGATTATTATTACGCTGAGGCAGCGCGCAATAAACCAAGTAACTCAAGCTAAAGCAGGTAAGCCGAACCTACTCCATTAACGTAGTAAAGGAGGGAGGGGCTTCCAAGCAAAAGCAACAAAAATCAACCGTTATGATTGGAAGGAACGCACAGCTTGTCGAGCATAGCCTAGTTAATTCATTTTCCTGAATGGACTATGCTCGGAAGAAAGGAGGGTGAAATAGAGGTTCGACGGCATGATGCCATCCAAACCAATACGCCCGCACCAAGGGTGCGGGCGTAAATGCAAGGATAAGGCTGCTGATGGCTTTACAACGCCTGGATCTTTTCCTGCTGCTCCAGCAAGAGCTTACGGGCAGCCTGGAAGTCCTTTAACTTGCCGCGCTCCTTTTCCACTACCGCATCCGGAGCCTTGGCGAGAAAGCCTTCGTTACCTAGTTTTTTCTCGATGCCACCGATCAGCTTATCCTGCTTGTCGATTTCCTTGGACAGGCGCTTGAGCTCAACGTCCTTGTCGATCAGGTCAGCCATGGGCACCAACACCTCCATCTCACCCACCAGTTGGGTGGCGCAAAGCGGGGCATCGTCGGGGTTGGCAAGCCAGGTCACGCTTTCCAGCTTGGCGAGCTTGGAAAGGAACAAGCGATTGCTCTCGAGCCGTGACTGGTCTTCGGGCTTGCCCTTGGTCAACATCACGTCCAGCGGCTTGCCGGGGGCGATGTTCATCTCGGCGCGGATGTTGCGCACTGCGATGATCACACCCTTGAGCCATTCGATATCCAGGGTGGCCTGTTCATCGATCTTGGCCTGTTCGGCCTGGGGCCATGGTTGGACCATGATCGAGTCATTTTCCCCTTTGAACGTACCGGCCAAGGGCGCCACGCGCTGCCAGATTTCCTCGGAAATATACGGCATCATCGGGTGGGCCAGGCGCAGAATGGCTTCCAGTACACGCACCAGGGTGCGGCGTGTGCCTCTTTTGCGCTTTTCTAGCGCCGCCGCTCCCGACGCCCTGTTTCCCGCAGCATTAGTACTTCCTTGTACGTCATCCTCCCACAGCACCGGTTTGGAAAGCTCCAGGTACCAGTCGCAGTACTCGTTCCATACGAAGTCGTAGAGCGCCTGGGAGGCGTGGTCGAAACGGTATTCCTCCATCGCCTTGGTGACCTGGGCTTCGGTTTTCTGCAACTGGGAAATGATCCAGCGATCGGCGAGGGAAAGCTCAACCTCGCTATCCTGACCGATGCCGCAGTCCTCGCCCTCGGCGTTCATCAGCACGTAGCGCGAGGCATTCCACAGCTTGTTGCAGAAGTTGCGATAGCCATCCAGGCGGCTCATGTCGAACTTGATGTCACGCCCGGTGGTGGCCTGGGAAAGGAAGGTGAAGCGCAGCGCATCGGTGCCGTGGGCTTCGATACCGCCGTCGAACTCCTGGCGCGTGGCCTTGGCGATCGCCTTGGCTTTCTGCGGCTGCATCATGTTGCCGGTGCGCTTTTCGACCAGCGTTTCAATCTCGATGCCATCGATCAAGTCGATGGGGTCGATCACGTTACCCTTGGACTTGGACATCTTCTGGCCTTGGGCATCACGTACCAGGCCATGCACATAGACGGTCTTGAACGGTACTTCGTCCGTAAACTTCAGGGTCAGCATGATCATGCGCGCCACCCAGAAGAAGATGATGTCGAAACCGGTGACCAGCACACTCGAAGGGTGGAAGGTCGCAAGCTCCGGGGTCTTCTCCGGCCAACCCAAGGTGCCGAAGGTCCAGAGGCCCGAACTGAACCAGGTATCCAGGACGTCTTCGTCCTGGGTCAACTGGACGTCCGCGCTTAAACCATGTTTCTCGCGGGCCTCTTGCTCGGTGCGGGCGACAAAGATATTGCCCTCGGTGTCGTACCAGGCGGGAATGCGATGCCCCCACCACAGCTGGCGTGAAATACACCAGTCCTGAAGATCGCGCATCCAGGCGAAGTACATGTTCTCGTAATTCTTGGGCACGAACTGAATGTCGCCGTTTTCCACCGCCTCGATGGCCGGTTTGGCCAGGCTTTCGACGGCCACGAACCATTGGTCGGTAAGCAGCGGCTCGATGACATCGCCCGAGCGGTCGCCATAGGGCAGGGTGTTGTTGACCGCTTCCACTTGCTCCAGCAGGCCGAGTGCGTCCATGTCGGCGACGATCTGCTTGCGTGCTTCAAAGCGGTCAAGACCGGCGTACTTGGCGGGCAGGGTGGGGTCGACGTCCGGTTGCGGCTGGCCCTTGAGGTTGTAAACCTCGGCTCGCTCGAGAATCGTCGCATCCTTGGAGAAGATGTTGATCAGAACGTGATCCTGGCGCTTGCCGACTTCGTAGTCATTGAAGTCATGCGCTGGGGTGATCTTCACGCAGCCCGAGCCTTTTTCCATGTCGGCGTGTTCATCAGCAACAACGGGAATCCGGCGGCCGACCAACGGCAGTTCGATGAACTTGCCCACCAGCGAAATGTAACGCGGGTCCGCCGGGTTGACCGCCACGCCGGTGTCACCCAGCAGGGTTTCCGGGCGGGTGGTGGCGACTACCAGATAGTCTTTGCCATCGTCGGTGGTGACGCCGTCGGCCAAGGGGTAGCGGAAGTGCCAGAAACTGCCCTGCTGGTCGCGGTTCTCGACTTCCAGGTCGGAAATCGCGGTGTGCAGGGTGGGGTCCCAGTTGACCAAGCGCTTGCCGCGATAGATCAGGCCTTCTTCGTGGAGGCGCACGAAGACTTCCTGAACTGCCTTGTAAAAGCCTTCGTCCATGGTGAAGCGTTCGCGGGACCAGTCGACACTGGCACCCATGCGGCGCAGCTGGCGGGTGATATGGCCGCCGGATTCGTGCTTCCACTCCCATACCTTGTCGATGAATGCCTCGCGCCCCAAGTCATGGCGGGTCTTGCCTTCTTCGACGGCCACCTTGCGTTCTACCAGCATTTGCGTGGCGATGCCTGCATGGTCGGTACCTACCTGCCACAGAGTGTTGTGCCCCTGCATGCGTTTCCAGCGCGTCAGCGTATCCATGATGGTGTCCTGGAACGCATGGCCCATGTGCAGGCTGCCGGTAACGTTGGGCGGCGGAATCATGATCGAGAAAGGCTCACCTTCACCGCTGGGCGCGAAGCGTCCATCGGCTTCCCAGCGTTCGTACCAGCGGGTTTCGATCTGTTCGGGTTGGTAGGTCTTTTCCATGAATAGCGGCTCGCAACAAAGATACCCCGCGCCAACGGAGCATCGAATCGAATGGGCGGAAACGTTCCGAAAAATGGCGCCAAGTATAGCGCGGGAGAGGCAGTGGCGTCAGGGGGCAAAGCCCAACAAGGGCTTTGGTGAGTCGCTACAGGATAGAAGTGGGTAGTCAGCGAGTCGCTGTATTGGGAAAAACGCGCGTTTGCTCGATTTCTTTTTCAGTGGCGTACCGCCGGCGGTACCCATAGCCGAGCAGTTTTGCGTGTCCTTCAATCCATCCGTTGGTGTAGCGAAACCCTGGGATACCTTTCAACGTTTGATGACGCTTGCCTCGTTCGCCATCCAGGAAACCTTGGATCCAGGCGTTGCGGTAAATGCGGCGGTACATGTTAGCTCCCCAACTTTGTTACTAAGTCTATTAAGCTCCTTGGTACTAGTTTCTTAGTTTAAACGAGTTTTTATTTATTTTGCAGTGCAATGTAAGGTTGACGTGCCGCCGTCTTGATTGAAAAACGTTTTACAAGGAAGATTCGCTAAAATGTAATCCGCAATCAAGCGCTTGAGGTTGCGATGGCGCGACCAGGGCTGTAGAAGCGCATGGCCAACAGTCCCAGTACTGGGCCGGGAAGCAGCCACCATAAAACCGCCAGTTGCTGGCTTGACCAGAGCGTGGTGGTCAGGGCGATGGCGGGAATGGTCAGAGCAAAACCGATGGCATTCATGATCGCCAGCGCCGCGCCCAGGCGTTCACGCGGTGCGGTGACAGAAGCCAGGGCGGAAAACTGGGGTGAGTCGGCAATCACGCAAAGCCCCCAAATAGCCAACAACCCCAGCAACAGCAGGGGCGAGGAGCCGCCGAGAAAGGGGTAGACCAGGCATAGCGTGCCGGAAACCGCCAGGGCGCCGACGGCCACGCGGTCACTGCCCATGCGACGGCTCAGCCAACCGCCACCGACACAGCCGGGAAGGCCAAGGGCGATCACCAGAAACGCAAGCCAGGGCAGCCAGGAAGGATCCCAACCTAACCGTGCGACTTCACGACTGACCAGATAAGGCACCAGCGCCCAGAAAGCATACAGCTCCCAGCAATGGCCGAAATAACCCAGGGCCGTCGCGCGAAAATTGTTGACTCGAAACGCTGCAAGCCCTACCCAGGGGCGGCCTCCCTTAGCGGGACCGGGCAGGTGCGGACCATCACCAAGACGCAAGATCAGCACGGCGGCAATCAAAGCCAGAAGCGAGGCCAACAGCAGCGGCCACTGCCAGGGTAGCGCCAGGGTGAGACCGCGCAACAAGTGTGGGGAAGCGGTGCCCAGGGTCAACATGCCCACCAGCCAGCCGAGTGCCGCGCCGGCGTGGCTGGGTGTCCAGCTGACCACCAGTTTCATGCCCAAGGGGTAAATGCCGGCCAGGCACAGACCGGTAAAAAATCGCGCAATCACCGCAAGAGAAAGCGATTCGGCCATGTCGATGAAAGCGGCGTTGCATAAGGCACCGGCCACGGCGGAGCAGGCGAACAACCGGCTGGCCTGTACTCTGTCGGCAAGCCCGGTGGTGGCGATCATCAAGGTACCGCTGATGAAGCCCGCCTGGACGGCGATGGTAAGCAGCCCCAGGCCCCGTTCGCTCAAGCCGACAGCCTCGCTCAAGGCCAACCCCACGCCATTGACGCTGAACCACAATGAGGTGCCGAAAAGTTGCGCAATGACGATGGTGGCAAGAGGATGGCGCGTGAGCAAAGAAACAAGCATGGAGTGATGCCTTGAGGCGAGTCGGTCCCACCAGTCTACCTTTCGCCGCTTTCGAAATACTATCTTTGAACCAACCCCGGCGCAATCTCGGTTGCTTTAGCTTCGAGTCAAGCCGGATCGGCCAGGGAAGGCCGCTATCGGCGGCGTAGCCGCCGCAATTGTTGTTCACCTTTCTCGGAGGTGGGGCGCTGCTGGTCGGTGATGTAATGCGTCACGATATCCAGCGGTGCGCCCCCGCAACTGACGACGCAGTAGGACGGTGACCAGAACTGGCTGCCCCAGCGTTTGTCGGCGATGTCTTGTGCAAACGCCTTGCGTATCACGTAAGCACCCTTGCCTTTGAGCTTGCCGATAAAGTGAGACAGGGCTTTCTGTGGTGGGCAGATGACCAGCAGGTGGAGATGGTCGGCCTCGCCGTTAAACTCGATCAATTCGCCCTGCATTTGCTCACAGGTTTCGCGCAACACCGCGTCCAAACGGACCAGCATCGACTCGGTGAAGACATCGCGCCGATATTTCGGGACAAAGACAAGGTGGTAGTGAAGTCGGTAAGCGCATGACCTGCCAGTTCTCCAGGGGTACTCGTCACTCATAGTCTTGACTCATTAGGGGGATGGCGCTAGCCTGGAACCATTGTCCTGTTTATGCAACCAGGTCCCTTATGGCACAGCGCGGTTTTTCATTAAGCATTTCGGATCGCCTGTCTTCACGACAGGCGACCGCCTTTGCTCAATGGATAGGTGGCGCGAATGTGCTGCGTAACTATAAGGTGCGTGAGTATCGTGACTTGCTGGCGCAAGGCCGAGGGACCGAGATCAACCAGGCGTACGCCCCGATCAAGCAAGCCCCTGACGTTGCCTTCCTGAAAGACATACCCGTTCAAATCCTGCGTAACGCCGCCAGCTCGGCCTATGCCGATGCGGAAGCCGCCCGAAAAGGGATTTCCAGGTTTCCCAAGGTCAAAGGCCGAAACAATAAACGTAGCTGTATCATCACCCAGGAGTTGTTTGATCTTCAGCCTGTCGCAAACGACAAGACTCAGGTGACGATCTATGACTCGGCAACCAGGAAGCGCACCAAGCTGTTTTCTATCACCGTGCCTTATTCGTACGCATCACTGAGCAAGCAGTTTGTCATCAGCCGCCAGGGACGCAGCTTCACGTTCTCCGGCTCACTGGATGATGGTCAGACCTACCCTGACAACGAGGCGCTACTCAACGACGTTGCGTACCTCGATGACGACAAGCTGCTGGGTTATATCACCGGCCTGGACGGCGGTGTTGCCCGCCCCCTTCAGGCCTGCAATGGCACGATCTTCGACTACACCCCGGAAGAAAAGCGCCAGCTTCGACGACATAACGACCGGATCAAGCGGCTCCAGGCAGCCCTCAGTGGCAAGAAGCGTCGCAACGGCAATAAGTCCCGGCGCTGCGCGTCGAACAATCAGCGTCATCTCGCCAACCAGATAGCCACCCTGCATGGCAAGATTCGTCGACTGCGCCGAAATTTCGCGCATCGCGTGTCGCGGAACGTCGTGGAAACGTCAGGCGAGATCATCTGTGTGGAAGACCTCAAACTCAAGGCGATGACCAGGCGGGCAAAGAAGCAAACCCAAGGCCGCCAGACTCTTAAAAATGGGGCAAGGGCCAAATCCGGGCTTAACCGCAGCCTGAACAANTTTCTCAAGATCAATCCGGCGTACACCTCGAAGGAGTGTCATGCCTGTGGCAGCCGCAACACCGAGCGGCCCACTCAAGCCGGGTTTCATTGCCTGGCATGCGGCCTCAAGGCCAATGCGGACGAGAATGCCGCCCGCAATATCGCCAAGCGAGGCGTCAGAGACATCAAGAGCGGAGCGTTTGCTGCTAAGGCAAAACCGCGCAAGACCATTGCAAGACGACGTAAGAAGCACCTGGAGAGTGATCTTCCCCTGGTGGGCGAACGGCCATCAGGTAAAAAATCAGAAAGCCGAGAGGACGGTCTGGCCAGTTTGGCAGCCTCCCACGCCTCGACGGTCGAGACGTCTGGAATAAGTCCCGAGACCTCGGGCAGTCTTCATTTGTCTCACGTTGAGGCAGCGACGCTTTCTACAACAAAGGTCGACCCGTCAGGGTAGACTGGAAACCTCCTTGCTTTAGCTGGAGGTAGTTCATAACATGGAAGCCCGACAGGTAAGACCTGCCGGGCTTGAAGGTGAATCAGGCTCAATTCGGGCCTCAGCTGATTTCCAGAGGCTGATGGCCTTTCATCTTTTCGATGACATTGTCTGCAGCGTCGTCATTGATGGAAGCTATCAACAGGGTGCGACCCTGGTCGATATGTTGTTTCCATTTCTGGTAGGTATCGGTGGACCTGTTTTCGTTGATGACGGCTTCAGGAACCTCATCCAGCGTCAGTTCCTTGCCCACCAATCCGGCCTGAAACTCATGGGTCTTGTTTTCCTGGCCGATAAGATGGAATTTTTCGCTGGGAAAACCCCAGGAAGTCAGGTCACGCATAGCGCCTAGTGCTTGATCGACCGATTCATATACGCCGGCAATGTGTCTAACCATAATGGCAGTCTCCTTACAGGTATCAGCGCCGATTGGCGCCTATTGAATCATTGGGCCAGGTGTGTTCCTAACTATAGTCAATCATTCAGTTTCTGCCTGAAGGTAAGTGCTCAAGACTTCAGTTGATGGGACACCACCTCATGGCCGAGCTGCTTGTAACGTTGCCAGCAGGCGCGCTTGGTGATCAATACTTCCTGGTGCTGGTTGATGATTTCCGCCACACGGGCGTAATCATTGACGCCTTCGGGAATCTCCGAGTGCAAGTTGAGCAGCGCCGTGGCTTGGGTCGGGGTGGGCAATGCTGTCCAGCTGAGCGTCACGGGGACGCTCTCGGCCATGTCGCTTTCGAGCAAAGCGTGGGGGAGGTAGGCGTCCGGGCGAAACGTCCACAGCATGCTATCGAGCTGTTCGGCCATGCTGCGGTCGGCGCAATGCAGATGCAGTCGATAGCCTTTGCCATGGATGGTTTCGGCCAGGCGACAGGCGAAGGACAGGCGTGCCTCAAGGGTGGTGTCGGGCAGGATGTAGAAGTCGATACGGGTCATGGGCGCTGGCTTGGGAGGGGCTGCCTTGTTAGAGGAGCTTTGAGGATGAATATCGCCGCCCGCAGGCGGCGATGCCACTGTCATCGCCTCAATGAAGCGTTAGATCAGTCGGGTTAGCCAGCTGCGGCTGTCTTCACTGCGCCCGTACTGCAGGTCGAGCAGCTTGGTACGCAGGCGCTTGGCGATATCATTGTCACCACCGGCAGTCAGACGAATGCGTTCGTTTTCACCCACCAGCTCGCCCACCGGTGTGATCACCGCCGCGGTGCCGCAGGCAAATATTTCCGTGATCTCGCCGGATGCCGCGCCGTCACGCCACTCATCGATGCTGATATGGCGTTCTTCCGGGGTCAGACCTTCATCCTTGGCCAAGGTCAGGACGGAGTCACGGGTCACCCCTTCGAGAATGGTGCCGGTGAGCTTGGGCGTGACGATACGACCGTCCTTGAAGACGAAGAACAGGTTCATGCCGCCGAGTTCTTCCACCCATTTGTTTTCCGTGGCATCCAGAAATGCCACCTGGCCACAGCCGTGGGCTTCGGCTTCTTTCTGTGCCGCCAACGAAGCGGCGTAGTTGCCACCGCACTTGGCGAAACCGGTGCCGCCGGGCGCCGCACGGTTATAGTTGGTCGACAACCAGATCGAAACCGGTTCAATGCCGCCCTTGAAGTAAGCCGCCGCCGGTGAGGCGATGACGTAATAATCCACTTCATGCGAGGGGCGCACCCCGAGGAATTTCTCGCTGGCGATCATGAAGGGGCGCAGGTAAAGGCTGCATTCATCGGCGTCACTGGAAGGCGTGGGTACCCAGGCGTGATCCTGGGCCAGCAGCGCTTTCAGGGAGCCGATAAAGTCGTCATCGGAAAGCTCCGGCAGTGCCAGGCGACGGGCGCTGCGGCGAAAGCGTTCGGCATTCTTTTCCGGGCGGAAGGTCCACACCGAACCGTCGGCATGGCGGTACGCCTTGACGCCTTCGAAAATTTCCTGGCCGTAATGCAACACGGCGGCAGCTGGATCAAGGGTCAGCGGGCCGTAAGGCCGTACTTCATGGCCGTGCCAACCGTTGTCCAGGGTCCAGCGAACGTGGGCCATGTGGTCGGTGAAATAACGGCCGAAACCCGGGTTTTCGAGAATATTGTCACGAATGTGGTCTGCCGTGGGTTGAGTCGACGGCAAGGGATCAAAGCGAGTGGACACGACTGATAATCTCCGCTGTAATCAAACGCCCTTGGGCGTTTCATGATGCGATACGGGAACACCGAAGGATAACCTTCGGTGTTTGTTTAATTAAACAGGTTTAAAGGTTGCGGTGTCGAAAGGCAATCTTTAGCGGGTCAGGTGTCACTACTTTCTACCTGGACATCGTTTTCCCGGTCCATCAGGTACTGAGTCAACAGCCCGACCGGTCGTCCCGTCGCCCCTTTTTGTTTACCGGAATGCCAGGCGGTGCCGGCAATATCCAGGTGGGCCCAAGGGAAGTTGTCGGCAAAGCGCGACAGGAAGCAGGCAGCGGTAATGGTGCCCGCCGGGCGTCCACCGATATTGGCCAGATCAGCGAAATTGGACTCCAGCTGCTGCTGGTATTCGTCCCACAGCGGCAGGTGCCAGGCACGATCCCAGGCAGTTTCTCCGGCATCCAGAAGATCCAGCGCCAGGTCATCATTGTTGGACAGAAGCCCGGTGGCATGATGGCCGAGCGCGATGATGGCGGCGCCGGTGAGCGTGGCGATATCCACGACGCTAGCCGGTTTGAAACGTTCGGTATACGTCAGGGCGTCACACAGTACCAGACGGCCCTCGGCATCGGTGTTGAGCACTTCCACGCTCAAGCCTTTCAGCGTGGTGATGATATCGCCGGGCTTGGTGGCGTGGCCGTCAGGCATGTTTTCCGCGGCAGCCACGACGAACACCAGGTTGAGCTTGGGCTTGATGCCGAGGATTGCCTTGGCGGTGCCCAGCACGCTGGCGGCGCCGCACATGTCGAATTTCATTTCGTCCATGCCTTCGCCGGGCTTGAGCGAAATGCCCCCGCTGTCGAAGGTAATACCCTTGCCCACCAGCACATGCGGCGCTTCTTCGCTGTCATCGGCGCCGTAATACTTCATCACGATCAGACGTGTCGGTTCGGCGCTGCCCCGGCCCACAGAAAGCAGGGAGTTCGCCCCGAGAGCTTCCAGCGCTTCCTCGTCGAGAATCTCGACTTCCAAGTCACCCTTGGCGCTCTTGCCGAGTTCCTGGGCTTGTTCGGCCAGATAGCTCGGGGTGCAGATATTGCCCGGCAGGTTGCCCAGGGTACGGGCCAGACTGGCGCCTTCACCGATGGCATTGCCTATTCTGGCGCCTGCCTGAGCGGCCTCGGTGTTGGCGGATTCGCTGACGACCAAGGTAATGTGCTTGAGCGAAGGCGCCGGAGCCGGGTCGGTCTTGAAACGGTCAAACCGGTAAATGCCGCGTTGGCTCGCTTCAAGCACCATGCGTGCTTTCCAGGCACAATCGCGGTTTTCCACCGGCACATCGGTAAAGGCGATGGTGATATCATCCAGAGGAAGCTTGACCAGAGCGCTGAAGGCACTGTCCAATGCCTTGATAAAGGCGGCTTCCTGACACTTCTCGCGCTTGCCCAGCCCTACCAGCATCAGGCGCTCGGCGCCGAGGCCCGGGGCGAAGGGAATCATCTGTACATTACCCAAGGCGGCGTCGAAGTCGCCGCGCTCAAGCAGCTGGCCGATCAGCCGTTCGCTGGCATCATCCAGCTTGGCGACAGCGGGCAGCAATTCACTGTCCTTGAATACCGGTACCACTAAACAGGCAGTTTCGGCTTTGGCCGGATTGGCTGTCTGAACGGAAAATTCCATGACGTCTCCAACAAGACAAGCATCGAGGGATTCGGGATAATGTCGGCTCGGCGTTACGCCTTGCCACATAGCCTCAGTGTACCCAAGGCATGCTTGCATTGCATGGCATCCTGCACGACAAGCCGGAGAGTGCGTTGATTTTATTTCGTTACCTGACTCGTGAAGTCCTGCTGACCATGGCAGCAGTGACCGGTATTCTGCTGCTGGTCATCATGGGCAGCCGTTTTATCCGCTATTTCGGCAGTGCCGCGGAAGGCGATATCCCGGTGACCATACTCGGCAGCCTGATGCTGTTTCACCTCCCGGGGTTTCTCGAACTGATCCTGCCGTTGGCGTTTTTTCTCGGCATCTTGCTGGCCTACGGGCAGCTTTACATGAACAGCGAAATCACCGTGATGGTGGCCTGTGGCATCAGCCCCTCCCGGCTGCTGCGAGTCACTTTATTGCCGGCAGCGGTGGTGGCGGTTCTGGTGGGTCTATGCAGTTTGTGGCTGACCCCGGCCGGGGCCTTGCATAATGCGGCGACGCTGGAAGAGCAACGTAGCCGCCTGGATGTCTCGTTACTCGCCCCCGGGCGCTTCCAGGATTTCGGCGGCGGGCGTACCGCTTACATCGGCAGTTTCAGTGACGACGGCACGCTCATGCAGGACGTGTTCGTGCATCAACAGGGACGGCGCGGAGACGACTTCATTCACAACTATGTTACCCGTGCCCAACGTGGTTACCAGGAAACCAGCCCGCAAACCGGCAGCCGCTTTCTGGTGCTGGAGGAGGGCGAGCGTTACGGCGTCACGCCCGGAAGACAGGAAACCGAGCACTTGGCATTCGAGCGATATACCCTGCGCCTGGGGCTGAGCCGTGACCGGCGCGAACTGGACTCGTTGGAGTACGCCACCACGGAGGAGCTATGGAATGACGACAACCCGCGCGCCCAGGCGCAGTGGCAATGGAGAGCCGGATTGCCGTTGATGGTCTTCGTGCTGGCCTTGATCGCTCAGCCGCTGTCTCGGGTCAACCCACGCCAAGGGCGCTTCGCCAAGCTATTGCCCGCGGTATTTCTGTATGTCGCCTATTTGAGTTTGCTGTTGGCGGTGGTGGATGCCGTGGGTAGCGGTGCCTGGCCCGTAGCGGCGGGCGTCTGGCCTGTACATGCATTATTTCTGCTGATCGGCTTTGGGCTGCTGTGGCACTCGCAACGCAAGGGGATGCGCTGATGCTGACAATAGCTGATCGGCTAGACCGCTATATCGCCCGTAATGTGCTGGTGGCGATCATCGTCGTGCAGATAGTCTTGCTGGGGCTGGACCTGACGATTGCCTACATCGGCGATCTCGGCCATGTCGAGGCGGGTTACAGCGCCTTCGACGTTCTGCTCTATCTGTTCATGCGCATGCCCTGGCGCTTTTATCAGTATGCCCCGGTGGCGGTGTTGATCGGCGCCTTGATCGGCCTGGGGGGAATGGCCTCAAGCAATGAACTGACCGTGATGCGCGTCGCCGGGCGATCCCTGACCCGTATCTTGTGGGGCGTGATGAAACCGGTGCTGCTGGTGGTAGTCGTGGTCTTGCTGGTGGCGGAATACATAAGTCCCCGTACCGAGCAGTTCGCCGAAGCCTGGCGGCTGGAAAAGCGCCAGGGAGAAGGGGCGTTAATGGTCAGCCGTAGCGGCTGGCAGTTCGAAGGCGACAGCATTTATCGTTTTGGCGCGATTCGTGCCGATAACGTGGTGCTCGACCTGACGCGTTACCGTTTCGAAGGCCAGCGCTTGACCGAGACCTTGTATGCGGAACGTGGCGTATGGGAGCAAGGTAGCTGGACGCTTGAAAATGTCTCGATTACCCGGCTTTCCGATACCCGCACCCAGTCTGAACAGCATGCGGGAATGGAATGGGATACCGCTTTCACGCCCATGCAGCTCGAGCGCCTGCTGCGCAGTATCGAAAGCCAGGCGCCCAGCGAGCTATGGGATTACGCGCAATTCTTGCAGGCCCAGGGCTTACAGGCCGACCAGCCGCTTTTGCATTTCTGGCAGAAAATGTTGATGCCGTTGACCATGGCCTCACTGGTGTTGATCGCCGCTTCATTCGTGTTCGGGCCGCTGCGCACCGTGGCGGCGGGCACGCGGGTGTTCTACGGCGTAGTGACGGGGCTGGTGTTTAAATACACCCAGGACCTGCTGGCACCGGCGTCGACGATTTTCGGTTTTTCACCCGCCTGGGCGGTACTGGTGCCTACCCTGAGCGTTGCGCTGGTCGGTCTGTATTTACTGCGCCGCAATGGATAGCGGCGCGCAACTTTCTTGATGGTGTGATGTTAATAATGATGCAACGACAATTCTCACAGCTGGACAGCGTATGGCCGGCGGCTCTGGCGCGACGCTTGGGTGCCATGCTCTACGACGGCTTTCTGGTGGCGGGCATCTGGTTCGTGGTGACCGTGGTCCATGTGGCCTTTGCCCGCTTCGTGCTGGGACTGGAGGCGCAGCAGGTGGGCCAAGGGCCGCTTCAGGTAGCTAGCTTGCGCCTGTTGCTGGTGCTTTCCGCGATGGCATTTTTTATCTATTCATGGACGCGTGGCGGCATGACGCTGGGCATGCAGGCCTGGCGGTTACGCGTCCAGACCCCGGATGGCTTTTCGATCAGTGTGATGCAAAGCCTCATTCGCTGCTTGACTGCCTGGGTATCGTTGGCGGCCCTGGGGCTGGGCTATTGGTGGGTGCTGTTCGATGGTGAACGGCGTAGCTGGCCAGACATCGTTTCCGGCACACGCACGGTGGTATTACCCAAACGCAACAAATGAGCCGAAAGAATAAGGAAAACCAAAAAAGCAGTGACGGCCAGCACATACGCAACACTTGGATTGGGGCACTTCATCCGGGCGATAAAAAAATACAATCCCACTTGCAAAGATGCATGCGAATCATTTACATTCACCTTAATGTCTTTTGTGAGGTGAACCACATGTATGTATGCGTGTGCAAGGGCGTAACCGACCACCAGATTCGTCGCCATGTCAGCGATGGGGCCCGCAGTTGGCGCGAAGTGCGTGAAACCACGGGGTGTGCCACCCAGTGCGGTAAATGCGCCTGTGTAGCCAAGAGCGTGACCCGTGAAGCGATCAAGTCGGAAATGCAACAGGCCGATATGGGACTCGCTTACGCCGTGTGATGTTAATCATTTTCACCTGGATTAACATTAACAACCTTATGATTTAATTTGATTTTTATCTCAATTGTCTATAATTTCCCTCACGCTGGGAGAGCGGGCCATATTGGCTTATACTCGATCTCTCCATAAATTTTTCTATTGCGTAATGGGCTTCGCCAGCAAAGGCAATCCATCCCTGCAATAGCACAACGTGAGGTGCCATTATGAAAGGTGATCCGAAGGTTATTGCTTATCTCAACACAGCGTTGGGAAACGAGCTGGTTGCCATCAACCAATATTTTCTGCATGCCAAGATGTACAAGGACTGGGGTCTGAAAGCACTGGCCAAGTGGGAATATGAAGAATCCATTGAAGAAATGAACCACGCGGATAAGCTGATCGAGCGCATCTTGTTTCTTGAAGGGATGCCCAATCTCCAGGATCTCGGCAAGCTCCACATTGGGGAAAACGTCAAGGAAATGCTGGAAAGCGATCTCAAGATCGAGCATGACGGCCGCAATGATTACATCGAAGCCATCACCTACTGCGAGCAGGTCAAGGACTATGTCACGCGTGACATCTTCCGCGATATTCTGGCCGATGAAGAAGACCACATCGACCACATCGAAACCGAGCTGGGCCTGATCGACAAGGTCGGTCTTCAGAACTATCTCCAGACTCAGATGCAGGTTGCCGGCGACGAATAATCCTTCGCCGCGGCAACTGATCAAAGGCAGCCAATCTGGCTGCCTTTTTGGTCCTGGCCCTCGCTCGGCAATTAGCCTTTCAGAAAAGGTTTTTCCAGGGCAAAGCGGGCGACTGGTTCCCCCTGGACTTCCGCGCTTTGCATGAACATCTCAAGGGGCCGCACCCAAAGGCCGTATTCGCCATATAGCGCCCGGTAGACGACCAGGGCTTCCCCGGTTTCGCTATGCTGTGCGCTGCCTATCACTTCGTAAAGATTACCCTTGTAGTGCCGGTAGATGCCGGACACCGGGTATTGAACGGTACCTTTCATCGTTTTGCGCGGGAAACCCGGTTGCTTTAGCGCCGGGAGGGATAGCGCGTCGTGCGCAGCACGACTCGGGGCTCCCTGTCCGCGCCCTCCTTTAGGGTTGGATTGTGGGTATCTGGTGGTAGCCGTAGCCATCACCGCGTTGCAGCAGGGTGCAGTGGCGCCAGGAAATCCCCTGGACCGCGCCCTGTTCTGTCTGAATATTGAAACTGCCGGTCTTGCGAATCGCCACGCGCCCCATGTGGCTGCCGGTCTTCTTGCCGGCCGGGACAATCGCCCTGACCCTATCGCCGGTCTGAAAGCCCTTCACTTGCTTTTGGCGCATCAGGTAGCCACGCGGAAAGCCGAACTTGTCGAGCCG
>NZ_QPIJ01000079.1 GCF_003336665.1 Vreelandella rituensis | reverse complement strand
GGCTACCACCAGATACCCACGACTCAACACTAAAGGAGGCGCGGACAGGGAATCCCGAGTCGTGCGGCGCACGACGCGCTATCCCTCCCGGCGCTAAAGCAACCGGGTTTCCCGCGCAAAATCTGATGAAAGAGAGGACGCTCAGCGATTGGGAACTGGTCTACCATGAGTGGAACCCGGCGGAGCAGCCCACCCGTGAAGCTCTGTTGACCCTCGGCAATGGCCATTTCGCAACGCGGGGGGCGGTGGAAGAATCCCCGGCCGGGGGGGGCCACTACCCAGGCACCTATCTTGCGGGAGGCTTTGATCGCGCGGAAAGCGAAATCGGCGGAAAGATCATCGAAAACGAGGATCTGGTCAACTGGCCTAACTGGTTGCCTCTTTCCTTTCGCTGCGAGGATGGGGAATGGTTCGATCTGGCCAGTGTGACGCTTCTCGACTACACCCATTGGCTGGACCTTTACCGAGGAATCATGCATCGGAACATTCAGTTCAGGGATCGATACGACCGTGAATTCAAACTGGAAACCCGGCGCATCGTTCACATGGACGACCCTCATATCGCCGCCATCAGCTGGGTGCTAACCCCCCTCAACTGGTCGGGAGCGGTGGAGGTGAAGTCAGCCATCGACGGTCGTGTTACCAATAGCGGAGTGGCCCGTTACCGGGATCTCAATGGCAGGCATCTGGCGGTGGAGCAGACCGGGCACGTGGGGGAGGAGGCTATTTTTCTCACTGCCAACACCTTGCAGTCTCGAATCCGCATGGTTCAGGCGGTCCGTACCCGAGTTTGGGTGGATGACGAACCCGCCGCTGTCGAGCGGCGCACCCAGTCGGAGCAGGACTGGATTGGTCAATCTCTCTCACTTGTGGCGGAAAAAAACAGGCCGATCAGGGTGGAGAAGGTGCTGTCCCTGTACAGTTCCCGAGACCTCGCCATCAGTGAACCCGTTTTTGAAGCCTGTGAGGATATCCGCCATGCCGCGGATTTCGATGTTCTGCTCGAGCAGCACCAACGGGCATGGCAAAGGCTGTGGCGCCGGGCTGATCTGACGCTGGTGGGCGAAGAGTGTAGCTATGCTCAGCCCGTTCTTCGCCTTCATCTTTTCCACCTGCTGCAGACCGCCTCCATGCATACGGCGAGGCGGGACGTGAGCATTCCCGCCCGTGGGCTGCACGGAGAGGGCTATCGCGGACACATCTTCTGGGACGAGCTGTTCACCTTCCCCTATTTCAATTTACGACTTTCTGCGCTTACCCGGGCCCTGCTGCTCTATCGCTATGAACGTCTGCACTGGGCGCGCCGGGCGGCGAGGGGGGCCGGCTACAAGGGCGCCATGTTTCCATGGCAGAGTGGCAGTGATGGCCGGGAGGAGAGCCAGGTTCTGCACCTGAACCCGAAATCGGGGCGCTGGATTCCCGACAACTCCCATACACAGCGTCACGTGAACGCCGCCATTGCCTACAATGTGTGGCAGTATTTTCAGGCCACCGGCGATATGGAATTTCTCTCGCTGTACGGTGCGGAGATGCTGATCGAGATCGCCCAGTTCTGGGCGAGTATCGCCACCTATAATCCTGGCCGCGAGCGCTATGAAATACGCGGCGTCATGGGCCCGGACGAGTTTCATACCCACTATCCCGACAGGGAAGAGTTGGGCCTGGACAATAACGCTTACACCAACGTCATGGCCGCATGGGTCCTGAAGACAACTTGCGCCATGCTGGAGATGCTGGGGGAGGACCGGCAGGCAGAGCTCCTTCAGCTTCTGGATGTTTCCTCCGAGGACCTGCTTCGCTGGCAGGATGTCAGCAAACGGATGTACGTCCCCTTCCAGTCGTCGGGACTTATCAGCCAATTCGAGGGCTGGGACAGCCTGGAGGAACTGGACTGGGACAGATTGCGGGAGAAGCACGGTGATATCCAGCGTCTTGATCGTATTCTGGAAGCGGAAGGTCGAGATTTGAATCGCTACAAGGCCACCAAGCAGGCCGATGTATTAATGCTGTTTTTTCTCTTTTCCGCCGAGGAACTCAGCGAAATATTTTCCCGTCTCGGCTATGACTTCGATCCCGCCCGTATTCCCGAAAACGTCGGGTATTATCTCGACCGAACGTCTCATGGCTCCAGCCTTAGTCGGGTTGTCCACGCCTGGGTTCTGGCGAGAACGAACCGCGATCGCTCCTGGAGCTTGTTCCAGGAAGCGCTTGCCAGTGACCTCGACGACGTTCAGGGAGGTACCACCCAGGAAGGTATTCACTTGGGCGCGATGGGTGGCACGGTGGATCTGATGCAGCGGTGCTATACCGGTATTGAAATGCGTGACGGGATACTTTGGCTCAATCCCCGTTTGCCGAAGGAGCTCAAAGAGCTGAGTTTCTGTGTCCACTACCGGTGGCATTGGTTGCACATCCAGTTGGACCACGAAACGATGACTGTCAGGTTTGAGAGAGGCTGGTCCCGCACTGCTCGAGTTGGTTTTGGCGGTCAGGTACATGAAATGTGTGCTGGGGACCAGAAGCGTTTCAGCCTCAATGAGGAGAAGCCCTCGTGAGATTTTATGTTTCCTCGCCAGCCGGCAGTGGTGAAAATTCAAAGGGCAGCTCCTTGATTGCCTGCCGATAGCGCTGCAGCATTTCATGTTGGGTTTTGCCTGCAACATTCACTTCTGCGAGAACATAGCTGTATGGGTCCTGGTCTGGGAGTTGTGACAGTCGCATTCCCTGCTGTGCTTTGACCACTACTTCCGTATCGGGCTGAGACTCGGCGAGACGCAAGAGCTGATCGGCATCCGGTGTGAGGACAACGACTGCATCCTGCTGTGTGTAATGCCGTAGCAGAAATTTTGCGGCATGCTTATAGGGACCGGCGCGATGCTGAAACTGGGGGGTATCTCCCAAGGCTACGTGCACTGCTACCTCGTGATTGGACATACCATCTACCATCTCGAACTGGTAGGAATGAGACTGGGAGATTCGAGGGTTAATTTCGATAATCCATAAGGCGTCTTTATCTTCGTCCCAGAAGAATTCCATGTTGAAGCAGCCATTGTCGAAACCGATCTGGCGGAGCACTTTTTCGGCCATCTCAATAGCGCGATCTTGAATCCGGCGGGGCGCTTGAGAGGGATATTCATAGCGCAGGAAGCTCTTGTGGTTTTTGTCCCGAACCATGTCCACCACGCCGTGCACATGAAATTCTCCATGCTGTACATAGCCTTCTGGGGCAAACTCCCAACCATTGACGAAGTTTTCGGCAATGAGGTAATTACCGTCAACATTGCCTAGTTCAGGTGGCAAATTCACTTTTTCCAGAAAAGTGTTGAAGGGATCGCCGATGCGTCTGATTTTCTGTTTTATGATTTCCAGAGCGTGATGAAGGTCCCGCGTATTGTTGATGCGAAACCCCAGGGTAGAGCCATATCCCTTGATCGGCTTTATCCAGAAGGGATAATTCAGCGTGATTTTGTCAAGCGCATTTTCGTCGAAGGGGTCGACAGCGCAGAAGCCCGGCGTAGCTTCGGGCACTACTGCTTGTTGTTCGAGACGACTCCAGTACTTGTGAGAACACTTGAGTACAGCCTCCAGAGAGGGCGACAGCAAGTCGAACTCAGCGCATAAAATTGCCGCCATGGGCATGGCCGGAAAATCCCAGTGGCAGATAATGGCGTCCACTGTCCCGTCGAACCCACGCAAGACGTTGCGCGCTTCTTCAAGTTTGTCATCAATGTAGAAGTTTTGCTGGTGTATTATTTCGTCCGTGCGCAAAAGCGGGTGGAAGCAAAAGGCGTCGGCATCGGGTATCTTCACGAGATCCTGAGCATGGCGTTCATCATATCCAAGAACGAATATATTTTTCTGACGTTGATCCATGTTTTCCCACTCCTTTTGATGCCAACCAAGTTTCGCACTTGAAATACATCCTTACAGGATTATAGAAGACAGGCATAGAGAAGACATAATGGGGCTTATTTGATGCGAATCGTCACCTTTGCGACGATGGATTCAACCTTTTCGAGATCCATGAGCTGATTGCCCGGCGTGCTGACCTTGGCGGCAGCGGCGGCCACACCATAGGGGAATGCCTCGGCCACCGTTTTGCCACAGTCGAGCTGGTAGACCAGAGCAGAAACGAAGCTGTCTCCGGCGCCGACGTGACTGATCACTCGGGTCTCGGGAGGGCGGGCGTGAAGCTTCTCACCCGCACTGGAGGCAAGCAGGGCACCGTCAGCATCCAGAGTGACAATCAGGTTGTCGGCCAAACCCTGGTTCACCATTTGCCCCATTGACCCCAGAATGCTGGAGTAGTCCTCGGGACCGGAATATCCAAGGTCGACAAATTCTCTGAAGTTGAGTTTGGTGAGATAAATGCCCTTTCCACCGGAGGGGGGTAGGGCCTTGCCGGACGTATCCAGTATCACCCTGGTTCCTCCATCGACGGCCGAGCGTGCCAGGTTGCCGTAAAAATCATCCGGCACACCACCCGGAAGGCTGCCGCTGAGCACCAGGTAGTCGGGCGCTGGTTTCAGTGCTTTGAACGTATCAAGGCACCGCTGCCACTCGGATTCCTGCAGTTCGGGGCCGGGAAAAACCAGATGAAAGAGCTTGCCACTGGCCTTCTCTGTGACCGCAAGGCTTTGACGGGTCTCATCCTCGATGTCGACGCAATGCACGGAAAACTTCTCGCGGGCCAGGAGTCGTTTCAGCAACTCACCCTGCAGGCCGCCTGCGGTGAGAATCGCCACCACATCTACGCCGAATCGGTGCAGGTTACGGGCTACATTGATGCCACCTCCGCCGGGTTCATGTGCGATGTTGCGGCAGCGGGTCTTGCCGTTCTCCACCAACTCCCCGGTTTCTGCGAAGAGGTCGACGGTTGGATTCATCGTCACTGTCGCTACGTTACCCATAGCTCATTCCTCCAGTTGCTCGAAATAGGACAGCTTCCATTCTCCAATTCTCCAACGGGGCTTTTCAGTTCGCTTCAGTCCCGGGCCATGGTTTCTGAGAACCGGTAGCGCTGTGCTTTGTGGGCAACAAGATCATGGAGAAGGCTCAGGACAAGGGCCGTGCCCGTTTCTACAGCGGAATGATGCTGCCCGGACTGTTGCCAAAGGGCATGCTCTGTGGTGTGACAGATCAAGGGTGGGCGATGCACCGGCACGCTGGCCATGACCAGACCGTTGCGGGCCTCATGCAACTCCGAGAGGCAGCCGGCAGATTCGGGAAAATCGCCAAAAATCATGGTGGTACGGTGGCGAAGGTCGGACAGGGAGTCGACCTGCCGGCACTCAAGCAGTATTTCCAGTTGATACATCACCAGCAGCGCCGTTCTGGCGCTGTATTCGTGGCGCTGCTCGGCCACTTTCAGCAGGGTGAATAGCACCTTGTTGATACTTTTTATGGCGGTATCGGTCCGGCTGCTTTCAGTACCTTCCAGCCAGCCCCATACTTCTTCAAGGGACAGCATTTTTAATGGGGGCCACTGGTTTTCCTGTGAAGCTTTCAGGGCACCGTAATAAATTCTGGAATCGTAATTCTGCGCCTCGTACTTGTGGGCACCTTCGCCGGCAAAGCGGGTATCGAGAAGCTGGATGGCGCCGGGTCTGAACAGATTGACCGCCATCACCAGCTGCTGGATAAAAACCGTGGCCACCTGGTAACTCTCTTCCTCCGTCGTGGTGTGATCCTCCGCAGAGACGGTAACGACTAGTCTGGCCGTGATGGCTTTGGCAGGGTCGTCCACATGGGCCAATTGGTGCCTGGAGAACGAGCCAGACTGGTCCCTGGCGTTTTCCATTGCTGCAATCAGTTCTCTGGCGTCCAGGCCGACGCGGTAGGAATCCGCCAATCCGTTGAGCTGGCGCTGGGCGGTAAAACGCAGATTCGCGAAGAAGGCATTGGCCCGGTGCCAGAACTCGATGATCTCACGGGTCTCCTGTTCGTTACCTGGCGGAATCGCATTGCCGACCTGCAATTGAATGGTTGCCGATGACGTCATAGATAACTTCCTCCTGTAATAACTCACTGAGTATCAGCTTCTTGCCGACTGGCACTTGGATTTGGCGTTTTACGTGATACCCGATTTTCACTACCGGATTGCTTTGCTTCAACATTACCCATGGCAACGCGGTAGCAATGAAAACATCAACGGCCCTGTGCACCTCGGCGCAACCAGTCATGTACGAAGGCAAGCTTGCGCAGTGCCACATCGGACAGCACAAAAGGATAGAGGTCCGACAATCCCATGGAGCGGTTGACATGATTGACCCCGGCAACCAGTGACGCTGCGATATGGATCAGCCGCTCGGCATCCGGCTCGGCATAGGCGTCCCAGCCCGGATGCGGCAACTCCGGCGAGGATAAACCTGCCGCGACAAAGCTATCGGTAATGTCGGTCAGGTGTAGCAAATGTGCGGCGGTTTCTGCCCAGTCCTCATGGGGGTGTGCGGAGGCGTAGGTCGTCAAGAACCTTTGCCTCCAGTCAGGTGGCGGGCCGTCATGGTAGTGACGCTGCAGGGCGGCAGGGTAGTCCGTGCGCTCGTCACCGAACATCTCTCTGAAAGCATCCAGAAAGTCATCACGCAGGCTCAAGCGCCACCACAACATATGCGCAATCTCGTGGCGCATATGACCGATCATGGTGCGATAGGGCTCTTCCAACGCCTCGCGCCGAGTAGTGCTTAGAACCGGGTCTGCCTCAGCCACGCTGATTGTCACCACTCCTCCCACATGCCCCATGGGTACCGGGGTTGCACCTTCGGCAAGCATGTGAAATACCGGGGGCGCACCAGGATCCTCTGGCCGGAACCAATGCCAGCGACCGAGATTATCGATCACCCAGCGCTTGGCAGCCTCGGTCTGTGCCCAGTTGGGGATTGCGTTGGGGATCGAGGGGTCGGGGGCCAGCGCCGTCATGGCGCAAGATCGACAGAAAGCACCCTGTTGAGGAGCGATCCAGTTGCAACCGATGACCTCACGGTTAGCGCAGAAAGGCGGTACGGGAATGAACGCCCGCGCCTGCGGGTCGTAAGCAACCGGGAAGCCACCGGCAGTAACCAGATTATCAAACCAGAGTGAACCGGAACCGACCGGGTTTGAAAAAACTCGCATAAGTCAGGTATCTCATCAGAGAGGAAAACTTAGTGTGGGAGCGACATTCCTGAAAAGTCTAGACGTTTATACAACGCTATGCTGGTCAATAAGGTAGCTCACAATTTTTCATATAGCAGATATATGTAGTTCCTGATGATCAAATTAGTTATAGAAGTTCTAATCTCTTGGCAGCGAGAAAACCTCTACAGCCATTCATCAGTAATCCTACAGCTTAATTGCCATTTGTAATGAAGTCGTCTAGCTTGGTCATAGGGTGGGGTGCGCTTGAAACTTCCCTAGTGCTGGCTTACTCAACCGCCTCTAAACAATATTGACTGAGGCTCAATTTACCTGGTGCGCTCCAATGTCGGCGTAGCCAGTCTGGGTTAACCAGCAAGGAGAACATCGAATGTCGATAACATCAGAGAAGCAATTACCCGAAGCCGTAGCAGCCTGGCGTGATCCGGAAATGGACTCGGTTAAAGGAACCGAGACCCCCAAGGATCCCAACAAGGGTTACATTGCCCTACTTGGCTGGAGCGTCAATGCGATCAAGGCTGCGCAAAAATTCGACCGCCGCTATATCGTCGTTGCTCCGGATTGGGCTGCTGATTTCTGCACCGCAAACAACATACCTTTCATCCCATGGGATTTTACCCGGTTGAATGACCGGTCCATGGAGATTGCTAAAAGGCTTAAGGAAGAAGGCGTCGATGTCGCCATACCGCTATTCGAGGAAACTGTCGAGTGGTCCGGTGCCATCAACTCTGTCCTCCTCGACAGTCCGCGTATGTACGGGCAGTCCATTCTGTTCCGTGACAAGGCCCTGATGAAGCGCCGTGCTCAGCTTGGTGGTATTCGCGTCGGGATCTTCGAGGAGGCACACGAGAAAGAAGATATCATTCGCTTCATGAAGCGCGTCAATCAGACGCTGCTCAAACTTGATGGCGACCCGGACGACCCGATTCACGTCAAGGCATTCGACAAGGCCGGTTGCCTTGGCCATCGAATGATTCGCAAGATAGAAGAAATTGACGCCATTCCGGCGGAAGAATATCCCTTGCTGATGGAAAGTCATCTGGATGGCTGGGAGTTCGCCGTTGAGGCCTGGATTCACGATGGCAAAATCAAGTTCCTCAATATTTCTGAATATGTAACGTTGGGATATTCGGTGTTCGTGCCCGCAACCGAGCAACTCGAGAGCTGGCGCAATGCGATCACCAAGCAGATCGAGTTGCTGATCAAGACGTTCGATATCAAGTTCGGCTTGATTCACCCCGAGTACTTCGTCACTGCAGACGGCGAGATGTACTTTGGTGAGGTCGCTTACCGTCCGCCCGGGTTCAAGGCGTTCGAGCTTATCGAGATGGCTTACGGCTTCAATGCCTACCAGGCGTCGATGCTGGTGTTTGATCCTAAAAGCACCAAAGAGGAAGTCGATAACTTCTTCCCCCGCGAAGTGGTCGACGCCAAGGGCTACGCAGGTTGCTTCGGGGTGTATCCAAGGCGTCGTGTGGTCAGCAAGTTGGAAATGCCCAAAGAAACCATTGAACATCCCTATTTCGTGTCACACGAATTGCATGAGCCGACAGAAGAGACGGTTCCTGACCGGTCGGCCTTCGGCACTCATTGGGGGCTGGTTTTCTTCTTTGGTGACGATCCCATCAAGATGCGGGATCTGCTGAAAGCTCAGGAAGAACTGGATTTCTACGTCTAGAGAGATTCGACAAAGTAAAATGTTGTCTACGTTCTGACTGAAAAGCGATGTGCGGCAGTATCCGGGGGGCTCTCACAGCAACAGCAACAGGTAAACGAATTACTGTATGTTTACAATGACAAGCGTGAAAGTCGCCCCGAATATCGCAAGCGCAAGCAGTACCAGCAACCCGTCATGCACCACTAGCGCAAGCCCGAGTGTGAGCAGCGCCAGGCCGGCAGCCGAGGATGAAAATGGCACCAGTTCCATGAACGGCATGCACAGGCCGACGACGACACATAGTGCGGCAATACCGTAGTCGCCGCCATTATTCACCAGAAACGTCAACCGGGGCTTGAGAACCCTATCTATGCCTTGCGCCGGCTTGCTGAGCCAGTCCAGCGCCTTCTGCAGTTTGCCGCGCCCAACCGAGCGATCGAGGATGTAATGTGGCAACCAGAACTGTTTTCGGCCCATCAGCATCTGTACTGCTATCAGCAATACGAACGACGCCATGAAGATCGTCATGCCCGGCACGCCACTCAGCGGTGAAAAAAGCGTGATACCGATGAGCATCAACAGCGGCCCAAAAGAACGACTGCCAATCGACTCGACGACCATCCCGATCGAGACCTGATCGTTGTTGCGTGCCAATCCGCCAATTCGATCAAGCAGCTGTTCGAGGTTTTGTAACGGCTGATTCATCGAGGGTCTCCATGGAGAAATCAAGCGCCTGACGGGCGGATTGATGGGATTGGACGCCTATATCGCGACCTTGAGGTGACCCTGTCTGGAAGATCCAAAGCCATTTCCTACGTAGGGCAGCACTTTACGGAACGATAGCCAGAAAACAACGAGTTTCCAGAAAAGAAATCCCTAATGTCTTTATCGACCATCGCTATCAAGCATTGGCCGTTGAGCAGGCATTCACGGGCTCGAACAGGGTAATTGTCGTTGCAGTTGCTGGCGGGGATTCGTGCCAGGCGTATCCGAACCCGAAGCAGAGATACCCCAGCAGCATTGGCATTAGCGCCATGTAAGAGTTAAAAGTAGAAACCATCAAGGAGCTAGTGGCGCAAGTCGAACCCGTTAGCTATCTGTTTTTGTTGGTTCTTTCTTGATTTTGTCTGTTTGTCACTTCCGATTCGGGAGTGACGTCTTGGCTTTTTTAGCCTTGCGTTCCAATCTTAGATAGACGACGCAAGCCACGGTCAAAGGCAACAGAAAGTAGATGGCACGATAACCAATCAAGGCGGCGAGCACATCGGTGGTGGCCACGTGATGTTGGAGCAAGGCGATAAACACTGCTTCAAGCACGCCCAGACCCGCAGGAATATGGGTCACTGCCCCCGCGATGCTACTGATGAGCAGAATGCCGAGAATATTGGGGTAAAACACATCCTCGGGTAACAGAAGATAGATCAGTGAGGCCATCAACGACCAGTTCACTGCGCCCAGGACAGCTTGCATCAATGCCAGCCGGAGTGAGGGGAAAATGATTTCATGATGCCGCCATTTCCACTGCCGGCGTTTGGAAAAGCGACAGGCAGCCAGATAAACAAAGGCAGCAGCCAACAACCCGAAGCCAATCAGTTGTAACCCCATGGTGCCGATTTGCCAGTTGACCGGGAAGGGGACCAGCCGCAAGGAGAATATGGTGCCGGCCAATAGCATGTAACCCAGCCAATTGGTGATCAAGCTCAAGCTCAGGATACGGGTCACCGTTCCTACGCCCAGCCCCAGTTGTGAGTACAAACGATAACGCAACACAACTCCACCGACCCAGGCGCCCAGGTTCAGATTGAAGGCATAGCAGACGAAAGCGAGGGGAAGTACATGTTTGGCCGGAAGCTTATGGCCGGTGTAGGCCTTGCCCAAGAGGTCGTAACTGCTGAATACCATAAAGCTGGCGGCGGTGATGCTCACTCCGGCCAGAAGTGTCAAAGGGCTGTAACTTCGCAACGTTGCGACCACCGTAGGCCAATCCACATTTCTGAGTAGCCAGAACAGCAATATCGGAATCAGAATAAAGAAAAACAGCGTCACGCCGCGCTTGAGCCAGTATTGCCAGGGTTTACGTGTGTGGGTCTTGTCGGTTGCGGGTGTTCTCATATCAATGCCTATTGCGGCTTCAACGCAGCTCATGCTTTTTTTTCGTCTGCTCCACGGGTAATGATTTAAGCTTTGGAGCATGTGCCGGGTGCCACCCCACCATGGTGGGAAAGTGGCGCAGAAAATGGAAACTAACCACCATCAAGGGGGCTCGCCACCAATGTCCTTTGCCAGCCTTTTTGGGGGTTATTTTTTGACAGTTCTTATCGATAAGTTCGGTGAGATGCTCATGTATTTCTTGATTGAACTTGACGTCGCGAATGAAAAGATTGGCTTCCAGGTTCAAATATAGACTTAGTGGGTCGAGATTGCTTGACCCCACTGTCGACCATTCATGATCGACGATAGCGATCTTGCCGTGCAGGGGACGCTCCGTGTACTCGAATATGCCTATACCGGCGTCAATTAAATAACTATAGAGCGAACTGGATAATTGCCGAGTCCAAGGCTTGTCCGGCCTCCCTTGCAATATCAATGACACCTTGACGCCGCGACGTGCTGCATTGCCTAGTTCACGCCATATACGATAGCTGGGGAAAAAATAGGCATTGGCGATAACTATGCGAGTAGTGGCCGAACGAATCGCCAGGATATATTGCTCTTCGATGTCCGTACTGTGGTTAGTGTTGTCACGAATGACCATGAGTATGTTTGCCTTTCCAACGGCGGACGTTGGCGGAGTAAGTTCCGGCAATTCCTGAACCGCCTGGTCTTCCAGTAGCAGCGCCTTGGCAGCGGCGCGAATATCCTCCACTATTGGACCACACACGCGCACGGCATAATCCTGTTTCCCCATTGGATACTTGTCAGGCAAATGGTCAGCGGCGAAATTGATTCCGCTGATATAAGCCACCTCACCATCCACTACGACAATCTTGCGGTGAAGGCGGCGAAACAGGTTAGTGCGCATGCCAAACCAGCGCGGCCGTGGATCGTAGGCATACAGGTTGACGCCCGCCGCCTTCAATTCCGCGATGTAGTCAGCATCGAGATCCGCTGTACCATAGCCATCCACGGTTACTTCAATTCGCACCTGCCTGGCCGCGGCTTCAAGCAAGGCGTCTTTCAACGCCTCTCCGACTTCATCGTTGAAAATAATGAACGTTTCGATCAGGATTTCCCAGCTAGCGGTACGTATGGCATCGAATACGCTAGGAAAGAATTGATTGCCGTTAATCAATAACTCGACATGGTTTCCTTCCTGCCATTTGAAATTCACAGACATATCTCTGCGATGAGCGGTACATGATCGGAGAGGTGTGACCAAGGCTTGCGGTAAAGTGCCTTGGGGTTGCGGGCAGAGGCATTTCTTACATAAATCCGGTCGAGGCGTAGAAAGGGCCAGCGTGCGGGAAAGCTTTTTGCAGACTGCCCGTAGTGCGAGGCAAACGCTTCATGCAGATTACATTCAGCCAGCACTTTACTGGCTTGCAGACGCCAGTCATTAAAATCCCCCGCGACGATGACCGGCTCATTTGGCGGTATCGAATCCAGCAAGTCACACAACAGCGCCAATTGCTCACGGCGATGCGTCTGGCGCAGTCCTAGATGCACGCAGATGGCGTGTACATCGGCCTCGCCCGGTACATCCAATATGCAATGCAGCAGGCCTCGCTCTTCAGTCCCGTGAATGGAAACATCCCTGTTTTCGTACTGCCGAATCGGAAATCTGGAGAGCAAGGCATTGCCATGGTCGCCCTCGGGATAGACCGCATTACGACCGTAAGCAAAATCCGGCCACATGCTATCGGCTAGGTATTCGTATTGCGTCACACCCGACCAGTCGTGATAGCGCATGGCATGTTCTTTATGTTCACCGAGAACTTCCTGCAGAAACAGCATATCGGTCGATAGAGTATTCACGGCATCACGCAGCTCCGGCAGGATGTAGCGGCGGTTGAAAAAATTGAAGCCCTTATGAACATTCAGCGTCATGACATGCAGTGTTTTAAAGCTCGCTGTGTGGTGCACATCCTGCTCGCTCATCGTTTTGCGCGGGAAACCCGGTTGCTTTAGCGCCGGGAGGGATAGCGCCTCGTGCGCCGCACGACTCGGGGTTCCCTGTCCGCGTCTCCTTTATGATTGGATTGTGGGTAGTGGGTGATAGCCGTAGCCATCACCGCGTTGCAGCAGGGTGCAGTAGCGCCAGGAGATACCCTGGACCGCGCCCTGTTCGGTCTGAATATT
>NZ_QPIJ01000078.1 GCF_003336665.1 Vreelandella rituensis | reverse complement strand
GGCGGCAGAAGATAGTCGGTCTGGCGATCAACGGGGATGAAGCGGCTCATGGCGTCGTTCCGGTGGGGTGGCAGGAGGCAAGTATCTCATGACGTTATCTAAAATCCGACAGTCTCCTAGAGCAATTACCCATGATAGCAACACGAGGAGCATGTCATGCTCCCCTTGGATCGCGTCAAGGGCGTGCGGGTCAGTTAATAAATTTGTCAGCATCATTTTTGCCATCAAGGAACAGCTGCATAACGTCAGTGCAGCTACTGAGCAGCCGCAGGCGAGTTGACTCTAGCTTTCCTGCTATTGCCTGAAAAAGCCACCCGATAAGGTAGTTCTCTTTTACTTAGACCGAGCATCAGGGCAAGAAGGTCACCCTCCGGCAGTAGTACCTGGCCCGAATGAATGCCCTGATAGCATGGTAAAGACTGTTAGATCAGCTGTCGCCATCTTACTTCCCCAAGTCAGCTACCTCGCCTTGAAGAGGGTGCCGCAAAATCTTTCCTGATTACGCATATGGCTCAGCCATCTTCAGCAGTCGATACGGTATCGGCGGCGTTTTACCGCCACCGTGAGAAAGCGCGGGATCATGGCCTTGAGATCATAGCGTCGATTGAAGCGGTACTCGAACTCGGCCAGGTAGCTAGGGGCGTGCTGCCCACGGATGGCATGGTACGTGGCAGTGATGGCGTTCTTGACGTTGCCAAGAAGTGTGTTGACCCAGTTGAACTCAGGGTTCTCCACACTGGCACGCCCACCCCCGGTGATGTGGCGGTCATGGACGTAGGTGGAAGTATCGAAGGCTCGGAAACATCGGAGACCGTCACTGATGAGCTGGCTGAAGCGGGGATAGTTGGCCCGATGTGCGAAGTAATGCTTGAACGCCGTTTGCTGATGGCGCAGGCATTGCTGCAAGGGCACCGAACTGACCTCGGCCAGGAACGCGGTGTCCGGTACTTTTTTCAGTTGCGTCAAGAATGCACTGGCATCGTTATAGCCAACCTTTACCTGACGCTGATAGAACGCGTCGGTGCGATAGCGAGCACCGCGTTCCAGACAAACCGCACGCACCCAAACGTTCGCGCCAGCAGGATTTCCTGCTCGGGCGTCGGGTAGAATCGGTACTTATAGAAGCGTTAAGCTTTCATTATTTACATGAATGTTTAGCATTCTGTAAGCATTCAAGCATCAACAACAGAGCACCTTGGCGGGTGCCGTGCTATCCATTCTCGCACTAAAAGTGCAAGGTTTACCGTGTTAATTAATAAGGAAGGACGCGTGTTTTTACTTAACATTTAAGATAACGGTATAAAATATATGGCGTCCTCACCACATCCGGCGTGCGGTGCCTGTCAGGTCAAAGTGCCGTTGGAGCGCACTGTGCAGCCAGACACGTTTGCCGCCTTCGATCAGCACCACGACAGTACTTGGCACCCCGTCGCTGCCATGTGCACCGGAATAGTCTGCGTCAGACGGCCGGGCCGAGGAGTCTGAATGCGCGTGGGATGGTTCGGACGCGGGGGTGAGCAGAACCACCACCAAGTTGCGCCTGACCACGCGCCCCACCTCTTCCCTACAACCTTTCAGCACATGGTACTACGAGATCTACATCAACGCCTGATCACAGAAGGCTTGGGCTGACGCTTCGAGAGGGGAGTTTTTCGCCCAGGCGAGGCCGACATTCATGGCGGGGATGGGGTTTGAGAGTTCAACATGCTCAATACGCCGTCCCTCTAGCGACCAAGGGCGATAAACCAAGTCAGACAGGATGCTGACGCCGGTTCCGTTGGCTATTAAGCTGCGCACCGCCTCTACCGAGGTGGTCTGGAAAAGGGTGTTCGGTTTGAGCCCCGATTGCTGCCAGTAGCTGATGGCCGTCTGATCGGCCTCGTCCACCGTCAGCATGATGTAGGGATAATGGGCCACATCACGCAGGCTGACAGTCTCCAGTGACAACAGCGGGTGATGGCTGCGAATCATCCCGCTGTCACCAATCCAGGCACGGCCACCGAAGAACATGGCAGGTATGGAGTCGGCAGCCACGCCGTGAGCGGCTGCCACGTCGCGGAACCGTGACCGAGCGTCAGTTCCAGACAAACCGCACGCACCCAAACGTTCGCGCCAGCAGGATTTTCTGCTCGGGCGTTGGGTAGAATCGGTACTTATAGGTGCGTTAAGTTTTCATTGCTTACATTTTAGTATCATTTGCGTAAGAACACAAGGCGTCCTCTCGGACACCTCGCTTGTATCCCCTTCGCGCTACGCGACTCAGGAAGAGGTATTACGCGCTTTTAGATAAACTACAAGACTCGGCGCCTGTCGACGCCGAGTCTTTTTTACCGATTTTTTGCGATCAGGGAATGATCTTCTCGGCGCGCAGGCGATCGAACAAGTCGAAGAACGCACTGCGGGTCTCGCGGAAATGGTCGAAACCGAAATCACGCGACTTGGCGGTGTCGTTAACGCATTCCTGGTCGCGACCCAAGTCGGCATCGGTGTGCCACCAGGACGCGAGCTGGGTGACGTCCGGCTCGACCAGATCATGCTTCTCGGCGATGTCGCGCCAGGTGGTGTCGATTCCGACCATCTGGGTGTCCAGCGGCTGCGGCGTTTCCGGGCAGTCTGCTATTTCGAGACCGAAGTACTCACCGATCTCGCGCCACATGCGGCGCCAGCGAAAAACGTCACCGTTGACTGTATTGAATGCCTGATTCGCTGCACCCGGCGTCGTTGCGGCCCACTCCATCTGGCGCGCCAAAACCAGGGCGTCGGTCATGTCGGTCAGGGCGTTCCACTGAACCTGCGACCCCGGGAATACGAATGGCTTGCCGGTTGCCTTGCAGATCGAGGCGTAGACGGCAAGCGTGGTGCCCATGTTCATGGCGTTACCGCGGGCATAGCCGATCACTGTGTGCGGACGATGCACGTTCCAGGCGAAGCCTTGACGCTCGGCCGTTTCGAACAGGACATCTTCCAGGGCGTAGTAGAAGTTGTCGCCGGGGACGCGCGGCTCGGATTCGCGAAACGGCGTCTCGATGCGACCGCTGCCGTAGGCTTCGAACGAACCGAGATACTGTTTGGTTCCCGTGACCAGCGAGGCGTGCTGTAGTTCGACGTCACCCAGCGCCGCGAACAGGTTGCGCATCATGGCGCTATTGGCCTCGACGTTGGCTTTCTCGTTGTCGCGACCAACCCAGGTGCAGTAGAAGACATGGGTGATCGGCAGGCCGGCCAGTGCCTCTCGGGTAGCCGAGGCGTCGAGCAGATCCGTGGCAACTGGAATTACGCCGTTTTTTTCGCTCGCGTGGCGAGAAAGTCCGTAGACCGTCCAGCCGCTGGCCACTAGGTAAGATGCCAAATTACCGCCTGTAATCCCGGTGGCACCGACGACTAGTGCAGATCCTTTACGCATGGGCTGTCTCCTTTCGTAAGCGTTGCCAGGCCCCCAAAGCGGGTAGCCGATGCATTCATTCTGGTCGCGGTGGTTCATTGCTACAATCGAAAGCACTGCAAATCTTTATTGCATGAAGCGCAACTTGAGGAGTTTCAATACGATGGATCTCAATGCCCTGCGTGTCTTCGAGCGAGTCGCCGCCACGGGAAGCTTCACTGCCGCTGCCCGCCACTTCCAGCGCGCGGTTTCCTCGATTTCTCGACAGATCCGAGGCTTGGAAGAGGCCGTGGGCCAGCCACTTCTTTACCGGCATACCCGTGCCGTAACGCTCACCGAAGCGGGCTGGCGCTACTACGAAGAGGTGCGCGACATTCTGGATCGGCTCGACGTTGCCACGCAGGCGCTGACGCATCCGGATGCCGAGCCCAGCGGCATGCTGCGCATCAATGCACCGGTGGCGTTTGGTCAGCGCCAGATCGTGCCCCTGCTGCACCGCTTTCAGAAGCGGTATCCTTCACTCAAGGCCGAATTACAATTAAACGACCACGTGGTCGATCCGGTTCGCGAAGGGCACGACGTCACCTTCCGGGTGGGAAAACTTTCGGATTCGTCGCTGGTAGCGCGTCGCCTGGCACCAATGAACTACGTGATCGCCGCAGCGCCAAGCTATCTTCTGACGCATGGCGAGCCCGAATCGCCGGAGGCACTTGCCACTCACAACTGCCTGCTCTATCAGGGCGAGATGGGGCGCCAACGTTGGTACTTTCAGGCACCGGATCAGGCCAGCGCCACGCCTTTCGAGGTCATCGGCAATCTCTACAGCAACGATGCCATCAGTCTGGTCCATGCCGCCCTACTGGGGCAAGGCCTGGTGATGTTCCCCACCTGGCTGATTGCCGACGAGTTAAAAACCGGCGCGCTGGTCGCTCTGCTTGAATCCTGGCGCTGCGAGGTCATGCCGGGGCGCCGCGACATTCACGTGCTGACTACCGAACGGCGCCTTCGCTCGCGTAAGGTCCGCGTTTTCCTCGACTATCTATTCGAGTCGTTGGCGCCCCTTCCACCCTGGGATCGCTGGCGTGAGGCAGTGCTGACCAACAGCGGACGCTCATCCTGATAGCTTCACCGCTGGATGCTGGCTCAGCGCGAGAAGGTGCCGACCAGCTCGGCGACGGCGAAAGCGCTGTACGACAGCCTGAAACGTTGGGCGGCGCTGACGCGTTAACTCGATGACGGCCGACTGCCCATTGATAATAATCGCGCTGAGAACCTGATTCGTCCTTGGGCGCTGGGCCGAAGTTACTGGCTATTCGCCGGGTCGCTGCGCAGTGGCCAACGCGCTGCCGCTATCATCAGCCTGATTCAGTGCGCCAAGCTGAACGGCAACGATCCCTATGCCTACCTCCGAGACGTCCTTGAATGGCTGCCGACCCAGAAGGCCAGCCAAATCCACGAACTCCTGTCCCGCAACTGGCAGCATACCGCCTGATCATTGACAAGCGGTGATGCCCGTTCGTACGCTTAACCTGCGAAGAAACTAGATTGGGACATTACCTCTGCGATCTACGCCCCTTAATCCGACAGACTGTTAGTAAGCCACCATACCAAGTCCTACCACCATTACACCCAGACTTAGTGCCTTTAATGCTGATAGCCGCTCCTTTAGCCATAGAATGCCAATCAATGCTCCCAGCGGAATCGAGAGTTGGCGCAACGCAACGACATAGCTGACTTCTTTCGTTAGCGCTAACGCCACTAACACAAGGCCGTAGGTGCCCGTGATCATCCAGCCGGTTACGATGATGACTTGACGCTCACTCTGCCATAGCTTAGGTAGTTGCCTGCGCTCCTTAGTGAGGCAGGCGATCAGCGGCAATGCCCAAAGCAGTGTAACCAGTGCTTGTAGCACCATAAACTGCGCGCCCGCCGTCTGTGCACTGTGTCCAGCTTGTTGCATCAACACCAGCGCCCGATGGTCGATCAGCGAGTAGCCCATGGTAGCCACCGCGGCGAGGAGCGCAAACCCTAAAGCGGGACTGAAGTAGGTCGCCAGGCGACGCGCTGCAGGGTCAGAAAGAGGCAGGCACAACGCTCCTAGCACGATCAGTCCCATGCCTAGCACGTCGAACGAGGTGATCGCCTGACTGCCCAGTAACGCGACTGACACCAGTGGCACGAACACGACGGGCAAAGCGCGTACAATAGGATAAAGTACGCTAACTTCACCTCGCGCATAGGCCCAGGCTAACCCACCCATGTAGAACATCTGGCACAGCCCTGAAGCCACTAGCCACGCCCAAAACTTCCCCGGCAACACGGTAACTGGTGGACCTAAAAGCAGTAGTGGCAGAAACGTTAACCCACCGGCCATGATCGCCAGACTAAAAAAGGCAAGCGACGGCGCACGCCGCTTGCCAAGTACATTCCATCCTGCATGCAGGCAAACGGAGACCACAATCAGTGTCAGCGCCGTGGGACTCAAGGCCTCTCCCCGAGAACCAAACGTGCGTTGATAGCACTGATCACTCCAGGAAGCTCAGCGATAGTTTCAATGAGATAATGCGGCTGGCTCGAAGCGAATTGCTCGGCAATTCGACGGTGCGTGGTTTGGCGGTCAGCCTCTTCCATGGACTGATATGTCTCAAACGTCACCCCGAGCGCATTACCGGAACACGTCAGAGCCACCGTCCACATACCGGCGCTACGACCCTCAACAATACCTGGCACGGTATCGTCAACCTTGACGCAAGCAGCGACATCACGAACGCTCAATGCCATGACATTGGCCAGCGACTGTGCCGGATATGGCCGCCCGTTCGGCACCTCGTCGGTGGCGATAACGTAATCCAGTACCAAGCCTTGCTCACGCGCCAATGCCACGACGTTTTCCATTACCACCGCCGGGTAGCCTGAGCACGACCCAAGTTTCATACCCTTTTTGCGTAGCGTCGCCACAACGTCCAGCGCGCCGGGTATAGGTGCAGAATGGTCAGCGATTTTTTCTATCTGCAATGGCAGAAAGCGCTCATATAGCGCGGTGACGTCATCGTCTGTTGGCAGATGCCCAGTCGCTATTTCAAAGCGCGCCGCGATGTCCCTATCGTTACAGAGCGTGCGGATATGGTCCCATTTACCCATGCCCATTGGGCCACGGGCTTCTTCCAAAGAAAGTGCTATGCCCATTTCGGCAAAAGCTTCAACAAAGATTTGCGTCGGTGCAAAGGAGCCAAAATCAACCAGTGTTCCCGCCCAGTCGAAAATCACCGCATCTAGCTGCGAAGGCGTCTGGTAGATCATGCGAGTTCTCCCATAGAGTAAGCGGCTTGAGGCGGGCGCGTATCGGTTACGTCCATTTCGTTTAAGCTCTCGTCAATGGCGACTAAAAGCGCATTCATGACGTTGCTGTCTACTTGCCCGATATGGCCGATGCGAAAACTCTCAACCTCAGTCAGCTTACCTGGGTAGATGATGAAGCCGCGTGCCTTCAAGGCCGCATAGAAACGCGCGAAGGCGAAATTCGGATCTCGCGGGCTGAAAAACGTGGTGATAATTGGCGACAGCCAAGCATCATCCAACAATGTTTGAAAACCCCGCTGTCGCATTCCCTCAACTAACACGTCACGGTTTTGGGTATAACGCGCAAGTCTGCCAGCCACGCCGCCTTCCGCCTGATGCTGTGCCAGGGCCTGATGGAAAGCCATCACCGTGTGCGTGGGCGGGGTAAACCGCCACTGCCCGGTACGCTCCATGTAGCTCCATTGAGCGTGGAGATCTAAACTGAGCGAATGTGACCGGTTCTCACTGGTTTTTAGAACCTCCCGGTGGATTATTACGAAGCCGAATCCCGGTACACCCTCAATGCATTTATTGGCTGATGACACTAACGCGTCCAACTGAATACGCTGCACATTGATTGGCACAGCACCAAACGAGCTCATGGCATCGACGATAAAGCGCTTGCCGTGCAAGGCAACCACATCAGCAATCGCTTCTAGAGGGTTGAGAATACCGGAGCTCGTCTCACAATGAATCAGCACCACCGTTGCAATCTCAGGATGCGCCGTCAGCCACGCATCGACCTCTTCCGGTAGCGGCGGCAAGTAATCGCCCTTATCCAGCACTTGTACCGGGCGCCCCAGATAACTAAGGATCTGGGCGGCACGCTTACCATAAGCCCCATTGCTGAGCACCAGCGTTGGTTTAGTCGAGTCAGTGATACTGGCCAGGGTGGCTTCAACAGCAAAGGTACCGCTTCCCTGCATCGGTACGCAGACAAAAGCGTCGTCATCGTCGCCTGCCATGGACAGCAACTGGCGTCGAATATCCGCGGTGATGGTATTAAAATCGCTATCCCAAGAGCCCCAGTCTTGCTGCATGGCATTCTTAGTCGCCACCGACGTGCTTAATGGGCCTGGAGTGAGGAGGTACGGCGTTTTCTCAAACAAAGCTTGATCGTGTGTAAAAGTCATTGGTATATACCAGAAATTCGGTCAAAAAAATTGCGCAAGGAAGCGACACTGTATTACTGGTCGAGGACTTGCCTGATCGTCGGCATAAACTCACAAAACGCCACACCACTTAGTTCTGTGCACTTCCCGACATCATCCCAACGCCGAAGCATGACAGACGCATCGAAATGAGGAGACGCTTCAAAATCGCGACACTCTTCTGCTGTCATGACACCACCTTGATGCATCAGAGAATGCTTGGACGCCTCGGACAGTGACGCTTCGTACGCAGGCTCAATAGCACATAAATAGCGCTTTGCTACGGTATGCAAACGAATCGGTTGGCATACTGCATCATCAAAAAAACGCTCTAATAACGCGGCGCCAACGTCGTCGTGTTTATTGCGTTCGCGCCAATCGCGTGGACCGACAAGATGGCCGATATCGTGCAGCAATGCCGCTACGATAAGCGCACTTGACGCTCCTGATTGTTGGGCTAAAGAGGCACATTGCACCGCATGCTCCAGCTGCGTCACATCTTCGCCGTAGTGCATGTTGCCCGCCCGTTGGTACAAAGACTGTAACGCTGTCATCACATCGCTTTTGTCTACGCCGACAGGAGGTAAGGCATCGTTAAAAGCTAGGGGTGTCGTATCCGTCATGGCGTTATCACCTCAATAGTGAGCTAAAAACATGATTAAGTGGCTTGACGCCAACGTTGTGCTTTCGTCAATAACACGTGAGTCAGTGCCGCGTGCAGCAATTTGACCACCAGCGACGTGAGAAAAATCAACACTGCCATGGCCGCTGCACTGGCAAAGTACCCAGCTTCGTCAAGGTGCAGCACTGCCACCGAAGCCAAGCGCGTATCGCTGTTGTAGAGAAAAACCACAGCGGAGACGGTAGTCATGGCATTGACGAACAGATACACGGAAATATCCAACACTGCTGGCAGCGATACCGGTAGCGTAATGCGACGAAAGGTGATCCAGAACGGCACCTTCAGCGATGCTCCGACTGCTTCGAACTCTGGGTCCAGCTGCTTAAGCGCGGTGACGGATGTAAGGTGGCATACCGTATAGAAATGAATCAGCGTGTTAAGCACCAAAATTGCCAGCGTGCCATAGAGCCAGTTGAACGGGTTGCCCGCCTGATTGAAAAAGAAAATATACGCCAACCCCAGCACCATGCCTGGTACCGCCATCGGCAACATTGCCATGAAATGCAGCCCCTGGCGCAGCGGCGCAAAGCCATCGCTCTTTTCGATCAACCACGCATTGAAGAACACCACCAGCGTGCCGATTAGCGCAACCGAAAAAGCCAGCTTCAATGAGTTGAACCAAGCTGACCAGCCACCCCCGGCCAAGCCGTCAAAACCGTAGTGATCAAGCGTCAGCGACAATTTATAAGGCCAGAACTGCACCAGCGAAGCATATACAGCCGTGCCGATCACCAACAGGATCACGCCCGCAACGCTGTAGCAAAATATCGCAAAGAGTCCGTCACGCAAAGGCGCGGGGGTCGGCTGCCAGGGCACAGCACGCGCCGAGAGCTGTGCCACCTGGCGACGCTGTATCAAACGATCGACGATAAAGGACAACACCGCCGGTAGCAGCAAAATCACGCTAACCACCGCGCCCATCTGGAAGTTCTGTTGCCCCACCACCTGACGATAAACATCCGTGGCCAGCACGCTGTATTGCCCGCCGATAATCTTAGGTACGCCAAAATCGGTTATCGCTAAGGTAAACACGACAAATGTGCAGGAAATTAACCCGTAGCGCACACCTGGCAGTGTAATGGTCAGGAAGCTACGCCACTTTGGTGTTCCCAATGCCTCGGCAGCTTCATAGAGACGTGCGTCACTGTTAGCCAGTGCTGTGGTTAGAATCATCAACGCATGTGGAAAGATCCAAAAACTCATGCCCATCACGATACCAATCGGGCCATAAATGCTTTGCCCCATCAACGCCTCGCGAAACCAGCCTTGATTGCCGAACAGATACACCAGGCTGATTGCCGGCAGCAGCGAAGGCGCCAGGATGGGCAAAATCGCCAGCACGCGAAAGACCCGCTTACCTGGCATGCAAGTGCGCGTAATCCCGTAGGCACACAGAAACGCTAAACTCACCACGAGCATCGTGCTCAGTAGTGCCACAAACAGCGACTGCTGGATCGAGTTAACCAGCGCCGGTACCTGAAAGTAATGAATAAAGTTGGTCAGGCCAATGAAGTCGCCGTTGCGGTCTTGCACGCTTTTCACCAGCATGGTCAAAAGCGGCAGCAACAGACCAACGACCAGTAGCGCCAACCCCAACAAAAGCGCCGCGAGGCGGATCAATGCTTCACTAGATCGCAATCGCGCCGGCATCAGCGTAGACGCTATCATGACGCGACCTCGCTCGCGGGATACAAGCGAATCGCCGCAGCAGGTAGCGAGATGCCAACGCGGCCATTCACCGCGAGGGCGACTGACTCAGCATCGCGTGCCGATACGTCGGCCAACAGAGGCTGGTCACTGTCGTCGAGGTGCAGGCGTACGCGTAAAAAAGCACCAAGAAACTCAATCCCCTGCACGGTGGCTGACAGGCCAGTGGTGCAGGGTGTTAACGCGACATCCTCAGGGCGCACGGCCAAACGCGCGCGTGGACTATCATCCAGCCCATGTGGCAAGCATTTCAGGCATTGTGAGCCGAGGCGAAGCCCCGAACTACCCTCAGGCACAGCATCCAAAAAGTTCATGCTGCCGACAAACGTCGCTACAAATTCGCTGACGGGTTGCCGGTACACTTCTTCGGGCGTCCCGATCTGCTCGATCACGCCGTGATTCATCACCACGATGCGATCCGCCATGGTCAGCGCCTCTTCCTGATCATGAGTGACCATGATGGTGGTGACACCCAGGCGTCGCTGCAGGGCTTTCATCTGACCGCGCAGGTTCACACGCACACGGGCATCTAAGGCCGATAGCGGCTCATCCAGAAGCAACAGGCTCGGTTCGGTAGCCAGTGCACGTGCCAGGGCGACGCGTTGCTGCTGCCCACCCGACAGCGCTGCAGGATACTTGCTTTCACTCCCGGCCAAGTCGACCAGGGCTAAAAGCTCCGTTACACGGGCGCGGATGCAATGGCGATCCTCGCGCCGATTACGCAGTCCGTAAGCGATGTTGCCGTAAACCGTCAAATTAGGAAACAACGCGTAGGATTGAAACACAATGCCAAAGTCGCGTTCTTGAGGTGGCAAAGTAGATACATCACAGCCGCGCTGGATAATCTTCCCACTGCTTTGCGGCGCTAATCCGGCGATGGCACGTAATAGTGTGGTTTTCCCGCAGCCTGACGGGCCAAGAAAGCAGACAAACTCGCCCTCTTGTATTTCCAGGTCGATCTGTTTTAGTGCGGTAAAGTCACCAAAACGCTTCGTCAGTTGGGTAATAGCGAGGTGGGTATCGCTTTTTTTTACCTCTGCATAAAGCCCGGGCGATAGCGCAGCCGTCATCGATTGCATAACAAACTCCTCGCCCGGTGCCATTAGGCACCGGGCCTTCAACGTTGTGCTTACTCTTCGCTCTTGCTGTCGTAGCGACGCTGCCACTCATCCAACACACGCTTGCGGTTCAACGCTGCCCACTGAAAGTCTGCGTCAATCATGCGCTCTACGATATTGCTGGGATAATTATCGATCGGCTGTGCTACACCGGGATACGCTACAACCGCATAGCCTTCGTTATAGAGCTCGTTGGCGTCTTGTGAGACGGCCCAGTCCATCAATGTCTGCGCAGCTTCGCGTTTATCGGTACCGGCCACGATGGCGGCGGCTTCCATATCCCAACCTAGACCCTCTTCCGGGAACACCAGCTCAATCGGGGCGCCTTGCGACTTCAAACGGGCACCACGAAAAGCAAAAGAAACCCCTACCGTGGTTTCACCGGTCGCCGCCAGGCTGCAAGGGGCAGAGCCGGAGTGGGTATAGCGAGAAATGTTATCGTGCAGACGATCCATGTAGTCCCAACCTTGCTCTTCACCCCACAGCTGCAGCCAGCTGGCCACATCAAGATAGCCAGTGCCTGAGGAGTTTGGGTTGGGCATGATCACGTGGCCTTCATACTCGGGCTGCGTCAAGTCGTTCCATGATGTCGGTTTCGGTACGCCATTTTTCTCACCCTCAATGGTGTTGTAGCAGATCGATGCTACCCAAGCATCCATACCCACCCAAGCGGGGTCTTCGCCGTCACGTGTGTAGGCCACATCGACGAATTTAGGATCCAGCTTCTCTATTCCAGCGGGCGCATAGCGCTCCAACATGCCCTCCTCTTCCAACACCAACAAACTGGTGGCAGCCAGGCCCCAAATCATATCCGCCTGGGGATTATCCTTTTCGGCCAAAAGGCGTGCAGTGATCACACCGGTGGAATCACGCACCCAGCGGATCTCGATATCGGGATGCGCCTGATTGAAGCGCTCGGCATATTTTTGCAGGTCATCAGATTCGACGGCGGTGTAAACCGTCAGCTCAGTAGCCTGTGCGGCCGTCATTGAGGCCGCGCTAAGGACAACGGATGCGATTAGTGAGCGTTGCAATGTCATGATCATATCTCGTCATTTGGATAAGTGGTGAAACGCAGTGCGTAACTCACCATCCCTGGTGTAGACCAGAATATTGGCGCAACGAGATGACACCGCCGTGACAGTAACATGAAGAAGTATTGACGTTGGCTTTAACAGATTGACCGCTGGTGAAGGCGTTTAGGTAGTATTTGAGAGCTCTACACGAATACTCAATGCATCGTGTAACCAGTGCTCTTCGTCATATTCGATGGGTCGATGACGGGTGTCGAAAATCGTTCGACTGATATTAAGCCCTGCGGTGCCAGTAGCCACGCCTAGCTCACTGGCATCATCTTGTTGCAGCGCTTCTGACACCATGCGGATGGAGCGGTGTGAGAGTTCAAGCTGCCAGCGTTCACGCAATAGTCCCCATAGCGAGTGATCAAAGCGCTCCTGCAAAAGACCAGGAGCCTGCTCAGGCACGACCCAAAGGGACTCCACCAGTACTGCGCGCTCGTCAACATAGCGTCTGCGGCGTATATGATACAGCGGATGATTCACGTCAAGCCCCAGCGCGCTGGCTGCCGCCGGACATGTTGCGGTTGTTACACCCAGCACCTCAGTACGAGGAGTGCGTCCTTGTGCAGTCACATAGTCGTTGAAGCCGGCATCGCGCGTTGGATCATACTCTAGACGCTTGGGCGAGACGAACCAGCCGCGCCGGTTACTGCGATGAATTTTGCCTTCTCCTTCCAACTGCGCAAGTGCCTGGCGCAGCGTCACACGGGTGGTATTGAAACGTTCTGCTAGCACCCGCTCTGCAGGCAGCCTGCCGACTTCATCTACCCAAGTGGCACCACCGTAGCGCAATTGTTCGCGCAGCTGCCGGGTAAGCTGCATGTAATAGGCCTCAGCCATTCGAAATGCGATCCTGTATTTTAATGTGAGTGTTATCAGTTTGGTCTATCACCCCACGCATCATCAACGCTGCTGATGGATGCGGGGCTTGCGGGTAGCTTTGCAAGCCCTAGTTGAATAGGCCAAGTGTGCCTTTTGGTGCACTACGTTATGCGGGTCATGACACCCCTGGGATGTTCTTGCTCTGTCGCCATGTCGTAAACCGTCCTGATGGGTAGGGACCGTCATCACGACACAACAAGGCCGACTAACCTGGCCGAAGCGAACCTTACCACTATTTTTTAACGGTGCGTTCTTATCAATCAAGGAGGTTGGGATGAAGGCCTATGTGTCAAAAGTCAGCAAGGGAATTGGCTGATGCCCACGCATCCGGCGAAGGCCCGTTGGGTGCTTCGTAAGGGCAAGGCCGAGGTAATCTAGCGGACACCCTTTGCCATCCAGTTAACCTACGCCGCTACCGAGCATGGTCAGCCGGTCATTCTCGGCATTGGTGACGGCGGTGTCACGGCCGTCACCAACGATCAAACGCTTTACCAAGAAAAAATTCATCTACGCACGTATATGGAGTCCTCCTCGTTTGCAAGCATGGGGCACGATAGGCATTAGGTACGACTGCACACGTATATCCGGTCTCTTAAATAATGCAGAAGCATTGGACCCTGATGGGCTATCCGCACGTCAGCTCCCAATAGGTTCCTCGAGCTATTTGCTCCCCATACGTGCA
>NZ_QPIJ01000077.1 GCF_003336665.1 Vreelandella rituensis | reverse complement strand
GCACCGCCTGACCACAGGGTAAGGGGCGCCCCTTACCCTGATAGCACGCGCAGCAGGGGCCAAGAGACGGCACAAGACAAGGCTGTAGAAGGCGAAAGCACCTTTCCAACCGCAGGATCGCTTACCCTGCGGAAAAACCAACGAAGGGACGCTGCTTCTGCGATTCGCGCCCCTTAATCCGACAGTCTCCTAGGCTTCTAACGCTGCCGGTTAACGAATAGATGTGCTGATACTTCTCTCGCTTGTAGCCGCTCACTCCAGTCAAGATGCTCCAAATACCACGGCACGGTTTTGTGCAGCCCTGTTTCAAAGGTTTCACGTGGCTTACAAACGACTCGATGATTTTTTCTGAGTATTGATCGCAACGCGCCTATTGTGCCCGCTACGGTCCGAAGTGATCAATGCAAAGGGCTTCCATCCGTCTGGGGCCAGCTTACTCGCTCTAGAAGTACGCGGTTTTTCGCGCCAACGGATAAACCTGCTAACTTGAGATAAGTGGCTAGTGAACACATGGGGCGCAGAATCTTACCGGGGGTCGACGTGGATGATGTCTTTAAAGACCTGGAGCGTTATTTCCTTCCGCGACAGAACTTCCAGTCGTTTATTGACCAGTTGATCTTGCAGGGTTTTGACTGTGTCGGTCCCGTCATGCGTGACGAGGCCATTATCTTTGATCGTCTCGATACGGTTAGCGAATTACCGCAGGGAGCTTACGACCGGCAGGCGCCCGGCTATTATCGGCTGGAAAGTAGCGGGGATGCGCGCTGGTTCTCATGGGCCAACGGGCCACAGGCCTTGAAGCCCTATCTCTTTCCCTCTCGCGAGGTACTCTGGGAAGGTACCGTAGACGAGAATGGTGGCCTAAGCTTTAAAGAACGGATAGTTGAGCCGAAACCCTTGGCCGTGTTGGGAGTACGCGCCTGTGATCTGGCAGCCCTTGCCATACATGACGCGCACTTTCTGAAAGAGCCTTCTCCGGACGTCCATTACGCGCGTCGTCGCGAACAGCTGTTCATCGTGGCCGTCCATTGTAGTCATCCGGCCTCGACCTGCTTTTGCGTTTCTACCGGAGACGGTCCGGCAGCAACCGGCGGGTATGATATTGCGCTGGCTGAATTGGATGAAGGTTTCATTATCGATGCGGGCAGCGATCGCGGAAAACTGATTCTGGATCAGCTTCCCTTGTTGGAGGCTGACGAGGCGCAGCTTGATCAGACTCGTCGTGAATTGGATGCAGCGGTAGCCGTCCAGACGCGCGCGCTGCCCGAAGGCCCCCTTAACCGAATACTTTTCGAGAATCTGGATCACCCCCGATGGGATGACGTTGCCGAGCGCTGCCTGGCGTGTGGCAACTGCACCTCCGTGTGTCCAACCTGTTTTTGTGCGAGCGAAAACGAGGTGCCTTCTCTAGACGGCCAGACCAGCGAACACTGCCGTGAGTGGAGTTCCTGCTTTACCCAGGGGCATTCCTCTATCAGCGGGCACGTTATCCGGCCGGACATCCGTACGCGCTACCGCCAATGGCTTACCCATAAACTCGGTAGCTGGATTGACCAATATGGCCGTAGCGGCTGTGTCGGTTGCGGCCGTTGTATTGCCTGGTGTCCGGTGGGCATTGACCTGACGGAAGAAGCTGCAGCGATTTGCAAGGATGCCAGCGATGAGTAATCCCAGCCTAGCTCATGGTGGCCATACCGCGCCCCAAGTGCCTACTACCATCTCTCGCATGCCGATGGTGGCGGAGGTTGTCGAGCGCATCCAGGAATCGGACAGGATTTTTACCCTGCGCTTGCGCCTGAGGAATCCGGAGCAGCGGCGGGCATACCGGTTTGCACCAGGCCAATTCAACATGCTTTACCTGCACGGCGTTGGAGAGATTGCCATTTCTATCGCCTCTGATCCGGATGAGCCCGAGATTCTCGGGCATACCATCAGGGCGACCGGGCGGGTTACCGATGCCATGGCCAGGCTGGATGTTGGGTCGCAGATCGGACTTCGTGGTCCCTACGGCCAGTCCTGGCCGCTAAAACAAGCCGAGGGTGCCGATGTACTGGTAATCACCGGCGGTATTGGTTGCGCACCGGTTGTCGGGGTTATTAATTATGTTTTGATGCGCCGGCAGCGCTACGGAAAACTCACTGTCATTCAAGGCGTAAAGCATGCGCAAGACCTTATCTGGCGGGAGCGTTACGATTATTGGCGCACCTTCCCCAACACACAGGTTCTGGTAGCAGCCGATCACGGTGGTCCCCTCTGGCCGTTTCACGTCGGCCCCGTAACCGAGGTATTCGATGATGCCAAGATTGATCCTGAAGGCACCATAGTCATGATGTGCGGGCCAGAAGGGATGATGATCGCCGGCACGAAGGACCTTTTGCAGCGGGGCGTGCCTGAACAACGCCTCTATTTGAGCATGGAGCGCAACATGCAGTGCGCGGTGGGGCACTGCGGGCACTGTCAATTCGGTGATCAGTTCCTCTGTCGACAGGGCCCCATCTTTAAATATCCCGCTGTAAAGCGCTTGTTGGGCATCAGGGGGGTTTAATGCAAACAAGTACCCTGGGACGCAAACCCCGCATGGCGGTGCATAAGTTTGCCTCTTGTGACGGTTGTCAACTGACCTTTCTGAACATGGGCGAGACATTGCTGCAACTGGCGGACATGGTCGAGCTGGTACATTTTGCAGAAGCCGGACCCGTGGCTCCTGACGCGGAGGTAGATATTGCTTTTATCGAGGGGTCGGTAACCACGGAGCATGATCTGCAGCGCATCAAGCAAATCCGCTCTAACAGCGGCTTCATCGTAGCCTTCGGCGCCTGCGCCACGGCTGGAGGTATCCAGGCGTTACGCAATTTTGCGGATGCCGGGGAATGGCTCAGCGCGGTTTACGCCAAACCCGAGTATATCGATAGCCTTGCCACCTCCACACCCATGTCGGACCACATCAAGATCGACCTGGAAATTTGGGGCTGCCCTCCTAACAAGGACCAGGTGCTTGGCGCAATACGAGCGTGGTTATATGGCACCTTGCCGGAGCAAGCTCAGGACAAGGTTTGCATGGAGTGCAAGCGCCAACAAGCAGTGTGCGTACTTGTCGCCAAGGGCATGCCATGCATGGGACCTGTCACGCAGACGGGGTGCGGAGCGCTTTGTCCGAGCTTCGGTCGCGGCTGCTATTCCTGTTATGGGCCCGCAGAAGCGCTTAATACTGCTTCGCTCGCCGGGTGGTTTGAAGGGTTGGGCCTCTTGCCGGAAGAAATTACACGTCATTTTCGGCACATCAGCAACAGTGCGCCTGAGTTCCGCGACGCGGCCGCCAACATCATATCTACGGACGCCGACCATGGTCACTAATAAACGGACCGTCGCACTGCATGTTCCGGTTCTGGCTCGGGTCGAGGGCGAAGGGGCTCTGCACCTGCGTATCCGTGATGGTCAAATCGAAGACTTGCACCTGGAGATATACGAACCCCCCCGCCTGTTCGAGAAGTTTCTTGAAGGCCGCTCCTATGAGGAACTGCCGGAGCTGGTGGCACGCATCTGTGGCATATGCCCGGTTGCCTATCAGATGAGCGCCATCAATGCCGTTGAAAGCCTGTCGGGGACGGATCCCGGGCCTTGGGTGCAGGCCATGCGTCGGCTCATGTATTACGGTGAATGGATTCAAAGCCATGCGCTGCATATACATTTGCTGGCCGCGCCGGATTTCTTCGGCTACGACAGCGCTATCACCATGGCCAAGGACTACCCGCAGATCGTCAGGCGGGGCATGCGCCTGCAGGGTCTCGGTAATGCACTGATTCGCTTGCTGGGCGCAAGATCCGTTCACCCGGTCGGCATCAAGGTGGGGGGCTTTCACCGTGCGCCTTCCATGCAAGAGGCGACGGCACTGAAAGTCCAGCTCGAAGATGCCTTGCAGGATGCACAGGATCTTGTTGCATGGGTGGCGGGCATTGCGGTTCCCGACCGGGACCAGGATGTGACGCTGCTGTCACTTGAAGAACCGGGCGACTATCCGATTCTCAACGGTAAGATTGCCTCCAACCGGGGTCAGTCTTTTGCTGTTTCGGACTTTGAAAAGCACATCGTCGAGCATCAGGTGGCCGAGTCCACCGCCTTGTTCAGCCTGTTCAACGACCAGCCTTATCTGGTCGGGCCCTTGGCCCGGCTAAACCTGAACCTGGACACTTTACCCGAATCGGTGCGAACGCTTGCCGTAAAGACCGGGATCGACTGGCCTTCCGGCAACATGTTCCACAGCATGGCGGCACGCGCCATTGAAATCTGCTATGGCATCACCGATGCCATCCGGATTCTGGAAGACTACGGAGAGCCCGACACCGCCTCTGTCCCGGTCAAGCCTCCCGCAGGTGTCGGCTATGGTGCTACCGAGGCGCCGCGGGGCTTGCTCTGGCATCGATACGAGCTGGATGAGGACGGCTTGATCCGGAACGCTCGCATCGTACCGCCGACCAGTCAGAATCAGGCCCGCATCGAGCGGGATTTGCAGCATTCCCTGATGGCCTTTGGCCTGGACAAGCCGGACAAGGAGCTGCAATTGCACTGTGAACAGGTCATTCGCAATTTCGACCCCTGCATTTCCTGCGCCACTCACTTTCTCAGATTGTCGACGGAGCGCCTATGAGCCACTGGCGGGTGCTGGGCATAGGCTCGCCCTTCGGCGACGACCAGCTGGGCTGGCGCCTCGTTTCAGCGTTTCAGTCTCTGGATAACACCACAGAGCCCGAAGGTGCCACGCAATGCTCGGCGTTGGCTCTCGACAGGCCCGGCAGCGGATTGATCCAGGCACTGACAGGAGCCCGGGGAGTTGTCGTGGTTGACGCCCTTCAGAACATGGGGCAACCGGGACGTATCCATCGCCTGGCGCTGGCCGATCTGACCCAGGCTAATGGCTGCTTTTCTTCTCACAGCTTCGGCGTGGCCGAGGCGCTGGCGCTCGCGGATGAACTCGCACTGCTTCCCCGGCATCTGTTGATTCTAGGCGTCGAAATGTCTGAAGTCGAAATGTCCGAATCAGTGTTCTGCGAAGAGGTTTCGCCAGCGGTTGCTGCCGCCGTTCCGAAGCTTTGTACGCTTATTGACGAAACGTTATCCGCATGGACATCAACGAAACATCAAGCGCATGGCGCAGCCGTTGGCCAGGCCTCAATAGCGAGGTGAAAACATGTGTCTAGGCGTACCAATGAAAATTGAAACCATTGAAGACGGCGTTGCCCGCTGTCAGGCCAAGGGCATTTTTCGTGAAGTGAACCTGATGCTGATGGAAGGCACGGCCCTGGTTCCCGGAGATTTCGTCATGGTGCATGTGGGTTATGCGATCCAGAAAATCGGCCAGGCAGACGCTCGCACCTCATGGGAGCTGCATGACGAGATGGCGCGGGGCAGTCATGCATGAGCTGAGCCTTTGCCGGAGCCTGCTCCGCCAGATTCTGGAGGTGGCGGAACAGCATCGGGTCCTGGCCGTAACCGTTGTGCGCCTGCAGGTCGGTCCTTTGTCCGGCGTCGAACCCGAACTGCTGAAAACCGCCTTCCCCCTGGCAGCGGCGGGCACCCTGGCTGAATCAGCAAAACTGAACCTGACGGCAACCTGCATAGAGGTCTATTGCGGCAGTTGCAAAAAAAGATCTCGGGCAGCATCCAACCAGCTTAGTTGTACCTCTTGCGGTAGCTGTTCCACCCAATTGGTCAGCGGTGACGAATTGATACTGGAGAGTGTCGAGCTGACCCTCGACGAACTATCCGCGATAAAGTGCCCGTAATTAAAAGGAGCAGATCATGTGCGTAGACTGCGGTTGTGGTAAGCCACCGGGAATTTCCGGACCACAGGAAACAGCGTCCATTTCGCTGCTACAGAACCTGCACCAGCAGAATCAGGATCTTGCCGCCCATAATCGCGAGCACTTCAGTTCAGCCGGCACACTGGTACTGAACCTGATGTCTTCACCCGGGGCAGGCAAGACCGCACTGCTGGAAGCCACGCTGCGGACGTTGCAGAAGCACTACCGGTGCGCGGTTCTGGAGGGCGATCTGGAGACCGAGCTGGACGCGCAGCGCATCCGCGCCCTGGATATTCCGGTCGTTCAAATAACCACTGGCAGTGCCTGTCACCTTGATGCCCAGCTGGTGCACAACGCCCTCCATGGCATGGATCTGGCGGAAATTGACCTTCTTTTTATCGAAAATGTCGGCAATCTGGTCTGCCCCGCAAGCTTCGATCTGGGCCAGCATCTGAATGTTGTCCTGCTGTCAGTCACCGAGGGCGACGACAAGCCTGCAAAGTACCCTGTCATGTTCAGAACCGCAGACCTGCTGGTCATCAGCAAACTGGACCTGCTCCCTCATGTGGGTGATTTCCGGATTGACCGGGCTGAAAACTTTCTGCGTGCCCTTGCCAGCCCTGCGCCCATCATATCGCTGTCCGCGCGAAGCGGAGCCGGCCTCGACGAATGGCTTGCATGGCTGCACGCACACAAAGCCCAATCACCGGTTGATGAAGCCAGGGTGGTTGAGAATGGAGGTGCAGGGTGACTCCTGAAGCCAGGCACTGGCTGAACCTTATTCACGGGCTACCCTTGGATCGCACCCTCAAGATCATGAATGTTTGCGGTGGCCATGAGCGATCCATCAGCCTGGCGGGTTTGCGTACCGTGTTGCCGCGAAACATCGAGATCATTCCAGGGCCGGGATGTCCCGTCTGTATCTGCCCTGAGGAAGATATTTATCAGGCCATGCGATTGGCACTTGATGAGCGGGTCCTGTTGTTAGCGTTTGGGGACATGCTGCAGGTGCCCGTTAACCTGCCACGTTCACAGCCGCGATCACTCGATGCTGCGCGGGCCGCCGGCGCCGATATTCGACCGATTGCCAGCCCTATGGATGCGGTGGCCATTGCCCGGGAACATCCGGAGCGCGAAGTGGTGTTTTTTGCGGCGGGGTTTGAGACCACCATGGCACCGGTTGCGGCGCTGCTCGGGCAAGATCTTCCGGATAATCTTTCCCTGCTCATTTCAGGGCGGCTCACCTGGCCCGCTGTGGCAATGCTGCTTGAGTCGCAAAGCTGCGAGTTCGATGCCCTGATTGCGCCCGGCCACGTCGCCACCATCATGGGGACCGAGGAATGGCAGTTCGTTCCTCAACGCCATGTCTTGCCGGCAGCCGTGGCCGGATTTACCCCCGAATCCCTGCTTGCGGCGATCTATTCATGCCTGCGACAAACCCTGGAGGGCCGTTCCTTTCTGGATAATTGTTATGCGGAAGTTGCGCTCCCGGATGGCAACCCCACGGCACAACGCTTACTCAAGAACGCCTTTGACGTTGTCGACGCCAACTGGCGTGGCATCGGTATCCTTGCTCGCTCCGGCTTCAACCCGAGGGAGGCTCACGCCTCACATGATGCACGAGTTCGCTTTTCCGATCACAGCCGGGCGTCGCGTCGTCGCGCCGGAGAGATGCCGCCCGGTTGCGCCTGTGCCAACGTCGTCATGGGACAAATTTATCCCAACCAGTGCCCGCTCTACGGTCGTGGATGCACGCCGAGAAATCCAGTCGGCCCCTGCATGGTGTCGGACGAAGGCGCTTGCCGGATCTGGTGGGCCAACGGTGTCCGTAGCCACAGAGAAACGCCGATATGCCCCGACTAGAAGAGCAGGGCGCCTGCCGCTGGCTGATAACCGGCCGGGTCCAGGGGGTAGGGTTCCGACCTTTCATCTATCGCCTTGCCAGAGAGCTTGGGCTGAATGGCTTTGTCCGGAATCGATCCGGCACCGTGGAGGTCGTGACCGAAGGTGATGCCAGCTGCATCGACGCTTTTGCGGCGGCGGTGCAACAGCAGGCGCCTTCGCTGGCTCTGCCAACCATTGTTTCGCGTAAAAAAATTCCTGCCGGGTTTCATACGGACTTTCGAATCCTCGCAAGTAGCGTTGGCGATACCGATATTCATGTTTCACCGGATTATGCCGTCTGTGCACGCTGCTTTGAAGAAATGCAGGACCTCTCGAACAGGCGCTATCGCTATCCGTTTATCAACTGTACTGAGTGCGGCCCGCGTTATAGCCTCATCAAGGCCATGCCTTATGATCGCGCCCAAACGACCATGAGCGAATTTACGCTATGCGCTGCATGCAGGGCGGAATATGCGAATCCTAATGATCGCCGCTTCCATGCCGAACCTCTCGCTTGCGCCGCCTGCGGCCCTGAGCTCTGGTTTAGCGAACCAGGGCGCATTGCGGTTCATGGCAATGAGACCGCACTGGCAAAAGCCGTGGCTCAGCTAAGGGCCGGCTTGATCATTGCCGTGAAAGGGGTAGGGGGCTATCACCTGATGGTGGATGCACGCAACGAGCGCGCCGTGGCAAGACTAAGAATCCGTAAACACCGACCCCACAAGCCGCTCGCGGTTATGTTTCCTCTGGCGGACAACTTGATTGCGTTACATGGCGCAGTCATCGCTGATCAACTGGCACTGTCGGCGCTCTCGGCAACGGATAGGCCTGTGGTGCTTCTGCCCAAACGCCCACAATCAAGTCTGGCGGATTGCATTGCTCCCGGCCTGAGTCAATTGGGCGCCATGCTGCCTTATAGTCCGTTGCACCAATTGCTTTTGCAGGACGTTGGCGGGGCTCTGGTCACTACCTCAGCGAATATAAGTGGTGAACCCGTGGTGACCGAGCCGAGAGAGGCCGAGACATTGCTGGCAAACGTCGCGGATGGCTTTTTACATCATAACCGGTCGATTCTACGGCCGATCGATGACTCCGTGGTTCAACCTTGTGCAAAAACAATCCGTGCCATACGGATAGGCAGAGGGCTTACACCACTTGAACTGAAACTCCCGCGGCCCATTGCTTTTCCCATATTGGCCACTGGCGCACACCTGAAAAATACCCTGGCTCTGGCCTGGGGTAACCGGGTGGTTATATCCCCGCACATCGGCGATCTCGATAGCCGGCGTTCCCAGGCGGTTTTTGCTCGCACGGCAGCGCAATTACAGAGGCTTTATGACGTGAGGGCAGAAGCTGTTATTTGTGACGCCCACGACGGTTATGCGAGCACGCGCTGGGCAAAGGGGTGCGGGCTTGCGCTGCAACCTGTGGGGCACCACCAGGCGCACGCCTCGGCACTGGTGGGCGAATGCCCCGAGGTTACTGGTAACTGGCTGGTATTTGCCTGGGACGGTGTGGGGCTGGGGTCGGATGGCACTCTCTGGGGCGGCGAAGCGCTTCTCGGCGGGCCGGGACAATGGCGTCGTGAGGGCTCATTCCGGCCTTTTCGTCTTGCCGGGGGTGATCGTGCCGGCCGCGAGCCCTGGCGCAGCGCCGCGGCGCTGTGCTGGACTGCCGGTTTTGACTGGAATGCCTCTCCCATGGCGAAAGAAGCCTGGCAGAAGGGGCTAAACTGTCATGAAACCTCCTCAGCCGGTCGTCTCTTCGATGCCGCCGCTGCAATGATCGGTTTGATGGACATGGCGAGTTTCGAGGGCAAGGCACCGATGTGGCTGGAAGCCATTGCCGATCCGGATATTCCGGCGTTGCCCCTGCCATTGTATCGAGACGCTGAAAGAGTCTGGCGAACGGACTGGGCGCCGCTGATTCCTTTCCTGATGGATGGCCGGCAAAGCCCCGCAGCGCGAGCCGGCCTGTTTCAGGCCAGCATGGCCCTGGCACTGGTGAAACAGGCCCTCAGGATTCGCGCGGAGCATGGTGAGATCACTATCGGACTGGCGGGAGGCGTCTTCCAGAATCGCCTTCTGGTCGAACAAGCACTGGGACTGCTCGATGAGTGGGGGTTTACGGTCCGGCTCAATGAACAGGTGCCCTGTAACGACGCCGGCATCTCTTTTGGCCAGGTAATAGAGGCTCTTTATGGCGACTTCTGAAGCGGGTGTGATCGAGTTATGCCACGGTAACGGCGGTCGGCTGATGCATGAGTTGATTGAGAATGTTATCCGTCCCGCCCTAGCGAACCCTATGCTGGATACGCAACTGGATGCGGCTAAGCTTCCTGCGCTTGAAGGGCTACCAGTCATCACCACCGATGGCTTTACGGTTCAGCCTCTTGAATTTCCCGGTGGCGACATTGGCTCGCTTGCAGTGCATGGCACGATAAACGACTTGGCCGTCAGCGGCGCAGTGCCGCTTTACCTGACACTGAGCCTGTTTATCGAGGAGGGGTTCGAAATAAGCCGTCTGGCAAGGCTTATGAAAAGCTTGGGCCAGGCTGCGGCGTCGGCTGGGGTTGTCGTCGTTACCGGTGATACAAAAGTACTTCCCCGCGGCCAATGCGGCGGTATCTATCTGGCGACGACAGGGATAGGAGTCATGGCCCCCGGGACTAACCTGGGCATGGATTTTGTTCAGCCGGGAGATAAAATCCTGGTGAGTGGATCCATCGGCGATCATGGCACGGCCGTGATGCTGGCCCGCGAGCAGTTCGGCCTGTCCGGCAGCTTGCTGTCCGACTCCGCCAGCGTTCTTCCGCTGACTCGTGCTTTACAAGGCCTGGAGGGCGTTCGCTTCATGCGTGATCCTACACGGGGTGGACTGGCAACCGTTGCCCATGAGCTGTGTCGGGCCACTGGCCTCGGGATGAACCTCTGGCAGGAAGTCATTCCGGTAAGCGACCAGGTGCGTGGCGTCTGCGATTTGCTGGGATATGACCCTTATTATCTGGCTTGTGAGGGCCGCGTAATGGCTGTCGTTTCAATGAGCGATGCCCCATCGGCATTGAAGCGCTGGCAGGCGTTGCCAGCGGGTTCGCAGGCTGCAATTGTCGGTGAGATCCAGTCGAACCATTCCCGGGTCGTATTAACCACAGACTACGGGGGTGAGCGCATTCTGGAAGAATTGGAAAATGACCCATTGCCGCGTATTTGCTAAAAATATATTTAAAAACAAAAATTTATAGAGGGTTTGGCCTAATCGAACCAACAGGTTTGCTCGCATTTTCTGTGGGAAAGCTACCCCTACACTTTAAGAAACTTGACCCCATAATCCGCGGGGTTGACGACTTCTTGCAGCTTGCCGATCTGTGATAAATCTTCTTGGGTGATCGTGCTGTTGATATTGGTATCAGGAAAACGCAGGTTCTTGACAATATGAACCTGGATAGGCATGCCCTTGCCGTCGATGTCCATGACCCAGGCCAAAAAGCCCCCCGAGTATTTCGTCAGGCTGCCGATCGGGTACAGGCCATACACCTGGATGTACTCCACCAGCACCGCCTTGTCATAGGCCTCACCTGCCTCATGAATCCTGCGGTAGGCGTCAAGAGGTGTGCGGGGTGGGACGCCGTTACGCGCATGCATCAGCTTGTTGATCGCCTTGGTGACCGAAACCAGCCGAATTAGCGCCGACAGCTGCTCCTCATGCTTGCCGGCCGGGTAGCCGGAGCCGTCGAGTTGTTCGTTGGCGTTCTCAATGACATCACGGCAGGTAGGGCTTGGCTCCCAGCCTAATTCAAGCAGCTTCTCACGTAGTTCTGCCGCATGGCCGCTCAGAATTGCCCTCTGCACAGGATTCATATTGACCTTGAGCGACGGCAGCTCCGCGCTGATCAGCAGCGGCTTGCCCATGGTGTGCAACAAGGCACCCAGCACGGCTTCACGCACCTGGGGATCATGCGGGTCACGGGTCAGTAGCAAGTCGGCTAGTTGGCTGGCGACCTGAACGGCATGCCTGACCCAGTCCGGCTCGTCCCGCAGGAACGCCAGGGCATAGAGGAGAGCTTTGCGATCCTGTTCCACCAGGTAACGCAGGGTGTCGACGCAATCGTAGAAGATCTCGCTAGGGAATACGGAGCGAGTCCTCATGTGCATCAGACCCACCTGGAGCTGATGCGCCACGTCTATCACACCGCGTTCCATGGGCGACTGGCGAGCGCGCTTCTCACGCTCCTGGGCTTCTCGCTGCAAAATCTTCTTCTCTTTGGCGCCGGCAATGAACAGGGGAGAGTGATGGGAGAGCTTATCGTTGGATCCGGTACGAAAGGCCGCTTCTCTTTCCGACTCATTGACGTACTGTAGCAAGGTCTCTGTCTGGGACATCGTCAGGTTGATGAACTGAATACCGACCGCCGCGTAGCCATGGTTACCGAAGGGGCGTATATGTCGGACGGTGCCTTCGGAAAAAAAGCTCTCTCCGTTGGGAAATTCCAGTGACACTCCAGGTATGTTCTGGTCCAAGCTGATCGCTATGCTCTCCGCCAGATCGATGTCAACCATGCAACCACCGCCCGACAAGTTACGTAGCCTACCGGGCACGTTGAGTTCATGCAGGTAGACTTCGAGGCTGACGCGGGCCTGCATGCCGAGGATAAAGGGGATGCGAAGCGCGCCCCGGTTCTCTTGGACTAAAACCGATTCCGGGAGCTGGCACTCCAGACGGTAGAGAGTGCTGTCCATCTTGAGCAGCTTGGCCGCGACGTTGCTGAGACTGTAGGTCTGGCGCTCAATGGTGTGTAATCCCTGCAGGGCCTCTAGATCGAAGCTCACACCGCCGCTGACCAGATACCGCTCGATATCCGATCCAGCGTACTCAACGTCCAGCACCATACGCCCGGTACTCAGGCTTAGCTCCACTATCTCCGCCTTTAACGCATAGGGCATGTCCTTGGCATATACAGACAGCTCATGGGCGTGCTGGAGCAGCGAACGAATCACGGTCGCTGAAGGATTTTCGTACAGGGCGGGGATGGCCATCGGCAATACCTGTGCGTGCAATATCGATTTTTATTTACCTATCGGGGGAGTAGGTCTTTTTTTAATCTAGGGGCTGTTGACGTTCATGACTGAGGTATTCGCAGTATAAGTGCAAACCCACAGAGTAGAGGTTCCCAAGCCAACACCTTGGGAGTCCGCAATGCTTCGGCTGATGCTCACTGATGAACATTGGTCGAAGCTGGGACCTATCCTGCTTCACAGAGGAATCTACCGCAAGCACTCTCATTATTCCCACTGGCCTATCTTGTTGACCTCAGACTTGTTGACCTCAGACCGCTATCGGTGCTTCATCGTTTTGCGCGGGAAACCCGGTTGCTTTAGCGCCGGGAGGGATAGCGCGTCGTGCGCAGCACGACTCGGGGTTCCCTGTCCGCGCCTCCTTTAGTGTTGAATGGTGGGTAGTGGGTGGTAGCCGTAGCCATCACCGCGTTGCAGCAGGGTGCAGTGGCGCCAGGAAATCCCCTGGACCGCGCCTTGTTCTGTCTGAATATTGAAACTGCCGGTCTTGCGGATGGCCACGCGACCTATATGTGTCCCGGCCTTCTTGCCGCTGGGCACCACCGCCCTGACCCTATCGCCGGTCTGAAAGCCCTTCACTTGCTTTTGGCGCATCAGGTAGCCACGCGGAAAGCCGAACTTGTCGAGCCGGGTGCGCTGATAACTGCCGCGCCCCATGGCCTTGATGACCTGGGTGGGTACCCGCCAGCCTTTCAGGGTGTCGAACTTGCCGACACAGGCCGCATCCAGCGCATGGGTTTTGGGAATGCCCAGCNTGCCCAGCCGCTGACGGTTGTACTTGGTGCGACCGCCGCTGCCCACGGCGACGGGTAGACCAGTGGACTTCATTGCACCGAACAGTGCCCAGCGGGTGGCATTGACAGCGGTGGCATCCCGCAGCGGTAATTTGAGCTGGCGCTGGACGCGCTCAAGGCGGAATTCCGCCGACAAGCCATTGGCTTTGAGGCGTTTCTTGAGTCCCTTGTTGGTGGCAAAGAAATCAGCAAGCCACTGGCTGTCCTTGGCCTGGTTGCACTCATGGCAGGCGATGGTCAGGTTGGCCACCCGGCTAGAGCCGCCCCGAGATTTCGCTACCACATGCTCGATTTCCAGGGGTGTATCACCGGTGCCGCAATAGGCACACTCACGCCCCCATTTTTCCAGCAGGTATTCACGCACTTCATAGCCCAGGAGCGTGCCTTGCTGGTACTCGACCCCGGAAATCTCCGGGTTTTCCATCTTCTGTAGATCGAAGCGCACCAATTCCATGTTCAGATGAGTCACCGGCGCCCAACGGCACAGCTTGTCCACCCAGGCCATGGTCGTATCGACTCGGTGTTGCAGGCTGGGTGGTAGCCAGCCCTTCTTGCGCGTGCGGTTATCAAAACGCGGCTGACGATAACGCAGGTTCTTGC
>NZ_QPIJ01000076.1 GCF_003336665.1 Vreelandella rituensis | reverse complement strand
ATTGAAGCCGTATCGCGCGATAGCGATGCGGTATGACAAACTCAAACGAAACTACGAAAGCATGGTGGCCTTGGCCTGCGGTTTTTTATGGCTACCCATGTGAAAGGTCAACAGGCCCTAGAAACTATTCTGTTTCTTTGACACGTTCCTGATAGATCTCAAACAGGTAACCCACCCGCTCGGCTTCCGCCTTGAACTTGCGTCGCCCGTAAGCTGCATCGACGGCTTTGTCATTAGCTTCGTGGGCCTTTCGAAGATCCACTGGCATACTAAGAGGGTCGTAGAGGTCCGCCAAAGTAGCGTCTGGGTGATTGTCGCGAGCCTCAAGGATGGCTTGGCCTGTCGCTTCTACCTTTTTCCGCTGAGCCTCGCTGGCTTCAGGCCAAGGGAAATTGTTGTAAACGATGCTGTTTGAGTAGCGATAGCGGCTTTCTAAACGGCCACAAACCGTTCTTACCCAGGCCATGTGCATGTTGGAACAGAGCATGCCAAAGTGGTAAGGCGTAGCGTCTGGGACGAATTGAACCGTGTTGCTACAGATCACTTCAGGACCGAAGAAAGCGACTGGAATGTACTCACGGCGCTCGGATGAAACCTCGGGAATAGCCAGGTAGCTTGTGTCTGGCTGAGAGATTTGCCGAAACAGGGTAGGGTAATCGGAGAACTTTCTAGTCGTGGGGGCCTTACTGTTTTGCCGGAATTCACGTACTGCTTCAACCCGTTCACGTATCTGCTTGGATGCGCGTAGATCTTGTGGGGTTATGTCTTTGAGCCAAAGGCAGTAGCGCTCGCGGTTGTTGATGAAATCCCCTCCTCCCATAAAGCGGCGAACATAGGGACCTGCATCAGGCTCGGTTTTTAGTAGAGCTTCTTTTTCCTCGGGAGATAGGATCAGGTGTCCCCCATCGGTGGGTTTGTTACCCCAGCGCATTGGCGGCACATCACTGATCGGTGTACGTCGGTTACGAGCCAGCACATCCGGGCCATCTGCTAAGTATGGGTTGATATTGGTCGCTGTAATGGCGTGGGGGTCACTGCGTGGCGTGTCATACTCGAAAATGAGTTTCTTGGGTATGTCATGTAGTGCATAGCCGACAATCACGCAGTGCACCGCTGCGGCGCCACGGGCTTCGCTCGACCACTGGAAGGTTCTGTGAGCAAAGTTGATACGAACCCCATGTTCCAGTAGCAACGACCAGAGAATGCCTGCCTGCTCGCCTTGGGTGATTGAATTGGTAGATACGAAGGCGGCACGGATGCGAGGATTCTGTTGTAGATAGGGCACCGAACGAACATGCCAGTTGGCCACGAAGTCGATAACTCCAGCCCCTGCCAGGCCAGCCTCGGCCATGTTTCGGGCATGGTCAGCTCTCTGCTCGGTACTCTGATAGTGATGACCCAAGAAGGGTGGATTGCCGAAAATAAAACTACACTTTTCAGATGGTAAGACGTCCTCCCAAGGTATCTTTAAGGCATTTCCCTGGACGATGTTGGCCGATTTGACCAAGGGAATACGCACGAAGGTGTTGCCTAGCTCCTTGCCGACTAATTCGTTCATTTGGTGGTCAATGAGCCACATGGCCACCCTCGCGATCTGGGAGGGCCACTCTTCGATCTCGATGCCGTGGAATTGATCGACGTTGACCTTAACGTACTGCTCGATGACATCGAGCAGTTCCAGTTCCTGGATTTGCTTGCGGTGGAGGCGGCGAATGATCTCCAGTTCCAAAAGGCGGATTTCTCGGTAGGTGATGACGAGGAAGTTGCCACAGCCACAGGCGGGGTCAAAGAAATGCAGACTTGCCAGCTTGTTGTGGAAGGTTTCGAGTTTGGTCCTGGACTTACCGCACTTAGCCAGCTCTTCCTTGAGATCATCCAGGAACAACGGCCCGATGACTTTCATGATGTTCTGTTCGGAGGTGTAGTGTGCGCCGAGGTTACGACGCATATCGGCATCCATGATGCCTTGGAACAGGCTCCCGAAAATGGCGGGCGATACCTGACCCCAATCCAGGTCACAGCAGTCGATCAGTAACTGGCGTAGCTCACGGTCGAAGGCAGCGGTGGCAAGACGCTCAGCAAATAGCCCGCCGTTAATGTACGGGAAGTCGTTAAGTTGTTCGTCTCGTACCTTGAGGCGCTTTTCTTCTGGTGTGTTCAGCACATCGAACAGTTCATTGAGCCGTGCTGCTAGGTCGGAACCATCAATACTGGTGCGCTGCTCAATGAAGTCGTGGAACATTCCGCGTGGCATGAATATTCCGGTGTCCTCGGCGAACAGGCAGAACAACAGGCGGACCAAGTACACTTCCAGGTCATGCCCACCGTAGCCGATTTCCAGCAGCCGATCGTGCAACCGAGCCAGTTTGTCTGCTGCCTTGATGTTGACTGGGTCTTGTTCACGGAATATCCGTACCTGATAGCCCGCGATGAAGTTGAACACGTGAACGTTTTCGTGAAGGTCCTCCAGAGCAACTTCCGTGTCATCACCGGTTTCCAGGTCATGCACCCGAAAACGGGCGAAATCGGACACCACCACATAACGAGGTAACTCAGCATCGCTAAGGCCAGGGAAGTAGTCGATGGCTTGATCGAAGGCGCGTTCCAGATCCTTGCCCAAGGATTTGTGCTCGGCGATCAGCACCTTAGGCCAGAATAGGTCGATAAACCCTGCCTTCCCTCCGATTTTCTTGACGTGCTTCTCGAAGGTGCCGACCCGGCGGCGGGGTACTCCGAAAACTTCGAAGAACTCATTCCAGAAGGTGCTTGCTTCGGCCCTCTCGTTGGTCTCGCCTGCCCACTCACGTGAGAATTTCAGAGCGTTCGATCGAATATCATTCCAGCTTAACGGCATTCTAAGTCCCTGTTTCTATCCTGTTATGTTCCTAACGTATGGCTGCCCTATCATCGTGGCAACAGCTGGGCTGTGCCAATGCAATCTGCCTTCGTATAGCTTTTTCAGTGATTTTTATTGCCTCTTTTGTATCAGTAGTATTTTTTGTTGTATGTTGTATTAAATTGTATGATACTACATACAACATATATTACTGGATGGAAATTCAATGTCATTGGACACCCAAACAATTCACGCGGCAGCTGATCGAATCGCTGACTCTGGTGAAAAACCGACGCTCGCCCGCGTTCGCCGTGAACTTGGCGGTGGCTCATTCACGACGATTTCCGAGGCCATGCAGTCATGGAGGGAGCGGCAGACGGAGGAGCACGCGCTGGCTGAGATACAGGTACCAGGTATTGTGGATGAGCGTATCGAACAGTTAAAAGCTGCGACGTGGCAAGCAGCTATCGGCGAGGCTGAACGTCGCCTATCCGCAGAACGTGAAGCGCTTCACGAAGCCCAGGAGCAGGCCGCTGCCCAAGTGAAAGAGGCAGCTGAGGCGGTTGAAACCTTAGAAACTGAGGCATTGGTGCGTGATGAGCAGATCGCAGGTATCGGACGCCAGCTGAAGGATGCTGTGGCGGCGGTGACTGCTGAGAAAAATCAGGCGCATGAATTGGCACAATCGCACGCCGCTGAAACTGCCCAACACAAAGAGAAAATTTCTGGTTTGGAGTCTCGGCTAGATGATGCTGTTGAAGCACGCAAGGCGGCTGAAAAGCGTGAGACTACCATTCAAAAGGAAGTCGATACCCTTAACTCAAAAGTAAGCCATTTAGTTGATAAAAATCTTGATTTGGAAAAGGCGCTGGCAACATCCCAGGCCCAGGCGAGTGAGCGTGAATCAACCATTACTATCTTGCGTTCTGAACTCTCTACACTCAAAAAAGAATACAAAGAAGAAATTTCATTACTAAAAAAAGCGCATGATAAAAATTTAGTGGAACAAAAGGAAAGTTACGAAACTCGGCTTAAAGATAAAGATAGGGCAATCGCTAAGCTAGAAACTAAAGTCGATGATGCCGAAAAAATGCTATTTGAAGAAATTGATAAAGCTCAGCGATCGAATAGCGGAAGGGCTGGAGATAGGACTAATGAGGAGCAACCAGATTTTTTCAGCGATGGCGATAACAAAATCACTAAGTAAATCTGGTATTATGGTATAAGGCAAACAGGAGATAACTATGGTCGAAAAAACAAAACGCACAATCAGCGTCTCACTAGAGCAGTCGCAGATCGAAATGATTGATGCAGTGGCTCGTCAGGAGCGTGTCTCGACAGGCGAAAACGTGACGCGCTCGCAGGTCGTGAGGTGGATTGTTGACGCCGCGATGAACGAACAAGGCAAGCATGGTGGTCCTACCCCAGCCCCTTCCCCCGCGAGCATAAATACCCCCGCAGGGGGTCGCACTGCCGAGCGTAGCGATGGTGGGGCGGGGGGCATTCAGCAACGGCAGGGGGGATAACGAATGGCACGGAGCATGGAGAACTCAGAGCAAGGTGTAAACTGCGCTTCGCTTGTTTCACCCCTCGCTGACGCTCGGCCTGGTCAGCGCTCCGCTTGCCAGATTGGAAGAGGCTCTAACGAGCCTCATGCCGCCGCTGACAGTGGCGGTAAGGACGACGTTTCTAAGCCTAATGATGGAACAATAACAGGTGGGAAAGTGGCTGGATGGAAAGGCGGCGCTCCTGCGCTACCGCACGAGCAGAAGCGCACCCACACAGTATCGACGCGCTTTAATAAAGCTGAACTGCACGAGCTTGATCGCCTTTCGATAAGTGTCGGTTTACGCCGTGGTGAGTATCTTCGACTTGCCGCTTTTCAAGCTTTGCCACCAACAATTCCTGAACTTAATAAGAGTGCGTGGTTTGAGCTATCTAAAGCTGCGAGCAACCTTAACCAGATTGCTCACCAGCTAAACAAAAAGGGCGTTGAGGTTGATGTTGATATAGAAGAAATTAGTAATATGCTTTCTTTTTTTCGTCAGATTCTTATTGAAGTGGGGGAGGGGTATGAAAGCGAAAGTTAGTCGAGGGAGTGGTTTTCGCGGTGCCCTTTCTTATCTATTTGATGAGGGGCCAAAGGCAGCTGGTGATAAAAATACGGAGGTTGTCGGCGGCAACATGGCAGGCCGGACAAGTTGGGAATTGTCTAAAGAGTTTGGAGTTACCAGGGCTTTACGCCCTGATGTTAAAAAACCCGTATGGCATGCTTCATTGTCACTTCCTGCCGGTGAAAGACTTGAAGCAGAAGGTTGGAACGATGTTTCCAGAGCTTTTCTAAATAAAATGGGTTTCTCCGAAAGAACGCCTTTTACCGTAATTCGGCACCAAGACACGGATTATGACCACGTTCATATATTGCTTTCCCGCATTGATTTGGATGCAAAGCTTTGGCACGGACAATGGGAAGCTCGGAAAGCGATTGAAGCCACACAACAGCTAGAAAAAAACTTTGGTTTACGCCTGACGCCAGGCTTTGGATCTGGCCGTGCCGAGCGCCGGAAACCTAATGCAAACGAGATTAACAAATCAGCACGCACGGGTGAGCCAGCGCCGCGTTCAGTCATTCAGCACGCTATTGATGGGCTGCTGGACGGTGAGCCTGTTAGCGCCCTGGAGTTTGCCGAAGGGCTGGAGTTTGCTGGCATCGGCGTGCGGGCGAACATCGCCAGCACTGGCCGTCTTAACGGGTTCTCTTTCGAATACGAAGGTGTGCATTTCAAATCGTCCCAGCTGGGGAAAGCTTATGGCTGGAAAAAACTCCAGGAAAGAGGGGTAGTCTATGAGCAAGACCGAGATAGCGATGGGCTCCAGCGCTTCCGCGCCCAGTCAGCTGATAAAGCAGATTCGGGCACTGCAACAGCAAATCCAGGAGAGTCAGCGGGAGATCGAGCAGCTACCCCCAGCAATAGCCCAGCAAGTGAGCGAGGCACTGGCTCCGTTGGAGGGGCTGAGTCTGGACAAGATCGAGCGCTTGGCACAAGTACAGCGGACCACGCTCGATACGATGTCGAGCGAATTAACGAAGCAGGCGACAGCGAGCTTCGAGAAATCGACGCGGCAATTAGTGACGACGATCAACGAGACAGCCCAACAGCTAGAGAGCAGCACGGCGAGCTTGGAGGCGACCGCTACGGCGGCGGCTACCCTGCCGGCAGCAGTCAACGAGCTCCAGGAGCAGGTCCAGGCAATTCAGGACATGCGTCCTCGTTGGTGGGAGGTGCCGGTGCTAGCATTCAGCAGCGCGATCATCGGAGCGTCGCTAGTAGTGGTGCTGGTAGTGACTGGAATCATCGATTTAAGCGGGCCAGTGCCTCAAGGACAAGAGCAGATGCGGCGGCTGCTGGAGAACGCGACAGCGCAGGAAACAGAGTTGCTGAAGGAGATTTACGAACGGCGCGAACAGTAGACCCTACGCCCTATCTGGAATCACATGGCTTTCGTGTTAAATGGGAAGGTCGACACGGCAGCGTCCGTGATGAGCGCGGCGACGAACACTACCGGCTGACCCGCAAAATTGATGGCCGCACGCTCTGGTGCGATCTATATGGCAACGATGGCGGGGACTCTATCGCTCTTGCTCGTGAACTGGAGCCCGACTTGCCCTTTGTCGAAGCGGTATACCGGCTCCTGGGTGGCACTGGCTCAACTGCTCCTGTAACCCGTCAGCAGCGGCAAACTCCGCGGCCGCAGAAGTACCCCAGCATTGTCTTAGGCACTCACGCAGGAGCAGAAGCGGGGCGTGCATATCTGCGCGATAGGCGGCTGATTGATGACGACAGCATCGGCTATGCCGAACAGTCGCAAATGCTTCGGTATGACCCAGATGGGCGGTTGCTGTTTACCGGTTATGACGAAGAAGGGCGAGTCCGGAACGTCACACGCAGGGCAATCAACAAAGCAGAAACTGTTCAGAAACGGGATCTCAAAGGCTCTGATAAGAGCTTTCCGCCGATTCTTCCAGGTGACCAGGGCGCGCGGGTTTGGATCGTGGAAGGCGGCGTTGACGCCATCGCCCTGCATGCCGAAGCAAGAGCCAAGGGCAGAAAAATACCACAGATCATCGTCAGCGGTGGCAGTGGCGTCAGATCGTTTATCGAAAATTCGGCAGTTCAACAGTTATTACGAGATGCGCCTCGCGTGATCATCGCGTGCGACAACGAGCCAAAACCCGCCAATCAGCCGCGTACAGATGCAGAGCATGCGGCACAACGTGACGCTGTGGCTCTTATTAACCCAAGGGTGAGGCTTTGGCATCCGCCAAATCAGTACAAAGATATTGGGAAGCTGCGGGAAGCTAATCAGGCTCGCAGGCAGGATGCTGCCGATGAACGCGCAGCAGCAAAGCAGTTCGCTGCTACTGAAGCGCATATGCTCAGAATGGAGGCTTCGCGACCGAAGGAAGGAAGCCCTGAGGAAAATCCCGACTCTACAGCATTGAAGCGAGATAAATCAGTCAGCCAGAAAACCCCAGGAGGGTTTAAAGCTCCTGGTATGTGAAACAGCATGCGGTCAGTTTTCGGTATCTACAATGCCTCAAGGGTGGGTTAGCCAGGTCACTTTTTTCTGAGCTATGCCGGCCCTGTAGCAGTGCTTATGCTTGCATTTTTCGTGGCCTTCCGCCTTTGAGGCCATTCGCTTTAGCTGCATTGCATTTGGCCTGACTCCGGCTTCGTCCTCCTGTAGCGCCAAGCTGGCGAGCCATCCACTGTTTAGAGCCAAACTGGCCTTCCAAGAGGGCGGGCACGTAAAGATCTACATCAAGTTGTGGCCAGTGTAGGCCAAGTCCAGAAGGAGATACTTCAATCTCGGCTAGAGCGTCTGGAGTGGCTGCAGTTAGGCCTTCAATAAGGTACGTAGGGATTGCAAGTTCCAGCCCTGAATGAAGGCGCACAATCACTCGTTTGGTGCCGCGGTTGTAGCGTGCATCAATGGCATAAGCATGATCGCGTTTGGTTGCCATGCGAGCTTCTGCTTGTTGGATGGCATCATCAGTAATAGTCATGAATTTCCCTCCATTTAGCACACAACGTCGACAGCTCTTCTGACAGTGTTGATGCGATACGGTTGAGCTCTGGTGAATTGAAACGGTAGCTTTCACGTAGCTTGGGCGGTCCACTTGGACAGTTCAAGATAAACACCGCCTCGCCGCCTTTGCCAATGACGTGTACATGTGCCGGTCGATGGTCGTTGGGGTAGATGACGGCTCTCAGTCCATCGAAGCGAATAATAGTTGGCATAGGATTAGTCTAGCATAAACCCAACCGGTTGGGTTAATACACTCTTTGAGAATAGCGGGATACTCTTATGGTACGCCTCGTCTTCGAATACGGCTTGCGTTCCAACCGTCATGCTTTACAAGGCAGCTGCGGTGGGATTTGTGCAGCGTTTCCCTAGGGCCTGTTATTGTTAATCAAAACTGGGGTTTCTGTACTGTCCTGGTGTGGCTTGATGTAAGAGCCAACAATGAATAGCTACTCGACATCCGTTAGTCGTGACGTTTCCATCCTCGCTCCCGAGCCACGACCTCGCCGCCGGTCAGAATCACGTAGAGCTCAATCACCACCCCCATAGTGATCACCCAGAATCCATCATCGGGCTTTCTCACGAGGCGCAGAAAAGGCGCACACGGGTGATGCCAGCGGCGGCGCGGGTCACCCTCGCGGAGGCACTCCCACTTATCAGTGTAGCGGTCAGGACGATGGTGCTGCTCGAGCCGGTCACAGTCGGTGCATAGTCGCTTGTCAGGCATCGGGGCCACCCAGCGGTGGCACTTGCCGAGCTGATCGAGGCGCCATGTGCCGTCCACCCTGACTTCCCGCTGCTGGCAATCGTAGCACCAGCGCTCGGTGGGGTTGATGTAGAGCCAGTTGTGACGTCGTAGGAGTCGCTTAATCAGGCTCATGACGCACCTCTTTTTGATGTCGACCAGATAGCCAAAGATCCAGCGGACATAAAAGATATGTAACTCAGAGCTTAGAGCCCATCATCTTCAAATGCTGTGACGCGACGCTCATTTCGCTTTTCCGCCTTTTTGAGCCACTCCTCTAAGGCTTCCTCGATGATGGAAGCGTTAGACCTGTCATATGTCACTGCAGCGAGCTTCACGCGATCACGCAACCGCTTGGGCACTCGGGCATTGAGCATGACCAAATTGTCGCTAGGCTTTGATTTATTGGATTTAGCGCGATTTTCTGCGCCTTTTACAAAGTCATCGTTCAGATCAAATTTTGCCATCGTTTTACTCCGGTTGTTCCTTTCGCAGGAGGGATTTCAGAACCCGCTCCATTTCTTCAAAGGCTTTGGGGTCATGGTTGCCATCGAACACCGTCCCACCTTGGTATTGGCTGTCGTCGTAGCTTACACGGTCAACGATGGGGTATTTGCTGACACCTAATCCCATTGATTCCACTGTGGCTCTAGCCGCATCAATTCGTGACCAAAAATTAGGCAACGCTCTAGTCATGTTGAAGACCACCCGTGCTAATAACGGGCTTTGCTCACTAGCTTCTCTTTTTTCGTTGGCAGTCAGTACTAAGGTCGAAACGTGACGGAGTGTTTCAAGGTCGCGGCGCGCAACCTTTGAAGGGATAATCAGTCGGTGGGCGATCATCATTCCGCTGCGCAACGCGACAGAATCTGCTCCACCACAGTCGATGACGATGTGGCCGTATGATGCTGCTAATGACTCAATACCAGGGCGAATATCGCCAGTCATCTGCTGGCTATCCACCTTGGCTGCTTCTGGCTGATGTCGTTTGCGAGCTTCAGCCCAAGACCAAGATGTGCTCTGCGGGTCAGCATCCACCAAAATTGTTGGCTTGTTGGTCATCGCCAGCCTCACGGCGGCATGAGCAGCAATAGTGCTTTTGCCGACCCCCCCTTTCTCGCTACCCACTAAGACGATCATAGCTATCCTTTGATATCATGTTTTCAATAATACATGCTTTCATGTTTTATTGAAATAAAATATGCTATAAACTTCGTATTATTGATATCAATAAAACATGGTAACGGAATTATTTCCAATATCGTCTTTTAAGACAGGAATGAAAAACTAAAGAGAAGATACAGAAAATGCAGGTTTCTTCCCGAAAGGGGAAAGAGACTAGGTAAACTGGAAGGGTGGCCCCCAGGTGCGACAACACTGTAGGGGGCCGGGCTTCTAGGTAATAAGCCAACGGTACAGAGAGGCTGCCACCTCTCTCACTACCTAACCAAACGACTAAGAAGGAGTCGGAATGGCTATCGATATTTTAGCAGCGTTTGAACAGGAACCCCCAGAGCTAGATTTTATCTGGCCTGGGTTCTTGTCCGGCACAGTAGGGGCTCTGGTTGCACCTGGTGCCACCGGTAAGTCGTTTTATGCCCTAGCAGCAGCTATCAGTGTGGCTGCTGCAGGTGAAGGTGGTGACCTCATGCAATTCGGGGCTAAGCGTGGCCCAGTCGTGTATTTTGCCGCCGAAGACCCAGAACCCGCAATCATCCGGCGCCTACATTCCTTCGGTGCTCACCTCAGCGCCGAAGCGCGACAAGCGGTGGCGGATATGCTGTTTGTTGAGCCAGTATTGGGACGGCGGTTGGATGTGATGAATCCACTTCATGCCCAAGCAATTATTGACCGTTGCGCCGGCGCTCGATTAATCGTATTCGATACTCTTAGCCGAGTGCATACGCTCGACGAGAACAGCAACGGTGACATGGCTAGGTTGGTCAGTCAGTTCGAGTACATCGGAGCTCAAACTGGAGCCAGCATTCTCTATCTTCACCACGTTTCTAAATCCAGTGTTCGTGATGGAGTTGGCGACCAGCAACAAGCTGGTCGGGGTGCCTCGGCACTGATCGACAACGCGCGTTGGTGTGGATTTATTACAAAAATGACGGAAAAAGAGGCTGAGCAGTTCAGTGATCGTCGGTATGACGCTAAGCCTATTGGTGCTGAAAACGCTGGTCGCTACCTGCGCTTTGGTATCTCAAAGCAAAATTACGACACGCCCCAGCCGGATAGATGGCTTGAGCGTCGTGCAGGCGGTGTCTTGATGCCCATCGATTTACGCTCCATTGGTGGTTCCAGCAATGCCAAAATCACAAAAAAAGTGAAAAAGGCCGAAGTGGGGGACTCCAATGAAGACGACAACTGGTAATAAAGTGGCTCCCACTACTACTGTATTGCAGGCTCGTGTACTGATTTATCAGCCAAGTCAGAGGCCGCGAAATCGCAGTGGTGACTGGATGCAAACGAACTTTGGACGTTGCCGAGTGACAGGTCGCCTCGGACAACGACACGCGGATATAGTGGAGTCGATGCTGTATGTCGCAGAGAAACGACGTGACATATCAGATGGGGGGATCGAATTATTGGTCGATCCTGCAAAGCTACGCCGCACTCTCAGTGATCACCAGTACAGCCATGATCGCATTAAAAAACTACTGATTGATTTACGAGCCGCTGCGATCGAAATTGTCACACCAGAAATGGAAGAAACCGGCGATAGCATTATCGGTGGGCTTATTGATCACGTCATTCCATCACCCAAAACACGCTATGACCCACTGACAAGAGGCGAACGCCATCTATGGCGTGTTCGGCTGGGTGTGGCCTTGGTGATGCTTCTAGAACATGACTTATCGCTGTACTACCAACCTGCTCCCATTGCCCGGTTGAAGCATGGCATTAGTCAAGCAGTGGCCCGCCACGTACTGACCCATAAGCACGAACCAGCAGGTGGTTGGCACATGGATACACTGATCCGTGCTGTCACTGGCGAAAATGCAAGTAGCCAGACTATGCGTGATGGGCGACGCCGCTTGAAAGAAGATACAGAGCGGTTAGCAGGTTTGGGCATAGAAATTGATACACAAAATCGGATAAAGCGTGGCACAGCGGCCCGATAGCGTGGCACAACGGCCCGATAGCGTGGCACAACGGCCCGATAGCGTGGCACAACGGCCCGATATTTTACCGATTTAGCAGGATTTACAGGATATTCAGGATATTCAGGGCGGCAAGCCGCCCGCTGAAAGCGGGCGACTGCCTTATTCGCCCCCCGGTTCCTTTCGCTTCGCTCAAGAAACCGACCCCCTCCGGGGGTAAAGGACCAGCCAGCGGGGGAAAAGGTGGTTATTATCGCTCATCCTCATTTGCCTCCCCATGTAGCTCGTAGGCTACAATGCCTTCATGATAGAGCTTACCCACTACCTGACCGCCGATGGGTATGACCCCTTCCAAGCCTGGCTAGATCGGACCAAGGCCAAGGATCAACGTGCCGCCATGCGCGTACTGACCCGACTCAACCGATTGGCCGTGGGCAATCCGGGGGACGCCAAGACGGTTGGCGAGGGAGTGTTTGAACTTCGGATTGATTATGGTCCCGGTTATCGCGTGTATTACGCCAAGGTAGGTGAGCGCCTGGTCATGTTGCTTATCGGGGGCAGCAAAAAACGTCAGCAAGCCGATGTTGCCCAGGCCAAAGCCTTTCTGGCTGACCACCGCAGGAGAACGGATAAATGAGAAGCCACGATGACGCAGTAATTGAAATGCTGCGCAGCGACCCAGGCATGGCGGCCGAGTACCTGCGCACTGCCTTTGATGAACTGGATGAAGACGGCGGAGAAGCGGCTTTCTTGGTGGCGTTGCGCCATGTAGTGGCTTCCCAGGGAGGCATGGCCGTTGTTGCGAAGCGTGCCAACGTTTCGCGTGAAAGCCTGTATCGGGCCTTGAGTCCTGGCGGCAACCCCAAGCTGCGCACGGTGACCGCCGTCATCAAGGCGACGGGGATTCAGTTCCACCAGTTAACCCATGCGTCCTGACGGCCTCCACTGACGACAGGAGCCAAGTGACACGCGAAGGGATGACACGCTAGGACTACGCGGTGACACGCCATGCAACTAACCATAACTGAAGCGGCAAAGCTGTACGGAAAACAGCGTAAAACGCTTTACCGCCATATTAGCGCAGGCCGCTTGTCATGCAGCGTGAGAGGCGATGGCCACCGTGTTATCGATCTGTCAGAGCTGATTCGCTGTTATGGAGAACCCACGGGGGAAGCGGCCGCTAGTGACACGGAAAAGACACGCGACAGTCCTCAGGGTGACACGCCTCTGACTCACTTTCTGGTTGCTGAATTGGTTGCGATTAACCGGCATCAGTCAGAACAGCTGGAGGGCTGGAGGCCATGAACGATCGGCTGGAACGACTAGAAACAGCGCTACTGCGGTTGCCTGGGCCAGCCCAGGTTGATGAAAAGCCTCCCGTGACTAAACCCGCAAAACCACCTGATAGTTTTGCAGATTTGGCAGCGAGATTTGAGGCCCGCTTCCGGAAGTAGAAATTCCCACCAACAAAGAAAGACCAAAACACCTCGGCAATGCATGACACGCCGCAATAAAACGATTAAGAGGTGCATAGACGGCCTGCGAGAACTAGGCCGGGATGCCAGTCTAAGAAGGGAACGGAATCAGGGTGCGCCTGCCAGCAGACCGATAGCAAAGTCTATCTCAGGGGTAAGCGTTTGAAGCAGCTCATGCCGTCGGTCGTTGGGCGGATGTTGGCCGTCATCGGATCTCTGTCTAATGCTTCCGAGCGTGTCGTAAACATGCGAAAGAACTAAGTCGGTCCTTTCCTTCGCGGTGGTAGCCGATGAAAAGTACCAGGAAGACCCATCAGCGAGGTCAACACGAATCAATTGATCAGTCATGTTCATTCTCCAACGGTGGAGGATTTGAACAACCAGGCAATAAAAGAGAAATTGAAGGTATCGGAGGGAGATGAAAAGAGGTGAGGGCCGGCCTCCTGGCCTCATCGAGCGTGTCCTTGCTCGCCACCCCAGGCCTCCAAGGTAAGTTTTTTTTATTACCGTGCGAAGACAACAATCTGTCAGCTAAAAATTTTTCAAAGGACGGAAGCCTTCGTTTCTATTTTGCCGGTAATTCAAGATTACGCGGCTTATCTTGAGTTTTTTTGAGGGGGTCGTTAGTGGTCGATAAATGGCTCACATCGCCCCATTAAGACCCTTTCCCGAGGGTTAGGAGGGGAAACAGGGCTATCGCAGTTAGAAATAATCGCTTTCTAAGGTCTTGGCTTCATACCAGACATCAAGTGCTTGGCAATAGTCTGAACAATAGATTCGAGCACCCATCTGCCAACTGCGATAGCCCTGGGAGGGGAAAGGGCTTGGTCTAGGGTCTGTTGATGTTTGGTGGCAGGAAGATTTGGCAGGATAGGGGCAAGCTCACAGAATAGAGGTTCCGACACCAACAAACGGCGAGCCTGCCATGCCCCGACAAATGCTCACGGATG
>NZ_QPIJ01000075.1 GCF_003336665.1 Vreelandella rituensis | reverse complement strand
TTTTTCAGGACGGCTGCTTTACGTTCTTCGGAATAACGTGGCACATGGACTCCATGCCGCTCCCTCTGGATTTGATTTAGGCGATAACGCCAACCGGACAACTAGGCTGACAGAGGGGGATCCAGCCATGTGAGGAACGTCCGTTTCTGGTTTCAAAATAAAGGTCGAATGACCGACCGAGAGGAATCATGACGCTCAGTACCGGAACCACACCCCATCTCATGGGGGAGCATCTCCCAAGAAATCCCAGGCTTCAGAATGAACAGGATTCCCGGAAACTCGCGGTCTGCCACCGTTGGGCTTGTGTGGTTCTGGCGGCAACAACGACTTGAAGACTTCCCAAAGCTCATCAGGTACGATTTTTTTAACCATAACGATAATACTGGGAATAGTGGCAAGCTATTTCAAGGGTTTTGAAAAGAGCTCTAAATGCCTGCTATTCATCAGATGTGAGTGGATAAAGAGCCTTGCCATGGCGGACGCCTATACTGGGCGACATGAGCTTTTTATATAAGAAAATTCATGGTGATTCACTTAATAAAATTGCACGTTTCACAAGTGCTATTTATAAGCGCCATTCACAAGAACTATCTTGTCAAGCGATGCCGAATACTTCTCGGAATATTATTATAGATAAATTTCACAAAAGGGACGGGGAAGTAATAAAAAGGAGCCTTAAGTTGCCATAGTTTTTTCATACCAATCTTGAATGAGTTAAATGTATATCCCAATCGATTTCCAACTTCATAACTCTGACCATCGTGAAGTCGCTTGATAGTCAGCGGCAAATTCACCCGATAAAATATATAACCTTTTCTAAGGGCACGAACCCATAAATCGATATCAACCTGCCGGACCAATGCTTCATCATAGCCTCCAACCTGATCAAGAAATCGCCGAGTAAACAAGACAGAGCTGTGGTTTATCGGATTACGGACATAAAAGCTTTCACGCGCCATTGGGGTGGCTGAGAACACCCCCTTGGCATTCAACTCGCCTTCCCCTTCTCCATGAACAATCTGGCTCGCAGTGACGACCAGTTCAGCATCAGGAAACAGACTGACAGCCGCCACCTGCTGCTCCAGTTTCTCGGGTAGCCATTTGTCGTCAGCGTCAATATTGGCCAACCACTGGTGTCGTGTATGGCTAACAGCAAGATTCAACGCCCTTGAACGCCCGATACCTTGCGTATTCACCAGTTTGACCGGGAAGGGAGCCGAACGACGTAGCCTCTTGAGCACTTCCCAGGTGTCATCGTCCGATCCATCGTTGACTATAACGACTTCTTGTGGGGAATAGGTTTGATAAAAAACTGAAGAAAGGCTCGACTCCAGAAATTTAGCCCCATTCTTGACAGTCATTATTACAGAGATTTCAATCTGATCCATTAGTCACCTCCGTGGCGTCAGAAAAGCTTACCGATAAGAAGTCTCTAAGCGGCTAAATTTCACAAAACACCAGTCACGAATATAAAAGTTATTAGCAAATTATTAAAATATTGGAACCATACTTGGGTGCATCTTTATTCTGACCAAGATATGGGATATTTTCTGCTAGCGCATCTTGCTATTGACTATTCTCCACATCAAGAATTTCACCTTATTCTTTATTAAACGAGTTCCAATCTCATCACCTGGATTATATATGCAATTATCCCTCAAGCAGAAAACGGGCTTCCTTGCTCCCTGACAAATAAGCCTTGCTTGATCAGAGTTCTCTTCAATAAACAACTCAGCCGCTGAAGCCATGAACGTCTCGACCTTGAATCTGACAAGAGAATCCATTGCCATGACATTGGTATCGTTATCGGCCATGACAAGATTTTGATACGAAATCCCGCAGCTCGCCAAAAAGGCTTCTACCTCATGGCGGCTTGATTCATTCTGGCAAGTAACGATCGTATCAATGATTCTTGAGGGGATATAACGAAAGCACATGGCATCTTTATCACCGCCAGGCCCACCTTCGCTGATCATCCCCTCGAGGCAAATACAGGATCTACTCATGACATTATGGTGGAAAATGTTCCATTCAAAAGCCCTTGGATGGGGAAGAAAATCAAGAATAATATCGACATCATTCCTGATTGGTTTGCTTGAGTAGACGGCCAGGGTCGATGCACGAGACGCTAACCAGTCAGGAAGTGCGTCGATTTCACTTTTCAACGATTTTCCAGACATTATACTATCGTCCACGATGAGAACCTTTTCCGCATCCCAAGGGGAACTTAATTCTTTCCTCAGCCCTCGAGTAACCCCCTTTTTCAATGGGTAGTTGTTCACCCAGGACGAGATATCCGTGCAATTCACATTCAGTGCAAGCGCAATCATGTATGCGGGCACCATACCACTTCGGGGGATACCGACGACCAAGTCCCAGTCGCCGGAAAATTTATCGAAATTTTTTGTAATATCCCTGCCGAGATCGCCATATGATTTGAACCAGATCTGCATCGAGATTCCTCCGTGACCTCACCCAATATATTCAGCAACAGTTATCCCAAGCTCTGTTCAGCCGACGCACATGAAATGCGTGGTGGTAATCGAACCCAGACCATCTGTCACGTCCAATCGATCACCCATCCCCAAAAGTCGTCACAGCAAGTTAAGATGACCGATATAAAACATATCGAAGGCCTCTAGGTGATTACCGTCTTGGTCATGGGTTTGTGTTCCTTTATTCGCCCTTTCGTGAATCATTTGACTCGGCTGCGCAGCCGGTCGTAATAAGGCTGGGGCACCAACAATGAAATGGCATGCAGCCATAGCCGCATATTCATCTCTCCAAGCTTCAATGCTTCCAGGTCCAGGCGTACCGACTGACCGAGTTGTTTCTTCTCCACCGCCCAGGAAAGCACCTTGCGATTGATCGCCAGGCGCAACTGACGGCGTTCATCGCGTGCCAACTTCGCATCGTAGTCTTCCAGAAGATCAATCCCGGGATGCAAATCGATAAGGTTGTGCTTGTCGCGAGTGACATCACTGTGCTCAAGCAGGTACAAGCTGGTAATAGTGGCGTTATAATGAATCGCTTCCAGCTCGCACAAAGCCTTTAACCAGAAATACACATCGCCCCCGCGGCGGTAACACCCGGCCGGAAAGCCACCCAACGACAAAAACCGCTCGCGCCGAATACAGGCACTGTTCATGTGGATGAAGTCAAAGCGGGCAAAAGCGCTCAGGGCTTCGAAGCGATTCAGCCGGTTGACGGGGACCCCTTCGATACGTGGCAGGCGTCGCTGGCCTTGCATTTTTTGATAGGCGTTGATGAACAGCTCAAGATCAGGGTGGTGCGAGATGGCGTCGGCAAAGCACGACAAATGATCGAACAACAGAATGCCATCGGCACCGAAGAACACCAGCCACTCGGCGGTGGATTGTTCGGCACCGAAATTGCGTGCAGCGTAGCCTTCCGGCTCTGGTGGGCTACGCTGAAAAAGCTTCAGTAAACCGGCCTGTTCATACTCACGCAGCACTTCAAGGGAACCATCGGTGGAACCGTCATCCACGGCAATCACTTCAAAGTCCCGGAAAGTCTGACGGTACAGACATTCCAGTGAATCAGATAAGGTCGCCACCTTGTTATAGACCGGCATGACCACCGAAAAAAAAGCCATATCAGTAGGTTTCCTTTGTTGTTATAAGGACAAGGATGCCGCGGGAGGGTGATGCATCGCTTGGCAATGCTTCAAATGACTCGGAGCAGCTTCATGAAGTGCGCGAGGCCGCACTGAGAGTGGGCCGTTTGAGTGGCTCTTGCGCCGTGTCGTGAAAGGCCGGGTTCTCTATTCCCATCGCTTCCAGCATCACTGCATTGACCTTATGGACGTCGTATCTGTCTTGAGCAATCTCGTGGGAGCGCCGACCCATGGTTTGCAAAAGAGCGGGGCGATCGATGAAATGCTGCATGGCCTCGACAAGTGCGTCGACGTCTTTTACCTGTATCAAGTAGCCGTTATCACCTTCAATAACGGTTTCACGGCAGCCGGGGGCATCGGTGGTGATCACCGCACGTCCCATGGCCATGGCTTCCAATACCGAGCGTGGGGTGCCTTCCCGATAATAACTGGGCAGCACATAGACACTGCAATCGGCAATTGCCGGACGCACGTCGCTCAGCCAACCCAAGTGTTCGATGGTGCCTTCCTCCACCCAGGTATCCAGCTCCTCCTGGGTAATGCTGTCAGGATTGCTGTCGATGCCACCAGCCAGCTGAAACACCATCTCAGGGTGCTGCTGCTTGATTCGTCGCGCAGCGCTTGCGTACTGGCGCACGCCCTTGTCGCCCAACAAGCGGGCGATCAGCAAGAAGCGTGGCGGGCCTTCCGGCAAGGGAGCCGCCACGTAATGGGTCATGTCCACCCCTGAGCCATTGAGAACCTGCGAAGGCACACGCTCGGCAAGTATCCCCAACTCACGAAACAACGCTTCATCATCGGGGTTCTGAAAAAACACCCTGTCCGCCCTATTCAGGGCTGTCGCATACAGCCTGCGCACCACCTGAAACACCAGGGCGCGCTTACCGCGAGCTTCGCCGGCAAAGGCATACCCCAGCCCGGTGATCAGTGCGTAACGCTGGGGAACCTTGGCCAGCCAGGCTGCCAATAGTCCATAGACGACCGGCTTGATGGTGTACCCCAGAAAGGCTTCCGGGCGAATGCTGCGCATCAAGCGGTACAGTGCTTGCGTCGTTCGTAGATCACGCCAGGGGTTCAGGCCAGTGCGTTGCATGGGGATATCGTGAGTCACTACCCCCCAGGACTCGAGTTGCCGGCGAATGGTCGGGTTATCGCGAAGCCCGGGAGCCGCCGTATGCACTTCCAGTCCGGCCTTGATCAGAGTCCGAACCAGCGGCCCCCGAAAATTGACCAGAGACTTGCTCGAACCCGACACCAGAAGAAAGCGGCGATTCGATGTGGCAACCTTAGGATTCATGAGAACTCCTCGACGAAACACCAGGCAGCACTTGAGCCTTGCACTTTTCACCTGGTGTGGAATATTTGGGTCTAACGGGATGCATTGGATAAGAATGGCTTTGAGCGATCAACCGATCGGAAAAGCGTTGCTACGCCGAAGTGCCGCTAGGTACTTTCCTTCATGACGCCTTTCAGCACCTGACAGGTCTTATCGATCTCGTCTCGAGTGAGCGTGGGATGACACAAGAACATCAGGCTGGTTTGGCCAAGCTCGCGTGCCACGGGCAGCCGAGTTTCCGGTTGCCAGCCGGTACCCTCAAAAGCCTTTTCGAGATACACCTCGGAACAGGCCCCCGAGAAACAGGGCACGCCGCGCTTGTTGATCTCGTTCAGAATTCGGTCACGGCTCCAGCCTTCTGCCAGCTTTTCAGGCTTCACGAATACGTAGCATTTGTAGGCGGCGTGCTCGATATGCGCGGGAATCGCCGGTACCCGCAACCCCGGGCATTCACTGGCGGCCTGCCAGATACGCTGGGCATTGGCCTGGCGCGAGGCCTTCCACTCGGGCATGTGCGCAAGCTGGATGCGCCCGATGGCAGATTGCATCTCCGTCAGCCGCCAGTTGGTGCCGAAGCTTTCGTGCAGCCAGCGGAAGCCCGGTGGATGCTCACGCTCGTAGACCGCCTCCCAGCTCTTGCCGTGATCCTTGTAGGCCCACATTCTCTTCCACAAGGCGGTATCGTCAGTGGTGACCATGCCGCCTTCTCCACCGGTGGTCATGATCTTGTCCTGACAGAACGACCAACACCCCACATGCCCGATACTGCCCACGCTCTTACCGCGATAGCGAGTCCCATGCGCCTGAGCACAATCTTCGATCACATAAAGCCCGTGCTGCTTGGCTAATGCCATGAGCTCGTCCATCTCGCAGGGCCAGCCCGCCAGGTGCACCGCAATGATGGCGCGAGTATGCGGGGTGATCTTTTCGGCAACTGTGGCGGCGGTGATGTTTTGAGAATCCCGGTCGATATCAGCGAATACCGGCACGGCACCGGCGACAACGATGCATGACGCCGACGCTACGAAGGTACGAGAGGTGACTATCACCTCATCGCGCCCCCGGCCCTCGCCTTCGCCGATGCCCAGCCCCTTCAGGGCCAGATCTAGCGCCGTGGTGCCGTTGGAAACGGCAATCGCATAATCGCTTTCGGAAAACCGCGCGAATTCGCACTCGAACTGGCGGCCTTCCTGGCCGGTCCAGTAGTTCACCTGGTTGGAAAGTAGTACGCGCTGCACTGCCTGGGCTTCTTCCTCGGTAAAGGAAGGCCAGGGGGAAAAAGGTCCATTAAGCATCAGAGGTTACAAGCCATAAAGCTGATAGGAAGTTAGATGTAATAAAGGCTTTGCTACACAGGCACCTCAACCAAGCTATCAAACTTGGCAAACGCCTTGCCCACCTGATAACTGTATGGAATAAGCTCCCGGCCTTGATAATCATCAAGCAGCATCTGGACATGATTCGCGCCTGCCATGTGAGTAAATGGATAGCCACCACCGAATCTGGGGTTGAATTCCAGCAGGTAGAGCCTGCCATCCCGCTCCAGGAAGTCGCAATCCAGGTTACCCCGGTGTGGTAACGCGCCGGCAATTTTGGCGACTATCTCGCGGAATGGCTCGGGGGCCATGGTTACGGCCTTATCGGTTTCACCCGCACGCATGGCGAGTTTCTTTTTGGCGGTGAAGCCGATGTAATTCTCTTGCTGACCATAAAGAATATCCACGCCATACTCTGGCCCCTGAATAACTTCCTGAATGATCACAGAGTCTTTTGTACTCAGTGAAGAAAGCGCACTTTTCGCCACAGCCTTCCGACAAGCCTCAAAGCCGCTTTCTAGATATTCGCGGGTTTCGACCATATACAAACCAATAGACGCACTGCCCCAGCGTGGCTTGATAATCAGCGGAAATTGAACTCTCCCCAACTTCAACGCCTCAACAACGCCGGCCACAGTCAAAAACGTTTCTGGTGCCGCAACGCCGATTTGCCGGGCGAACTCAAAGGTGCGCCATTTGTCTGAACATACCTCCAGAGACGATACAGGCGGCACATAAAACGTGGCTCCGGTTTCCTGCTCAAGCGCAGCCCGATTCTCTGCCAGCAGCCCGGCTTCCAGGTCATTCAGGGAGAAAACCATGTGGATGTTTTCTGCCAGAATCACCTTCTTTAGCGCATCCAGGTAGCCTGCTTCAAACACACCCGGAACCTGATGGGCAGCGTCGCAAGCCTGCAAGGCGGGAGCAGACAAATCCATATCCGTGCCCACAACCCGACCGGTTTGGCCAAGGGTTCGATTAAAATAAGAGGCAAGGTAGTGGCGCCGGCCGGCACAGGTTAGAAGAATATTCATGGGCAAATGACTAAACATTTTGATAAATGGGATCGTTATCCCATTCAGATTGCAAGATAGAATGGACGTGCCTATCATGCAACTTTCCGCCCAGTAAAATATCATCTCGTAGAACACCTTCAAGCTTCCAACCTAGTTTCTTGTTAGCCTTCAAGGACCTCTCATTAAAATCAGCCTGATATGCATACAGCTTATTCAAAAACAACTCTGAAAATGAATAATTAGTCAGAATTTTCTTTGCATCTCTACCAAAACCTTTACCCCAGTAACTTACATCCCCGATTATGATATACACTTCGGCGCTTCTAACGTCTGTCTTGATATTCAAAAGACCGCAAAACCCAACAACATTACCCCGACAAGAGTCGACTATCGTGAAATCCTTTCTCGTCCTATCCTCTATGACTTTCCCATACCAAACTTTGGTTCTACCGATGGATAACGGTAAATCAAAACCCAAGGTAGAGGATACTCTTGTATCATTAATAAAGTTAACTCTGAAAGGCAAATCCTCGCACTCAAGTGGTCTTACTTGTATTCTTTTCCCTTTCAAAATGTCCATAAACTAATCCTCAGGCAAGTGAAGTTTGCAAATTAAGAAGACCACCCGTGTGCCAAAAAACAACTTCCGAACCGCGTGGAATCACTCCACGACCCACCAAATCGAAGAGCGCAAACATAGCTTTTCCAGTATAGAAGGGATCTAAAGGCAAAGAATCCAACTGAAGAAACGAACTTAAAAAAGACTTTAACTCCGAGTTATAAAAGCCATACCCTCCAAACCTATAATCTTCGTAAATAATAATATCATCATGCAGCTCCTCCGGTAGCAGTTCAGCAATTGCAGCAGCTCCCTTGCACGCATCTCTCGCTATAGAAATACCCAAAATTTTAACATCAGACGAACTCTCTCTAGCCCCCTTAATGAGACCCGCCTGAGTGGCACCTGTGCCCGAAGCGTGAAGGATATAGTTAGGGTGGAAAGAAATCTCATCAAATGCATTCTTGTATGCGTTAACAGCCTCTAAACAATGACCACCACCCGGAATAACTAATACCTTTGCTCCTTTTCCCAGGTGAAAGCCCACTAGCTCTCTAATTTTCGCTGATATGTCAACTGGGTCGACATAGTTAATTGAACATTGTTCTGTCTTTAAATAATATGAATTTCCATGCATAAAGCCAGAACGGTCTTGGTGGCCATGCAAAACAAGCTCAACTTTGATCCCATATATCGAGCCAATCAGCGCAAGAACGCGCGCATGATTGGACTCTGAGCCACCATTGCTAACAATCACATCAGGAACACCATGCTTTAATACATGAGAAGATATTATCTCTATATTCTTCCTAACTTTATTGCCCCCCATGTAGATAGGTATCAAGTCATCTCTTTTAACCCAAACGCTAACATCAAGGTAATTTGACAGCCGTTCCATCCTATAAAATGGTGAGACAATTGTGTCACGAACGCTGTTTTCGAACATCAGAAAGCTTTCTCCCTTTTTCACTTGGGACCGCACTCACATCTTTACGGTTAACAACGTGCCAAGCTGTTACTAAAACAATTCTTAGGTCTAAAAAAATACTTTGACACTCTACATATTCTATATCATCTTTAAGCTTTGCATCCCAAGACCGTCCATTACGCCCCCTTATCTGAGCCAGACCAGTCAACCCTGGCCTTATCGAGTGGCGACACATCTCCTCCTTAGTGTAGTAACTAAGATACTCCATCAGCAACGGCCGCGGCCCCACCAAACTCATGTCCCCCTTCAATACATTCCAAAGCTCCGGCAGTTCATCCAGACTCGTAGAGCGCAGAAATCGACCAAACGGAGTGATCCGTTCAGAGTCAGGCAGCGGTTTACCTTCACTATTATAAGCATCGCGCATGCTGCGGAACTTGACCATCTCGAAGGGCCTTCCATGCAGCCCCGGCCGCACCTGGCGGAAGAGAACCGGCGATCCGAGCTTCAAACGAACCATCAGCGCAACGATCAACAACAGCGGTGAAAGAAGAATTAAACTGACAAGAGATACTACAATATCAAAGAGGCGCTTAATCATAAAAACTCGCAGCGTTAAAGATAAAGAACCAGAAGCACTGTTATAGCTTTACTCCACGAGACCTTCTTTCCCTCCAGCCACTTTTCAGCTTTTTAGCTTTAGCGACAAGTGGGTTAGTGGCGCAAGCAGATAACTCAGTTGCGGCAGAATGGCTTATTTTCAGACAGCTCCCGGCCATGATCGCCATAAGCGTCTCGCATGGAGCGAAACTTGATGGGAAATCAAAGGAAAACAATCGTATTTATTTTCCAAGAAGGCAAGCATTGCGACTTTATCAGCATTCTTTACTCACTTATTTCCGATTCAGGAGAGTTAGAAAGGGATAAGGGCAATATAGGCGTGGCTCTACCTACCGAGTAGTAAGTGAATCCTTTCGCCACCATTCGACGCGGTTCATAAAGATTACGCCCATCGAAGATGGTCGGTTCGGAAAGCTGAGCTTTGATAAGCTCGAAATCAGGAGCCCTGAAATTTTGCCACTCGGTGACGATAATCAAGGCATCGGTATTCTTTAACGCGGCTTCTTTGGTGCCGCAAAGAGTCAAGTGCTCATGGCTGCCGTAGAGACGTTGAGCCTCTTCCATGGCTTCCGGGTCATAGGCCTGCACCTTGGCACCGGCGGCCCAAAGCGCTTCCATAAGCACACGGCTGGGAGCATCCCGCATGTCGTCGGTATTGGGCTTGAACGAAAGCCCCCAGATGGCAAACGTCTTACCCTTCAACTGTGCATTGAAGTGTTGGCTTATTTTCTGGAACAGCGTGGTTTTTTGTTCTTTATTACGCGACTCCACTGCCTTGAGTAGCTTGGCGTCAAAATCGATGGCATCCGAGGTGTGGATAAGCGCCTGCAAGTCCTTGGGGAAGCATGAACCGCCATAGCCCACTCCGGGATAAATGAAGTGATAGCCGATGCGTGGGTCGGAGCCGATTCCTTGACGCACCGCTTCGATATCGGCCCCCAAGCGTTCGGCCAGGTTTGCCATTTCGTTCATGAAACTGATCTTGGTAGCCAGCATGCAGTTGGCTGCGTACTTGGTCAGTTCGGCACTTTTTACATCCATCACGATGATCTTGTCGTGATTGCGATTGAAGGGCGCATAAAGCTCGCGCATGGTTTCGATAGTGGCATCGCAATCGGTACCGATGATAATGCGGTCGGGCCTCTGGCAATCGGCAACCGCGCTACCTTCCTTGAGAAACTCCGGGTTGGACACTACGTCAAAGCCGATAGCGTTGCGGCCACGCTTATTCAATATTTTTTCCACCTCGGCACGCACTTTGTCGGCGCTGCCTACCGGCACTGTGGATTTGTTGATGATGATCTGGTCGCGTTCCATGTGTTCGCCGATGGTGGCGGCCACGGCGAGAACGTACTTGAGATCGGCACTGCCGTCTTCATCCGGGGGGGTTCCCACGGCGATAAACTGGACTTGACCGTGTTTGACCCCGGCGACCGCATCGGTAGTGAATTCAAGCCGACCAGCAGCATGGTTCTCTTTTACCAGCGCCTCCAGACCCGGTTCATAGATGGGAATGACACCCTGCCGGAGTTTTTCGACCTTTTTATCATCCACATCGACGCAGATCACGTGATGGCCGACTTCCGCCAAGCTGGCGCCTTGAACCAGGCCGACATACCCTGTTCCGAAAATTGTAACGTTCATTGGATTTCCTGCTGGGAATTAGTGTGTGAAGAAAAGATGCAAAAGAAAGGTGTTTTCAATCAAGTGAGCCAGGCGTTTCACTCAAGGGGTCAATGGGCTTATTTAACGAGCATTTATCCAGTGAATAGTAGTCGCGATACCATCTGACGAAGTTGGCGACACCTTGGAAGACCGGCGTGGATGGCTTGTAACCGACCGCTTTTTCCAGTTCACTTGAATCCGCATAGGTATCGGGAACATCGCCGAGTTGCAGGGGCAAAAGATCCTTGACGGCCTTCTTGCCCAAGGCTTCTTCAATGGCTTCGATATAGGTACTGATCGTCACCGGATCGTTGTTGCCGATGTTGAAAAGACGAAACGGCGCATTGCTGGTGGCAGGGTCGGGACTGTCGCTATTCCATTCAAGATTGGGGGTCGCAATATGGTCACTGGCGCGAATGATTCCCTCAACGATGTCGTCCACATAAGTGAAGTCACGGGTATGGTGGCCATGATTGAAGACCTGGATGGGCTCATCGGCCAGGATGCTCTTGGTGAATTTGAATAGCGCCATGTCCGGACGACCCCAGGGACCATAGACGGTGAAAAACCGCAGCCCCGTGGTCGGCAAGCTGAACAGATGGCTATAGCTGTGGGCCATCATCTCGTTGGCTTTCTTGGTGGCGGCGTAAAATTGCAGCGGATGATTGGCCCCTTCATGCTCGGAAAACGGCATTCGCGTATTGGCGCCGTAAACGCTACTGGTGCTGGCGTAAGTCAGGTGCGCAATCTCAGCGTAGCGGCACGCTTCCAGTACATTGGTAAAGCCAATCAAGTTGCTTTCCACATAACTGTGGGGGTTTTCCAGCGAATAACGCACGCCAGCCTGGGCAGCCAGATGAATGACCCGGTCGAAGTGATGCTCATTGAAGCATTCCGCCACCGCCTGTTGATCAGCCAGATTGGCACGAATGGAAAGATAGTCACTTTGCGTCTCGGCTGCCGTCCGTTCAAGAAGCTTCAAGCGTGCTTCCTTGATAGCGGGGTCGTAATAATCATTGACGTTATCGAAGCCGACGACACTATCTCCACGCTCCAGTAACCGCTTTGCAGTGTGAAAACCGATGAATCCAGCATGGCCGGTAACTAGAACCTTCATTTAATGACTCCTTGACGAGGTATTCGTGGGCATCAGGCAGGGGTGGAGCAAAAACAGCGTTTATTTCAATTGCGAACAAGACGCTGAATATGCCGCCATCCCACTCGCCTCAGGCCATCCAACGTCAAGGGCACCAAGGCCACCGAGCGCACCAAGGCAAGAATCGGACGCGGAAGTTCATTCAGGCATAAGGTTCGAGGCAGCCCGGTATAGGGAAACCAACGCTTGCGATAGGAACTTTGGCGGGCGGAAAGCGGCAAATCACCCGTGAAACGCGAAGGCACCGCATACCAGGCATAGTTGCCCTTTAACGTTTCTATCTCGTCAGGGCCGGGCTGCAGGAATTCGAAATCGATGATCTTGAGACCTTGGCAAGGATCGTAGATAAGATCTTGCGGATTGAGGTCGATGCACTCGTAGCCAAGACGACGATAATGCAGGATGACGGCCCTCACGCGCTCGATGGTCCAGATAGGCAGCAAACCATGGTGAGAAAAAGGTGCACGAGGCGACAGTATGCGTTCCATACGGTCGGCATAACGTTCGAACACCAGGTAATGAGGCCCTACTTCCAGAAGACGCGACACTTCAGGCAAGGAGGCACCTAACTCGCGGGCCTTCACTTCACGTTCCAGATAACGCTCTCGCCCCGGGCGAAACGTCTTGCAAATCGCTTCGGTACCGTGAAAATCCACCAGTTCAACCTTGGCCCGGCATAGCTGTTTACTCAAGTCAGCCAATACCGGGTAAGGCGTACGAAATGCCGCATTATGCCGCTGGGCTATCTCACGTATTTTATCGATTTGCTTCGGCACCAAGCTTTTTAGATAGTCAAGTGCCTGGGCCACATTGCAGGACATATGCACGGGGTCACACTGTTCCTGTGCGGTACATGCCTGATTGACCGTGGCTCTTATCTTTGCTTTGACCGTAAGCACTCGCACATTGTCGATCCGCCCGGGGGCGTCTCTCGAAACCGAGATCTCCGCCACAGGATGCACATCATGTACTACCAGCAGGTGAGACGGCAGGCCACCACTAACGGGCCAGGAACCACGCTCCTGGTCCTCATCGTGGATCCGCTGAGCTAGCGCCTGTCGTTGTCCTTCCCTGATCGGCAAGTCACACAGCACATTGAAACCATAACAATCAAGTAAGCTACGCAGAGCATCCAGGTACGCCAGCCCACGCTCTCTGACCAGAAAAACGCTGATACCGGTTAGCCACGCTTGCTGGTTGTCATTCCATTGTCTGTTCGTCATAGCTTTTCTCCTTATACAAAGAGAGCGACTGTTTTTTTTGGAGGGGGAGTGATGGAGTGGGGAGCGAAATAATCGTCGAAAATCTTCAGGGCGATATCTTGGGTAAACACACCCGACACCACTGCGGGCCAAAAGGTAACCTCTTCCCGTCGAATGAATTGCTCCACTCGAATAGTAATACGCGACGCTCCCAAGGCACTGATCACTGCATAGCGATGCTGACCCTTATTTACCACCCAACGCCAGCGGCCATCTGGTTTCGTTAATACAATTGCGCAAATATCACCATCTTGGCCGTCGTGACGACAAATGCCCTTGAGACGAATCGACTCCAACAGCCGAGCCAGACGTTCCACTTCGATTTCAAGCTTATCGGTGCTGACTGGCCCACAGAATTTCCAACCGGCGTCTATGCCCAGGCGTCTGCCCAATATTCGGGTATTTTCGCGCAGTTCAGTACGTTGACGTTGAATATTTATTTTCGCTAAATTACGGCTTTCCCAAGGCAAAGTTGTCTGCCAAGTAGGCAGATCAACCAGTTTTCCGGCCTGCGCAGTGGGAATCCCCAAAAACTCGGCGGCATTGGCCGGCTGCCAATCGGCATAGAATTCACGCAGGGCTTCACGCAACAGCTCACGTTCCCGACCGGGCTGTTCGAATGCCTGCTGTATCATTTCAAACAGGAGACGACCACGATCACCGGGTTGACATCCTCCCCCACCTTCAGCGCTAACGCGCTTGTGGAGGGGGATTCCCTGGTCGTTACCTCCCAGGTTCCTGCTTCGTTGTCCGTCGCCTCAATGCCTTGGCATTGCCGGTCTTACACAAACTCCACAGGCGTAACTTCCCGAGTGCCCCTCGGTAGTGCTTCAACTCTCAGCACCGGCTAACAGCGCGGTGCCGGCTTGTAGGATGTTGCGGGCGGCATTGATGTCGCGGTCGATGCCTTGGGTGTCGCAGTCCGGGCAGTCCCAGGTGCGAACATTGAGCAGCAAGGAGTCGACGACAAACCCGCAGCCATGGCAGCGCTTGCTGCTGGGGTACCAACGGTCGATCTGGACGAACTGGCGCCCCGCCCATTCCGCCTTGTAGTCGAGCTGGCGCACCAGCTCCCCCCAGC
>NZ_QPIJ01000074.1 GCF_003336665.1 Vreelandella rituensis | reverse complement strand
GAACACGGAGATCATCAAGCGCTACATCCAGAACCAGACCAGGCCGTCCTGACGGACGGCGCGCTATCCATCCACGCCCAATGCGTGGCTTGGACGTGGAATTCCGCGCGAAATGTTAAAAAGTCCCCCGAAGGGGACCCAGGTGGAGCACACCAGCTCACTCGGTTTATCGCTACTAGGTGGTAGCAAAGCCTGTTAACGATTAGAAGCTATGGAGACACAATGATTTTCACTTGCGCTTTATCGCTTAGTAGCGCCTCAAAGCCCCGCTCTACGATATCGGCTAGCGGAATGCGCTGAGTAACCATATCTTCGGCACGGAAATAACCCCGCTGCATCAGTGCCATCACCGCCGGATAGACGTGGCGATAGGCAATAATACCTTTCATGGTGCGCTCTTTGATGACGAGGTCGTTAGGCTGAAAGCTGGCCTCTCCCTCCCAGATACTCACCACGACGACTTCACCACCTTCGTGGGTACTATGCAGCGCCTGATTCAGCACTGCTGGAATCCCCGTCACTTCAAACGCCACGTCAACACCGCCACTGCTCAACGTCTGGAGCTTCTCTACCGCATCTTCCTGCTGCGGGTCTACAACGATTGCCCCTAACGCTTCAGCTTTGGCTTTACGCGACGGTGCTATCTCGACAGCGTAAATCTGGGCGGCACCCGCGGCTTTCAGTGCTTCGATGGTCATCAGCCCAGTCGGCCCTGCGCCAAATACCGCCGCCCTATCCCCGGCTTTCAGGCAGCTCTGGCGCACCGCATGCAGCGCAACCGCGGCAGGCTCGACCAAGGCGCCCTGCTCGAAGCTGAGATCATCCGGCAGTTTGTGCACCATATGTTCACCCATCACGGTGAACTCCGAGAAACCACCACCACCGCCCGAAAGGCCATGAAAACCGAGCAGCGGCGTCAGGTTATAGCGCTCCATCAGGTAGGCGCCGTTTTGGTTGGGAGAAAGAATCGGCTCAATAGCAACGCGATCACCCACCTTCACACGCGTTACCTTATCGCCGACCTCAACCACTTCCCCGGAAAATTCGTGGCCCATGATGATCGGCGCCTGCTCACCGCTGATCGGGTGTGGTTTGCCCACCGGAATAAAAATTGGCCCGGCGGCATACTCGTGCAGATCGCTGCCACAGATACCGCACTCCATCACTTTTACTTTTACCGCATGGGGGTCGTTAACCATCGGTACCGGCATCTCCTCAACGCGCAGGTCTTTCGCCGCGTACCAAACTGCTGCCTGCATGGTTGACTGACTCATTGGCTACCCCTTCCTGTTAAGACACATGGTGAACCGGTTGCAGGCCGTAGACGGGTGTGTTTAACCCTTCCATCCGTGCCTTTAACTGCAGCGCTAAATAATGCGAGTAGTGCCGCGACTGATGCAGATTGCCACCATGGAACCACAGCGCCTCTTGCTGGGTGGGTTTCCACATATTGCGCAGCTCGCCTTCCCAAGGGCCTGGATCTTTGGTGGTGTCGGAACCCAATCCCCAACACTTACCCACTTTATCCGCCACTTCTTGGGAGATAAGCCGCGCCGCCCAGCCGTTCATTGAACCATAGCCAGTGGCATAGACGATCAAATCCGCCGGCAGCTCGCTGCCATCAGTGAGCGTGATGGAGTGCGGATTGATATGCTCGATCCCCACACCACTGCGTAGCTTGATATCGCCACTGGCTACCAGGTCACAGGCACCCACATCAATGTAGTAACCCGAGCCACGGCGTAGATACTTCAAAAACAGCCCGGATTCGTCATCACCGAAATCGAGCATAAAACCCGCGTCCTCCAGTTTCTGATAAAACTCGGCGTCGCGCTGCTTAATCGCCTCGAACGCTGGGCGCTGAAAATCCGGCAATATCTTGTAGGGAATTGAAGCAAAAATCAGGTCGGCTTTTTCATGGGTAACGCCATTGGCCACTGCCTCTTCGGAGTAGAGCGGCCCCAGCACCTCCTCCATCAGTGAATCCGACTTCACGATATGAGTAGACGAGCGCTGCAGCATGGTCACATCGGCGTCATGCTCCCAAAGCGCGGCGGCAATATCGTGGGCCGAGTTATTGGATCCAATAATCACGCACTTTTTACCTTTATAGGCATCCGGCCCTGGGTGCTGGCTGGAGTGCTGCTGCTCGCCTTTAAAGCTTTCCGCGCCAGGGAAGTCTGGAACGTTGGGCATGCCCGACATTCCGGTCGCCATCACCAACTGCTTGGGACGTAGCGTGATTTCTTCGCCGTTGCGCTTAACCTTAACCACCCACTCCCCTGTGGCCTCGTCATAATTCGCATTCTGACACTCTGTGGAGCTCCAATAATTGAGCTCCATCACTTTGGTGTACATCTCCAGCCAGTCACCCACTTTGTCTTTAGGGGTGAAAACCGGCCAGTTTTCTGGGAAGGGAATATAGGGCAGGTGGTCGTACCAGACCGGGTCGTGCAAGCAGAGCGATTTATAGCGTTTGCGCCATGAGTCCCCCGCACGCTCGTTGCGCTCGATAATTATCGTCGGCACCCTCATCTGCTTCAGCCGTGCCCCCAAGCCAATACCGCCTTGGCCACCACCAATAATCACGCAGTAGGGCTGGCGGCTGTAGCCCAGCTCCGCTTCCTCGCGCTCCAGCGCCTCCAGCCAGGTTTCGCGCTGCTTGTTGGCACCGTGCTCCGCCCCTTTTGGGCGATTGTGGTTGCGCGGTTCGGGGAAGTCGCGTAGCTCTTGCATGGTGGTTAACAGCGTCCAGCATTTGCCTTGTTTAAGACGCAAGTAACCTTTGCCGCTGGCCACCGTTGTTTTAAAGGTGAACCACGCCTCGCAGGTATCGCCGTTCTGGGTAGCTTCGCTTTCCAACTGCCAGCTCGAAGGACTCGTGTTCTCCAGCGTGGCATTTAACATGGTCTGAATGTCATCTTTGCCTTCGCAGGTTTTTAAATTCCAGGTAAACGCTACAAAATCACGCCAGTAGCAGTCGTCACCGAACAGCGAGAGCACACGCTGAATATCGTGAGCCTGCAGGGCCGTATCGAAGTCGCTTAGCCACGCTTGTACGGTGGCCGTGGCATTTTGCTGAGCCATATCAAGTACTCCAGATTACGTTTGTTGTTAACTCGTTCGTCTTCACGCAAACCCTAAGCACCCACCGTGCCAAATGACCGCAACCAACACACAACTAACTGAAAATAATATAAAAATATTTTTCGAATGGAAGATCAGCCCTGCGATAAAACATAGCGAGGGGCGTACAGCTGTCACGCCGTTTACAGTCAGGTGTTACAGGTGTAACTCACGACTAACGGCGTAATAAGGCTGCGTTGACACCTACGCCAAAGTGCATAGTCTGGAAGAACAATAAAAACCCCCACGGTGGAAAACGCCATGCCCACTCAATCGCCCCTGACTGCACGACTTCAATCCGTACAGCGCCAGCATATCGAGCATATTTTCCAGCTCGGCGAAGGCCTGGAAGTCCCACAGTTGCCAGCTCAAGCGACGATTCGGCGCTCCTGGCTACGCTGCCTTAATGAATACCAACTGGACCCCACCCAACCACGCCCCGCACGGGTGGTGCCCCAGCAAATCCTGATCGAGCACCGGGAGTCCGTGGATGAACTGTTACACGTGGCAAGAGCGGGGGTTGAGCAGCTCTATCAGCAAATCGCCCAGCTTGGCTACGTACTATTGCTCACTGACCACCGCGGGATTACCGTTGAGTTTCGCGGCGACCCCAACCAAGACCAGCAACTGCGCAAAGCAGGCCTTTATTTGGGAGCCGACTGGGACGAACGCTTTGCTGGAACCTGTGCCGTGGGCACCTGCCTGCACGATCGCCAAGCGATTATCTGCCACCGCCAGGAGCACTTCGACGCCTCGCATATTTCGTTGACCTGCACCGCCGCCCCGATTGCCAACCCCCAGGGCAACGTCATGGCCGTGCTGGATATTTCCGCGTTGCACTCGCCTACCCAGCATGAGAGCCAAAACTTCAGCCTTTCGCTGGTGACGCTCTACGCGCGCATGATTGAGGACGCCTATTTTCTTCAGCGTTACCGCAACTGCCTGATGGTGCGCCTGGATACCTCTCGAGAATTTGTGCACGTTAATGGGCGTGGTTTGATTGCTATTGAAGAGAATGGGGAAGTGATTGCCGCCAACGCCGTAGGCCGAGAATTAATCGCTGTGCATCAGCGCCGTTGGCCTCCCTGGTCTACCAACCACGCCCCGATGCTTGGGGAGCTGTTCGAGTGCGAGATCGCCGATGTGCTAAGCATCAATAGCGGCACCGACGATCAACTGCGCGCTTTTCGCGCCAGAGTCGACAACACGATTTACTTTATTAGCCTGCTGGAACCACGTCGCCCTCGCCCTGCCCAACAAGCAACACCACCCACCTCCGCTCTACCCGAACCGCTGGCCCGCCTAGGCGCCGATGACCCGGCCATGCGCAAGGTACAGAAGTTGGCCGAGCGGCTGCGTAACGAAGCCAGTGTCAATGTGCTGATTAGCGGCGAAACCGGTACCGGCAAAGAGGTCGTTGCCCGTGCACTACACGAAAGCGGCAACCGCGCCAAGGGGCCATTCATGGCGGTCAACTGCGCCGCCATTCCCGAAACGCTGATCGAAAGCGAACTGTTTGGCTATGAACCTGGGGCGTTTACCGGTGGCCGCTCGAAAGGCATGCGCGGGCTAATCCCCCAGGCCCACGGCGGCACGCTGTTTCTGGATGAAATAGGCGATATGCCGCTGGCGCTGCAAACCCGCCTGCTGCGCGTGCTAGCGGAACGGGAAGTGATGCCGCTGGGTGCCAATACGCCGGTAAAAGTCGATATTCGTGTGGTAACCGCCACCCACCGGGATATCGAAGAAATGATCCAGCAAGGGGAATTCCGAGAAGACCTCTATTACCGCCTCAACGGCGCTCAGTTGCGTTTGCCCGCCTTACGAGAGCGTGCCGACAAGCTCTATGTCATACGCCGCGTGTTTGATGACATAGTGGACGAACGTGATAACAGAGTGACCGAACGGGCAACCCATGCATTACCGCGCCTGCGGGCAGATGCTATCAGCGCCCTGCTCGCCTACGCCTGGCCCGGCAACGTCCGTCAGCTAAAAAATGCGCTGGCCTTCGCCCTGGCCACGTCCGAAAGCGATGAAATCACTGTCAACGACCTACCCGAGCAATGCCTAAGCCAGCGCATCACCCGGCAGACGCTCTGCCTACCCGATGACGATTGCGCAGAACCCGATAACGAAATGCTGGAACTCCTCAAGGAGCAGCACTGGAATATTAGCGCCGTGGCTCGGATGCTGGGCGTTTCGCGGCCCACGGTATATCGGCAAATGCAACGCCAGGGCATTATGCCCCCGAACTGGCGGGGTTGATAAAAGGCTGGGGTGATAAAAAAGGAAACTGCCGCTAGTTGGCCTTGGGGTTTACCCTCACGTACACTTGTTTGATTCTTGAATTCTCTTTTGACGACAAGCCGAGACACGACCCATGGCGTTTGAATCCACTTCCTCCTACATCGCAACCGATGCCTTGAAACAAGCGGTCAATGCCGCTGTCACCCTCCAACGTCCGCTGTTGATAAAAGGCGAGCCGGGTACCGGCAAGACCCTGCTGGCGGAAGAACTCGCGGCCAGCCTGGATACGCAGTTGATTACCTGGCACATCAAGTCCAGCACCAAGGCGGCCCAGGGGCTATATGAATACGACGCAGTCAGCCGCCTGCGTGACTCCCAGTTGGGTGTCGAGGGCGTGGAAAACGTAGGCAACTACATCAAGCCCGGCAAGCTGTGGGAAGCGTTTACCGCCGGCGAACGGGTGGTGTTGCTGATCGATGAGATCGACAAGGCGGATATCGAATTTCCCAACGACCTGCTCCAGGAGCTGGATCGGATGGAATTTCATGTCTACGAGACCGGCGAGACCATTACCGCCGAGCACCGCCCGATCATCATCATTACCTCGAACAATGAAAAAGAACTGCCGGATGCCTTCCTGCGCCGCTGTTTTTTCCACTACATCGAGTTTCCCGACCGCGAGACCATGCAAGCCATCGTCGACGTCCACTTTCCGGATATCGCGCCGAAGCTGGTCAGCGAGGCGCTGGAAGTGTTCTTCGACCTGCGTCAGGCACCCGGGCTGAAGAAGAAACCTTCCACATCGGAACTGGTCGACTGGCTGAAGCTCTTGATGGCCGATGAGCTGGCCAGCGAAGCGCTCTATTCTCGCGACCCGGTGAAGGCGATTCCACCGCTGGCCGGCGCCTTGGTCAAGAATGAACAGGATACCCACCTGCTCGAGCGGCTGGCCTTCATGCTGCGCCGCCAACAAGGCAACCCGAGGCGCTAAGCCATGTTCATCACTCTGTTCGAGACCCTCAAACGTGCCGGTGTGCCGGTATCGATCCGTGAACTGCTCGACCTGCATGCGGTGGTCGAGCGCGGCGTGGTGTTCGCCGACATGGACGCCTTCTACCAGGTGGCGCGTACCGTCATGGTCAAGGATGAACGCCATTTCGACCGCTTCGATCGTGCTTTTTCCGCCTGGTTCGAAGGGCTGGAGAACCTGGATGCCGCCATCGAGGCCCTCATTCCGGATGACTGGCTGCGCCGCGAGTTCGAAAAGCAGCTTAGCGAAGAAGAGAAGGCCCAGATCGAATCCTTGGGCGGGCTGGAAAACCTGATCGAAACCTTCAAGAAACGCCTGGAGGAGCAGAAAGAGCGCCACGCCGGAGGTAACAAATGGATAGGCACCGGCGGCACCAGCCCCTTCGGTGCCTACGGCTATAACCCGGAAGGGATTCGCATTGGTCAGGATGGCTCGCGCCATCGCCGCGCCATCAAGGTATGGGACGAACGGCGCTTTCGCGATTACGACGACTCCCTGGAACTCGGCACGCGCAATATCAAGATGGCCTTGCGCCGCCTTCGCAAGTTCGCCCGCCAAGGGGCACTTGATGAATTCGATGTCAACGGCACCATTCGTGAGACCGCTCGTGACGCCGGGCTGCTCAATGTGCAGATGCGCCCGGAACGGCATAATTCGGTAAAAGTACTGCTGTTTCTGGATGTGGGCGGTTCCATGGATGACCACATTCGCGTCTGCGAGGAACTGTTCTCGGCGGCACGCTCGGAATTCAAGCATCTTGAGCATTATTACTTTCACAACTGCCTGTACGAAGGCGTGTGGCGCAACAACATGCGACGCGGCAACGAACGAATTCCCACCATGGACGTCCTGCATACCTATGGCAGCGATTATCAGGTGGTCATCGTGGGGGATGCCGCCATGTCACCCTATGAAATCACCCACCCCGGTGGCAGCGTTGAGCATTTCAACGACGAAGCCGGCGGTGTATGGCTCAAGCGACTCACGGAAAAATTTCCACGCCTCGCCTGGCTCAACCCCATGCCGCCACGCGCCTGGGAATATACCTATTCCAGCGGTTTGATCCGTGAGCTGATAGACGATCGCATGTACCCCATGACACTGGAAGGCCTGGAAAACGCCATGCGGCAACTGGCCAAGTAGCTTTGCGCCGAGCATTCAGCCACTGACGCGCCTTTGGCTGCTATGCTGCCTGGGTTTCTCTGCCGGAGCCAACCTCATGTCGACCCGCCCCAATCCGCGAATACTGCTTCGCCTGCTCGGGTTGTTACGCCCTTATCACTGGCGCCTGGTGCTGGCGGGGGTTGCCTTGCTGGTGGCGGCGTCCAGCGTGCTGGTACTGGGCCAGGGGTTGCGGTTAGTGATCGACCAGGGGTTTCTAGCTGACGACCGCAGCCGACTCAACCAGGCATTGTGCCTGATGCTTGCGGTGGTCAGCGTGTTGGCGATGGCCTCGGCGCTACGCTATTACCTGGTGACCTGGATTGGCGAGCGACTGGCGGGTGATCTTCGACGCCAGGTTTTCGATCATCTGTTGTCCCTGGAGCCGAGCTTTTTTGAAGCCGGCAGCGGCGAAGGTGGTGGTGCCGGCGAGATCACCTCGCGTCTCACCGCCGACACCAGCGTTTTGCAAAGCCTGTTCGGCTCCTCGCTGTCGATGGCGGTACGCAACCTTTTGATGCTGGCTGGCGCCGTCATCCTGATGCTGGTCACTCAACCGCTACTTTCGGCCATCGTGCTGCTGGGCATTCCCGTGACGGTGTTGCCGATTCTCTGGTATGGGCGTCGGGTGCGGCGGCTTTCACGTTTCAGCCAGGATCGGGTGGCGGAACTGGGCCGTTATGCCGGAGAAGCCCTGAACGGCATCCGCACCGTTCAAGCCTTTCATCACGAAGATATCCAGCGGCATAACTACGCGCAGCGTGTCGAAGAGGCGTTCGCCAGTGCCGTCGAACGCACCCGCCAACGGGCCTGGCTGACCGGTATCGCCATGCTGGTAGTCTTCGCTGCTGTGGGCATCATGCTCTGGCAAGGCGGCCAGGCGGTGCTGGCAGGCACCATGACCGCCGGCGAACTCTCAGCGTTCGTTTTTTATGCCGTGCTGGCCGCCGGCGCCGTGGCAACACTTTCAGAGGTGGCGGGCGATGTACAGCGCGCGGCGGGCGCCGCGGAGCGATTGCTCGAATTACTCGATACTCAGCCCAGCATTCATGCCCCCGGCGATGCCGCCACACTCCCCGAGCCGGTGAACGGCGACATCCGCTTCGAAGCGGTCAATTTTACCTATCCCGGCCGCGACCAGCCAGCCCTCGAAGGGCTTGATCTGCATATTCACCCGGGGGAGCGCGTGGCGTTGGTAGGGCCTTCCGGCGCCGGCAAGAGCACCTTGCTTTCGCTGTTATTGCGCTTTCATGACCCGGACCATGGCCGGCTGATGCTTGACGGTATCGATCTGCGAAAGCTTGAGCCGCAATCACTGCGCCGCACCTTGGGGCTGGTGGCGCAGGAACCCACCCTGTTCACCGGCAGTGCCGCCGAGAACCTGCGTTATGGCAAACCCGATGCCACCCTCGAAGAACTTCGCGAAGCCGCTCGTGATGCCAACGCCTTGGACTTCATCGAGGCGCTACCCTTGGGTTTCGACACACCGCTTGGCGCCAGTGGCATACAACTTTCCGGCGGCCAGCGCCAGCGTCTGGCCATCGCTCGAGCGCTTCTCAAGAACCCACGCGTATTGCTTCTGGATGAAGCCACCAGCGCCCTGGACGCCGAAAGTGAGCGGCTGGTGCAACAGGCGCTCGACCGGCTGATGCAAGGCCGCACCAGCCTGGTGATCGCTCACCGACTGGCTACGGTGGTCGCCGCCGACCGCTTGCTGGTATTGGAAGCAGGTAAATTAGTTGCCCAGGGCCGCCATGACGAACTGCTGAAAACGAGCCCTTTGTATCGGCATCTGGCCGAACTTCAGTTCGGCACACATCACCTCATTTCGTATGCCGACGAGCTTTAGCACAAGCAAGATATTTGCCGAAACGCCAGTTTTCCGACTAGGTTGATTAGGGTACGACTCGGCTTAACACCGGATGATGCAAGGTACTGATGATTCCTCCTCCCGGCCCTTCTCGAATTGTTTTCGGCATCGCCCTGAGCATGGCCTTGATAAGCTTTGCTATCGCTGCCGGCTTGCTCTGGATCGACCGCAGTGCCCGTGAGGAAACCACCGAGACTTGGCTGGAACGCATCCAGCAGGACACCACCGCGGCCGCCGAGTCGCTTGATCGGAACCTGCGCAATATGTCCGAGCTTGGCGATGAGCTGGCCGCTGAACTAAGCAGCGGTGAGCTATCGGTCGAGGCCGTGGATGCCCGCCTCAAAAGCTTGGTGAACGAGCACCCTTATATTTTCGGCGCAGGGGTGATGTTTCGCCCTTTTGCCTACGACCCAAATCAGCGCCTCTACTCGCGCTATCTGGTAAGGCGCGACGATGCCTATCAGATGCTCCAGATCGAAGATTTCTACGATTATAGCCAGCCCGAACACGAATGGTTCCAGCAGGGTATCGAGCAATCCGGTTGGATCGAGCCCTTCTACGGGGAAGCCAGCCAGGCCATGCTGGCGCTCTACTGCACCCCCTTCAGCCTTCCTGAACGGCAGTCAACTCAGCAAGACACCTCAAACGACGGTACGGTGTGCATCGATTATTCGATCGAAGATGTGTGGAATCTGGTCGGCGCCCTGGATCTCGGCCAGACCGGCTATGCGATTGCCATGACTGACCAGGGCACCCTGGTGGCACATCCCCGCCGAGAGTATGTGCGTCAGGGGCAAAGCCTGTTCGACTTGGCCGAAACACAGCAGGATTCGGATTTGCGCCGCTTGGCCGAGCAAGCCGGTGCGCAACGCAGTGGCGTACTTACCCATTCCAATTCGTTGACCGGGCAATTTTCATGGATCTTTTACGCGCCGATTCCAGCAGCCAACTGGTCTCTGGCAGTGGTCGCCTTTCGCGATGAAATACCGCTCGCTATCAGCGAGCACAAACGTCGTCGCATCGGCATCACCATTCTGTTGATCATCGGGGGGATCGGCCTGATGGGCTTGGCCGCTTCCTACCAGTTGGGTTCCAAGCCCATACTCTGGAGTGCAAGTATTGGCATCACCCTGCTGTTTCTATTCGGTATCATCAATATCTGGCAAATCGAATTTTCCGAGGCCAATCGCGACCCACCCGAAGCCGTGATGCTGGTCGACTCCGCCGGGGTTGAAAGCTATCTCAGCGACTATGAAAAAGCGGCACAGCAACAACCCTTTTCAACCCCGATCAAGATTCCCACCGGGGTATTCGTTCAGGCTATCAATTTCGATACCCCGCATGACCCGGTGGTCTCCGGGTTCGTCTGGCAGCGCTATCGCGTACCAGAACATGACGATCTATCACGGGGGATATTCTTTCCCGACGCCGTGCCGGACTACGATATCCGGGAAGAACTGTATCGCTTCCGTGAAGGTGATACGGAGGTGGTGGGCTGGTTTTTCAAGACCACCTTGCACCAGCCTTTTGATTACTCAGGCTTTCCCATCGATGTCAAAACCGTACGCTTGCGTATCTGGCACCCGTCCATGGAGCGCAACGTCATTCTGGTGCCCGAGTTTGATGCCTATCGTCTGATTCACCCAACCTCCCGACCCGGCATGGAAACCGACTTCCACCTGCCTGGCTGGAAAGTGCAACGTAGTTTCTTTGCTTATCGTTTTCACGACTATCGCAGCGACTTCGGCATTCGCGGCAGCGCCATGAGCGGGAAATTCCCCGAGCTGACCTACAACGTCACTCTGCTGCGCAATATTACCGACGCTTTCGTTTCCAACCAGATTCCCTTGTTCGTCGCCGCGTTCATGCTGTTTGCGATGCTGATAATCGATACCCGAAAACAAAACCAGGCCTCGCTGTATGGCTTCACTACCTCCAAGGTCCTGGGCACGGCAGCCGCCATCTTCTTCATCATCCTGCTCGCCCATATCGATATCCGTCGCCGCTACGTCGCCGAACAGATCATGTACCTGGAATATTTCTATTTCATCACCTACTTCTCCATCCTCGCCATCTCCTTCAACGCCTTCATGCTGACCGCCACCAGCCATAATCATTTCTTTCACTACCGCGACAACCTCATCCCCAAGCTGTTGTTCTGGCCGCTGCTGCATGGTGCCTTTTTCGTAGTCACCGTTTATGTCTTTCTGTGAAGAATCCATTCCATGCCTCAGCAAACCTTGATCCTGCAAGGTTATCCAGGCGAGCAACCGAATGTTTTCTCATGGCGGTCGGTTGCCATATATCTGCTACCGTTAACGTTTCGCCATCCAAGCAGTGTGGAGTTCAACGATGCTGGACCTGACACAAACGCCCGTCACCTTGTTACTGCTTATCCTCAATATCGCGGTCAGCCTTTATGTGCTGAGCTGTAAACCAGCACTTATCGACCGCCTGGCTTTCAAGCCCGAACGCATACTCAAACAGGGGGAGGTCTATCGTCTGGTGACGGCCGGATTCGTGCACATAAATGGTGTGCACCTCATGGTCAACATGATCACCTTGTATTTTTTCGGGCCGTGGATGGAGCTTACGCTGGGAACCCTTGGCTTCTTGCTGCTGTATTTCGGTGCCGAGCTTACCGCCCATGGGCTCTCGCTCATCATTCAACGTAACAATCCGCGTTATGCAGCGGTGGGAGCCTCAGGCGCCATCGCTGGGGTGCTTTTTGCCTTCTGCCTCTACGAGCCTTTTCGCTTGCTCTTCCTTTTCTTTGTAATCCCCATCCCCGCCATTCTCTTCGCGATTGGTTTTGTGGCCATTTCAATCGTAGCGATGCGAAGACGAGAGGCGGGCCAGGTCGGCGGCCTGGCCCATGAAGCTCACTTGGGTGGGGCACTTGGCGGTATCGTTATTGTGCTTCTGCTGGACCCAAACGTGCTACCCCGACTACTCGATCAGTTGGGTGGCTAGGTCTATATGGTCTTCAAATACGGTACTAGCCATTGGCGCAGCTGCGGCCCCTGCATGGCACCGGGCTGACGAGCGACTTCCTGACCGTTACGAAACACGATCAAGGTGGGAATGCTACGGATGCCAAAGCGGCCGGCCAACGCCTGTTCGGCTTCGGTATCCAACTTGGCGAAGCGCATGTGCGGTTCCAACTCTCGAGCGGTCTCGGCAAAAATGGGCGCCATCATCTTGCACGGGCCGCACCAACTGGCCCAGAAATCCACCACTACCGGTAGCTCGCTGCGCTCCACTAGGGCGGTGAAGTTGGCGCTGGTAAGTTCGACCGGCTCACCGGTAAAAAGCGCCCGTTTGCACTTGCCGCATTTGGGACCATCATTCAACCTAGCGTTATTGACTCGATTTATGGCGCTACAATAAGGACAGCCAAGCGTAAGGGAATCCGCCATGTAAAACTCCTTTATAGAACTGGTGGAACATTCCAACCTTTATTGAAGGGTAGCCTACCAGGCCGATGTTCAAAGCTGTTCCACGATCAACCGAGCCGCCCGTTCCTTCAGGCGCACCCAGCCACTACGGCGTTTGAACTGCTCACTGCTCAAGGGAGTAGCTCGCTTGCAATCGTCTTCGAAATCAGCATCCAAGCGAGCGGTCACGTCCTTGCACAGCAGCATGGCGCTGCATTCCTCATCCTTACCCATTGAACGTCGGTTGACGTTTACCGAGCCGACGTTGGAAAGCTGCCCATCGACGGTAACGATCTTGGCGTGCAACACCGTCGGCTGGAATGCCCAGATTTTCACTCCGGCATCGAGGAGTAATTCAATGCTGGGTTGGCCGGCGAGTTGCGACAAGCGGCTATCGTTGTGGGCTCCCGGCACCAGTACTTCCACTTCGACCCCACGCTTGACCGCAGTAATCATTGCGTCGACCAATACGCTATCAGGAACGAAATACGCTGTGACGATACGCAGCCTTACCTGGCTGATCGAGACCAACGACCGCAATATGGCAGCCGTTTCGGTCCAACCAATGGTCGAGGAAGCACGCAGAAATTGAATGGGTATGCCTTTTTCATGCTCTTGGGCACGGTGATGGATCGGCCGCCACTGCCACTCCCCCCTCTCGTTCCAATTGTCGAGAAAGGCTGAATACAGCCCGATAACGGCAGGCCCATACACCCGTAAGTGCGTCTCACGCCATTCATTCTCATTACGGGCATCTCCTTCCCATTCTTTGGCGATGCCCACACCGCCGGTAAAACCCACCTTGCCATCGCAAATGAGTATCTTGCGATGGGTCCGTTTGTCGATATGCCAGGGTCGCAGCAAATTGAACGGGCGAAACCAGCGGATATCGACGCCGGCCTCTTCCATCAGTTTCACAAATTCTTGCGACATCTTCTTGGCGCCTATCGAATCCAGCACCACCCGCACCACAACGCCTTCACGGGCACGGTCTGCCAATGCCTGGGCAAATTTTCTGGCGATGTCGCCGGTCCAGTAAACAAAGGTCACCATCTCGATGGTTTCCCGAGCGGTATGGATAGCCTCAAGCATGGCAGGGAAAATTTCCACGCCATTACGCAGTACATCCACCCGATTACCTTCAGTGAAGGGCGTGCCCAATGCATATTCCAGTTCAAGTCGATAATCCGGACTCTGGTCAGGCATGTTCCGTCCCCTCGCGTTAGCTCTTTGAAACGTCCATAGGTATCACTTATTCTACAAAACCGTCTAGTTTTAGCGCTCAAGTGGCCTTGATGGTATCGTCATTGCCATCTCATTAAATCAACCAACCACCATCAGGAAACATCATGTCCCAGAAGATCTACTGCACCGCGAGCTTCAAGCCCAAACCCGGCAAGGAAGATGCTGTCTTCAAGGCATTGCAAGCCCTGGAACCGAATGCCCACCGTGAAGATGCCTGCCTGCTTTACACCGTCACCCGCCATATCAACAATCCCTTCGCCGAAGGCCAAAGCTACCCCATCGTGTTTCATGAGATATGGGCCAACCGGACCGCCTTCGAAGCTCACTGCCAGCGCAATGAAATTCGCGAGTTCTTTGCCACTCACCTTGAAGCTGATGATGGCGACATAGAAGACGCCAATGTGTGCGTCTATACCGATGAACCGGCCAACTTTGACGCCCCCAACCTATAAGCGCAGAGCTATCTAGGCACTGAGCCATGCAAGGCATTTGACATCCTCCCTCGGCTAAATCAGAGATTGTAGCGGGGGATTCCCTCTGCAGGACGGCCATGCCCGACCGCGAGAATGTTCTTGGCCGCGTTTACATCACGGTCACTATCTAAACACTCTAACCCTGTCGGTGAGTGAATGCCTTTATCCATGGAGCTTCATACTTTGTAGACAATTCTATATAGAAGAATCATGAAGCTTTCCATATACAACCTCTAACTGTTTT
>NZ_QPIJ01000073.1 GCF_003336665.1 Vreelandella rituensis | reverse complement strand
CTTTCATCATCAGATATACGCTATAGAGCTGTAATGGATAATAATTCTACAGCGTACCAAGCTAACAGTAAAGGCCTCTTTGTATACTTTGTGGATTGAAAATATTGTGTAGTAGATAACGTGCGTGACACCACACGCATCGCATGTCCATTCTCTTACTGATTACTCACCTCAGTCAGCCATCAGGCCAGTCTTGAACTACAATGAAAGCATGTGGATGATCAAGGCGTTATCGACATGGCTCGCAACCCTATCCAGTTTCAACCCGGCCTGTCACTGCCGGCCTTCCTCGAACAGTACGGCACGGAAGAGCAATGCCGTGCGGCCCTCTACCGGCTTCGTTGGCCCAAGGAGTTCGTATGTCCCGACTGCGGCAACACGACGTGCTGCCAGCTGTCGCGGGGGCTCTACCAGTGCCATCACTGCCATCATCAGACCTCGCTGACCGCCGGTACCATCTTCCATGGCACGCACCTGCCGCTGACCACCTGGTTCCTGGCGATCTACCTACTGACCCAACGCAAGAATGGCCTCTCGGCACTGCAGCTGCCCCGGGAACTCGGCGTCACCTACAACACGGCCTGGAAGCTCAAGCACAAACTGCTGCAGGTCATGCACGAGCGCAACCCGAGAGAGACGCTTACTGGACGCATCGAGATCGATGACGCCTACCTGGACGGTGAACGGCCGGGAAAGCGCGGGCGCAGCGCTGAGCACAAATTCCCGTTTGTGGCGGCCGTGCAAACCGATGAGGAGAGCCACCCGCAGCGTGTTCAGCTACGCCGTGTGAGCGGCTTTACCCTCACCGAGATACGTCGCTATGCGCAACAGGCCATTGCGCCGGGCAGCCAGGTCATCAGCGATGGTCTGGGGTGGGATAAAATCGCTCTTTGTAGGCACGTTTCATCATGCTGGAAAAATATCAGGGGTTAGGGGCAATATCAATACAAGCACTGCTGCGCGGTGCGCGCTTATATCACCGCCCGAGGACTGGGCGATGCTTTACGCGCCGAGTGGTAACCGGAGAGCCACGTTTGCCGTTCCGAGACCGAACGAAAGCTGAGTTCGTTGCAGTAGTTCCATACCTGATTGATCGCCCAGGCCCATTCGCTCAGCACTTTGGCGTGCTTATCGCGGACTCGGGCTTTGAGAGTTTTGGTATGGCAACGTGGTTTCATGTCTGGTAAATTAGTGAAAAATCGATATGGTGTCAATTAAATGAAATCACACTATCACTGTGTTTATGATATGAAATACCACTTGGTGTTAGTAACCAAGTATCGACGAAAATGTTTTACCGCCGAGATGCTGGAAAGGCTCGAAGCCATTGCCACGGAGCTTTGCTTGAAGTGGGAGGTGGAAGTGCTGGAGTTTGGTGGGAAGGCCGATCACGTTCACTTGCTGCTCAATCTCAACCCAACGATCCAGCCATCCAAGCTGGTCAACAGTTTGAAAACAGTGACCAGCCGGCAGATAAGGAAGGAGTTCGCAGAGCACCTGAAGCAATACTACGGGAAGCCGGTGCTATGGAGCCGCGCCTATTGCCTGCTCACTGCAGGCGGTGCGCCTATTGACGTTCTAAAGGGCTATATCGAAAACCAGGACAGGCCAACGTGACGATGGCCGCGCTATCCATCTCCGCCCAAATCAAGGATTGTGGATGGAGAGTTTCTCGCATTCCGTCAATCAGCCCTATTACCTTTCAACAAGCTATTGATTAAAATGGCTTTTAAAAAAATCATCCATTTCGACTTATTTATTGCACTGCAATACTGGTAGTTTTCCAGCGATGAACTACCTTCAGGTAAAGGAATTGGCAGGACAAGGATTTTACCTTGGATTGTTACCTACGTTGGAGGAGTAAAGCGAGCATGGATAGTAACGAAAAAACTAGCGAGAATGTCGAGAAAGCAGTCGAGCAAGCCCGCGATCAGTTCACAAGCGCCGTTATCGAGCCGACGCGTGCTTACGGTTCTCTCGCATTGGAATATTACCAGAAACTGTTCTCCACCCAGCTGAATGCGATTCGTGAATTTACCGACACGAGCTTGGAACAGTCACGTTCCTGGCTTGAAGTGAAAGACAGCGATGGCTTCAAAAAAGTGATGGAAGACCAGCAAAAAGAGCTGCAGAACCTGAACGAGCGCTTCAAGGCAGATGCTGAAGAAATAACGGCACTGAACCAGGAGTACATGCAAAAGAGCATGAAGTTGATGGAAGAAAGCATGCAAAAAAGCCAGAAGCAGTTCGAAGAAAACATGCAAAAAGGTCAGCAACAGCTCGAAGAAACTATGCAGCAAGGCCAAAAGCAGGCCGAAAAAAACGTGCAAAAGGGCCAGAGCCACCAGCAAAAACAGTCTGAAGGCTCCAAGAAATCCGGCTCTTCTTCCAGCAGCTCGTAGCACTTAATAATAAGTATTGCTTAGTACTTATTACTAATAGTATTTAGTAATTCGCAATATTTACAGTACAGCTGTTGGTCGTAAGTTACGGGTCACCTTCCCTTGGGAGGTGGCCCGTTTTCGCTGAACTATAATCAGCATTCTATTTAACAGCCTGGAAAACCAGGGGCAGCATAGTGTTACGTGCTTCCCCATTCGTTGGCACAAGGGAAGCAATATGACGCACACAACCAGTGATTCAAATGGCGGTGAAAGCCTAGATCTGCTGGCGACACAGTTCGATGCGGCCCTGAATCGACTGCTGCGGGCCCGTCAAATTGATCCGTTCTATCCAACTGACGAGATCATCGAGTCGGCGGAGAAGCTGTTAGCGATGCCCGGTGGGCACGAAACTCTCTATGTTCGGGTGCCAGCGATTGAATCCACGGGTTTCTTTACCGGCACCGATTGGGGAAAACCGCAAATATTACAGGCGGCACTGGCTGTCCGCTCGTTGCGCCATGGTGACTCGGCGATCACTATCACCGAAATCCTGAGCGAAATTCGATTACTCGCGGTTGCCAAGGGAGATTATTTTCATTCAGGTATTTCCGCAGAACATGCCTGGAATTTTCTGACGCAAGTCATGGCACTAAACCTGGATTTACTGTCGGGACAAATGAGTGAAGCCGACCGTGAACGCTCCCAAGGGCTTGGCACCCTCGTGCATGTGCACTATCAATATCTGCTCAACCAACTGGGTTACGAGAGCATCCTCGAAAGTCTGGTTGATGAAGTCTACCGGCTGCTTGCCCAACGACCGGTTCAGACAGACAGTATCAAACAAATGATCAGCCAGATCGCGCTTTGCCTTTTCGACCCTGCCATCGAGACTGCGAGCATGGTCAGCGCAGCGCGCTTGGTCAGCGCACTATTCGGCCCGACCCGCGGTTGTCGTGAAGATCCCGGCCTGGAAGTCTACGCCCAACGGCTGAAGTCGATGGACGACATCACCCTGGCTGAAGAGGCGGTAGGCTTCGCTTTTGCGATGCATGATACCGGCTTGGTTTCGCCCTACCACCCCATGCTCATTCGCCACCTGCGCGGCCATCGAGATCACCTGATCCCTACGGCCCTGGGGCTCAGCATGACGGGCATGGATGCGCTGCAGTGTTATATCCAGCTGGTACATACCCTGATCGACGAGGCTATTTTTCCGGAAACCAGTCAGGCAGCCTACGGCTTGGCCATGATGCTCGAACGCGGCGTACTTTTCACGCCGCCTATCGCCTCGGCGCTATGGCGGCAAATTGCACTGCCGCTATCCGCTGAAACCTCGGAAAAACTGAGCACTGTCTTCGGTCAGGCCCACCCTTCGCGTGTAACGTTACTGGCGGGTGTGCTGAGCCTGTTGGGTCTGCCCCTTGGCGTCGGCCAGGGCAACAACCCTACCTGCCAGTCAGTGATAGGCCTTTCCATGTGGGCCTTTAACGATGCGGATTATCTCTTGCAACTTGTGGCCTGGGCAGCACGTGATGATGCAGTACTCACCCGCTTCGAAGGTCAACGGGTATCTTCCAGGGGGTTGGAAGCGGGACTTGCCAAAGCGCCACCGAGCGATGTAGACCCTGTCTCATTGATCTTGATACCGCACCTTGATCGTATCTATATAGAGATGGGCCGCTTATGCGGTAAACGTAACGACGACCTGCACCGCTGGATCAACCCTGAATTTTACGGCTGGTGGGTAGGCCATGGCTTTCGTGTGGTGGTCAATGTAAACACCGGGGAGCTTGATGACTACGAAGGCTTTCTTCGCCAGTTCTTTGCCTACTACCACCCTTTTTACAATGGCAACCTGCCGCTGATCCATCCACAACCTGCAGGCATTGCCGTCACCGACAGCGACGCACGACTGGTGGGCCGCCATGCGATCACCATTCTTCGAGTGGCTCTGGACCCCAACAGCGAGATGCGCGTTTACTTTTTCAATCCCAACAATGACAGCGGTCAAAACTGGGGGCAGGAAATTATCTGTGCCACCCAAGGCACTGGCGAGCTTCATGGTGAAGCCTCCCTGCCCATCGTCGAATTTGCTTCCCGGCTCTATGTATTTCACTACGACCCGCTGGAGCTCGGTGATACCCAGGCGGTTCCCACGGAAGAAATAACCCGAGCCATGGCGTTACAAAAAGCTAGCTGGGGTTCTCAACCATGAGGGCAGGCTTACAACAGCTCGAGGCGTTTATGGTCATGCACACCGGACATGCGCACCAAGGCCAAGGCTTCTTCCAGAGAATCCACTTCTTCGATACGGAGCTGTTCGCTTTCCACGCTTACCGGCCGCCCTGCCTTTTCCGAAAGCAGGCGGTCCAATGTGGCGATATCGATACTGTTATCGAGCTTCAACGCATCGATCGAGGCACTTTGGGAATTGGGCAGGTAAATGGTGCCGTTGGAAAAATCCACCGCATAGGCAATGACGCCCGGCACAATGAAAAACAGCAGGCCGATACCATTGGCGACCGCTACCGCCGGGTCGATATCACCACTCAACTGGCCCTTGCGTTCGGGATAAAGCAGCGTGCCACAGCCCGCTAGTGTCGTTACCATTATTGCTATAGACATAGCGCTCAACCAGCGACGAAGTGATTGCTGCATCGACATTTCCTTATGTAATTCATATTACCCGCCCTGCCGCTATAGCCTTAAGTATTACTGGCATGTATCACTGGCAAACCGGTACCTGAGAAGCATTGAAGTCTAGCATAACCCTTTCCTGGGATAAGCGAGGTTTTACCGCACGCTTTGCCGCACTCATGGCTTGGCCGTACAATGCTCACCATGCTTTAGAGCTCTTATTGACGAGACCAAGGAATCCTCACCCTCATGCGCGCTAGCCAATTATTGATTGCCACCCTGAAGGAAACACCTTCCGACGCCGAAGTCATCAGCCATCAGTTGATGTTGCGTGCCGGTATGATTCGCCGTTTGACTTCCGGCCTTTACACTTGGCTGCCCGTAGGCCTGCGTACGCTGCGCAAGGTGGAAGGCATTGTGCGCGAAGAAATGAACCGCGCCGGAGCTCAGGAAGTGCTTATGCCGGCGGTACAACCCGCCGAGTTATGGCAGGAGTCCGGTCGCTGGGAACAATACGGCCCCGAGCTTTTGCGCATGAAGGATCGCCACGACCGTGATTATTGCGTCGGGCCGACGCATGAAGAAGTGATTACCGACCTGGTACGCAAGGAAATCGCCAGCTACAAGCAACTGCCAATCAATTTCTATCAGATTCAGACCAAGTTTCGTGACGAGATTCGACCGCGCTTCGGGGTAATGCGCTCGCGTGAGTTCATCATGAAGGATGCCTATTCCTTTCACCTGAATGAAGCCTCGCTCAAGGACACCTATCAGGCAATGTACGATGCCTACACGCGCATCTTCACTCGCCTGGGCCTGGATTTCCGTCCGGTAATCGCCGATAACGGCGCTATCGGCGGCACCGGCTCGCATGAGTTTCATGTGCTGGCCGAATCCGGTGAAGACGATATCGTGTTTTCCAATGCATCCGATTATGCCGCCAATATCGAAAAGGCCGAAGCCCTGCCCGCTGCGCTGGGAGAAACACCCGAGCGCCCTGCACCTGCCGAAGAACTGCGCCTGGTCGATACCCCCGATGCCAAAACCATCGCCACCCTGGTGGAACAGTTCAAGCTGCCCATCGAGAAGACCATCAAGACGTTGATGGTCAAGGCGGAGCAAGGCGGCTTGATTGCGCTGCTGGTACGCGGTGACCATGAACTCAACGAGGTGAAGGCCGAAAACCTGCCGCAAGTGGCCGCCCCCTTGACCATGGCCACGGAAGAGGAAATTCGCGCCGCTGTGGGTGCCGGCCCCGGATCACTCGGCCCGGTAAACCTCGAAATGCCGGTTATCGCCGACCGTAGCGTCGCCCTGATGAGCGACTTCGGCGCGGGTGCCAATACCGATGACAAGCATTATTTCGGCATCAACTGGGAGCGCGATGTCGCCCTGCCCCAGGTCGCCGACTTGCGCAACGTGGTCGAAGGCGACCCCTCGCCGGACGGCCAGGGCACGCTCTCGATCAAGCGCGGTATCGAAGTCGGGCATGTCTTCCAGCTGGGGCAGAAATACAGCGAAGCCCTGGGTGCCAGCGTGCTGGGTGACAACGGCAAGACCAGCCATCCCTGGATGGGCTGTTACGGTATTGGCGTAACACGCGTGGTCGCCGCAGCCATCGAGCAAAATCACGATGATGCCGGGATTATTTGGCCGAATGCGATTGCCCCTTTCCATGTCGCCCTGGTCCCTATGAACGCACATAAATCCCAGCGCGTGCGCGAAGAAAGCGAGCGCCTTTACCAACTCCTCACCCAGGCCGGACTGGATGTATTACTGGATGATCGCGATACACGCCCCGGCGTCAAGTTTGCCGACCTGGAATTAATGGGGGTTCCGCACCGTTTGGTGATTGGCGATCGCAGCCTGGATAAAGGCGAACTGGAATACAAGGGGCGGCGTGACAGCGAAGCTACCATGATCCCGGCGGAACAGATCGTCGACTTCCTGCTCGAAAAAGCCCGGGCGTAGCGTACCTTTCATCAGAATGGCCAAGGACATGCCACATGCCATCTGATGAGTTTTTTCAACAACTACCGACGCCTCCGGGCAGGTTGAGATAGCAGACCTGCCTGGCGGTGAACATCGACTACGCGTCTGGCATCCAGGCTTGCACGACAGCCACCAGCAATGGTGGGAAGGCAATATAACCGCCGAGGATTCACTGGATATTGCGCACGAGTTACGTGCTTCTCCATTACCGGAACCGGAAGTATCGTCTTTGCAGCAACGTTTTCGTGAGGCAAATCAGGCTCTCTGAAGCCTTCACCCATACCGGGATTCAAGTATGCGCTTTCGTTCGCGCCTTTTGATGGTTCTACTTGCCGTGGTGGTGATCTCCCAGCTGGTTACCGGCGGAGTCTTCCTGCGGATCATATATCAAGATGCGTTGGCCAAGGGTTCACATAATCTGGAGGTTGGGGCGCGCCTGCTCCAGCAAACGCTGAACGCTCGAGGCAGCCAACTACGCAACAACGTGGCAATCCTCACCGACGATTTCGGCTTCAAGAGTGCTGTGGCCACTCAGGACACCGTCTCCTTGAATTCGGTACTCGCCAATCATGGGAACCGGGCTGGGGCTGACATGGTCATTTTCGCCAATCTTGAAGGCGAATTGCTGGCCAGCAGCCATCATGTCGAAGGCAGTTCGATGCCATTTCCCGAGTTGTTCGAGCAGGCTCAACGCGACGGCAATGCCGTTAGCGTCGTCATCGAAAACGGCAAGCCTTTTGAATTCGTCCTGTTGCCCGTGCGTGCCTCCAACCTGATCGGCTGGGTGGGAATGGGGTTCTTGATCGATGCCGAGCTAGCCGAGGAAATACATGCGCTAACCGGTCTTGAAATCAGTTTTATCCACCAGGATGCCAGCGGCAAACCCACTTACCTGGTTAGCTCGCATGAAAATATGCAGGCGGCAAATATGCATGGCCGCATGCAGGAAGTGGCTGAAGATGCTTACCTGCAACGCAGTGCGCTTTCACCCGACGATACGTATGTGACTCGAGCGATGACACTGCTGAGAAACGAAGACCACCATACCTACGCCCTGCTACAGACCTCCCGTAACGAACTACTCAGCGCCTATCGTGACCTCCAGTGGCAGCTTCTGGGTATCGTCGCGCTTATCCTGTTATTGGCGGCGGCACTTGCGGTCTGGAGCGCCAGGCGCATGAGTCGTCCCTTGATGATGCTGGCAGAAGCGGCACGCTGCATCGGTCGCGGTGAACGGCTCAACAGCATTCCGGTTTCCTCCCAAGGCGAAACCGGGGTTCTGGCGCAGACGCTGCTATCGATGCAAGACGATATCGCACTTCGCGAGCAAGCCTTGCTGCATCAATCGCGTCACGACCTCTTGACGGATCTTCCTAACCGCAGCAGCGCCCAGGAAGCGATTACTCAGCTCATCGCGGCAGAGCGTCCTTTTACACTCATCCGCTTGGCCATCAACGATTTCCGCCGTATAAACGACACCTTCGGCTATGCCTTGGGCGATCGCGTATTGCTCACCCTGGCCCAGCGCCTGGACGCTTTGCCCACGCCGGCTCGTCGAGCGTACCGCTTGGCAGGCGATGAGTTTCTGCTGATCGTCGAGTTTGAGTCGAGCGACTCCAATTGGCTCGACAGCCTATTCCATGCCTTGTCACAACCCATCGATCTGCACGAGTCACCCATAAGACCCTCATTAACCGCCGGCGAGGTCAACTTTCCTCACCACGGGGTCGACCCTCACTTGCTTTTGAGGCGGGCGGATATTGCCCTGGGCATGGCTCGTCGCCAACACCGCCGCCATCAAACCTATCAGGAAGGCCAGGATGAGCAGCACCTGCGCCAACTGACACTGATTCGTGATCTTCAAGAGGCGGTGAGCGAGCGGCAACTATGGATGGCCTATCAGCCAAAGGTGGATGTACGCAGTGGCAAGGTCATCCAGTTCGAAGCGCTGATGCGCTGGCAACACCCCACGCTCGGCTTCATTCCTCCCGATGAATTCATCAGCCTGGCCGAGCGCTCCGGCAATATCCGCATTCTCAGCCGTTGGATGATCGATAGCGTTTGCGCCCAACTGCATGAGTGGCAACATCAAGGCCATCATCTGTCTGCAGCGATCAACCTTTCCGCCGAAGACGTGATGGATGTCGATTTACCTGAACTGCTGTTGGAGACACTGAATCATTACGGCCTGGAGCCTCACCAATTGGGACTGGAAGTGACTGAAAGCGCCGTGATGCAGGATGCCGATCTCGCCGCGCAATCCTTGGAGCAGCTGAATCAGGCAGGACTGTTTATCGCAGTCGACGACTTCGGTACCGGATACTCCTCTCTGGCCCAACTCAAACGCCTGCCAGTCCATGAACTCAAAATCGATAAATCTTTCGTGCTCAACCTGAACACTCAGGAAAACGATCTCACCATTGTGCGCTCCACCATTGAGCTTGGGCACAACCTGGGACTTCGTCTTGTGGCCGAAGGTGTCGAAAATCAGGCCAGCGCCACCTTGCTCGGTCAACTGGGCTGCGACTATCTGCAAGGCTACTGGATAGCAAAACCCATGCCCGCCTACCAGGTAGTTGATTGGCTTAATGATTTTGAACCTTTGGAGCTGCCCTTTCCGAAGCCACTCTCCGAGCCTTAAGGATTTCTTATGCTGGTGTTGTATCGCGCACTTTAAGCGTGGCTTCAAGTGCGTTCTTCAAGTGCCTTCTTACCTAGATCCCGAGCCAATATCCGCCGCTCGCTTGACCCCTTGGCGCCACATACCGAGCGTGAGGTACAGGACTTGCAGTCGGCCATTTTCCAGCCATCTCGCCCGGAGGCCTTGACGTGATACAGCGCCTTGTCAGCCGCTTCGTACACCAGGGAGAAATCGGTGTCGCCGGCTACGAAACATACAGCCCCCAGGCTTAGCGTCACCGGTTTTTGATCGGGATGTGCCGGATGCTCAAATGCCACCTGATGCACCCGTTCAATCACCCCTTCACAATAATGCGCCAGCTCCTTTCGATTACCGCACGGCAACAAGGCAGCAAACTCATCGCCGCCCAGCCGGTACAAGCTCGCCTCATGATTCAAGGCCTCATCGATCAAGGCGGACAAGCGACACAGCATCTCATCCCCTCGCGGATGACCTAATGTATCGTTGTACTGCTTGAAGTAATCGATATCCACCAATAACAGCCCATGCGATTGCTTATCGGCTGCCAGTACATCCTGGTGCAAGGCGCTACGGTTGCCAACACCGGTAAGAGGATCCCGCATGGCATGTTCCATCCATTCGAGCGTCTGCAGAGTGGCCCGTCGGGTACGCCGCAGTTGACACTCATGCCGCCACCAGAACACCAGGCCCAGCAGAAAGATCACCAAGCTGGCGAAAGTCAGCACGACCTGATGGCGTCGCGTATCGTCGGCGAATTCGTTGATGGCCTCGCCGCGAAGATCCGACTGACTCATTTCAATCATGGTCAGACACTGAATCGGTGCCAACAGATTTCTGACCGCGGACACTTCATCCACCTCACCTTGAGCCAGCCTACTCATCAAGCGGTCCAATTGAGCCAAACTTGGCTCGACACAGCTGTATGTCTGTCGATAGACCGCCACGTCGAACAGGCCGTAAGCCAACTCCAGCCGGGTAAGCAAAAAGGGGGGATCCTGCGCTGGCGGTGAACTGACGAGCAGCTCCGTTTGTACTTCCTGCAAATACACCCGCGAGCGTGTGGCCAATTGCTGGCCGGTCAGGTTGCCGGTCTGGCTGAAATAGGCGCGGATTTCGGGGTATACCCAGCGGGCTTCATAACCCACAAGTATCATCAGAGCGATGAAACTCATCAGGCTCAATGTCAACCACGAAACATAGCGCTTGCCCTTTAACGAATTACTCTGGGGCGGCTCCGGCACGGAGGATGCAGGCCTCACCACTTAGCCTCAATGCTACGGATCATCCATAGCCAATCATTGAATTCACGCAAATTTTCGGTATCACGGTCAGCGTAATCACGCTCGACCAAGCGTAATGGACCCCGGCCGCGCAACGTCAACGGTTGATTATTTTCATGAGTCACGAGTATCCAGTCGGGATCGTCCCAGCCAGAGAGGGAAACCGCATAATCATCCCAGGCGGTAAAATACAGCGCCGAGGGAACGCTGCCAAAATGCTCAATCAAGAAATCTCGGAAGGGAATGCCCCGCATCTCGACATCAGCCGCCTGGTAAGGATCGTACAAGGAAAATTCAAGCGAGGCGCTTTTACGCAACTCGGCGACGGAGAGTTCAATGCTCTTCTGACCGTTAATCAAGGTGATCGCCTGTGAATTGGCAAGCGCTGCAGAAGAACAAGCTAGAAGGGCCAGGATAAAACAGTGCAACCGCCACATAGTAAAAGCTTTGCACCACGAAAAAGCTCTGCGTCCTGCAGCGCGTTCATTCATTGAATAATCCCGAATAGTGTTTTTCCGTTATTCGGCTACTTTATCAGAGAGCTGCACCTAATGTTTACCCAAAAATCCGTCAGGAGCCTTGCTGTTGTTTCCGAGTACCCTGCTTGTAATATTAGCCGCTTTCCAATGGGGCCTGGCCGGGGGGCTTGCCAGCCTGCTCATGTCCCGGGGCTGGTCGCCAGAAGTGATCTCCTTCTGGCGCGTCCTGGTGGGGCTGGGATGCATGGCAATCTGGCTGGCCGTCATCCGCCTCCAAGGGCGGCGATTCTCCTTTAACCGTCGCTTGGTGCTTTGGTCACTGATCGCGGGACTGGGTGTCGCAGGTAACTTCACTTTCTATTTTATCAGCATCAGTGAGGGAAGCGTGGCGGTAGCCGTAACGCTGATGTATAGCGCGCCTATCTTCGTTTACCTGGTCTCCTTTATTGCCGGAGTGGAGCGTCCCACGCCGGTGAAACTAGTCACCATCGCGCTGGTGATGGCAGGCATTGTACTGCTGACCGGCATCTACCGCTCACAGTCGGATGCGATCACGACGCTGGGTATCGTCAGCGGCCTGCTTTCAGGACTTTCTTACGCTCTGTTTATCTTCGGGTTCAAGTACGCCGGCGACCATGGACCTGCACCGAGCGTGTTAATGATCGCTTTCGCCACCGGCACGCTGGTGCTGCTACCACTGATCGATCACAGCCAGGCGATGAGCGTGTCAGTGTCCGCCGATGCAGTCTGGTTCATCCTGATCGGCCTGCTGGGAGCTGGCTTGTCGTTTTACTGCTATATCACCGGGCTGCGGTACACACTGCCTACCACAGCCTCGGTCGTCGCCATGGTGGAGCCGGTCACCGCTGCTCTTTTCGGCCTGCTCCTGCTGAGCGAGACATTAAACTTGTCGCAGATGGCGGGCATGGCGCTGATTCTGGGTGCCGTCACCAGCTTGAGTATTCTGCAAAGCCGCCCTTCGCTCAGCGGCACGCCATGAGGGCACAAAAAAAAGCCGACCCCAAAAAGGGCCGGCGAGTGGGGGAAATTCCCCCTGGGGGGAAAAATCCCCCCTCCCCTGACGACTTGAAGCGGCTGGCTAGTCCTTTTTATTGCGACGATGGTCGCGAACGATAAAGCCTACCCAACCTGCCATGAATACGATCGCTAACACGACGGTTGCCAGTCCAAAAATTACTGCGTCATCCCAATACATGGTAATGCTCTCCCGCCGCGATATGTTGGAGCCATGGTATCTGCAACCCCGCGGGCAAAAGCTGACCTGAATCAAGTTTAGGAAATACGCTGACAGCGGCGAACAGGAAGTTGATATGGGTCAGTTTTTGAGCCCCTGACGAATGCCAGGGGCGCTTGGCTGCTTGATCTCTTGCTTGACCTGCGGTGGGGTTTTCTCTTGGTTTCAACCGGCTACAGCACTTTGCGGTCTTCCACCTTGGCGTGATCGGTACCCGGGGGTAGTGGATGGCCCTTGGCAAGTTCGGCTCGGGTGGCTTCGCGCACCTCAAGAATCTTGATTTTATAACGCAAGGCTTGCCCAGCTAGCGGGTGGTTGGTGTCGACCAGCACATGGTCACCCACCACTTCGAGTACAGTGACGATCTGCGGACCGGCTTCGCCTTCGGTCTGAAAGCACATGCCCGGCTCGAGCTCTTCAGCTGTGAAAGCATTACGGCTCACTTCCTGCACCAGGTCTTCATTACGGGTGCCATAGGCCTGTGCGGGCATCAAGGTAACGCTGAGTTCGGCCCCGGCCTGCTGACCTTCGAGCGTCTGTTCCAGGCCGGGCAATACGTTGTCATGGCCATGCAGGTACTCAAGAGGGGTCTCTCGTGCCTGTGAATCATCAAGAATCTGACCACTTTCATCTGTGAGCACGTAATGTAGCGTCACCACTTGATGGGCAGTAATCGACATATAAAACTCCTCTCCGGTAAGCTATCGGCGTCATTCTCTGGTATCGACCCAGTTTAACACCTGCCCTTTGTCATCGTCTTTGTTCAACTGCAAGGAGTCCTTGCTCTATGCTTATCCCCAACGCTCAGCGCAGCTGGCGCGCTGCCCTGATGATTTACCTGCAGGCGCCGGTCATCACCATGCTGTTTCTGGGGTTTTCCGCAGGACTACCTTTCCTGCTGGTGTTTTCCACCCTCTCCGCCTGGCTGCGCAGTGACGGCGTGGAGGTCGCCGCCATCGGGTTTTTCGCCTGGATCGGGATGCTCTATTCGATCAAGTTTTTCTGGGCGCCGGTGGTGGATCGCCTGGCCTTGCCGGTACTGACGCGTGCTTTCGGCCAACGGCGTGGCTGGATGTTATTGGCACAAGCCATGATCGCCGCAGGCTTGATTGGACTGGCCGGGCTCGAACCATTAGGTAACCTGGGGTGGGTGGCGGCCTTTTCTCTTCTGGTCGCCTTCGGCTCCGCCACGCAGGATATCGCCATCGATGCCTTTCGCATCGAATCCGCCCCGGACAATGCCCAGGCTGCCATGGCATCGACCTATATCATCGGTTATCGCGGCGGCTTACTTGCCGCAGGCGCAGGCGCCCTCTACGTGGCATCGCTGGCATCATGGGATGCAGCCTATATGACCATGGCCGCCTTGGTAGGGGTCGGGGTGGTGACGGTACTGCTGCGCCCGGAACCGGCACGCACCTCACTGAGTATTCAACTGATTCATGAGCCCAAGGTGCGGGCTTTCATTCGCGCCAGCCGAGGCAAACCCAAGGCATTGCGGCGCCTGGGCGCCTGGACGATCGGTGCCATTGTCTGCCCATTCACCGACTTCTTTCGCCGTTACGGGGTCAAGGCGCTATGGATTCTGGTGTTTATCGCCATGTTTCGGATCAGCGACCTGGCCATGGCCTCAATGGCCAACCCCTTGTATATCGATCTAGGATTTTCACTTGCCACGATTGCCAACGTCACCAATATCTTCGGCATCGCCATGAGTGTCGGGGGAGGTGTTTTGGGAGGGTTGCTGGTGGTGCGTTACGGTATCGGGCCGATTCTGGTATTCGGTGCCGCTGCCGCGACCCTGACCAACCTGCTATTTGCTGCGCTTGCGCTGGCCGGTGAAAGCCTGCCGTTTCTGGTGATGGCGATCATCGGCGACAACCTGGCCAACGGCATGGCCAGCGCGGTGTTCATTGCGTTTCTTTCCAGCCTGACCTCGCGGGCCTATACCGCCACCCAATATGCGCTCTTTTCCTCACTGATGACGCTGCCCGGCAAGTTTCTCAGCGGTTTCGGTGGACTGGTCGTCACCGCCCAAGGCTATGCCACCTTCTTTGTCGTGGCCACCTTGCTAGGCTTGCCGGCAATTGCCCTGGCTATCTGGATCAGCCGAGACCTTGACATCCTCCCCAACCTTCAGCGCTAGCGCGCTTGTGGAAGGGGATTCCCTGGTCGTTACCTCCCAGGTTCCTGCTTCGCTGTCCGTCGCCTCAATGCCTTGGCATTGCCGGTCTTACACAAACTCCACAGGCG
>NZ_QPIJ01000072.1 GCF_003336665.1 Vreelandella rituensis | reverse complement strand
GGCGGCAGAAGATAGTCGGTCTGGCGATCAACGGGGATGAAGCGGCTCATGGCGTCGTTCCGGTGGGGTGGCAGGAGGCAAGTATCTCATGACGTTATCTAAAATCCGACAGTCTCCTAGAACGGTACCGACATCATGGTCTGCTGCGAGGGCTGATAGATGGTTATTGGATAATCGAGAAAAAGGGGAGGAGATGGGCTGTAAGCTTCCGCGCGGCGAGCCGACTAACTCCTGTGTTCCATATGGACTCGTTACGGACGCCCTGCACCTATCAGGCACGGGACATCAAGGGTAGCGATCACCATAGTGGGCTATTTTCCCCTTGCGAAGAGAGGTGTCATATGAATATCAAGACATTAGCCATCGTGATCTTGTCTTTCCTGTTGATGGCCGGCTGCGCCAGCCAGACGGGGCCGAGAACCAGCGAGATGCCCAGCCAGACGAGCATCGTAGACTACAGCGATCCAGAGCATATACAGGATGTTTGGTGGCGGTAATTCAACTCGTTAGCCAGACTGGCTCCCCTGTGAGGAAGAAGCAAGACGGCGGGTTTGGACCCCGCCGTCTTCATCGTTTATGCTTTTTTGCTGGTCTCTAAAGACCGTCACGAACGACCATCAGCGGTGACGAAACACCGGCTTGCGCTTTTCGGCAAAGGCGCTCATGCCTTCCTTACGATCTGCAAGGTTGAACGTCGCCTGAAAGGCGCGGCGCTCGAACAATAACCCCGCCTGCAAGCCGGTCTCGAAGGCTTGCTCCACGGCTTCACGTATCTGCATGACCACCGGGCGAGAGTGAGACGCGATGGTGGCGGCCATGGTCAGGGCTTCCTCCATCAGGGCGTCCACCGGGACGACCCGACACACCAGCCCCGCCTGCTCCGCCTCTTCGGCGTCCATCATGCGGCCGGTCAGACACAATTCCATGGCCTTGGCCTTGCCGATGGCGCGCACCAGGCGCTGCGTACCCCCGGCTCCCGGCATGGTGCCGATCTTGACTTCCGGCTGGCCGAATTTCGCCGTGTCGCTGGCCAGGATGATGTCGCAGGCCATGGCCATTTCACAGCCACCGCCAAGGGCAAAACCCGAGACCGCCGCAATGGTCGGTTTACGGCAATTGTTCAGCCGCTCCCAGCCGTGCGACTTGACGTAGGGAAAGTCGTCGAGAAACAGGTCGGCATGCTCGCGATCGAGCATTTCGCCGATGTCGGCCCCGGCGGCGAAGACCTTCTCGCCCCCGGTGAGCACGATCGCCCCTATCGCCTCGTCCGCCTCGAAGACGTCCAGCGCCTGACCCAGCTCGGCCACCAGCGCATTGCACAGGGCGTTATACGCCTTGGGTCGGTCGAGGCGGATGATGCCCACCGCCTCCTGCGTCGAGACTTCGATCAGTTCATAACTCATCAGGACCCGCCCCCTTTGGTGCCAAGCTGCTGCTTCGGCGCCGTATCGCCGGCTTCCAGCTGAGGCCGGTCGGCATCCAGCTCGGTGAGTGGTTCGCAAGGCTCCAGACTGTCACGACAGCGGGTTACCAGGCGCTGGTACTCCTGGGTGCCCTGCTGCTTCCAGGCAAATTCCTCATCGCTCAGTTCGCGCTTGACCTTGGCGGGAGCGCCCATCACCAGCGACTGGGGCGCACACTCGAAACCGGCCTTGACGAACGCCGCCGCCGCGACAATCGAGCGCTCGGCGATCCTGGCGCCGTCCATCACCACGGCGTTCATGCCGACCATGGCGTCACGCCCGATCACGCAGCCATGCAATACCGCGCCATGGCCGATATGCCCATCCTTCTCGACCTTGGTAACACAGCCGGGAAAGCCGTGCATCACGCAGGTATCCTGAAGGTTGGAGCCTTCTTCCAGCACCAGACGGCCGAAATCGCCACGCATCACCGCGCCGGGACCGACATAGCAACCGGGGCCGACAATCACATCACCGATCAACACCGCCGTGGGATGCACATAAGCAGTCGGGTGCACCACCGGCGTCACCCCTTCGAGTCGATAGTACGGCATAACGCTCTCCGTCAGTCGGGTTGGCCGTGACGACGGCTTTGCACCACCACGAAGCGGCTGGCGACAAAGGCCTGATCGCATAAGGACGCATTGGCCGCCGGGTTGCCGCCGGTGGCGTGGAAGTCACTGAAAGCGGCCGACTGGTTGACGAACACACCGCCGTCCATGTTCAGCGACAGCGGCGCCGCCACGTCCATGGCCAGCTCTTCGAACTGCTCGGCCACATTGTCGTCGGTGGTGTAGGCACCCAGGGTTATCGCGCCCTTTTCCAGAATCACTTCACGCGCCAGGGCAATGCTGTGCGCGGTATCTTCGGTGGCGATCACAAAGCTGATCGGGCCGAAACGTTCTTCACTGTAGGCAGCCTTCTGCTCGGCATCCACCTTGAGCAGCAGCGGCGTATGGATGCGCGCCTTGGGGAACTGAGCGTGTTCGCGCGGCTCGCTGTCCAGCAGAATTTCGCCCAAGCCGCGACATTCATCGATACGCGCTTCGGTCGCCGGCGACTGGATGGCGCCCAGCACGGCACAGGCACGGTCGTTGTCGCTGAGGAACTTGTCGATTGCCTTGGAAAGCGCTGCGGTGACCTCATCGAAGCTCAGGTGACCCTCGGCCGTTTCAATGCCGCCCTTGGGCACATAGATTGCCTGGCTGGTGGTGCACATCTGTCCGGAATAAAGGCTCAGCGAGAAGGCAAGGTTCATGGTGACCGCCTTGAGGTTATCCACGCTGTCGATGATCACGCTGTTGATACCGGCTTTCTCGGCGAATACCTGGGCCTGGGTGGCGTTCTGTATCAGCCAGTCACCGAAGGCGTTGGAGCCGGTGAAGTCGATCAACTTGACCGCAGGGTCAAGCGCCAGCGTCTTGGTCACCGGCGCATCGGCGCTGTCGGGTACCAGGCTGACCAGACAGGGGTCGAAGCCCGCTTCCTCGAGCACTTCCTGAGCGACGCGTGCGGTCATCGCCACCGGCAGGATGGCGCCGGGGTGCGGCTTGAGAATCACCGGGTTGCCGGTGGCCAGGCTGGCGAACAGCCCCGGGTAGGTGTTCCAGGTGGGGAAGGTGGAACAGGCCACCACCAGCGAGATACCCCGCGGCACGATGTGATAGCGCTTGTCGAGCACCAGAGGGTCATGCTTGCCCTGGGGCTTGACCCATTTGGCGGTCGCGGGAATCTGTGCCATCGCCTGCCAAGCATAGGTCACGGCTTCCAGGCCGCGATCCTGGGCGTGCGGTCCACCGGCCTGAAACGCCATCATCGGCCCCTGGCCGCTGGTGTGCATCACCGCCTGGGCGATATCCGGGCTCATGGCATTGAGACGCGCCAGGATTTCCAGGCAGACACCGACACGCGCCTCGGCACCGGCATCGCGCCAGGCGGGCATTGCCTTCTGCATGGCCGCAATCAGCGCCTCGGAGTCCGGCTGGTCGTAAGTGATGCCGAGGTCAAAGCCATAGGGCGACACTTCGCTGCCCACTTGCCGAGTGCTTTCCACCGCCTTGAGCGTAAACGGCTGATTGAGGAGAGACTCGAACTTGGACGGCGCACCTTTAACCGCATCCTCGGGATATTTCTTCATGTTTTCCGGATAGGGCGTCCAGAAATCACGGCTGGAAATAGCCTCGACGGCTTGATCAAGGGTCTGACGGTGACGGTCGAACATCTGCTGCGCTGATTGCGTCATGGGGCACTCCTGCGTTTACGCATTGTTTTGATACGGTATCAAGATAGAGATTATCTTTCCCGTAACAAAACATCAAACGCCTTGCCCGGCACATCCAGCCTGAAAAACGCCGCGCCATCGCCAACGAGCCCCGGGGGCCGTGCCTTTCTCTCACCCGCACACCCCTCGCCACCGCTTTTCATACTATGGTCTAACTTCGGCCTGACGTTCCGGAAAAAGCATGCAAGCTACTGTTAATAGAGCATAAACCTCATGCATAAAGGAAATACGATACACTAATCATTAATTATCAATGTTGATGCGTATCAAAAAAAACCTATACTCGACGGATAGTCCATCCTGTGTCCCACAGGCCGAACTGAGGAAAAAATGCCCACTACTCTAATAATCAGCCCTCCCCTGGATGGCGTTCTATGCATCAGGCTGAATCGCCCTGACGCATTGAATGCGCTCAATACACAGCTGCTCGCCGAACTCGCCGACACCCTGAGCGACGCCGACAATGACGACACCGTGCGCGCCGTGGTGATCACCGGCGATGCCCGGGCGTTCGCCGCCGGTGCCGATATCAAGGAAATGGCCGAGCGCGACTTGGTCGGCATGCTGGAAGATCCTCGCCAGCACCACTGGGCCACCATCACGCGTTTTCGCAAACCGATCATTGCCGCCGTTAACGGCTATGCCTTGGGCGGTGGCTGCGAGCTGGCCATGCATGCCGACATCATCATCGCCGGGGAAAGCGCCCTGTTCGGCCAGCCGGAAATCAACTTGGGCATCATGCCCGGCGCCGGCGGCACCCAGCGACTGCTTAGAGCGGTAGGCAAGTCACTGGCCACCCAGATGGTGCTGACCGGCGAGCCGATTACCGCTCGCCGGGCGCTTGAAGCCGGCTTGATCAGCGAAATCACCCAACCCGAACTGACGCTCGAGCGCGCCATGGCCATCGCCACGCGCATCGCCGCCAAGGCACCGCTGGCGGTGCGTCTGGCGCGGGAGTCACTGCACAAGGCGATGGATACCGACCTGGCCACCGGCCTGCGCTTCGAGCGCCATGCATTTACATTGCTGGCGGGCACCGCCGACCGCGAAGAGGGCATTCGCGCCTTCCAGGAAAAACGACCTGCCACTTTTCAAGGGCACTGACACAAGGATATACCCCATGAGCCAAGCGCCCCTGCTGTACACCGTGGAAGACGGCGTCGCCCGCATCACGTTGAACCGCCCCGAAAGCCTGAACAGCTTCAATACCGAGATGCACGCCGAGATGCGCAAGACGCTCAAGGCCGTGCGTCAGGATCCCAGTGTCCGAGCACTGCTGCTGACCGGCAGCGGCCGCGGCTTCTGCGCCGGTCAGGACCTTTCCGACCGTAGCGTGGCCCCCGGCGAGCAAGCCCCCGACCTCGGCGAGTCGCTGGAGAAACGCTACAACCCCCTGCTGCGCGCCCTCAAGGACATGCCGTTCCCCACCATCTGCGCGGTGAACGGCGTGGCGGCCGGTGCCGGTGCCAATATCGCCCTGGCCTGCGACATCGTGCTGGCGGCTCGCTCGGCAAGCTTCATTCAGGCCTTCTGCAAGATCGGCTTGATTCCGGATTCCGGCGGCACCTGGACCCTGCCCCATCTGGTAGGCATGGCGCGCGCCAAGGGCCTGGCGATGCTGGGCGACAAGCTCCCCGCCGAGAAAGCCGAACAATGGGGCATGATCTGGCGCTGCGTCGACGACGAGGCGCTTCAGGAAGAAGCCATGAACATGGCGCGTCACCTGGCGACCCAACCCACGCGCGGCCTGGCGTTGATCAAGCGCGCCCTGCACGCCAGCAGCGACAACAGCTTCGACGAACAGCTCGACCTGGAACGCGACCTGCAGCGCCTTGCCGGGCGCTCCGAGGATTACCGCGAAGGCGTCAGCGCCTTTATCGAAAAGCGTCGCCCCACCTTCAAGGGAGAGTGATATGTCAGCCCTTCCCACGACTGCCGTCATTGGCGTGATCGGTGCCGGCGCCATGGGTGCCGGTATCGCGCAAGTGGCCGCCCAGGCCGGCCATTCGGTGGTCCTGCACGACAATCAGCCGGGTGCGGCAAGTGCCGGTATCGACAACATTCGTCGCCAGCTGGAAAAGCGTGTGGCCAAGGGCAAGATGCGCCAGGAGGAAGTGGATGGCATCGTCGCTCGCCTGCAGCCCGCCGACGCCATCGACGCCTTGGCCGACAGCCGCTTGATCATCGAAGCTATCGTCGAGAATCTCGAGGTCAAGCGTCAGGTGTTCGCCCAGCTCGAAGCGCTGTGCTCGCCCGACACCTTGCTCGCCAGCAATACATCCTCGCTGTCGATCACCTCGATTGCGGCGAACCTCGAACGCCCCGAGCGCCTGGCGGGTCTGCACTTCTTCAACCCCGCGCCGGTGATGAAGCTGGTCGAAGTGGTGTCCGGCCTGGCGACCACCATTGAAACCGCCGAGACCCTTTACGCCACCGCCACTGCCTGGGGCAAAGTCGCGGTGCATGCCAGCTCCACCCCGGGCTTCATCGTCAACCGCGTGGCCCGGCCTTTCTATGCCGAAGGGCTGCGCCTGTTGCAGGAAGGCGCCAGCGACGCCGCCACCCTGGATGCACTGCTGCGTCAGGCCGGCGGGTTTCGCATGGGACCTTTCGAGCTGATGGACCTGATCGGTCATGACGTCAATTACGCCGTGACCCGTTCGGTGTTCGATGCCTACTACGGCGATACCCGTTTCGAGCCTTCCCTGGTGCAACAGGCGCTGGTCGAGGCCGGACGCCTGGGGCGCAAGTCCGGTCAAGGCTTCTTCGACTATCGTGAAGGGCAGCGTGAAGGGCAGCACAAAGGCGCCGCCAAACCCCAACCCGATTTTGCGACACCGGCCCAGGCCGAACTACCCCCGCTGGTGGTACAGGGCGAGCCCGGGGTAATCGCTCCGCTGCTGGCGCGCGTCCAGGAAGCCGGGCTCGAGGTGGTTCGCCGGGAATCGCTGCAGCCGGACGGCACGCCCCGCTTGCGGCTGGGCGATCTGGTGCTGGCCCTCAGCGACGGGCGTTGCGCCGCCGAACGCGCGGTCAACGAAGGGCTCGAAGCGCTGGTGCTGTTCGACTTGTGTCTGGACTACCGCAGCGCCGGCGCCATCGCGATTTCCGCCAGCCACGCCACCTCCCCCGAGGCCCGCGAGCTTGCCACCGCCTTCTTCCAGCGCCTGGGCATGGACGTGGTCTGGCTGACCGACACCCCGGGGCTGGTGGTTCTGCGCACCGTGGCCATGCTCGCCAATGAAGCCGCCGACGCCGTCTTGCAGGGCGTATGCAGCGCCGAGGATGGCGACCTGGCCATGCAAGCCGGGGTCAACTACCCCCGCGGCCCCCTGGCCTGGGCGGATTCGCTGGGTCTGCCTTTCGTTCACCGCACCCTCACGCACCTGCAGCAGAGCTACGGCGAGGAGCGCTATCGCAGCTCTTTCCTGCTGCGTCGCAAAGCCCTGAGCGAGGAAAGTTTCCATGAGTGAGTCCCAACTGACCCCGCAACAGCTGGCCGAAGCCTGTGCCGAGTCGATGTTTTCCCGCGACCATGCCAGCCAGGGGCTGGGCATGCGCATCACGCATATGGCACCCGGCTACGCCGAACTGACCATGACCGTGCGCCAGGACATGGTGCAGGGCCACGGCAACTGCCATGGCGGCTTTCTGTTCGCCCTGGCCGACTCCACCTTCGCGTTTGCCTGCAACAGCTATGATGAAGCCACGGTGGCCGCCGGCTGCAGTATCGACTACCTCGGCCCCGGCCAACTGGGCGATGTACTCACCGCCACCGCCGAAGAACGCAGCCGCCGCGGACGCACCGGCATCTACGACATCACCTTGCGCAATCAACACGGTGACACCGTTGCCCTGTTCCGTGGACGTTCCTACAAGATTCGCGGCAGCGTACGCCGCCTGGAAGACACCGCCGCTGGAGATACCCCATGAAAGACGCGCTGATAATCGATGCCATTCGTACCCCGGTCGGTCGCTACGGCGGCGCGCTTTCGAGCATGCGCGCCGATGATCTGGGGGCCGTTCCCATGCGCACCCTGATGGAGCGCAACCCGAGCGTCGACTGGTCGCTGATCGACGATATCTTTTACGGCTGCGCCAACCAGGCCGGGGAAGACAACCGTAATGTGGCGCGCATGTCCGCCCTGCTCGCCGGGCTTCCGGTCGAGGTGCCCGGCACCACCATCAACCGTCTGTGCGGTTCCGGCATGGATGCGATAGGCAATGCCGCCCGCACTATCAAGACCGGCGAAGCCGGGCTGATGATCGCCGGGGGTGTGGAGTCGATGTCACGTGCGCCCTTCGTGATGGGCAAGGCCGAACAAGCCTTCTCGCGTCAGGCCGACATCTTCGACACTACCATCGGCTGGCGCTTCATCAATCGCGCCATGAAAGCCCAATTCGGGGTGGATTCGATGCCCGAAACCGCCGAGAACGTGGCCGAGCAGTTCGGCATTTCCCGGGGAGATCAGGACGCCTTCGCGCTGCGCAGCCAGCAGCGCACCGCCGCCGCCATGCAGGCCGGCCGTCTGGCCGAGGAAATCGTTGCGGTCGAAATACCCCGGCGCAAGCAGGCCCCCCTGGTGGTGGATACCGATGAACACCCGCGCGCTGCCACCACCGCCGAGCAACTCGCCAAGCTGCCCACGCCCTTTCGCGAAGGCGGCAGCGTCACGGCGGGCAATGCCTCGGGCGTCAACGATGGCGCCTGTGCGCTGTTGATAGCGTCTCCCGAGCAGGCCGAGCGCTTCGGCCTCAAGGCCCGCGCTCGTGTGGTGGGCATGGCCACCGCCGGGGTGGAGCCGCGCATCATGGGGTTCGGCCCCTCGCCGGCCACCCGCAAGGTGCTCGCCCAGACCGGGCTGACCCTCGACCAGATGGACGTCATCGAACTCAATGAAGCCTTCGCCGCTCAGGCCTTGGCGGTCATGCGCGACCTGGGCCTTGACGACGATGCCGAACACGTCAACCCCAATGGCGGCGCCATCGCCCTGGGCCACCCGCTGGGCATGAGCGGCGCTCGGCTGGTCACCACCGCCCTGCATGAACTCGAACGTCGCCAAGGGCGCTTTGCGCTGTGCACCATGTGTATCGGTGTCGGCCAGGGCATTGCCCTGATCATCGAGCGCCAGTAAGCCCATTTCTTGGACCTTGACTCATATAGACGTTAATCCAATAACAACTTGCTTGACCGGAGACCCCTGATGAATAAGCCCGCAACGCGTATCGACACCGCGACTCTCGACCCTCTGGAAACCGCCAGCGTCGACGAGCTGCGCGCCACTCAGGTCAAGCGCCTGAAGTGGAGCCTGAAGCACGCCTACGAAAACGTGCCGTTCTACCGCCAGTCCTTCGACAAGGCGGGGGTGCATCCTGACGATATCCAGTCGCTTGCGGATCTCGCCAAACTGCCGTTCACCACCAAGGCCGACCTGCGCGCCAACTACCCCTTCGGCATGTTCGCCACGCCGATGAGCGAGATCGTGCGCATACATGCGTCCAGCGGTACCACCGGGCAACCCACCGTGGTCGGTTACACCCAGAACGACATCGATGTGTGGTCCGATGTGGTGGCGCGCTCGATCCGTGCCGCCGGCGGCAGTCGCAACGACAAGGTCCATGTGGCGTATGGCTACGGTCTGTTCACCGGCGGGCTGGGCGCCCATTACGGTGCCGAGCGCCTGGGCTGCGCGGTGATTCCCATGTCCGGCGGCCAGACCGAGAAACAGGTCCAGCTGATCCGTGATTTCGAGCCGGACATCATCATGGTCACTCCCTCCTACATGCTCAACATCGCTGACGAAATGGAGCGTCAAGGCATCGACCCACGCACGTTGCCGCTGCGTACCGGCATCTTCGGCGCCGAGCCCTGGACCGACAGCATGCGTACCGCCCTCGAGAATCGCCTGGGTATCGATGCGCTGGATATCTATGGCCTGTCGGAAGTCATGGGGCCCGGTGTCGGCATGGAGTGCCTGGAAACCAAGGACGGCCCGACCATCTGGGAAGACCATTTCTATCCCGAGATCATCGACCCGGTCAGCGGCGAGGTGCTGCCGGACGGCGAATACGGCGAGCTGGTGTTCACCACCCTGACCAAGGAAGGCCTGCCGGTGATTCGCTACCGCACCCGCGATCTGACCCGCTTGCTGCCGGGCACCGCGCGACCCATGCGGCGCATCGACAAGATCACCGGTCGCAGCGACGACATGCTGATCATCCGCGGGGTCAATGTGTTCCCCACCCAGATCGAAGAGCAGCTGCTCAAGATCGCGTCGCTCTCGCCGCATTACGAGATCGAAGTCAGCCGCCAGGGCAATATGGACATGGTGCTGGTGCGCGTCGAGGCAGGTCACCAGGACGTCGCCCGCGACCCGGTGGCCTGCGAACAGGCCGCCAAACAACTCCAGCATGCGATCAAGACCTATATCGGCATCAGCACCCAGATCGAAGTCTGCGAGGTGGAAAGCGTCATGCGCTCGCTTGGCAAGGCCAAGCGTGTCAAGGATCTGCGCTGATGGTCAGCCACCCAGCCTGAAAAACTTTCACGGGCTAAAACGTATATTAGCATTGTGACTGGCGATACAGAATTTAATGGATATTCTATTTTTTCGTGTCGCTTTTAGAGTCAGTCTGCTATGCTGAGCCAAATAGCATAGGCAGTACAGGCTCAACCCCTTACTGGAGAGTATAGCGATGTCTTCTGAACAAAATATCTCGCTTCAAGAACAGCAGTTCATGCACAAGATCAAGGCGGAAGAGAAGATCGAGCCCAAGGATTGGATGCCCGAAAAGTATCGCAAGAACCTGATTCGCCAGATTTCACAACATGCACACTCGGAAGTCATTGGCATGCAGCCGGAAGGTAACTTCCTGACTCGCGCGCCTTCCTTGCGCCGCAAGGCAATCCTGTTATCCAAGATCCAGGACGAGGCTGGTCACGGGCTGTATCTTTACAGCGCCGCGGAGACCCTGGGGATTACCCGTGAGGAGATGATCGAGGCACTGCAGAGCGGCCAGGCCAAGTACGCTTCCATTTTCAATTATCCCGCTCTGACCTGGGGCGACATGGGTGCGATTGGCTGGCTGGTCGATGGTGCGGCAATCGTCAACCAGGTATCCCTGCAGCGCACTTCCTATGGCCCCTACTCGCGCGGCATGATTCGTATCTGTAAGGAAGAGAGTTTCCACCAGCGTCAGGGCTACGACATCATGTTGTCCCTGGTCAACGGCACGCCGGCACAGAAAGCCATGGCTCAGGATTCCTTGAACCGCTTCTACTGGCCGGCGCTGATGATGTTCGGTCCCCACGACTCCGAATCCGCCCATTCCGCAAAATCCATGGAGTGGAAAATCAAGCGCGAGACTAACGATGATCTACGCCAGAAGTTCATCGACCAGACCGCGTCACAGATTGAATTCCTGGGGCTCGAACACCCAGACAAGGAACTCAAGTGGAACGAGGAGCGCGGGCACTACGATAGCGGCGAGATCGATTGGGAAGAATTCCATAATGTGATTGCGGGTAACGGTCACTGCAATCGCCAGCGCCTGGAGCATCACATCAAGGCCCATGAAGAAGGCGCCTGGGTGCGTGAAGCCCTGGCTGCCTACAATGCCAAAAAGCAGGCTAATAAAGCTGAAGCCGCCTAAGGAGGCATCGCCATGCAAGACAATGCTCTGGAACTCTTTGAAGTCTTTATCCGCTCCAAGCGTGGACTCGATCATAAGCATGTAGGCAGCCTACATTCCGAGGACCACGCCCAGGCGCTGGAGTATGCCCGGGATGTCTATACCCGACGCAGCGAAGGAGTGAGCATCTGGGTGGTGAAGTCAGCCGATATCTGCGCCTCTCAAGAGGACGATGCGGAAAATTTCTTCGATCCCAACGATGACAAACCTTATCGGCACGCGACTTATTACGATCTCCCCGATGCCGTCAACAACATGTAGCTGCTCAGGAGAAAACGTAATGAGCGACACCATCAAGGATGCCACCCTCGAGTATGCGATTCGCTTGGGTGATGACGCTAACGTCTTAGGCCACCGAATCTCCGAATGGGTGAGTCATGGTCCTTTTCTCGAGGAGGATATCGCCTATGCCAACGTGGCACTGGACTACATCGGGCGCGCCCGTATGTTCTATGGCTACGCGTCGGAACTAGCCAATGATGGACGTACCGAGGACGATTTCGCCTATATGCGCGACGACCGTCAGTACCGAAACTTGCTACTGATGGAGATGCCAAAGGAAGATTTTGCCTACTCACAGGTTCGCCAGCTGTTCATCGATATCTATTACGGCTTGTTGCTACCGGAACTCGTCAAGTCCAAGGACGATACCTTGGCGGCCATCGCCGCCAAGGCGATCAAGGAAACCCGCTACCACCTGCGCCGTAGCCGCGATTGGGTGCTGCGCCTGGGCGATGGTACCGAGGAGAGTCATCGACGCACGCAACGCGCGGTGGACAGCCTGTGGGGTTATACCCACGAAATGTTCGAGATGGACGATACCGAGCGGCTATTAGTGGACAGTGGCATTGGCGTCGATATCACCAAGCTGCGTGACGACTGGCATCGACAAGTCGGCAGCATCCTCACGGAAGCGACCCTGAACGTGCCTGAAGACAGCTGGACGGTACGCGGTGGCCGCATCGGTTATCACACGGAGAACCTGGGCCACTTGCTGACGGAAATGCAATTTGTTCACCGCTCCTATCCTGGCTGCCAGTGGTAACCAAGTCTAATGGGTGATTGATTATGAGCGAAATCTCATTGATGCCGGAGGAACAGTACCACCGGCTACAACAGCGTGATACTTCTGAGGTGAAGGAACTCTGGGATCTGCTCGATGAGGTCAAGGACCCTGAAATACCGGCGCTGAGCATCTGGGACCTAGGGATTTTGCGCGACATCGAGCGTCAGGGGGATCGTATTGTCGTCACTATCACCCCGACCTATTCCGGCTGCCCGGCGATGGACACTATTACCGAGGACATCGAGGCCGCGCTGAACGCCAAGGGCTATGAAAGTCTTGAAGTGAAAATGCAATTATCACCGGCCTGGAGCTCTGAATGGATGTCACCGGAGGGACGTCGTAAATTACGCAATTACGGTGTCGCCCCGCCGGAAGATGCCGATGCCTCCGAGGACGGCTTGACTCCCGACGCCCATGCGCTTTGCCCTCACTGCGGTTCGCGTGATACACGACTCCTCAGCGAATTCGGCTCCACCGCCTGCAAGGCACTGTTTCAGTGTCAAGCATGCAAGGAGACCTTCGATTATTTCAAGAAAATATAGGCTACGTGATGTCTGATACGAACTTCTATACGTTGAAAATCGCCGACGTCCAGCCGGAGACAGATACCGCCATCCGCGTGGCCTTGGATGTCCCGGAGGAGCTGAAGGAAAAATTCGACTTCATCCAGGGCCAGTTCTTGACACTGCGCACCATGATCGACGGCGAGGAAGTACGCCGTTCCTACTCTATCTGTTCCGGCATCAATGACGGTCACATGCGTGTTGGCATCAAGCGTGTCAACAATGGACGGTTCTCCAACTACGCCAATGACAACTTCAAGCGTGGCATGGAAATCGACGTCATGCCGCCACAAGGAAATTTCTATACCAAGCTCGATCCCGAGAATGCCAAACATTATATGTGTATCGCTGCGGGCTCGGGTATCACGCCGACATTATCGATCATCAAGTCGGTACTCGATGTCGAGCCTGAGAGCAAAGTAACACTGATTTACGGCAACCGCCGGACCAACTCCGTCATGTTCAAGGATGAGCTAAGTTTCGTCAAAAACCGTTATCTGGATCGCTTCCAGTGGATCAATATAATGGACTACGAAGACCAGGGAGCGGATCTTCTTAACGGCATAATAGATAACAAGAAAGGCTATGCGCTGCAAAAAAGCGGCCTGATCGATATCAAGAATACCGACGAGGCATTTATCTGCGGCCCTGAAGCCATGATGGCCGAAGTCTCGCATGGTTTCCGTCTCGAAGGCCTGAGCAACGAGCAGATTCATTACGAACTTTTCGCAAACTCCGCGGCGGATTCCGAGAAGATGCTCGCGAAGGCACAGCAGCGTATCGCGGAATACGGTGAGGAGAAGACCAGCAAGGTAACCGTGGTCGCGGATGGCCGCTCGGTGATGTTCGACCTGGCGACGGTAGGCGAGAACATTCTCGACGCGGGAATGGCCAACGGCATGGACCTTCCCTATTCTTGCAAGGCCGGCGTTTGCTCCACCTGCAAGTGCAAGCTGGTAGTGGGTGAAGTGGATATGGACGTGACCCATGGACTCGAGAAACACGAAATCGAAGCGGGCTATGTGCTGAGCTGCCAAGCTCACCCCCTTACCGATGAAGTGACCCTCGATTTCGATCAGCGCTGATGATCACTCAGCACCGACCATTCCTTCTACTTCATATCGAAAGAAACGGCTCTTATAGGGAGCCGTTTCTTCTTTTTTTACTAGAAAGCCAACGCCCACGGCATCAGCTGTCGTAAAGACAACCTGATGACGCATATCGATCAGCTATCACCTTGGGGCGTCGACTCGCTCTTCTCGTCACCGTGTAACGATGAAGGTCTCCGCGTTGGGACAGAAATCGCGAGCGGTGTCAGCATCGGCGCCTGCCCGCATGGCGGTCCAGCAACGGCCCTTCACCGTACATTCCTCACAGCGAGCCTCCAGGGTTTCTTGCGCCTCAGCCAGCTCCTGTGCGCTCACCCCGAAGGCCTTCATCATCACCGGCATCATCACTTGCGAGGACGCAAAATCGGCCACTCGCTCGTCGTCCAGCGACCGGGCCACGGCACGCTCCATCGGTGGGCTAAGCGGCGCTTCAAGGTCGCTTGCCAGCGCCTCGAGTGCCTCCGGGGCATGCCGACGCAGTTCACGTACCACGCGCTCCCCCTGAATATAGTCTTCAACGCGTTCCATATAACCTCCCGAGGCCAACTATCGACAACCCGACGGGTTGCACTAACGATGTGGTGTTTCCCCAAAGGTAGACCAGGGACATGAAGGTGTTTTTGACCTCGATCAAATCAGCGTCAAAAAAGACACGCAAAAATTAAAAAATTAATTTTAACTGTATCGCTTTAAGAGGCTTTATCTGGATGCTCCCAGAAAACGAAAGGGCCGAGCATAAGCCCGACCCTTTCGTTGAGATCACTCAGGTACCGCTTAATAGAGCAGTTGTGGCAGGAACAGCACGATGCCCGGAAACACCAGTACCAGAATGGCGCGTAGCGTACCGGCCACCCAGAAGGGTGTCACGCCCCGGAAGATCGTCCCGGTGCTAACGTC
>NZ_QPIJ01000071.1 GCF_003336665.1 Vreelandella rituensis | reverse complement strand
GGTCACCAACCTGCCAAGTCGCTCAACCCTGGCAAAGAAAGTGGTGGCCATCTACCGGCAGCGGATGCAGATTGAAGAAGGCTTTCGCGACGTCAAAAGCCCGCTGTTCGGGCTGGGCTTCAGGATGCATCAGTCTCGTCAAGGTAAGCGTATCGAGATCCTGCTGCTGATCGCCATGTTGGCCAATGTGGCCATGATGGTGGCTGGCCTGAGCGTCAGGGCCAATGGGGAACAAAAACGCTACCAGAGCAACAGTATCACCCACCGAAATGTCCTGTCGGTATGGCGTTTTGGGCTGGAATGGCTTCGCCGGCAGCCTCCTGGTGCTGTGCCCTGGCCGTCTTGGGCATCGCTTCAGGAAGCCCTGCGTGAAGAAGCGACTTCTCAAGCGTTACATGATGAATAGCATCAACTTCGTGGGGATCCGTCAGCGTTAAAGGTCTTCGACTTGACGCCCATGGCGGTGAGCGATACGCCCACGGGCTTGTGAAACACAACGCGATTAAGGCCCATGGCGCGCCCAGCTGCGACATTTGCCTGGCTGGCGTAGCCGCCATCCGCGACCACAGCGCGAGGCAGCTTGCCCAGAACGGATCGATGAAAATCCAGTATCGGCAGAAACAGCGTTTTATCGCCCGGATTCCCCTCTTCGATGGTCAACGCGGTGATAAAGCCGCTCACTTCACTGCTCAGATTGATTTTATGACCGTACTGCACGTCGCGGAATCCCTTGACGATGATATCGGTATGCGGCTCAAACAGGCTGACGAGCTTGTCCGAGGAGGGCACCCGTTCGCCCTGGATGACACGACGTTCGGTCTGCTGGATCACGCGCGACATCAGCTCCCTGTAATGCGCCAACGCATCCAGCCATTTCTGTTGAGCCGCTGAGCCATCCCCGCCTTCGAGCACCTGCCGTTGCCCGCGATCCGCCTGCTTCAATACTAGCCGTGCGATCTTCAGCAGGTCGGGATAGAGCTCATCCTTGGCCGCCTTTTTCGCGTTGAATATCCGAAACGCCAATGATTTTGACGCCTTACGCTTGTCCGTAAAGCGGATTTTCAGGCCGGTGTCGGCGTTGCTTTTTGCCAGCAGACGACTGATCACACGAACGCCGTCATTCAGCAACTGGCTGTCACTGGGTGGGGCGATGTAGCTGGCCACCACGGTACTGTCGATACGCAGTTTATCCATGGAAAGGACACCCTCGCGCATCAGGTGTCGGGTCAATACCTGATGCGCCTGCTCCAGCGTTTCCGGCGTGATGCGGCGGATCGTGGACTGCAGGCAAGACCGGCTGGGCGACAGCTGAGCCGGCAATCGGGTGAAGGTTCGGTAGGTCACCGAATCCGACAGATGAAACGCCAGCTGTTCATAGTTGCATCCCAGTTGCTGCCTTAACACCAGGCAACGCAGGACACTCTCTGCGCTGAGACCGATTCGCCCCACAGCTGATACGGACACATCGATTAAATCGGCGGCCACCAGATTCAGAATCTCGGGCTGCCTATCCAGGACTTCCGACAGCTTCTGGAGCTTTATGCCGTACTCGTGATTCGAGTAATGTTCGAATATACTGGCCTGAGCATTGCGGGTCTCTCGCATGCGGGATCCTCTTGGTTGTTGGCTGTTTTTGGGTCGCACTTAAAACATACCAGAGCCAAGAGGGTTTTTGTCTATTCTCAGAATTTTTACCAGAAAATCATGTAGTTGTTAGTTTCTGGATGGGCACTAGTTAATAGATTTCCAAACGAGCAATATCGCGAGACTGCAGTTTGGCTTCGGTCTCCTGGTTTTGCGCCAATCTTTCGAACAGCTTCGACTCTTCCGGAATCGCCGACAGTTCGGCACGCAAGCGATACATATCGATCAGTGTTTGGTGTGCCGTCAGCGCGTTAGTGCGAATGTCCTCTACACTGGCGCAGCCAAGACATTTTGGAATGCGTGACAATGCCCCAGGATGAATGAACTCTTGACTATCGATTAGCCAAGTCTTCAGTAAGTTTGGTTCGGCATCCTCGATATAATTTGCCATCGACCGACTCATGCGTGCCTCTCGGTCAGCTAGGAACGTTAATGTCATTCTCATACGTTCATCCGTCTGACTGCCGGCAAGTTCCCCGTACTGCTCCGCTAACTGGTCATGAAACTCAACGATCCAATGCAAAAGATCCTGAACTTGACGGAATGCCATGCGAACCTCCTTTCTGGCCAAATCATGGGTACGTTAGCTACCGTGTCTCAGCAACATGGCTTTGATATATCCGATGGCGCGCATCGGGTTGAGTCCTTTGGGACAAACCCAGGTGCAGTTGGCGATCTGACGACAGCGGAACACACTGAAGGGATCATCGAGTTCAGCCAGCCGTTCTTCAGTGGCAGTATCGCGACTGTCGATCAGGAACCGGTAGGCTTGGATGAGGCCTGCGGGCCCGATGTACTTTTCGGGATTCCACCACCAGGAGGGACAAGCCGAGCTGCAGCAGGCACACAGGATACACTCATAGAGGCCGTCGAGTTTCTCGCGCTCCTCGGGACTTTGACGGCGTTCGGTTGCCGAAGGCGGCTCGTCGTTGATCAGCCAGGGACGAATCTTCTCGAACTGCCGGAAAAAGAGTCCCAAGTCGACGGCCAGATCACGAATTACCGGCATCCCCGGTAGCGGACGCAGGGTCAGGGTATCCGACTTGCCAAGCACCTCCTCCACCGGCGTGATGCAGGCCAAGCCGTTCTTGCCGTTGATGTTCATGCCATCGGAGCCGCATACCCCTTCTCGGCAGGAGCGTCGATAGACCAGAGTGGCATCCTGCTGCTTCAGATGTTCAAGAACATCGAGCACCATCGCTTTGCGGAAACGCTCCTCCACCTCTCGCGTTTCGACGCGTGGCACAGCGTCTTCTTCCGGATTGTAGCGATAAAGTCGCACCTTGATCATGACTGCTCTCCTATTAGGGTCACACCGTTCAATAGATCAGGTGCAGGCCCCTGGTGAGAATCGTTCCACATCACTCTCGCCAGTAGCCGTTGGCTGCGGCAACGGTCTGAAAATGCGTGGCGATCACATGGGAGACCGCGATCAAGCTGTCGGGATCTTGTGCATATTCAGGACGCTTTTCCTTGCGCATCTCGGCATCTGGCTGAGTGACAGCCACCCCTTTCTGGGACAGAGTAATGGCCAGAGCAAAACCTTCCTGGGGCGTCTCGGTGATCAAACTCGGTAGCCAGGCATCGCGCGAATCTTTCGCTTTGGCATCGTGATTGTCCGCCATGGCGGCACTGCCCAGCACCAGTGTAACGGCCAACATCACGGCACCTGCAGTCTTGCCAAGCGGGAAAAATACTCGGTCAGAAGTCGGCATGGAAGCCTCCTGCATTGTACTGTGTCATAGGTCAGATGTTACCTGTCCTTAAGATGCATCAATAACACCTATTCTAGAGTAGCCCATACCGTTTCGTCGTCAATAAATCAGGATCGAGCTTTCACGCCCCGCCACTAAGCCTCCGCGGACACCTCGCGTGTCCAGCCCCAGTCATCGAATAACACGTAGAGCGCAGGGATCACCAGTAGCACCAACACGGTGATGGTCAGCAGCCCGAACACCACCGACACCACCAGGGGCTTGATGGCGTCCGCCTGGGTACTGGTCTCCAGTAGCAAGGGCAGCAGGCCGACGATGGTGGTGGATGAGGTGATCAGGATGGCGCGGAAGCGGTCGCGAGTGGCTTGGCCGGCGGCGTCCGCGGCCGCCATTCCCGCTGTGCGGTTCTTCTTGATGAACTGGACCAGCAGGATGGCGTCGTTGACCGCGATACCGGCGAGTCCGGCGGCGCCGATGAGCGAGGGCATGGACAGGTAGTAACCCATGATCACATGCCCCCAGATGGCGCCGATGAAGGTCAGCGGGATCGCCAGCATGACGATCACCGGCTCCACATAGCTGCGAAACTGAAAGGATAGAATCACGAAGATACCCACCAGGCCGATCAACAGGGCGCGGCCAATCGAGCGTCCGGTCTCGGCGGAACTGGCCACCTGTCCCTCGAAGATAACCTCCACCTGGGGATAACGCTTCTGGAAGTCGGTTAGCCAGCCGCTGCCCACCAGATCGTTGACGATGGCCTGGGCACTGGCCTGACGAGCGTCCACGTTGGCCTCCACTGTGACCGTGCGCCGCCCATCGATTCGGGTGATGCGCGCCCATTCGCGGCGCTCGACCACCTCAGTCACCACGGAGAGTGGCACCCGGCTGCCGTCGGGGAGCATGAGGGTCTGGTCCGCGAGGTCATCAAGACCGTCGCGGTCGGTCTCGGCCTGACGCACCAGTACCTCGATCTCCTGTTCGCCGATACGCTGGGTATCGGCAATCTGGCCAAGCAGAGCAGCACGCAGCTGGCTGGCCACCTCTTCAGCGGTAAGCCCTAGACCGTGGGCGCCCGAGGCCAGGGAGTAGGCGCGCTGAGGCTTGCCCAGGCGCTGGTCATCCATGACGTTGTAGACCGCCGAGTAACCCTCGAGCTGCTCGGACAGCTCCCGTGCCGCCGCCTTCATGTCGTCGAGGTTCTCGCCGATCAGGCGCACCGCCACCGGCACACCAGCGGGGCCGAAACCCGGCTCCTGTATGATCAGGCGTTGCAGACCCTCGATCTCACCGATCCCCTTGCGCCAGGCCCCGGTCAGGGCATCCAGGGTCAGGGTGCGCTGCTCGGCGGTGAGCAGGTCGATGCTGACCGTAGCCACATGGGGACCTGTCTCGCGGGCACTGAGGTTGTGATTGAAGCGGACCTGAATCGCCTCGACCAGGGCTGCACCCGCCGGTTGCTCGGGAGAGTAACGCGCATCAAGTTCGCGTATCGCCGTCTCGACCTGTGCCGCTACCATTTCGGTTCGTGCAAGGGGGGTGCCTTGGGGCATCAGAATACGCGCCTCCAGCACGTCGCCATCAATGTCGGGCATCGCCTCGCTACCGACGTGGCCGCCGACCATGAAACCGGCCGATCCCAGTATCACCGCCAGCACCGCCCCCAGTACCGCATGGCGAAAGCGGATCGCCCGGTCGGCCAGCCGTCCTACGCCCTCACGGAAACGCTCGAAGCTGCGGTCGAAGGCAACGCGCAGTCGCGAATCGTGGCCCTGCGGAAGGTGCTTCACGCTGCCCTTGAGATGATGAGGCAGGATCCAGAACGCCTCAATGAGACTTGCCGCCAGGGCGGCGATCAGCACCACCGGCAGTACCTCCAGCACCGCTCCCATTTCACCGGCGAGGAACGACAGCGGTGCGAACACCACCACAGTGGTCAGAAACGACGACATCACCCCGGGCAGCACCTGACGAGTCCCAGCCACTACCGCCTCCAGAGGTGTGGCGTTCCCGTCAGCATGGGCAACGATGTTGTCGACGATGACCACTGCGTCATCCATGACGATGCCGATGGCCATCAGCAGGGCCACCAGGGTAATCATGTTCAGGGACAGTCCCGACACTGCCATGACGAAGAAGGCACCCATGAACGCCACCGGAAGTCCCAGAACCGCCCACAGCGCCAGACGCGGGCGAAAAAACAGGCTCATCACCAGTACCACCAGCGCCAGGCCCATGAGACCGTTGGCCACCAGCATCTGCAGGCGGTCGCGGACGATGCTGGTCATGTCCTGCGTCAGGGTCAGCGAAATATTGCTGTCGAAGCGGTGATGCTCCGTCTGGATCAGCCCTTCGAGGTGTTCCTTCACCGTCAGGGCATCGTCGCGCAGGCTCTTGCTCACCTCCAACACCAGCGCCGGTTCGCCGTTGAAGCGAATTTTCTCTTCCTCACGCTCGCCAGTCTCGGTCAGGGTGGCGATATCGCCCAGGGTCAGCTCGCCGCCAGCCGGATCGGACATCACCACCAGGCTCTTCAATTCGCGCAGCGAGCGGCGCTGGTCGGTGAAGCGCAGCAGGATATCGCGTTCGGGCGTCTCCAGGGTGCCCAGCGGCAGGTCCAGGCTCTGGGCCGAGATACGCCGTGCCAGCTCGCGGGCCGAGAGGCCGTGTTGGCCGAGCACCTCGCCGGGCACTTCCACCTGCCACTGGCGCTGGGACATGCCATGGAGGGTGACATCCGCCACGCCGGGCAGCATCATGATGCGCTCCTCGAGGCGCAGAGCGTACTCCTCGAGCTGGCCCACGGGCATGTCGGCCGACACCGCGACTGCCGCCACCAGGTCGCTACGATGCAACTCGCGCACCACCGGAGGATCGGCCCGGGCCGGAAGCTCGGTGATGGCACCGACCTCGGTGTCAATCTCGCTGAGAAAGCGCAGGGGATCGCCGCCGGCCTGCATGGTGGCGGTCGCTCTGGCCAGGTTGTCCTGGGCCACGCAAATGAACTCGTCGAGGTACTCCACCCCCTTCACCGCCTCATGCAGGCGCCGGCACACGGCGTCCTCCACATCGGCGGCACTGGCCCCGCGATAGACTACCTCGACGCTCACCTCCACGGGGCGGTAGTCGGGAAAGGTCTCGCGTTTGAGTGAAGGGGCGGAGAAGAGCCCCGCAGCCAGCAGCAGCATCAGTAGCAAATTAGCGGCGGTAGGATGGGCGGCGAACCAGCGAATCATGGCTGCTCTCCCCTTTTCTCTTTACCCCGCGCCTGATCGGCAATGCGTGCCTCCAGGGCCTCGTCACGACGTGGCGCCAGCGCCATTCCGGCGATGGCCGCAGGCAGGTCATCGACCACCACGTGCTCACCGGGATCAAGCCCTGTTCCGATTAATGCCAGGCCGCCCTGGGTGAAGGTTACGCTCACTGTGCGCCGCTCGAGGCGCTGGTCGGCATCCACCAGCCACACCTCGCCTTGATGCACCGCACTGGCCGGTATCGCCAGTTGCGATTCGGGGCTCGGTGCGGAAAGCCGTACGCGGACGTACATATCGCGCTGCAAGGGTGGGCGGTCAGGCGGTCGGGCATCGCGATAGGGATGATCGACCCGCACCACGGCGCGTACTGTGCGAGTGGTCGGATCCAGCCCGCTGGCTACGCGCACAAGTTCCCCCGACCAGCCTACATCTGGCGCTCCCGCCAGCGACAGCTCGGCGTCCACGGCGGAGAAGTCCAGGCGCTCATCCAAGTCCAGTCCCTGACTGAAGGGGTCCTCGGGCAAGATCGCGCCCAGCAAGCGGCGCATCATGGCAATGGGAATATGCGCCTCCACCTCGGCGGCGGACAGGCTCTCCGCCTGAAACAGCCGCTGCCCCCTGGTGACAAACTGGTGGAGTTCTACCTCCACTTCGGCCAGGCGCAGGTCGTAGGGTGCCACGAAACGGGTATCCTCAAGATCACGCTGGGCCTGGACCAGGCGCACCGCGGCACGCTCACGCTGGGCTTGGAGCACCTCGCGCCGCGCAGGTATAAGCGCCAGGGTGTTCTCCAGCGAGGTCACTGCCTGGCGCTGCCCCAGGGTGCTGCGCCGTTGCTCGTCACGCTGTGATGTAGAGACCGAACCGCTCTGTGCCAGCCGTTCAATCCGCGACTGCTCCTGCTCGGCAAGGGCAAGCGCCTCCCTCTCCAATGCCAGCAGGCGGCCGGTATTTTCCTGCTCGGCTTCAAGCTGGGTCAGCTCGCCGGCTAGGCTCGCCATTTCAGCCTCGGCCTCGGCGATGACCAACGCATAGCGGCTGGGATCCAGCGCCACCAGCAGGGTGCCCTCGGGTAGCAGGGTACCGCTTTCAAGCTCCGGGTGACGCTCCACCACGTGGCCCGCCACATTGGCCACCGCCTGCCAGGTTTCGGCAGGACGTGCCACCCCATGGCCACGTGCCTCTAGACGAAATGTCAGAGGCCGGGCTTCGATGACCCTGACCGGGGTGTTGGAGTCCGTCGCTTCCTGACGCTCGGGGGCCTGACGGTTCGCCACAAAGAAGACCAGCAGCGCCACTCCCGCCGCTATCCCGACAAGCACTGCCAGCATCCGCCCAAGTCGCCTGTTCCAGGGCCTCATGCATTACCTCCTGTATCCGCACGGATGCCATGCAGATAAAGATCAAGAGCTGCCGGCGCTCGATCGATAATGCCTGCCACGTCGCCGGCTATCAGCGACTGCAGTACCAACCCCTGTATGCAGCCGATGAACTGGGTCGCTGCAACGTTCAGATCGAGTCCGGGACGCAGACGACTCTGATGCTGGGCGTTTTCGAGCAGGCCCAGCAGGCGCCGTTGATAGCGCGTCATCAGTCCACGCACCATGCGGCTGGCTGCGGTAGGGTTTGGATGCTGCAACTGGCCCATCAGTAGCCGAGGCACCCCAGGATGCTCGGCGATGAAGGCCACATGGGCCAGAAACATCGCCTCAAGGGCATCCAGAGGGTCATCGGCTCCCTCGGCGGCGGCGCCGACCCGCGCCATTACCCGCTCGGCGATCCAGGCCACTACCGCCTCCCAGATAGCATCCTTACTGGGGAAATGGCGAAACAGTGCGCCCTGAGTTACGCCCATGTGTTGCGCGATGCGCCCAGTAGTCAATGTGGCGGGTTCTTCCTCCCCGCACAGAGCGATGACCGTCTCCACGGTGCGTTCGCGGCGTGCCTCGGCCGAGAGGTTACGTTTGGCAGTCATGAGGGGGTTCCAGAAAGATAGTAATCAGTCACTATCTAATCATGGCAGCATTATTTCCGCCAGTTAAACCTTCCTCAGGATAATCTCGATCAAAGGGCATCGGCGCCGGGTGGTCTATTTGCATGCCGCCTGACGCGCTATCCTGAAGACATCGCTGTTAGTAACGCCTGCTGGCGGCGATGCTAAAGAATGAAGGAGTCTTTATCCATGAGTGACAGCAAAACGCCCGAAACGATTCGCTACAAGCGTGCTTATGAAAAAGCCGAGAAGAGTGACGGCTACCGGGTACTCGTCGATCGGATATGGCCACGGGGTGTGCGCAAGGAAACGCTTGCCCTGGACGCATGGCGAAAAGACCTAGCGCCGTCCAACAAACTGCGTCGGTGGTTTGGCCATGATCCCCAACGCTGGGCAGGCTTTTACCAAAAGTACTTCCGCGAACTTAAGGAGAAGCAGCAGGCAGTCGACGAACTTTTGGAAGTCTGTGGTGACAGGCCCCTGACGCTTGTCTATGCCGCCAAGGACGATGAGCACAACAATGCCGTAGCGCTGAAAATGTTTCTCGAAGCGTACCAGGCAAGCAACCAGTAGGCCTGAGCCCCACTTCATCAGCCCCAGCCATCTGGCAAGCTTGTTCCGGTTGCTGGGGCCTTCTCCAGCTGGCAAGTAACAGTAGCCTAATAGCCATTGCAGACAGCCAGTGGCTCTCGGATAGTTGTGCCTTGCTCGACCCGAGCTCGCAGTGGCCTGGGCGCCATCCCGATCAAATCCTTGTTTGAGGCGGGCGTTTCTGTGGCAGTGGCCGCTGCGGTTGCACCCGACAGATCGCAAATTACGTCTGAGCCACGGTGAGCAAACCGACTTCTGCCCGCTCTGCAACGGCAGACCGTTTCATGCTTGACCGGTGATCAGCGCCTACTACCCATGCCACGATCGGGTTCACTCAATCAGTTCAAAAAATATCTTGATCTGCAAAATCGATTTTTCCTGGAAGCAGCTTAATCTTCTGATATTTAGTCCAATTCCTCGGGGGCCAGTCCCCATTCTTCCGGGACATCTGAGGCTTCTAGTCCCTCGAAACGGTCTGTCACGTAGGCGCTGTGACAGGCTACACAGGTTTCGGTCATGCGACCAAAGAGCTCAACTTGACGGGGGGTGTCTTCCGCGTGGCCAGCCTCGGCCAGTGACGCCGAGAGCTCGTGCAGATAGGTATCTATTTGCAGGAATTCCGGTGGAACAGACGCCTTCAAATCCTGACGATCTTCATCGGTAAGCGACTGTGCCATGATGAAGCTATCGTGAATCGACTGCCCCTTTTCGGCAACCATGGCGTGTCGACCCTGAACAATGGCACTAAAGACCTCGTGCATTGCCAGCTCGACTTGAATCATTTCCTTTATCAGCAAGCCCCGCAGCTTTGGCGTCAGGTCAGACCCGACGGGCTCAGCGGCCACGCTGGACACCAGCGTGGCCAACATGAATGAGGAAACAAGGGCGACTGTTCGAGTGATGGATGGATGGTTAATCATCTGGACCTCCTGGGCACTTGTAAGTGAAAGCTCTCTTCTATTTGGTGAGTTATATCCGAGGTACTTTCAAGAACCGTCGTTGACATTGGTTGACACAAGCCCAGTCGGGGAGAAAATTCTGGTCTGTTCGTTGCCCAACTGACGCACCTCAACTCTGGCGTTAGGTTCGAGCGCAAAATGTTAAACAAAAAGATCGAAAGGTAGAATTACTCATAACTCGCTGCCCAACTGGTGCGGCCAAGCTCTGTGGCGCGGATAACGTCTGTTTCAGGAATCACCGATATGTCCCCCAGTTCCCTCGGGTCGTAATGAAATACACACAAACGTGAAGCGAACTCTGCGAACGGCAGCGATGCTTCGCCCGGGCGCTCACCATGACTCTCTGTTGAACAGTTAATACCTTGGCCCCAATCCTGGCCGCTGTCATTGTTGGGATTGAAGAAGTAGGTCCGCATCTCGCCATCACGATCAATATTGACCCGGATAATGGTTATAGCATGGCGTCCAACCAGGCGCCCGCCACTATCGGTGACCGCGATACCGGCAGGCTGTGGATGGATAACGGGGATATTGCCGTTGTAATAAGGGTGATAGCAGGCATAGAAGTGCCGGATAAAATCCTCATAATCACGGATTTTCCCTGTGTCCCGACTAATAACACTGAGAAAGCCATGCCCTACCCATCCACCATACATTTCAGGATTGATCCAGCGGTGCAGGTCGTCGTCGCGCACGCCGCACAAGCGCCCCATCTCGCCATAAATGCGGTCAAGGTGAGGTATCAAAATCAATGAAACTGGATCTACATCGGTTGGGGGCTCCTTCGCAAGGCCTGCTTCCAGGTGCTGGGAGTTAATATACTGGCCCTCGAAGCGCATGACGACGTCGTCATCACGGGCTGCCCAAGCTACCAGCTGCAACAGGTAATAAGCGTCGTTGAAGGCCCACATGGAAAGACCAATAACCGACTGACACGTCGGGTTATTACCCTGACCAATACCCAACGGCTGACCCAGAAGGTTCAGTACACCGGCCAGCAAATACACCCGTGGAGGGTGCGCGTCACCGAAAACTGCGCTGAGTCTACCGGATGCCGTCTTGCACAATTTCAGTTCAAGTTGCCGCCACAGGCCTGCAGCAACTGCAGGGATGAAGAGAGTTCCGCGCTCAAGAAACATCGCAAGGCCATAAACAGCCTGACTGGTTTCCGGATGAGCCACTTCATCGATCAGTTGGAGCACAATCTGGCGGTAGCTTTGAAGCACATCGTTGCCGGTGATGCTCAGGCCCAACGCCATGGGTATCAGGTCATCCCGGTGCCCCCGAAGCTGTTTTAACAACATGGGATGATAGGGGGAAACCATGCCCGTCTCCTGCATCCCACTGGCAAAACCTTTCGCCTCATCAAACAATGCGACATCGTCCATGGCGGCCAAACGTTCACCGTAGACCACAAAGCCTGGATCATCGCGGCAGCCTACCGTCGGACCAAATAAAGCGCTGACAAGACGCGCTGCTTTGTGCATGCCCGTGGTTTCGATTGCCGGGTCAAACAAGCATTTGGCAATCTGGCTGACCATCTGCTTGATACTGTCCATTTGTATCGGGCGCTGGGCCAGCAAACGTAATACCTCATCCACCAGGCTGTCGAGAATACTTTCATAGCCCAGCCGATTGAGCAGAAACTGGTAAAGCGAATTGACGATTTCACCCAGCCCTTGTGGCCGCTGTCTATCCGCCTCGCTCATCTGGCCTGACAGCAAATCGAGATTCAGTGCGGTCACCTGGGTCAGAAAGTGTCTGGCCTGCTCTGCTGAAATTTCGGGATGGAGATACTCACCCATGGCCACGGAAAGCAGGCGTAGCTCACTCAGGGCTTCGATGGCGGTGTAGGGCGGAGCTCCCTGGCGTAACGTTCGCACAGCCAGCGCAGGCCGCAGAATCGCGGGTTGGTCCCAGTCACTATTGGTGAATACACCCTTGGCTTCCATCGCCGGTACTCGAGCGTACAACGCGTCCAGTCCGCCGGGAGTTTTCATAACATGAAGTGCCGCTTCCAGAACCTCTGTATTGTACGCAACGGAATCGCTCAGGAGAGCAAGCCCGAGCCGTTCCAGCGCCTCATCGAAGTTTGCAACAGCAGCGTTGGTGTCTGCATCAGAACTGCTAATCGTCACAATACCCTCCTTACCTACTCAAAATGCATCCAGCACCAACAGTTAGCAGAAATACCAGCTAAAGTTGCGGCTCAGGCGCACTTGGCAGCTGCGATCGCGCGAACGTCAAGTGTCGTTCTGAAGCCGATTATTTGAAAGTTTGCGCGCGGCCCAGAGCAATGCCGCCGACGAACTTCTCGTAGCTTTCACCGATCTTTGCACCGGTAATATCGGCCATGCGCCAGTCAGTAAGTGTTGACGGTGATGCCGTCGCTCGCAGACTCCTTAGCCGTTGCCTGCGTTAGAGCGCGTACGGCAAATTTGGTCGCCTAATACACGCCCAACAAAGGAAACCCTTCATGACCCGCGATGGATGACGCGCTGATGATTTTGCCTTTGTGTCCACGCTCCTTGAACTTCACTGCAGCGGCCTGAATGCCCCACAAAACGCCATGGATATTGACCTTGAAAGTCTTTTCGACTTGTTCAAGTGTGATCTCGGCGATGGACTGAATACTGGCGACACCCGCGTTGTTCACCATGATGTCAAAGCCGCCGAGTTCTTTTTCGACGTGGTCGATGGCGGCATAAACTTCATCCCGATTCCCTGTCCCGCACCTGTTATCAGTGCAACTTTTCCGTCAATGCTCATCTTCGCGCCCCTTGACTTTGATTAAACCAACCATGCCCAAATAAATTGCCTGAGTATGTTCGATATCGCACAGACTCAAGAATTCCAAAGACTGGCACTCCCCAATGAAAGGGACTCCTCCCCGGCTGCAAGCCCCGATGTCTGAAAAACGTAAGCCGATGCGTGCGTATAGTCGGTCTTGTTGGGGTAGCTAACCCCTGACCCTAATGAACGTCGCGCACCTTCTCTCCTCAACGGGGAGGCGGCTTCTTTCAGCCCACACCTGCAACAGGTTTTGAGAAGGTCGGTCTGACCTGTTTTTCATCTTTCGGTGCTCGGCAGGTAGCGGTCCAATCGCCTTGCTAACCTTGCGGTGGTGGCCGTTTACACCGCCGTCACCTCATGGACCGCATGAAAATCGTTACGGTAAGACGTTTTCCGGCAAAGCATCGCCCACGCAATGCGTACGTTTTTGTTGGCCAAGGCAACGGCCGCCCTGTTTTGCCAACACGACTGACTAATGCACGTAACCACTGGCTTCTGGCATCTTGTTTATCGCCAACGACACGAATGGCGGCGTGTGCATCTCGTATGAGGGCGCATTTGAGTGATACCTGCCCGGTACGCCCAATGCCTCGCATATTGGCAGAGCTGCCGCTGCTATATTGTTTTGGTGTCAGGCCGATATAAGCCGATGCCTGGCGTCCGTTTTGGAAAGCTCGACCGTCACCCAACGCACTGTAAAGTTGCGTCGCTGATACCACCCCGACACCTTCAATTACCATCAGGTGACGGCAAGTCGCAAACGCGTGACTTACTTGCTCTACTTGCTGGTCAAGGCTCTGAAGCCGTTCGTTGAGTCGATCAAGTTCTTCCATCTGGTCAGCAAGCAAGTCGCACATCACCATGGTCAGTTCATTTTCCGCATCTTCCAGCGCTCGCCAGACACACTGCGTCAGTGATTTTTGTCCGCGACCGCTGATCATGCCGTACTCCAGCAATAAGCCATGTACCTGGTTGATCAGTTGAGTACGCTGCTTGATATAGCGACCGCGATGTGAATGCAGCCCGTAACATTCTACAAGCCGGCACCGCGCTGTTAGCCGGTGCTGAGAGTTGAAGCAATACCGAGGGGCACTCGGGAATATACGCCTGTGGAGTTTGTGTAAGACCGGCAATACCAAGGTATTGAGGCGACGGGCAACGAAGCAGGAATCAGGAAGGTGACGACCTGGGAATCCCCTTCCACAAGCGCGCTAGCGCTGAAGGTGGGGGAGGATGTCAAATCTGCTTTCGGTCGAGGCTGTGTGAAAACACAAGAAATCAGTTGGCTGTTGCCGCGTGCAACCATATAGCCACTTTTAACGGCTAGCGAGACTCTTCAGAGCACCTTCATGTCATTTCAGTCAAACGCCCTGTTAGCCGCCAGTCATGTTCATGAAGCGCACCACCTGCACATCGCCGTCGGTGGTGAAATGATGGCGTTCGGGCTTGAAGCGCATGGCATCGACAATCGCGGCCTTGAGGCGTTCCAGGTCACCGGGATGGCGGCGTATCACGCTGCGCAAATCGACCGAATGCTCGTTCCCTAGGCACAGCAGCAAACGCCCCTCGGCGGTCACCCGTACCCGGTTGCAGGCCTCGCAGAAATTGTGGCTGTGCGGTGAGATAAAACCGATGCGTGATTCACTGTCGGCCATCCGGTAGTAGCGTGACGGCCCCAGGGTGGTTTCGGTGGTGGGTAACAGCGCGTGCTGAGCTTCGATGATGCTGCGCACCTCGTCACTGGAACAGAATGTCTCGGCACGATCGTGCTCGCTCACCTGCCCCAGCGGCATTTCCTCGATAAAGCTGATGTCCACGTTTTCGTTGCGGGCGAAGTCGACCAGGTCGAGAATTTCGTCGTCATTGCGCCCCTTGAGAATCACGGCGTTGAGCTTGATGCGGGTAAAGCCCGCCTCGCGGGCGGCACGGATGCCGTCAATGACCCGCTTGAGGTCGCCGGTGCGCGTGAGCGCCCGGAAGCGCTCGGGCACCAGGGAATCGAGGCTGATGTTGAGCCGGGCAAGGCCACCCTGGTGCAGTAATGCCAGTCAGTTAACGCTGACTGGCATTTTTCTTGGTGGGGTATTTCTGTGGTCGGCGCCTGACCGATCGAGGATAAGACCGCTCGCGTCGCTCAGGCAGGACGAAGGCAGG
>NZ_QPIJ01000070.1 GCF_003336665.1 Vreelandella rituensis | reverse complement strand
TGGTGCAAGAACTCAACCACAAGGGCTACCTGCAGGCAATACGCGGCAAGCAAGGCGGCCTGTTGCTGGGGCGAGCACCCGAAGACATCAATATCGGCGCCCTGGTACGCGACACCGAGCAAGACCTGGCGCTGGTGGAATGCTTCGGCAAGCAGAATAAATGCGTGATTACCGGGGCATGTCGTCTCAAACCCATGTTTGCCGAAGCCCTGGAAGCATTCTTCCGGGTATTGGATGGTTATACATTGGCGGATATGTTGACCGATGCCCAGCGCCCCCAACTACTTAGGCTTCTGGCAATCGATTGATTCCGCTTACACTTGGCAAGCCCTTCGGCGTTACAGAGCAAGGCCTGGCGGTGTTGCATCACTGATTTTCAAGGTCTTGTATAAGCCTCTTCATTTCCGCGATTTCTTCGCGCTGCGCCTTGATGATGGCGTCGGCGAGCTCACGGACGCGCGGGTCGGAGATCTGGGCGCGCTCACTGGTCAAGATGGCAATCGAATGATGGGGAATCATGGCTTTCATGTACGAGACGTCATCCACGGTCTGTTGGCTACGCACCAGCCACAGCGAACCGCCGAACACCACAATGGCACCGACCAGAATCGCAATATTCAAGCGCCGGTTGGTATACATGTTGAGCATGTAACCCAGCATGATGAAGACCATCGTAGCTCCCATGAGAAGCGCCATGTACGCGCGTGTTTCACTGAAAGTGACATGGTTCAGCTGGTAGGTGTTCAGATACATCAATCCCAACATCACCACGGTCGCCGTCGCGATCATCATGCCGAACCGGGTATACATGCTCATTCGGGTATCTCCCTTTACCTTTCTGAAGCGGAAACTGACTTTGGAGTGTAGTCAGTAATATAGCGATGTGCCTTTCTAGGAATGGCTGCCGACACGACTTCCCGCCTTTCACGCGTATCTTCCTTCCACATGGCGAATATCAAACGCTAACTTTCCGGTCATTTCCTTTCCTCTTTTCCACCGGCCATTAACGCGCCTCATCCGCCGCTCGCCGATGTGATGGCGACACCGCCCAGTGCGCAAACCAGCACCACCGCCCAGGCGGGCAGTTTCCAGACGGTGAGCAGCATGAAGCCGACCAGCGCCAGGGCGAATTCGTAAGGCCCGATAATTGCGCTGGTCCATACCGGTTGATACAGGGCCGCGCCGAGAATCCCCACCACTGCCGCATTGGCGCCGCGCATCAACGCCTGGGCAGTGGCCAACTCGCGGAAACGGTTCCAGAACGGCAGTACCGCCACCAGCAGCAGCAGCCCCGGCAAAAAGATCGCCACCAGCGCGATGAATGCTCCCCAGAGCGCCTGGGGCACGGGTGCCAGTATCGCCCCCAGGTAAGCGGCAAAGGTAAAAAGCGGCCCCGGCACTGCCTGAGCGGCGCCGTAGCCTGCCAGGAAGTCTTCGGCACTGACCCAGCCTGACTGGACCACCTCGGCCTCAAGAAGCGGCAACACCACATGCCCACCACCGAACACCAGGGCCCCGGCACGGTAGAAGGCATCGATCACCACGATTTCGGCCGTGGGCATAAGCAACGCCAGCAGCGGCAAACCGGCCAACAGCCCAAAAAACACCGCCAAGGCAACAGCCCCGGCGCGGCGTGACACTGGAAACTGCAAGGCACCGCCCGGATAGTCCAGATTGGAACGGCACAGCATCAGCCCCGCCAGGCCGCCCATCAGGATGGCGCCGACCTGGCTGAAGGGACCGTTGCCGACCACCACGATCAGCACTGCCGCCAGGGCGATGCCCGCACGCCGACGATCAGAGCAGAGGTTTTTCGCCATGCCCCAGACCGCGTGTGCCACGATAGCCACCGCCACCACTTTCAGGCCATGGATGATGCCACTGCCCAAGGGGCCGCCCATTGCCGAGGCTCCCCAGGCAAATATCACCAGCAAAAGTGCCGAAGGCAAGGTGAACGCCAGCCACGCCGCCGCGCCACCCCAAGAGCCGCCGCGCAACAGTCCCAGGGCAAAACCGACCTGACTGCTGGCCGGCCCCGGTAGAAACTGGCATAGCGCCACAAGATCGGCATAGGCTTTTTCATCCAGCCATTTTCTGCGCTCCACGAACTCGCTGCGAAAGTAACCTAGGTGAGCAATCGGACCACCGAAGGAAGTAAGACCCAGCCACAGAAATGCCTGGAACACCTCCAGCACCCTTCCCACTCGCCCAACTTCAACGGGCTGTGTCATCGCGTCGTTCCTTTTCCTTCAAGTATGGCTTTTCGGTGAATCAGAGATTTTCAATCAGTGTAATGGCTGAAAAAGTCAACGAGGTGACGACGGCATACCCTGTCATCCAGCCTTCATATCGGTGTCACCGTCATGTCATGGTCGGCGCTTAGCGTAAAAGCCTTCAGCGATGAGGACTCATCAAGATGGAGCAGCCGACATGGCCATCAAGAAGCGCGAACCGCTAAGCGAAGAGGAACTCGACTACCTGGTGCAGCTGGCCAATGGCAATGCCCTGGCTCGCCAGCGCAAACACGACCGAGAGAAAGCCTTGCGCAACAATCGCCGGGACAAGCAGGCTGATTGAATAGAGGCAAAGAGACTCACAACAGCCTCTCCGAAAACAAGGAGCGTTTATCAACGTGGTTGCCAGAGACCATGAAGATACCATCACCCGTGTAATGCAAGGTTTCCGGGTAGGCGGGCTGCGGCGCGACATGGGCAGCCACGATTTCGAAAATAAAAAAGTTATAGCTATCCACTAACGCATCGTCATGCAGGCGGCACTCGAAGCTGGCATGACACTCTTGGATAAGTGGTGCGGAAACGAGACGGGCTTTTTCCTGGGTAAGCTCGAATGTCGAGAACTTGTCGATCTCTGAGCCAGAGGTATTTCCGATACCCACCACTTTATCCGTCAGTTCCGTGGTGGGGAGATTGATCACACACTCCCGACTTTGCTTGATCATCTGATAGCTGTGATTACCTTCGGAAATCATGCAGCCCACCATGGACGGGGAAAACGCCAATATCGTATGCCAGCCCAGCGTCATTATATTGCTTTCGTCGTTGTGCTTCGATGTGATCAGGACAACCGGCCCGGGCTCCAGATAGCGACGCGCATTACTCGCTGGGAAGTGCTGCTTACCGATAGGATTGGCCATGCCAATAACCCCCTAATTTCTTTGTGAATTGGCTTTCCTTTTCTGGGTCAAAACTTGTCTCAACGCCCATGAGCGGCACCGATTTCTTACATGCTAGACGCATTTTTTAGAGAGCCGGTTCGTTGTGGGGATTTTTTTGTCTCTCCTTTAACTCGGAAAAATCTGGCACAACAGCTATAGGTGAAAGGACGCAAACGTGTATCCGCTAGCGACGCTTATCCATCAATTAGAGAGCGAGATAATCATGCAGGTACCCTTGGAAATCACCTACAACCATGTCAGCCAGAGCGATTGGATCGATGAGTACATCAAGGAGCGCGCCGAGCACCTGGATAACATGTGCGACAACCTGATCTCCTGCCGTGTGACCATCGAGCGGGAGCAACACTCCCAGCACACCGGCAACCTCTACCGTGCCCAGGTCGAGGTTTCCTTGCCGCCGAAGAAGCATCTGGTGGGCGATAAGAAGGGTGTAGTCGAAGACATGCATGTACAACTGCGTCCGATCATTCGCAAGGCTTTCGAGGCCGTAGAGAAACAACTCAAGAAGGAAACCGCGCGCAGGAGAGGGGATGTGAAACAACATGAGAACAGTTATGAGTCGCATGCGTTCGTGGTTCGGCTATTTCCCGACGAAGATTATGGCTTCATAAAATCACCCATTGATGGCCAGGAATATTACTTTCATCGCAACGCCGTGCTGCATGATGACTTCGAGCGCTTGCATCCTGGCACTCAGGTACGTTTCGAGGCCGAGATGGGCGAAAAAGGCCCCCAGGCAAGCACCGTTCAGATTATCGATAAACCCGGCGTGCGCGTTCCCGAAGAAGGAGAAGAGGCGATCGAACAGCCGGACGACTGGAAAAAGCAGTGAATCGGGGCTTGAACCAGCTATAAGAACAAGGAAGGCTGACGCCTTGCCCTGCCTTAACTGTCGATTCATTCAAAGAATCGAATCGCAGAATGCGGCAGGATTTTGTTCAAAAGCAGCTCGGTTCACCTTTGTCGATCGGCCGCCTTCGGGCGGTCGTGTGCGTTCAGAGGTCATCGTTTATTCATATCGCTGTCGTCGCAATGTCACCTCCCGGCGCAACACTGGTTGCCAATGAAACAACCGGTGAGAAACGCATGCGGATTTGTCTGGTCAGCGAAACCTGGTCGCCCGAGATCAATGGTGTTGCCCATACGCTGCGCCGTCTGAGCCATGAACTGCAACGTCGCGACATAAGCCTGCAACTGGTTCGACCCAAGCCGCGCCTGGACAAAGGCCGACCCGCTCAGGGCATGGCAGCGGAATTGCAGGTTCAGCGGTTTTCCATCCCGGGTTATCAAGAAGTCCAGCTGGGACTGACCACACCGAGTCGGCTCAAGCGCTTCTGGGGCAAGCTGCGCCCGGACGTGATTTATCTCGCCACCCAAGGTCCGCTGGGCTGGGCTGCCAGGCGGGCGGCGCGAGCCCTCGGCATTCCCCTGGTCGCCGGCTGGCATACCAATTTCGAGCATTATTGCCATGCCTACGGCGTGCCCTGGCTGGGTACCGTGACCCGTTATTACCTGCGCCATTTCCACAATGGCTGTCAATTGACCCTGGTACCGACCCATCAACAGGCCCGGGAACTTAGTCGTCAAGGTATTCAGGGCGTTCGCGTCATGGCCCGGGGGATCAATGGTGAGCGCTTTTCCCCTGCTCACCGAGACCCTGAATTGCGCAGATCCTGGGGAGTGAACGAGCATCAACCGGTGGCGCTCTACGTGGGCCGCCTGGCGGCTGAGAAAAATCTTTCGCTGCTCCAGGAAAGCTTTCGCGCCATGCGCGAGATCAGGCCGGACATGGCGCAGGTGATTGTCGGCGGCGGCCCCGGGCGGGCGCAGTTGCAAAGCGCATTGCCCGACGCTCATTTCACAGGTTTTATCGACACCGACGACCTGGCCCGGCATTACGCCAGTGCGGATATCTTTGTTTTTCCTTCGCTTTCCGAAACCTGGGGCAATGTCGTGGCCGAAGCCATGGCCAGCGGCCTGGCGGTCGTCGCCTACCGCCAGGCCGCCAGCGCAGAACTGATAGATTCCGGGCGCAACGGCATCAGCGTTACCCCCGAAGATAGCGAAGCGTTTCGCCAGGCCGCCGTAAGCCTGTGCCAACACCCCGCCGATTATGCGCGTTTCGGCCGAATGGCTCGGTTACGCGCGCTGGAGCAGAGCTGGGCCGATATTGCCGACCAGTTCCTGTCTTATCTTGACCATGCCCGGGAGGCTTATCATGCGACCCCGTACTCTTGCCCTGTTCGACCATCTTGATCTTCTGGAATGGCAATTCTGTCAGCGCGTAACCCGGCTCAGCTTATACCGGCCCTGGCGTCTCATCTTGCAGGCCGCCAGCCGCCTGGGAGACTGGCCTGTTTGGGTGCTGCTGACCTTGGCGCAACCCTGGCTGCAAGCCGACGGCAGCTGGCGTCTGGCTCAGTATGCCATCACCGCGCTGGTGGCGACGGCGCTATACCGTTTGATCAAGACCCGGCTATGCCGCGAGCGCCCCTTCATTACCTATTGTGGCGGCATTCAATGTAGCGAACCCGCCCGAGACCGCTACAGCTTCCCCAGCGGCCATACCATGCACGCGGTGATGTTCAGCATACTGGTAGCCGCGCATACACCCTGGCTCTTGCCTGTGGTGATTCCGCTCGCCCTGCTGATTGCGTTTTCGCGTGTGGGTCTCGGTTTGCATTACGTAAGCGATGTGGTTGCCGGGGCGAGCATTGGCTGCGGCTTTGCCATGTTGAGCCTGTTCGTGGCGGGGTGAGCTTCCCCGCTTGTTCATCCGATTGTCACGCCCATGACTCGGCAACGTCACATCCCCACCTCAGGCTGACAGTCGTTAACCACGTTCCGCTTAACAGGTGAGCCCCCATGCCTTTCGATACGCTATCCCAGACCCTGCCCCGCACCCTGCTCGGCACTGCGATTGCCGCCACCTTGGCGTTCAGCGCCTTGCCGACCAGTGCCGCCGATCTATCCTCACGTTTCATCGACAGCGACGGCGACATGGTCGCCGATACGCCCACGGATGAGACCCAGTGGACCGACCCCGACACCCTGGTATTCGCGTACACCCCGGTGGAAGATCCGGCGGTATACGCCGAAGTATGGGCTGGCTTTCTCGAACACATGGAAGCAGTCACCGGCAAGCGTGTGCAATTTTTCCCGGTGCAATCCAACGCCGCCCAGCTTGAAGCGATGCGTGCCGGGCGCCTGCATATCGCGGGTTTCAATACCGGTAGCGTGCCGGTCGCGGTCAACTGCGCGGGCTTCGTTCCGTTCAGCATGATGGCCGCCGAGGATGGCAGCTTCGGTTATGAAATGGAGATCATCACTTACCCGGGCAGCGGCATCCAGTCAGTGGAAGACTTGGCCGGTCGCAACCTGGCCTTTACCTCGCCCACGTCCAATTCAGGCTTTCGTGCCCCTTCGGCGTTGCTGCGCTCCCAGTATGGCCTGGAAGCCGATGAAGACTTCGAGGCCGCCTTCTCCGGCTCCCACGACAATTCCATCCTGGGCGTGGTCAACGAGGATTACGACGCCGCCGCCATCGCCAACTCGGTGGCCGCTCGCATGCTCGCTCGCGACGTCATCAAAGAAGGCGACTATGAGGTCATCTACACCTCCGACACCTTCCCCACCACCGCCTATGGCCATGTGCATAACCTTCACCCGGAGCTTACCGAAAAAGTGCATGACGCTTTTTCCAGCTTTGATTGGGAAGGCAGCGCCCTGAAAGCGGAGTTCGCCAACTCCGGTGAAGCGCAGTTCGTTCCCATCACCTATCAGCGGAACTGGGAAGTGATTCGCACCATTGCCGAGGCTAACGGCGTCACCTACGACTGCGAGTAGGGAGGAAAGACCATGCTGACCCTATCCGGCGTCTGCAAACGCTACCCCACGGGCGACCGGGCATTGAGCGACATTGAACTCAGTCTGCCGCGTGGCCAGATCACCGCCTTGATCGGGCCTTCCGGGGCTGGAAAAAGTACGCTGATTCGCTGCATCAACCGCCTGGTGGAGCCCACTTCCGGCAGCATTCGCCTGGACGATACCGAGCTGACACGGTTATCCGGTCGGGAACTGCGCCGGGCACGTCGCGCCATGGCCATGATCTTTCAGGAGTACGCTCTGGTGGACCGTCTGAGCGTCATGGAGAACGTGCTTTCCGGGCGGCTCGGGCATGTGGGTTTCTGGCGTAGCTTTCTGCGCCGCTACCCTGCCAAGGATGTGACCGAAGCCTTCCGATTGTTGGAGCGTGTGGGGCTTTCGCATGCCCTGGACAAGCGTGCCGACGCCCTTTCCGGTGGCCAGCGCCAGCGCGTGGGCATCGCCCGCGCCCTGGTGCAAAGCCCTCAATTGCTGCTGATCGATGAGCCCACGGCAAGCCTCGACCCCAAGACGTCCCGCCAGATCATGCGATTGATCCGCGAACTCTGTGCCGAACGCCGGCTTGCCGCCATCATCAACATCCATGACGTGGCCTTGGCCCGCCAGTTTGCCGACCGTGTCGTCGGGTTGCGCGCGGGTCGGATCGTTTTCGACGGTAAACCCGATGAGCTCAGCGCCGAGATACTCACTACCATCTACGGCGAAGAGGATTGGGATACCCAGGCTGACCATGAGCGCGATGCGCCTTCCAAAAGCAAGACACAATCCCACCCTGCCTTGATGTCTCCAATCTCGGCGCTTGCCGCCTTGAGCACCGGGAGCACGAGATGAACCGCGAACAACTGGCCGACCAGGCGTTCACTCGTGAGGCGCTTGCAAGCACAGGGCGCTGGCGACGCTTGCCGTTTATCGCCGACCCCAAAGTGCGCTGGGCAATGGGCATCGGTGCTGCCGTTTACCTCGCATTGGCGCTGGCCTCCATCGAGGTGAATTGGGAGCGGGTCGCCGAAGGCATGAGCCGCGCGCTCAATTTCCTGGGCGCCTTCACCCAGCCGGATTTCCTCAGCCGCCGGGACGATATCATCGATGGCATTCTCGAAAGCCTGACCATGACGTTAACATCCACGGTGATCGGCGTGGCGCTGGCGATTCCCGTCGGGCTGGGGGCCGCGCGCAACATCGCGCCACTGCCAATCTATCTGGTGTGTCGCAGCATCATCACGGTATCGCGCACCTTCCAGGAAATCATCATCGCCATTCTGTTCGTGGTGATGTTCGGTTTCGGCCCATTGGCGGGGGTGATCACTCTGGCCTTCGCCACCATCGGTTTCATGGCCAAGCTGCTGGCCGAGGATATCGAGGACCTGGACTGGCGCCAGGTGGAAGCGATTCGCGCCACCGGGGCGAGCTGGTGGCAGACCATGAACCACGCCGTTCAGCCGCAGGTCATGGCGCGCCTGATTGGGCTATCCATGTACCGCCTGGACATCAACTTCCGTGAGTCGGCAGTGATCGGCATTGTCGGGGCCGGCGGTATCGGCGCCACGCTCAATACCTCGATGAGCCGCTACGAATACGATACGTCGGCGGCGATCCTGTTGATCATCATCGCAGTCGTTTTGCTGTGCGAGTACGGTTCCAGCCATGTCCGCCGCTGGACCCAGTAACTAGCCTGGCTGGTTTAAAGGAATCCGTTTATGCCCGTTTCCATATCTCCGCAAGGTCAGCCACGCTGGCGCCTGCGTACCTCGCGTGCCCAGTGGCTCGGCTACCTGGCCTGGCTGATCGGTGCCTGCCTGTTCTTGTTGTGCTGGAAGATGATTTCCGACAACACCATGTGGGTCTTCGTGGCGGATGCCGGGCGCCAGGGAGGCGACCTGATCAGTCGTATGCTGCCTCCCGACTGGCACTATGCCCACCGTCTGTGGAAACCCATGTGGGACACCCTCAACATCGCCACCCTGGGTACGTTGCTGGGCATCGCCATGGCGTTTCCGGTGGCCTTTCTTGCTGCGCGCAACACCACGCCCCACCCACTGATACGCAGCCTGGCACTTGGGCTTATCGTTTCATCACGCTCGATCAATTCCCTGATCTGGGCCATGCTGCTGGTGACCATTCTCGGCCCGGGTGTTTTGGCAGGCATCATCGCCATCGCCCTGCGCTCCATCGGTTTCATCGGCAAGCTGCTGTATGAAGCCATCGAGGAAATTCACCCCACCCCGGTGGAAGCCATCAGTGCCACCGGCGCCAGGCGCCTGCAGGTGATGAGCTACGGCGTGCTGCCCCAGGTATTGCCTGCCTTCGCCGGCATCAGTGTGTACCGCTGGGACATCAATATTCGCGAATCCACGGTGCTGGGGCTGGTGGGCGCCGGCGGCATCGGTTTGCAGCTCAACGCCGCCATCAACAGCCTGGCCTGGAGCCAGGTCAGCGTCATCTTTCTGATGATCTTTGTCACCGTGCTAGCCTCGGAGTGGATTTCCGCCCGGGTGCGTCACGCGATTATCTAACGCCAGGCTCTGGAGTGTTACCCCCATGCATTTTGCACTGTTCGACCTCGATGACACCCTGCTGGACGGCGATTGCAGCGCGCTATGGAATACCTGGATGGTCAAGCAAGGCTGGGTTGAAGACGTGGGTTATTTCCTTTCTTCAACACGCGCCATGCAAGTCGCTTATCATGCCGGCCGACTGAAACTCGAAGAGTACCTCGCCTTGACGCTCTCTCCGCTCACCGGGCGCAGCCTCGAAGAGGTGCAAGAAGAAGTAGACCGGTTCGTCATCAGTGACGTGGTGCCGCTGGTGTTTCATCAGGCAAGGGAACGCATCGAAAGCCACCGTCAGGAAGGCGACGAACTACTGCTGATATCCGCTTCGGCGCGCCATCTGGTCGAACCGGTGGCCAGGCACCTGGGCATCGCCCATGTCATCGCGGTAGAACTTGCGATCAGCGAAGGCCGCTATACCGGAGTGACCTCGGGCCAACTTTCCTATCGAGGGGGAAAAGTCTCCCGGCTCAAGGCGTGGCTCGCCGAGCGGCGATTACATCCCCGCTCTCTCACCTTTTATTCCGATTCACGCAATGACTTGCCGCTGCTCAACCATGCCGACCGGCCAGTGGCGGTCAACCCCGACCCCGTGCTGGCTGAGGTAGCCCGTGTCGAGGGCTGGCCCCGCCTGGACTGGCGTACCCAGCCGGCCCATCCGAATACAGAAGGGTTGAACAAAATGCTGCCGCATTCTGCGATTCGATTCTCTGAATGAATCGTCAGTTAAGGCAGAGCAAGGCGTTAGCCTTGCTTGCTCTTAGTGCATGAATAGATAGTCATCCGATGGCCATCATTCGTTCTGACACCCTCACTCTTCAGGACATTAATGCCGATCAGCAGCAGGCGTTGGCAGATACGCTAAGGCTGTATCGACGGCTGGTGCGCGATCTGATGACCGTGGCCTATACCCATTGGCCGGTGGTGGGGGCTGGCAAAGGCAATGACGTCGTCAAGGTGATCGAAGGGCTTATTCATCCGACACGCCAGCGGCCGCCAGTACGCTATCCCTATTTCGCCAAACGTTACTACAAATTCCCTTCGTACCTTCGCCGCGTGGCTATTATGGATGCCGTGGGCCAAGTGCGTTCATTTGGCACGCGATTCGATCAATGGCGATGCGGTAAGCGCAAGCACTTCCACGCGAAGCCGCCACGCCTGACCACCCGCACCCATACGTTCCCCAGCCTTTACGGCAGCCAGTGCGCCAAAGTGAACGCTGAGGCCACGCATGCCTTCATTAAGGTGCGTTGGCAGAACGACTGGATCTGGAGGGGCTTTCAGCTCAAGGGCCAATGCCGCTTTCGCGGCAAGGGCCAGGCGAAATCACCGCTGCTGACCTATAACGGTCGCCACTGGCAGCTCTCGTTACCCGAACAGTTCAACCCACCGACGCCCACCAAAGGCACGCCTAATCGGGTGTTGGCGGTCGATGTCGGTATCAACACGGCGGCCACCTTGGCCGTGGTCGATGCCCAAGACACTGTCCATGCACGCGAGTTTATCTCGCACACGGATAAAGACCGTGAGTCTCGGCTCATGCAACGCATCCGTCGCGCTGCGCGCAAACACGCCCGTCACGGGTGCCGTTTGCCGGTGGGCTTTTGCCGTCAGGATCACCAGCGTTTAACTCACCTGGCTGATAACCAGGCCCATCAGGTCAGTCGACAGCTGGTGAACCTGGCGCTCAATCATGACTGCCAAGCCATGCCCGTCGAAGACCTCAAAGGCTGGCGCCCGAAAGCAGGCAAAAAGCGCACGCCGATGAAAGCGCGCTTTCACCGCTGGTTTCACCGCCAACGGGTTAATCCGTATCGACAGCAAGGCAGAAGAAGTCGGCTTAAAGCGTGTGCACGTGTATGCGCGTGGCTCGTCGCGGCAAGCGTTTGATGGCTCGGGGCCAGTGAAACGAGACGTTGCCAATTACAGTCAATGCACGTTTTCAAGCGGCAAGCGGTATCACGCCGATCTTAATGCCGCCTATAACATCACCGCCCCCGGCCATGTCTACTTCCAGGACGGTCAGCGCAAGCAGATCGCCCGTGTGAGGTCGCAGACGTCGACCCACGCACCGAGAACCCCGGCAACCCTCTCCATGCTCTGGCAACAGAGCGCGTGAGAGGGATTAGAATCCGCGATTCTATTCTGTGAATGAATCGGCGGAGGGTTCAACGCTTGTAACCAACAGGGATTAGCAACGCTTTTGCAATTCGAAACCCTACCTGAAAAGATGGCCAAGACCGTGCATTGAAATCCGTGCACTGAAATAACCGAACTCACCACGGCTGAGACAAGTGCGGTCATCGGTTTGCATGCAAATTGCATCCACATGATTTACGTCAAGTTATCCGCTTATAATAAGTTTCAAAAAGAGGATAATGAGGAAAACCCAATCCGTGCGTTTGACAGTGCTGCTAGCGTTGCAGCCAAGGGAGCCAGTATGAAAATTACAATCAAGGCACGACTGATCTTTATGATCGTCGTGATGTTGGTGTTGATGCTAGTCGTGGGGGCGCTGGGGTTCAGCGGCATGCTCTCATCCAATCGCGCCGTCGACACGATTTACCAGGAAAACATGCGAGACACTCAAAACCTGGCCCAGCTCAATGAACTGGCCAAGGATATTATCCTGGAGCTTTCCCTGTCCGCGCAGCACGAGCCGATCCTTCCCGTCAGCAGCCTGCACGATCATCCCGTACAGTTCCACATGGATAATATCGTCCAGAATCTTTCCAAGATCGATGCCACCTGGCATGAATTTTCCTCCCATGAAATGTCCCCGGAAGTCGAAGCCCTGGCCGATGAGTTCCGCGACGGCTATCGCAACCTGCTCGCACACGGCGTGGCCCCGGCAATGCCGCTCTATTCCACCGGCCAGTATGATAAAGCCAATGAAATTGCGCTTCTTCAAGGGCTCTCCGCTTATCGTGAAATGAATGCAACCTTGCATGAGTTGATCGCCCTGGAAGAGCAGGTCGCCCTGGCCGAATATGAAGGTGCCGTGGCCAACGCGGCGTTCATGCGCAACCTGATGATTGGTGCCATGGTCATCGCGGTGATACTGGGTGGTGTTCTAGGCGGGTTGTTGATCCAGCGGATTACCCGGCCGCTGATGACCGCCCGCGAGCACTTTCATAAAATGGCGGCGGGTGATCTCACCAATGAAATAGCCCACCACAGCAACGATGAAGTCGGCATGATGCTGGTGGAACTCAATGACATGCAGAGCACATTGAGCGATTTGATAGCCAATATTCAACGCTCGACGGACTCCATCTCGACCGCCTCTTCGCAGATCTCCTCGGGCAATATCGATCTGTCGCAACGTACCGAGCAACAGGCCTCCAGTCTCCAGGAAACGGCGGCCAGCATGGAGCAGGTTGCCGCCACGGTGAAGAACAACACCCAGCATACCGGGGAAGCCAACAAGCTCGCCCACAAGGCCAGCAGTTCAGCAAGCACCGGCGGCGAAAAGGTATCGCAAGCCGTCGACAAGATGCACGAACTCACCGAAAGCTCCGAGAAGATCAGCGGCATCGTATCGCTGATCGACGGCATCGCTTTCCAGACCAACATCCTGGCGCTGAATGCCTCGGTCGAAGCCGCACGTGCCGGTGAACAAGGTCGTGGGTTTGCCGTCGTGGCCAGTGAAGTGCGCAACCTGGCACAGCGCTCGGCGGAAGCCGCAAAGCAGATTCAAGCCTTGATCGTGGTCAACGATGAGGTGGTCAGGAACGGCAGTGAAATGGTCGAGGCGGTGGGCACCTCGATGCAGGAGATCGTGACCAACATCGGCAAGGTCTCAGGGCTGATGGAGGAAGTCAGTCGCGCCTCGGATGAGCAGACCTCAGCCATCGATCAGATGAGCATTGCCATCAATCAAATGGACGAAGTCACCCAGCAGAACGCAGCACTCGTCGAACAGACGGCAACGGCGTCGGCTTCCCTGGAAGATCAGTCGCGTGAGATGGCCGATATGGTGGCGTACTTCAAGGTGAAGCATGTGGCCAATCAACCTCAGCTTTCAAGGCCAGCGCCGCTGGCTCCAGAGGAAACGCCATGGCCCGACCGTACACCGGAAAAGCGTAGGCTGACCGAGTACGCTTAAGCGATACGCAAGCACGCTGAAAGGCGCTTGGAAAAGTAAACTTGGCAACGATGGCTAAGCCTGAACCGCCGCCACCTTCGGGTAGCGGCGGTTTTTTTTGCTCAGCCGCCGCGGCAGAAAGGCCATACCTGATAAAAGCGGCGGCATTGAAACTCGGCTTCACAGGCCGCCAGCTGGGCCTGATAACGCCCCGCCCGGCTGCTTACTTGACGTGCGGCACGCATCACCTGAGGTTTGCTCCGGTACGATCCCCGACGATAACCGCCCTGACCTTCATGATAGGCCAAGTAGAGATGCTCGGGATTGTTCAGGGAAACCCCCGTTTGTTGCTGGGTGCGCCGGTTATACCAGCCGATGAAATCCGTGGCATGCTTCATGTGCGTTCGCCGGGCAAAAAGCCCTCCCGCATCCGCCTCATACTCCCCCCAGACAGGGTCCTGGGCCTGGGCGTAACCGCGCGCGGACGAAGGGCGCCGCCAGGGAATGAATCCCAGCAAGCGGCTCCGGGGTGGGCGTACATGGCTGCGAAACGAAGACTCCTGCTGAATGAAAGCCATCTGGGTGGCTATCGGCGTGCCCCACGCCTTTTGGGAATCCCGTGCATAGTCATACCAGCTAGGCTGTTCGCGGAAGATTTCACAGACATTGCTCTGGTCATTGGGAGGCGCAGGCGCCAGCATCGCACAGCTGGTAGAGACGACGGCAAGGCTTGCGATAGCCAGACACCGCAGCGTAGTTTTGATTGTTTTATTCATCGTTTTGCGCGGGAAACCCGGTTGCTTTAGCGACGGGAGGGATAGCGCGTCGTGCGCAGCACGACGCGGGGTTCCCTGTCCGCGCCTCCTTTAGTGTTGAATGGTGGGTAGTGGGTGGTAGCCATAGCCATCACCGCGTTGCAGCAGGGTGCAGTGGCGCCAGGAAATCCCCTGGACCGCGCCTTGTTCGGTCTGAACATTGAAACTGCCGGTCTTGCGGATGGCCACGCGCCCCGTGTGGCTGCCGGTCTTCTTGCCGGCCGGGACAATCGCCCTGACCCTATCGCCGGTCTGAAAGCCCTTCACTTGCTTTTGGCGCATCAGGTAGCCCCGTGGGAAGCCAAACTTGTCGAGCCGGGTGCGCTGATAGCTGCCACGGCCCATGGCCTTGATGACCTGGGTGGGTACTCGCCAGCCTTTCAGGGTGTCGAACTTGCCGACACAGGCCGCATCCAGCGCATGGGTCTTGGGAATACCCAGCCGCTGACGGTTGTACTTGGTGCGACCGCCACTGCCCACGGCGACCGGCAGGCCGGTGGTTTTCAGGGAACCAATGGGATGGAGTCCTCCTCACCTAAGTCGGCGCCATGCGCCACACTGTCAAAGTGAGGTCCCCCGC
>NZ_QPIJ01000007.1 GCF_003336665.1 Vreelandella rituensis | reverse complement strand
AGATCGTCAACGAGAACCAAGTGATCTGTGCTGAAAGCCTCGCGGTGAAAAATATGGTCAAGAACCGGTCTCTGGCGAAAGCCATCAGCGATGTGGGCTGGGGGGAGCTGGTGCGCCAGCTCGACTACAAGGCCGCCTGGGCGGGGCGCCAGTTCGTCCAGATCGACCGCTGGTACCCCAGCAGCAAGCGCTGCCATGGCTGCGGGTTTGTCGTCGACTCCTTGCCGCTCAATGTTCGCACCTGGGACTGCCCCGGCTGCGGCACCCAAGGCATCGACCGCGACGTCAATGCCGCCCGCAACATCCTACAAGCCGGCACCGCGCTGTTAGCCGGTGCTGAGCGTTGAAGCACTACCGAGGGGCACTCGGGAAGTTACGCCTGTGGAGTTTGTGTAAGACCGGCAATGCCAAGGCATTGAGGCGACGGACAGCGAAGCAGGAACCTGGAAGGTAACAACCAGGGAATCCCCTTCCACAAGCGCGTCAGCGCTGAAGGTGGGGGAGGATGTCAATTCACAGCTTTCGCTTTGTAACAGATAGTCCTTCTTGCGTACAATTGCCCGCCAACGAGCTCCCCCGCTTTTGATACGTTTTCATGGTGTACCACACCCGCTGTCATCTATGTGCCTCTTTCGTTATCGGTACTTTATTGATACACCAAACGTAATTTTAGACAGTATCAGACGGTACTTATTATGTATATTTATACAGCATACACAGTATGCAAGTGATTGATATGACTAAATTAAGCCCTGCCGATGCCGCCCGACGCTTTTCTGTTGCGCCGATGATGGATTGGACGACCCGCGACTACCGAGCCTTCGCTCGTACCTTGACGCACCATGCGCTGCTGTATACCGAGATGGTGACCACCGGTGCCATCTTGCATGGCACGCCGCGGGAGCGCTTTTTGGGCCATACGGACATCGAGCACCCCCTGGCGCTTCAGCTTGGGGGAAGCAATGCCGGGGAGCTTGCCGAGTGCGCGGCGATTGCCCAGGCATGGGGTTATGACGAGGTGAACCTCAACGTTGGTTGCCCCAGCGATCGGGTGCAGAACAATCTGATCGGCGCCTGTTTGATGGCGTACCCGGAAAAAGTCGCCACCGCCGTACGTGCCATGCAGGAGGCCGTTTCGATCCCGGTGACTGTGAAATGCCGTATCGGTATCGATGACCAGGACGAAGATGCCGACCTGGAGCGCTTCATCGCCACCGTCGCGGATGCCGGTTGCGAGGTGTTCATCGTGCACGCACGCAAGGCTTGGCTCCAAGGGCTTTCCCCCAAGGCCAACCGTGATGTGCCACCGCTGAACTACCCGCGCGTGCATCGTTTGAAACAGAGCCGCCCGGAGCTGCATATCGGCATCAATGGAGGCATCAAGACGTTGGCCGAGTGCTGCGAGCATCTTGAGCATGTCGACAGCGTGATGATAGGCCGCGAAGCCTATCAGAACCCCTGGATGCTGGCCGGTGTCGACCAAGCGCTTTATGGCGAGAACGGCCCGGCCTCTAGCCGAATGGCCGCCGCCCAAGCGTTTCGTCCTTATATCGCTCAACGCCTGGAAGAAGGCGCCAAGCTCAACCACATCACCCGCCATTTATTGGGGCTGTTCCAAGGCTGCCCCGGCGGGCGGCGGTTTCGTCGTCATCTGTCCGAACACGCACACCTGGAAGGTGCCGGGCTGCGGATATTCGACGATGCCCTGAGCCTGGTGCGTGAGCCCGATACACGCGAGATTGAATTGGCTCAATAAAGCGAGTCGGGAGGCGGAGCGAGACTCGAGTTGAAGCTTTCCACCGCGGTTTCCGCCTCTTCTATCGCATCGAAGCGAGCGATATGAAACAGTGCTTCCCCCTCGTTGGCCAATGGCAGGCGGCTCATGCCGATCACGATGCCATCGGCTATCGCCCGAACGGCACTTTCATCGTTGCCGAACGGATCGGCTATCTTGCCCAGCACTTCCCCCTTGGCCACGCGCGCCCCCAAGCGTACTTGGGGTCTCAATATCCCGTCGATGGGCGCCCGAGCCCAGCTGGAGCCATTGGCAAGTTCGGCCCCTGGCGGGGGGCGCCGACGCTGCTCGCCGGCAAGCATGCCCAGGCGACGCATGACGCGCAGTACCCCACGTACACCGGGTGAAATTGCCCACTCGTCAAAGCGCAGCGCCTCTCCAGCTTCGTAGGTCAGCACCGGAATTCCACGATTCTGGGCATAGTGGCGCAAGCTGCCCTCGCGCAATTCCGCATTGAGCACCACCGGCGCACCGAACGCATCGGCCATACGCTCGGTTTCACTGCCGGGGCGAAGTTGTGCCCGGATCTGGGGCAAGTTGGTGCGGTGAATCGCGCCGGTGTGAAGATCGATCACATGCGTGGCCTGATCGACGATCTGCTCGCGGAACAAGGCGGCAATACGGCCGCCCAGGGAACCTGATTCACTGCCGGGAAAGCACCGATTGAGATCACGCCTATCCGGCAGATAGCGGGTCTGCTGCAAGAAACCGAAGACGTTGACCACGGGGACAGCTATCAGCGTCCCCTTCAGGTTGTTGATGGCTTTTGAGCGCAGCACACGGCGCACGATTTCCACACCATTGATCTCGTCGCCGTGAATGCCACCGCATACCAACAATATCGGCCCTTCCTTGCGTCCGTGCACTACCTCGACGGGGATATGTAACGGGGTATGAGTATATAGCCGAGCCACCGGCACATCGATCTGCAAGCGTTGGCCAGGATTCACTTTTTCTCCAGCCAATTCAAAAGCGGCACGCACCATACTTCCCCCTGGAAACGAAAGTGTCTTTATAACGTCATAGGCAAGGTATGACGAGCCTTTCCATGACAGTTTGCCACTTTCAACATACAATCATGCATGTATCAATGCTTTTCCATGCCCTATCGGATAAAATCAATCCATTCCTACCAGCGGCAGCATACGACAGGAGGAGCCCTATGGCTCGGCGCACAAAGGCAGAAGCGGCCGCCACACGCGAGGCGCTTCTCGATGCGGCAGAAGAAATGTTCATGGAGCACGGAGTGGCGCGCACGTCGCTTGAGCAGATCGCTCGGCATGCAGGAATGACGCGAGGGGCGATCTATTGGCACTTCAAGAACAAGAGCGATGTCTTTCATGCCATGCTCGAACGGGTTCGCATGCCGTTTCAAGACCTGGTGGATGAAATCGAGACACTGGAACATGACGTCTCGTCACTGGAAGCCATACGCATTGCCTGCCTGAGAGGATTTTCCCGCCTCGAACAGCCGCGCTATCATCGTGTGCATTCGATTCTTATTCATCGTTGTGAATTTTTCAGTGATATCAACCCCATTGCCATGCAAACGGAAATCGCCGAAGAGTGCCATACCTCGCTTCAGGAACACTTCGCGTTTGCCTCACAGAAAGGCGCTTTACGTTCCGACCTTTCCGCCTCCGTGGCCGCCGACCTCCTGCATGCCACCCTGGGTGGGCTGTTTCACGAATGGCTGCGCAACCCTGAACGCTTCTCTATCCGTGAACGAGGAGAAACGCTTATCAATCAATTGCTGCTGTTGATGAGTCCTCCTCCGCTCTCTACGTCTGCGTAACTTTTCAAGACCGGACAGCTAACGTTAACCTTGCTCGGACACACCACGAGAAAAGGGCGCCATTCAAATGAATGACGCCCTTCAAAAACGCTTTACGTTCGCGTGAAACTTAGCGTTCGCTTAAAGCTTAGCGTTCTTTGCGCTCAACCGCCGGCTGCTGTTCGCGATGGTCGCCTATTGCCATTTTGCGCTGCAACCAGTCCGAGATATGCGCAATCATCGCATAGGAGGTGGGAATGAACAGACTGCCCAAGATGGCCACCGACGCCATGCCGACCGCCACGGTAGTACCGATATGGTGGCTGCTGACGTCGCTGGCCCCGGTGGCCAATGCCAGCGGCAGGGTACCGAAGATGAAGGCCAGCGAGGTCATCACGATCGGCCGGAAACGCAGTTCAGCGGCGGTAATCGCGGCCTCACGTATTGACTTGCCCTGCTCCTTGCGCTGCAACTCGGCGAACTCGACGATCAGGATGGCGTTCTTGGCCGCCAGCCCTACCACCACCAGCATGCCGATTTCCACGTAAACGCTAGTCTCCAGCCCGCGCATGGCGATTCCCCCGATCCCCCCCAGGAAAGCAAAGGGCGTTGCGGTAAGAACCGCCAAGGGCAATGACCAGCTTTCGTACTGGGCGGCCAGGATCAAAAATACCATGATCAACCCGAACACGATCGCCAGGGTGGCCGCACTGCCCATCTGGCTCTCCTGGTAAGCGGTGCCGGTCCAGCCCATCCCCCAATTTCCCCCCAGGGTTTCTTCGACAACCTCTTCCATGGCGGTAATCGCCTCACCCGAGCTATAGCCGGGTGCCGGCCCACCCTGGAATTGAGCACCCAGATAGACGCCGAAACGCGATACCACCGCAGGCTTGGCCTGACGCTCGAGGGTCACGAATTCAGACAGGGGAATGCGCTCCCCATTGCCACCGCGCACATGCACCCGGCTGATATCATCCGGCGTTCTGCGAAACTCGTCCTCGTTCTGCAGATAGACCTGGAAGTTACGATTCTGGTAACTGAAATAATTGACGAATCCCGCCCCGAAGGTATTCGCCAGAGTGGTATTCAGCTCACTCAATGAAACGCCGTAGCTGAGTGCCTTTTGTTGGTCGATTTCCGCTCGATAACCCGGCACATTGACATTGAAGGTGGTGAACACCCCCTGCAGCGCGGGATGCTGGTTGGCCGCCTGCATCACCTTTACCGACGCCTGGAACAGCTCTTGGGGGTTCGCCCCTTCGAAGGACTGCAGATAGCCGGTGAAGCCGCCCGTGGTGGAAAGTCCGATGATCGGCGGCACGTTGAAAGCCATCGCCGAGCCCCCCTCGATCTGGGCGCCCAGTTGCATGATGCGCCCCACCAGGCCATCGGCGGTCAGCTCGCGTTCCGCCCAAGGGTCAAGGTTGACGAACATGATGCCGCGCGCCGTATTAACCGAACTCGACAGAATATCGTAACCCGCCACGGCCGAGGAATAACGCACCCCCTCGATCTCTTCGATGGCTTGGCTAAGCTTGCCCATGTAGTCGCTGGTGCGGTCCAGTGAGGCCGCATCGGGCAAGGATACACTCACCAGCACGATCCCCTGATCCGTCTGGGGAACTAGGGTTGAAGGGGTGACCTGGTACAGCCACCAGGAGCCCACGCCTACCATGGCGACCAGTAGCAGAGCCAGGCCCCAGAAACGTACCAGGACTTTCACCAGCCACATATAGCCCGCGGTGATCGTCGCAAAAAGCCGATCAAAAAGCCGCAAGGGCGCCTTGAGTACCCGCCTGAATTTTGACTCGCTTTGCACAGAAGGCTTGTGCTTGATAAAAATCGCTGACAGCGCCGGGGTAAACGTCAATGCCATCAACGCCGAGAAGGCCACCGAGATCGCCACCGTCAAGGCGAACTGCTGGTATATCTGCCCGGTGAAGCCCCCCAGAAATGCCACGGGGACGAATACCGCCGCCATGATCAGGGAGGTCGCGATAACTGGCCCCCCGACTTCCTTCATGGCGCGCATGGTGGCCTGAAACACTGAGATATCTTCATCTTCACTCAATACGCGCTCGACATTCTCCACCACCAGAATCGCATCATCGACCACAATGCCGATGGAAAGCACCAGGGCGAACAAGGTGAGCAGATTGATCGAGAAGCCGAACATGTAGAACCCGGCGAAGGTGGCCAATACCGACACCGGCACCACCGACATGGCGATCACCGTGAAACGCCAGTTCTGCAGGAAGATGAACAGAATGACACCCACGATCAAGAAGGCTTCGACAAAAACCGTGAGCACGGTTTCCACCGATGCATCGATGAACAGGGTGGTATCGTAAGGCACGACGTATTCCAGCCCCGGCGGAAAGCGTTCTGCCATGTCAGCCATGGTGGCTTCCACCGCGGTGGCGGTCTCCAGCGCATTGGCCCCCGGCTGCTGGTTGATGATGATCGGGGTCATCGTAGCGCCGTTCAAACGGGCTTCAATCCCATAGAACGAGGCGCCCAGTTCAATGCGCGCCACGTCATTCAGGCGCAGCGATGAACCATCGGGGTTGGTACGCAGGTAGATATTGCGAAAGTCATCGACCTCGTTAAACCGTCCTCCCGCTGTGATCGTGTAGGTATAGGCGCGTGGATCGCTCTGGGGTGCCGCCGCAAGACTGCCTGCCGGCACTTCGGTGTTTTGCTGACGGATGGCCGTCGCCACTTCAGCGGGGGTCAGGTTATATTGCGAAAGTTTGTCGGGGTCCATCCAGATCCGCATGGCGAACTCGCCGCCGCCGAGCACTTCCGCGTTACCCACCCCCGGCACCTGACGCAGCGCGTCGAGAATATTGAGGGTGGCATAGTTCTGCATGAAGATACGCGGGTAATCGCCCTGAGGCGAAATCAGCGCCACCAGCATCAGAATCGAGCTGGAGCTCAACTCCACGGTCACGCCTTGATCCTGAACTTCCTGAGGAAGCCGGGACAAGGCGCCCTGAACCCGGTTATTGACGTTGATGGTGTTGATATCACCATCGGTGCCGATATCGAAGGCAACACTGAGGCTGACACTGCCGTTATCCGCGCTGTTCGAGGTCATGTACAGCATATTCTCGACGCCGTTGATCGCCTCGGACAGGGGGGCCGCTACCGCCTGGGCGACGGTTTCGGCATCAGCGCCCGGAAAGCGAGCCTGCACCGATACCGAAGGCGGCACCACGCTCGGGTATTGCTCGATCGGCAACACCCGCATGCTCATCACCCCGACCAGGGTCAGGATGATCGCCAGCACCGTGGCAAAGATCGGCCGCTTGATGAAGAAGTTAGAGAAATTCATGGGGTATTTTCCCCCTCCTCTTCAGCCGCTGGGGCACTCGGTCCATCCACGGCCTGTTCCTGCATTGCTTCGCGGATTTGCACCTGTTCTTCAGTTTGCTCTTGCGCCTGCTCTTGCTCTACTTCCTCGACAATCTCTTCAGCACCTTCTTCAAAGGGCTGCGGGTCGATCGATGTACCGGGCTGAAGACCGGCGGGGTCACCGACCACCACTCGGTCGCCGCTTTCCAGGCCTTCACGAATGATCTGCCAGGGGCCGGCAATCTCACCCAGCGTGACCGAACGCGCACGCGCCTTGCTTTCCTCGTCCAGCACGAACACCTGAGGCCCCATCAGCCCCTGCGTGACGGCAATTTCAGGCACGGTAAAGACGTCAAAACGCTTCAAGCCTTCAATACTCACGCGCACGAACTGGCCGGGCAGCACAGTCGCCCCGGGATTAGCAAAAGTGGCATTGGCCTGCACGGTGCTGGTGCTTTCGTCCACCCGAGAGCCGAGAAAGTCGAGACGCCCTTCCAGTTGGCTATCGTCGTTACCATACAGCCCGGGCACGGTGAGGCGTGCGGGAATGTCGGAAATCGTTAAACCATCATTAATCTGGCGGCGCAACTCGAAGGCATCACGCTGAGGCAACTGGAAGCGTACTTCCAGAGGTTCGAGCGGCGTGATGGTGGCAAGCTCCGTTCCGGCATTGACCAGATTGCCCACATTGATCCGGCTTAGACCGATCATTCCCGCGACGGGCGCTGAAACTTCGGTGTAGCCCAGGTCGATCTCGGCACTTTGCAATGCCGCTTGCGCCTGCGCCACACGGGCTTGGGCCACGGCCAGTTCAGCACGCGCCTGATCGTATTCCTGGCGGCTGACCGAATTCTGGCTAAGCAACCGCTCGAAGCGCTCGGCATCGCGCTGAGCACGGGCTAGTTCGGCGCGCGCACTCTGCAAATCCGCTTCGCGCTGATTCACTGTGGCCTGGTAGAGGTCAGGTTCAATGGAATACAGCTGCTGGCCTTTTTCCACCAACTGGCCTGGTTCGAAATGCCGTTGTTCAAGAAAACCCGTCACCCGCGCCACCAGGGTGACTTCGTCATCACTACGCAGCAACGAGGGATATGATTTATCCAAGGGCAAGTCCTGGCGAGCGGCTTCCATCACTGCTATAGGCCGAGGTGGAGCCTCTTGTTGCTCGGCGGAGGCCTGCTGCTCCGGGGCCTCCTGACCACAAGCCGCCAGCAACATGCCCATGCCCACCGCCAGCAAGGCAAGGCGGACACCGTTAACCATCGTTCTCATACGTTTATATCCCGTTGCATGCGTGAAAAGTTGACGTAGATTACAACCATACATGTATGAATGTAAATATCCGCCACCTATCACCTATCGTCCAGGCGTGGCCTATTCCCGATGTTCGTCACACTGTCCGAGCGTTTCTCCGCGCTATCTTCCGGCAATGTGAACGTAATGCTATCGCCTCGCAGCCAGTCGTTGAGCTCATTAATCACCTCGACATCCAGGATGCCCGACTGCTGGTGCAGAGAGAGCAGGTTAATCACATAATCGTAACGGGCCTGGGCGTAATCGGAAAAGGCGTTGTACAAGTTCTGCTCGGCATTCAACACATCCACGATATTTCGGGTACCGACTTCATAGCCCGCGCGAGTCGCATCCAACGCACTGCGGTTGGAAACAATCGCTTGTTGGCGCGCCTCGACGGTCGAGACGTCATTACTTACCTGGGTATACAAGGAGCGCACTTGCTGTACCGTCTCGCGACGCTGAGCCTCGAAATCGAACTGGCTGGCTTCCAGCCGGTAGGTACTCTGACGAATGCTCGCCTGGGTGCTGCCCCCGGTATAAATAGGCCAGTCAAGCTTGACGCCCAATTCACCGGTAGCGTCATGCCCTTGTATCCCGTCGGCATCGTTGTCGGCGTATTGATAGCTGGCAAAAGCGTCAACGCTGGGCAGGCGAAGCGCCTTGGCTATATTGACACTGCTTTTGGATACTTCGACACCCGCCTGTTCGGCAAGAATCAAGGGGTTGTTGGTGATCGCCATCTCGACCCAGAGGTCACGTCCCGCCGGGGTCGGCAGAACGACGGGGAATTCCTCATCGAGCGCCTCGATGCTGGAATAACGCTTTCCAGTCAAGCGTTCAAGCGCTTCAAAGCTGACTTGAAGATCGCTTTCCGCTGCAATGCGTATCGCGCGTGATTGATCAAACCTGGCTTGCGCTTCTTCCACTTCGGTGATGGCGATCAAACCCACTTCAAACTGTTCTCGGGCTTGCTCCAACTGACGCCCGATTGCGCGCTCTTGGGCTAGCCGTGCTTCAAGGACGTCATACGCTCTTAGAATATCGAAGTAAGCGCTGGACACGTTGATCAATACTTGCTGTTCCGTGGCGGCCAGAACGTAAACCTGCTGATCAATTTCACGCTCGGAGCGCTCCACCTCACGCCGATCGATCGCATCGAATAACGCTTGCGTGGCTTCAAGCGTAAAACTCACACTATTGACGTTGTCTTCATTAACAGAAGCGCTAGAATTATTTCTTAATGCTTGCAGGATTTGCCTCTGACTTTCATCCAAATTACCGAAGTCTGCCCCACCACCGGTAGATGATTGCGTCTGGCTTTCAAACTGCCGGGTATGCGCCGCGTTGCCGCGCAGATTCACCTGAGGCAGCAGGTCTCCTCGCTGAACATCGAGCCCCGCTTCGACACTCTGGCTTTGGGCACGAACGGAGCCCAGTTCAGAATTGTTGTTCAATGCATCGCGGGCAATCGTCAATAAATCCGCGGCAAACGCAGGCGTTACCCATGTCATGGCGATGAGTGCCGGCAATAGCCCACGCCGCAAGAAACGGCCGTTCGTGGTGGCAGCCGCCGGAGATGAAACGGATCGCAACATAGCCTTTTCCTCATACTTATCAGTCGGAATACATATACATACATTGTCGCATGTTTTAGAGCCGAAGCTAGAGAGTGTCGCTGGTTTTGCACTTTTTTTCATGTATGGCCCTTCCACCTCAGCTATGCTGCATCGCAACACATCACCTAGAGGAAGTCGCATGCATGCCCTGGAACTAATCAAGGTACGCGAGTTAGAGATAGCCGTGCGCATCTGGCACCCTGACGCCCCCAATACGGTCATCGCCTGGCACGGCCTGTCCCGCCATGGGGGTGACTTTGCCGCCCTGGCACGGGAACTCGGGCCTCAATGGCGCATTCTCGCGCCGGATACTCCCGGTCGCGGGCTTTCCAGCTGGTCGTTGCATCCAGCGCATGATTATCTCTACTCTCACTATATGCGTGTGGCTCTGGCTGTGCTCGATCACTTCCAGTTGGAACGCGTTCCCTGGATCGGTACGTCCATGGGAGGCTTGCTGGGAATGCTGCTGGCCTCCGAAGAACCGTCCGCCTCACGTATTCAGTGCCTGGTACTCAACGATGTTGGCCCCGAGCTGGATGCTCAGGCGTTGACCCGCATGGCCACCTACTTCAGCGTGGTAAAGCGCTTCAATGATTTCAGTGAACTGCTTGCCGAGCTCAAGGAACAGTACCGTGACTTCGGTATCGATACCGAAGCCGGGTGGCGGAGGATGGCGCTGGAAAGCGCTCGACGCTTGCCGGATGGCACCTGGAGTTACCATTACGACCCGCGTATTGGTGAGCAATTCATCCACGATACCCCGCGGGATATCTGGGCCGATTGGACACGCATAAAGTGCCCCCTGATGCTGATTCGTGGCGCGCATTCTCCTCTGCTTACCGTCCAAAGCGTGGCTCGGATGCAAGAAATACAGCCTTCGCTGGTCACCTTGGAGGCCCAGGGCTGCGGCCATGCGCCGATGCTCGACCGTCCCGACCAGGTCAAGCCTATCGCCACTTTCTTGCAGGCGCATGGCAATGTCGATTCATTACCTTGGTGGCAGCGTCTGAAGCGGCGCTTCGTTTCTTGAACCGACATCAACGACGCCGCCTTCAACGCCATGCTATCTTTTCTGGAAAGTCTGCCTTCAACTAACGGGCTTCAAGCACCGCATGTCCATGGAGGAATGAGCCGTGTACAAAGTCGTTTTTTTCGTGCCTGAAGAGGCCGCCGAAACCGTCAAGGAAGCCGTATTCGAAACCGGTGCCGGGCGAATCGGCAATTATGAGGCCTGTTGTTTCCAGACAGCGGGGACCGGCCAGTTTCGTCCCTTGCCGGGTGCCGAGCCCCACATCGGCCAGGTAGGGGAGCTCGAGTACGTGAAAGAACTCAAGGTGGAACTAGTGTGTGAAGATACGCTGATTTACACCGCCGTGGCCGCGCTCAAACTGGCTCACCCTTACGAAGAGCCGGCGTTCGATGTCTGGCGTCTGGATGACGTCTGGATGACGTCTGAGCCTACGATTCCACGACGGATGCTGTAGCCGTTGCCAGGCGAACCTTGGGCTAGGCTGAACCAAAGTAACGCTCACGGTCCTCAAGAGTGACGGCGCTGATGTGCAGGGGAAATTCGCCATGGCGACGGTCAGCGAAGAAATGCTGCAAGGTGCGTTCGATGGTGGGAAAGGCGAGTTCGTCCCAGGGAACCTCGTGCTCCTCGAATAACGCAACTTCCAGGCTTTCTACCCCGGCGTCGAAGCCACCGAGCAAGTCGGCACGAAACATCATGTACACCTGATTGATGTGCGGGAGATCGATCAAGGTGTAGAGGCCGCGCAACGTCACTTCGGCGCATGCCTCTTCACGCGTTTCGCGAGCGGCGGCTTGTTGGGTGGTTTCAGCATTTTCCATGTAACCCGCCGGTAGTGTCCAATAACCTTTGCGTGGGCTGATGGCGCGCCGACAGAGTAATACGCGCGAGCCGCTGACCGGCAGGGTGCCGGCCACGATACGCGGGTTCTGGTAGTGGATCGTGCCGCAGGATTCGCATAGATAACGCGGTCGATCATCGCCATCTGGAATGGCGAAGCACAGTGTATGGCCACAGTGGCTGCAAAAGTTCATCGTATTTCCTCTGTTGAGCGCATTCCTGCTGCGGCTGGTGGACAAGACAATCTTTTATCCTTGACGCTGATCACAGCCCAAAGGTAAAGGTATCAAATTCGATGGATACGCCATGTTAGAGAAACTCAACGAACGACTGCAACTGCTTCGCCCTCAACGCTTCACCCATCTGGCGCTTCCCGAGGCTGCGGTGTTGCTACCTATCGTCGAACGAGCCGAGCCAACGTTACTGTTCACGCGGCGAGCGCGACACATGAGCACCCACAGTGGCCAGGTCGCTTTTCCCGGCGGTAAACGTGAACCTGACGATCCCGATTTATATACTACCGCCCTGCGTGAAGCCGAGGAAGAAATCGCCTTGGCACCGCAATATGTACGCTGCCTGGGCAGCTTATCCGATGTGCTCTCCCTGCATGGCATCTGCGTAACGCCCTGGGTAGGAATCATTCCACCGGATTTGCCGCTGCGCCCCGAGCCTACCGAGCTTGACACCATCTTCGAGGTTCCGTTGCACTATTTTCTGGAAGACAATCGCACTCATACCGATGTGATCACAGTGGATGGCCGTGCCCATTACGTCCCCAGCTATCACGTTCAGGGCCATGTGATCTGGGGGCTCTCGGCGATGATGCTGGTCGAATTGCTCGCCGAGGGTTTCGGTATGCCGCTCGATATCTACCAACGCCCAACCGGGGCTTTACGTCATCATCCCGAACGCCCTATCCCGCGTACCAGGCCCCCTTCCTCCCGGGGAGTCTTACGATGATGCAGGCTTCGCCTTCCACCACACTTTCTTCCACTGGCGACCCTGCCCCCGTATTGCGCCCCGATGCGCTACCGGCACTGGTCGACGCCTTGGTCGAACAAGGTTGGTATCTTGGTGCGAACGTCATCGATGCCGACCTGTGCCAAGCCCTCTATCAGGAATGCCTGCACATGGCCGAACATGGCGCTCTCATACCGGCGGGAATTGGTCGAGGAAAAGAACACAACATACGCCGTGACGTACGCGGTGATGCCATCCATTGGCTGGATAGGGAAAGCCAGGCCCAGCGCCGTTACCTGGAAGCCATGGCAACGCTTCAACAAGAGCTTAACCAGACACTATTTCTGGGGCTGTTCGAATACGAAGCGCATTTTGCCCATTACCCCGCCGGCGCTTTCTACCAGACGCACCTGGACAGTTTCCGCGGGCGCGCCAACCGAGTGCTCTCGACCGTGGGTTACCTCAACGCGGGCTGGCCGGAAGATGGCGGAGGTGAAATGGTCATCTACGCCCCTGATGCCCCCCATCGAGAAGTCGCCAGAGTGCGGCCGCAAGCCGGCACCTTCGCCTGTTTTCTATCCGAGACCATTCCCCATGAAGTGCTGCCCACCCGCTTGCCGCGCGCCAGCATTGCCGGCTGGTTTCGGCGTAATGCGTCACTCGGAAGCGTTATCGACCCGGCACGTTAAACCCCATGAGCCCCATGTAAAGCAATGACTGAGCATAACCTTCAGGCGCTTCACGCCCGCATCGCCGCCCTCGAAGCGCGCAATGCCGAACTGGAAAACGACAAACGCCATTACCGATGGCTGGCGGAAAGCACCACCGACCTGATTTCCCGCCATGCCCGCGACGGCACCTTTCTGTATGCCTCGCAAGCCGCACGCGAGCTGCTCGGCTATGAGCCCGAAGAGCTGATCGGCGTTTCCGCTTATGGGCTGTTTCACCCCACCGACCTCAATGACCTGCTCAACAAGTCTCCTCGGGTTTACTACCACGCCGGTTTCTATCAGCAGACCTACCGCTTTCGCGCCAAGGCCGGGCATTACGTCTGGTTCGAAACCACCAGCCGCACCAGGCGCGACCCGCAAACCGGCGAGTTGATCGATATTCTTTGCGTCTCTCGGGATGTGGGACGCCGCATTCATGCGGAAGCCAACCGGGAGCGCCTCGCTCAAGTCGTCGAATCGACCACCGATTACGTGCTTTTCACCGGCAGCGACGAGGCTATTTTCAGCTCCAACGAAGCTGCCAGGCGCCGCTTTTCGCTTCCCCGGGAAAACCCACGGATGCACCTCAGCGATGTCTATACCGCCGATTCCCTGCGTGTATTACGTGAGATTGTATTTCCCGCGGTGGCGCGCTACGGCTCCTGGAGCGGCGAGCTGGAAATGGGTAACGGCAAGCAGCCGGTGCCGGTCTTGAGCGTGGTTCTTGCTCATCGCGGGCCGGGAGCACAACCCGGCCACCTTTCCCTGCTCAACCGCGATATCAGCCTGCGCAAGGCCACCGAAGCGCAGGCACGCCACCATCAGGCGCAGATTGCCCACGCCAACCGCCTCGCGACCATGGGCGAACTGGCCTCCAATATCGCCCATGAACTCAACCAGCCGTTGGGGGCCATGGCCAATTACGCCAGCGGCGCCTTGATGCAATTGCGCACCGACCCCCGGCGCCCCGCCGCTGACCTGGAATTGCCGCTTGTGCGTATCGACGAGCAAATTCATCGCTTGGCTCAACGCCTGCGCCACATCCGCACCTTTGTCAGCAAGGGACGCACTCAGGTACGGCCGTTGGATTTCAACCAGGTAGCAGAGGCCGCTTGTCGGCTGTGCGAATGGCAGTACCAGCAAGCCGGAATCAGTCTGACGTACAAGCTGCCGGCGTCGCTGCCTCGTGTGCAGGCCGACCCGGTAGCGCTTGAACAAGTCCTGGTCAATTTGCTGCTGAATGCCCTGGAAGCTAGCCGACACCATCCCGGCGTCGCTGAAGTCAAACTCAGCGCCTGGCGCAGCGGCCGCCGCCAGGCAAGCTTTCAGGTAAGCGACCAAGGCCCGGGCGTTGCCTCCCATCAAGTCGGGCATATTTTCACCGCCTTTCACTCCACCCGCCCCGAAGGGCTAGGCATGGGCCTGGCGATCAGCCGTTCCTTGATGGAAGCCATGGGGGGCCAACTCATGCTAGCGGACCAGGGTGAATTCAGTGGTGCGACCTTTACCGGTACACTGCGCACTGAATCCGATAGCGCCCTAGTATCCGGGAGATTCCTGTGAGCAACCCTCTTTCCCCGCACCCTTTACCTTGCATTGCCGTCGTGGATGATGACCAAGCCTTGCGTGAGTCGCTGGCTTGGCTGCTGGAATCCGTCGGGCTTGCCACCCAGGCATATGCCGACGGGGAAACTTTCCTGGCTACCCGGGCAGCCACAGTCGACGCCGTTTTGCTGGACGTGCGCATGCCCGGCCTGAGTGGCTTGCAAGTACATCAACAACTGCGTGACGAAGGCATTACTCTTCCGGTCATCATCATGACCGGCCACGGCGATGTACCCATGGCGATAAGTGCGCTCAAGGGGGGTGCCTTTGATTTCATCGAAAAGCCTTTCAACCCTCAGCAACTTATCGATACCGTACAGCAAGCCCTTAACCTGCATCAGCGCGAGCGCTTGGCGCAAAGCCAACTTGCGGCACTACAGGCACGCTATCAGTCGCTGCGACCCAAGGAGCAACAGATCATTCTGCATGTAGCTGAGGGCATGACCAGCCGGGAAATTGCCGCGCATATTGGGGTCAGTGGCAAAACGGTCGAGGTATATCGACTGCGGGCAATGAAAACCATGGGGGCTACCAATCTGGCGCAACTGGTGCGCCAGGCAATCGCTCTGGAACTTGTGGCCTGCCTGCCGGACCCGGCATCAGGCTTGTCCAGGCGCTGACGCTAGCGCGGCCCCATTTCAATCAGGAAAGAGAGGATTGAAGCGCTCATTGACTTCTTCCACGGTCTCATCGAACAGCGCCTCGTTCGCCGTGGACGGTTCGGCGCTCGTCTCAGTCGGGCTTATCGGCAAGGGCTCTACGGCTTGTCGAAGGCTTTCTTCCGCGCCGAGCTGTGGCGGGCTGGTTTCGGGGGTGCTGAATTGCTCTACGGACCTGACACCACGCTCTTCAGTGGCTTCGCTCAGGTCAATGGTAATTTCCACCCGGCGGTTCCGGGCGCGTCCTTGCCCGGTGGCATTCGAGGCTCGCGGTTGCGTATCGGCAAACCCCTGTACCACAAGGCGCTCGGGCGAGAGTTCTTCATTAAGCAACAATACGTTGGCCACCGAGGCCGCGCGCATGGCGGAAAGATCCCAGTTGCTTTGAAAGCGGCGGGTACTGATGGGAATGTTATCGGTGTGGCCGTCAATGGCGATCGTGCCCGGTAAGCCTTTGAATACTTCCGACATATCCAGCAGCAGGGCTTCAAATTCATTGGTCACACTGGCCGAACCGGAAACGAAGGTACCTTTCTCCTGAATACGGATCACCACTCGCTGACGATCCACCTCCACCTGAGTGACGCCTTCTTCAATGGAGTCTTTCAGCAGGTCTTCCACCTGCTGAGCCACGGCCCTGACTTGTTGCTGTAATCGTGCATCGAGGATGTTACGTAAGCTTTCCAGCTGGGGGCTCTCCTCCATGGTACGTTGGCGGATTTGTTCGAGCAGGGTACGATCCGGCGTCGCCGGTGAGAACTGATCGAATACCGCACTGGTGCCCATGGGAATCTGTTCCGCTGGAATATCCCGCTGCACACCGAACGCCTTGGAAAGCTCCCCCGCAATGCGTCGAAATTTCTCCGCATCGATCTCAGCGAATGAGAGTAGCAGCACGAAAAAACACAGCAACAATGTCATCAAGTCAGCGTAGGTGACCATCCAGGCGGGTATCTTGGAATTTTTCTGGCTCATTCCATCAAGCCTGTTCGCCGGCCGGTTTCGTTGCGCCTTCAGCGCTCGCCTCGTCTTCCTTGCCACGGCGTTCCGGCGGCAGATAGATGTTCAGCATTTGTTCCAGTACACGTGGGTTCTTGTCGCCTTTTATCGCCAGCACAGCATCAATCCACAGTTGCTGCATCTTGGCTTCCTGATTCATTCGCAACCACAGCTTTTCAGCAATAGGGTTGGCGACCATGGTAGCAATCATCGCTCCATAAAGCGTGGTCAACAGGGCCACGGCCATGGCCGGACCGATCATGGAAGGTTCATTCATGTTGGCCAGCATCTGTACCAGGCCTACCAGGGTTCCGATCATACCCATGGAAGGCGCCACCTCGCCAAAGGCGGAAAACACCTGGCCGCCGGCTTCGTTGCGCTCCAACGTCAACAAGCGTTCCTTTCCCATCATCTCACTGATCATTTCGGCGCTGAAACCGTCCGCCAGCATCTGCAAGCCTTTCTGCAAGAAAGGGGAACTGACCTCCTGGTCTTCCAGCGCCAGCAAGCCGCGCTTACGCGAGATCTTGGAAAGCTCGACCAGTTCTTCAATGCTTTCCTGGGTGTTGGGCAGCTGGAATTTGAAAGCCCGTGCCACCGCTTTGAAAGCGAAACGAAACTGCGTCAGGCTGAATTTCGCCAACACCACGAACAGGCTGCCGCCTACCACCAGCAACAGCCCGGTAGGGTTCATGAAAACCTCAGGCGATGTACCCAAGATTACTGCGGCGCTAACCAGCACCGCCGCTCCTACCAGACCGATTAGTGTCGCGAGATCCACGGCAACTCCAGAATTTAAAATGTAAACGCTACGCAACATACGGAAGCAAACAATAAAGAGTCCGCTCAGATACGTCAACGCTACCAATAGAGCGTATGGCTTAATCTTTAAAGATGAGCTTTATGCCATCATTAGTACCAGAACTGCGCAGGATACCACGCAAAAAAGCACAGCCGCTGAAATGGCTGTGCTTGTCTTTGGTCATTCAGATTTTCTTGATGCCCAACAACTTTTACTCAGCGAAATATCTATCGATTCCCATGGTTTGTCAGCCAACGTAGTTGTCGATCACACCAGCTGGGCTTCCATGGTGATTTCCGCATTCAGCGCCTTGGATACCGGGCAGTTGATCTTGGCCGCCTCCGCTGCCTTCTTGAAAGCGTCTTCGCTGATTTCGCTAATCGTGGCCCTGACCTTCAGATGGATCTTGGAAATTTCGAAGCCCTCATCGGTTTTTGACAGCATGACAGCCGCCTGGGTATCGATGGAGGTTGGCTCATAGCCATCTTCGCCCAGAATCATGGAAAGTGCCATGGAGAAACACCCCGCATGAGCGGCACCAATCAGCTCTTCCGGATTGGTGCCCTTTTCTTCTTCAAAGCGTGTGCCGAACGAGTAGGGGTTCTCATCCAGAACTCCGCTTTCAGTGGATACCGTGCCTTTACCCGCTTTAAGGCTACCTTCCCAATGTGCAGTGGCATGACGATCCATGCGTTTCTCCTTGATAATGTAAGCAGAAATGTATTACCGACGCTCACCGTAAAGTGCCGGCGCTGCCTTTATCAAGGTAGCTGATCCAACTGTCCTTGTATGCTCCTGGGAGGGCATTGCGCGCAAGTCCGCAAAAAACCAGCGCCCCCACTTCCCTAGCCCGCTAATCAAACGTAACCTGATCCATTAGCCAATTAACAAAGGAGGCGGCATGTCAGCTGCTGATACCTTGCGCTTGCTGCTGCTTTCTTCCTTGTGGGGCATGTCGTTCATTTTCATGCGGGTCGCAGTACCCGAATTCGGCCCGGTACCGCTGATCATGGTGCGCATGGGTATCGGTGCCCTACTGTTGATCCCCTTACTGTTCAGCCTGCGCTACCTAAAGCTGATATGGGAACACAAAGGCCCTCTATTGGCTCTGGGCGTGATCAACCATGTGCTCCCGTTCACGCTGCTGGCTCTGGCAACCACACGCCTGGAAGCCGGCTTTACCTCCTTGATCAATGCCACCACACCGATCTTCACTGCCCTGCTGGGAGCGCTGTTTTTCACTACCCCGGTTCAGCGCCAACAATACTTGGGTTTGGCCATGGCCTTCTTCGGCGTCTATGTGCTCTCGGCCAACCGTCTGGATTTCGCCTTGGGCGGTGATGGTTGGTTCATCCTGGCGGTACTCGGTGCTACCTTCTGCTACGGCATTGCCAGTAACTATTCCAAGACCTACCTTTCGCACCTGCCCATTCGCGTCCTGGCTGCGGGTAGCACCAGCATGTCTGCCCTGGTACTGCTTGTTCCCGGCATTCTGATGTGGCCCAACGAACCGATCAGCCTTTTGGGTTGGGGCAACGCCGTAGCGCTTGCGGTGCTCAGCACCACCCTGGCGTTTCTGCTTTACTTCGGCCTCATTGCCAGTGCCGGGGCCACCGCCACCTCCACCGTTACCTTTCTGGTACCGGTCAGCGCTTTACTCTGGGGCTACTTGCTGCTGGGCGAGACCCTCAGCCTGCAGATTATCGCCGGCATGACGATCACCTTGCTCGGCACCGCCATCGCCACTCGATTGCTGCGTTTGCGACGCAATGTGTCGGTCAACCCCAAGTATCCCCCACTTTGATGGCTTGCCCCTCACCTTCCAGCAAGACAGCGTTGCGGCCGAAATAAGCCCCCTTGAGCGTTGGCTGGTTGCCGATCTCGATCAGGCTTTTCAACGGCTCGCTGGGTACCGGGATAGCGGCATTCGCCTGGTCGATGGTGGTGATCCTGCAGCGCTGACAGGCTCTGCGCAGACCAAGGCGAGCCGCCCCCTGTGCTGCCGTGAGTGTATCCCAGCCATCTTCCGCCCAGGGCGTCGCTCCTTCGAGCACGATGTTGGGCCGAAATCGATTCATGGGCACGGGAGCCAAGCCCTTATTTTCCAATACCTGGTTGAGCGCATTTAAGGAAGCCGTGGTGGCAACCAGAAATGGATAGCCATCGGCAAACTGGGTATGCGCGTGACCGCCTTGTAGAAAGTCCTCTTCCACCGGACGCTTGAATTCCTCGGCGAAGCGTACCAGGGAAAGCCCTTGGGCCTGCTCACCCAGTGCACCGACCAGCCAGCGGGATACTTCCCGGCTTTCCGGGTACGCCTTGCAGTGGTCGTTCCATACACTGACGATACGTAATTTCTGTTCTTCAAGCGCCAACGGAATGGCCAACGGCGCCATAGATGGATGTTCCAGCGTCAGTTGGCGTGCATCCAGGCGAACGCTGATAGTCGCCAATGCTGGCAGTTGGCGCTGGGTAACGAAGCGCTGCCTGGCATCCACCAGCATCCAGTGCCGATCCCATGTCAGGCCAGTGGCATGCAGGGTCGCTTGGGACAGTGAGATACCTTTGAGCGACTTGACCGGGTAACAATTGATCTCACTAATGTGCAAGCGAATCCCCTTCTTATCGAACCACTTTTTTTACCAGCAACGGGCCGAACAATTCAAATACGATCGTGGAGGTCACCACCGTCGCCACGATCAAGTGGCCTTCCTCGGGAAAACGTTCCGCCGCCAATAGTGCCATACCCATCGCCACACCGGCCTGGGGCATCAGCGCCAACCCCAGCCTGGGGGTAAGCTTTTGCCGCCGTTTCACGCCGAGAACACCTATATAGCCCCCCAGATAACGCCCTATCAGACGCAAGACACAATATGCGGCGATCAGCCAGCTAGCCGTACTCATGTACTTCAGATCGATGCTGGAACCCGCAAGCACGAAGAAGAACACCAGAAACGGCCATTCGATCTGCTCGATTTCCGTGAAGGAACGCGTATGGTGCGGTGATAGATTGACGATAGTGAACCCTGCCACCATGGCCACCAGCAACGCCGAGACATTCAGGTAACTGGAAAGCCCTGCCATCAGAAAAATTAGCGCCAACGCTTCCGCCTGAGTGGGCCGGCCCGGCTCCAGGCGCCCCGTCAGCCAGGCGGCCGGCAATCCCAGAACCACTCCCAGCAGCACCGCCCCACCCAATTCCCACCCGGCATGCAACAGCGCCTCTGCGCCGTTACCGGAAAGCAACCAGCCTAGCGCCGCCATGCACAAGCCGAATACGATAATCCCCCAGGCATCATCAATCGCGACAATCCCCAGGATTACCCGAGATTTGAGGTTTTTCTCTCCGCTGTCATGAATGGCTTCGGTCACCGCGGCAGGGTCCGTCGCCACCGAAATCGCCGCCAGCGACACCGCAATCGCAAGGGAATACCCGAACAGCGCAAGCCCGACAAACACGACCGCCAAAGAGCCGACCACAACCGCAAGCGAGACGATAAGAATCAACGGCCCAGTAGATTTCAGACGCTCGGTCGTCAGCTCTCCTCCAAGCAGGAACGCCACCATTACCAGGGCGACATTGATCAAGGGTTCGCGAAGTTCGCCCAGCGGCGGTGAATGCGCCTCACCCAAAACCACCTGCTGCACAACGGCGTAGCCCACCCCCACCAGCACCAGTAACGAAATACGTGGCAGTGAGGTACGTCGCGCAATCGTATCCACCACGATACTCACCGAAAGCAAAATTCCCAGCACCAATAATGCCGAGGTACTGGAAGCCATATGACTCACCTGTTCTGCCAAATAGAGCTGGAACTTTTCCATCGAGACCATCCTTGTTCAGACCATCCTCGCTCAAACCGAAAGCGACTCACGGCGCTCGCCATAGGCGTCACACCAGTGCCTGTATTTTTTCGCGGGCAATGCCCTTGAATAAAGAAAGCCCTGGGCCTGGTCACAGCCCAACTCTCGCAGTGCACGATGCTGCGCCAACGTCTCGACACCTTCTGCGGTGACCTCCAACTCCAGAGCATGGCCGACGTTGATCAGACAAGCGACAAGCTTGCGTGAGCGTTCACTTACCGCCAGGTCACCTATGAAAGCCTTGTCGATCTTGAGACCGGTTATGGGAAGGTACTGCAGATATTCGAAAGAGGAAAATCCGGTACCGAAATCATCAATGCTAACCCCAAAGCCAAAGCGTCGCAGTCGCTCCAACGCACGCTTGGTGGCCACCATATCGAGCATTAACGCACTTTCGGTAATTTCGATTTCCAGGCGTGAAGGTGCCAAACCCAACTGCTTGACCAACGCTTCCAGTTCGTCGAGCAAGTCATCGTCGAGCAAATTTCGCATCGAGAAATTAATGCTGATCACGCCCTCATGTTCAAGAGCGAATTGACACGCCTCACCGATCACGAAATGCGTGACCGGTGAGATCAGCGTGGTATTTTCCACCTTGGGCATGAACATTCCCGGTGCGAGCAATTCGCCGTTCTTATTGCGCCAGCGAATCAGCCCCTCATTGCCACACACATGACCATCGGCAAGGCGTACTTTGGGTTGAAAATGCAACTCGAATTGCTTGAGCTCAAGGCCGGTGCGTACCTGTGAGATCAATGTAATGGTTTCCATGCTGCGCTGTGTCAAGGACGAGTCGTAATGGCAATGCGAACGCTGCTTTTCGGTCGCCGAAAACAAGGCGATACGTGCCTGGCGAAGCAACTCACCGGGGGCCGAAAGGCTATCCTGTGGCGAAAGACTGCTCCCCATGACCAGTTGCACGCGTACCGGCACCCCGCGCACGATGATGTTTTCTTCACCGAGATCGATCAAACGTTGAGCCATTCGCTTGATGCAAGCGCGATCGACGCCGCTCACCACCACGGCAAGCTCCGCACCGCTGAAACGGTAGATACCCACACCCTGAGAGCCGAATTGATCGAAGCGTCGACCTATTTCGGCCACCAGCTCGTCAGAGGCATCCATGCCCATCGCCTCGAGAACGTCGGTTATATCAACCAACCGCACCAGCACTATACCCACCTGTGCCTTGAGGGATGCCGTCTTCAATGCATGGCTGAGGTGCTTCTGAAGCGCGACTCGATTAGGTAGACCCGACCCAGGGTCAGTACGCATCAATGCCTCTCGAGAAGCATAGGTGTGGCGCAACCTGCTGAAAAGAAAGCCTGAAAATCCTCCGATCAAAAGATACATGGTTAAGCGTACCAGCCAGCTGGCGGTATCTTGCGAAACATTGCCACTCACATCGAGCGGCATCGCCGCCATCGACCATCCTGCCGCAAGCGCCACCAGAAGCGCGCCGTACATCCCATACCAGGAAGCCCCCAACAGCACTGGCAAGAGCATCAGATAGGAATAGGCATAGCGTGTGCCACCCGTTGCATAAACAATCAGAGTGCCCAATGCTAAAAGAACCATCAGCACCACAATCCGCAAGGCCGTCCGGCAGAATTCTGGCCAATCCTGCCAGTGAAAAACATCGGTTAACGGATGGCTTGAAGCCTTGGGGAAGCTAACCATTTCACAACTCCTTGTGGTGTCACTTCGGCCAATGGAAAGGCAAGCAAGGCATAGTTTTTCGCTTGACCCTTACAGCCTAGTAAACTAATCCAGATTGGCGCCCGAGTCATTTTAACGGTTGGATAAAGTTAACTGAAATGCCTTAATCAAAAGTGACAAAATCCAAACTACCCCTGAGGAGGAAACTCCATGAGCGACGAGACCTACACGCCACCCCGCGTCTGGAAATGGGAACCGGGCAACGGCGGTAAATTTGCCAATATCAACCGCCCCGAAGCCGGAGCCACCCATGAAAAACCGCTCCCCGTAGGCAAGCACCCGCTTCAACTTTATTCCCTGGCCACCCCCAACGGTGTCAAGGTCACCATTTTGCTGGAAGAACTGCTGGCGCTGGGCTTCGAAGGTGCGGAATACGATGCTCACCTCATTCAGATCACCGAAGGGGAGCAGTTCGGTAGCGGCTTCGTTGCGGTCAATCCCAACTCCAAGATTCCCGCTCTGCTGGACCAGAGTATGGACCCACCCCAGCGGGTATTCGAGTCTGGCGCCATTCTGCTTTATCTGGCGGAAAAGTTTGGTGCCTTCCTGCCCAAGGATATCGCCAAGCGCACCGAATGCCTCTCCTGGCTGTTCTGGCAAATGGGTAGCGCCCCGATGCTGGGCGGCGGTTTCGGTCATTTTTACGCCTATGCGCCGGAGAAATACCAGTACCCGATCGACCGTTACACCATGGAGGTGAAGCGTCAGCTCGACGTCCTGAATCGGCAATTAGCCGATAAGCGGTTTATCGCGGGCGATAAGTATACGATCGCCGATATGGCGATCTGGCATTGGTACGGCGCTCTGGTGACCAACCAGGTATACGAAGCTGCTGAATTTCTCGACGCCCATACCTACAAGAACGTGCTGCGCTGGACCGAGGAAATTGCCCAGCGCCCGGCGGTACAACGTGGCCGCATGGTCAACCGTACCTGGGGCGAACCCCATGAACAGCTGCATGAGCGCCACGCGGCCAGCGACTTCGAGTACAAGACCCAAGATAAGCTGCAGAATAAAGGTTGATAGATAGCATGCAAAACGGCCCGTCAGGGCCGTTTTTAGCTTTGTTGAATAAAAAACGGCAATGGGGTTATTCCCACTGTCGTTGATCGAGTTGTTTCTCAAGCTCAGAAGTTGGGCTTACGCTTTTCGACAAAGGCGCTCATGCCTTCGCTTTGCTCTTCTCCGGCAAAGCACAGCGCGAACAGGCTGGTCTCGAGTGCCAGGGCACTGGTGAGATCCTGATCCATGCCATCATGAACGGCTTGCTTGGCATTACGCACCGCCTGGGGGCCGTTGCCGGAAAGCTGCTTGGTCAGTTCATCGGCATAGGCATCAAGTTCCGCCTGAGGCATCACCCGGTTGACCAGACCGATACGCAGGGCTTCCTCGGCGTTGATCTTGCGACCGGTGGTGACCAGGTCAATCGCCATGGCCGGACCGACACGCCGCGGTAAGCGCTGGGTGCCGCCGAAACCGGGAATCACACCCAGCAGAACTTCCGGCTGGCCGAATACCGCGTTATCGCTGGCTACCGCCCAGTCGCAGGCCAACGCCAGTTCGCAGCCGCCGCCAAGGCAAAACCCGTTCACCAAGGCGACCACCGGCACCGGCAGCTCTTCCAGGCGTTTGATGGTACGCAGGGCTTGAGAGGCGAACGCTCGCGCTTCTTCGGGGGTCTTCTCACGCATTTCGGTGATATCGGCACCGGCAACGAAAGATTTCTCACCGGCACCGGTAATCAGCACGGCACGCAGATCAGGGTGCGCTTCCAGCTCGACCAAATGCGCTTCCAAGGCACTCAACACATCGCTGTTGAGCGCATTCAGGGCCTTGGGGCGAGTGATGGTCAGGCGAACGACACCATCATTATCGACTTTTTCGATCACGGATTCGCTCATGAGGGGGCTCCTTGCGTTTTTATTAAAGGGTACCCACCAACCCTAGCGAACGCTTGGTTGGTAGGCAATCACTTCTTTGGTCGTCTCCCTTCACGGCTTAGTCGTAACGGTGGAAGCCCCGGCCGGTTTTACGTCCCAGATAGCCTGCATCCACCATGCGCTTGAGCAGTGGGCAAGGCCGATATTTAGGATCGCCGAAACCATCCTGCAATACATTCATGATCGCCAGGCAGACATCCAGACCAATCAAATCCGCTAACGCCAGCGGCCCCATGGGGTGAGCGGCGCCCAGCTTCATGGCGGCATCCACCGCCTCTGGCGTCGCGGCACCCTCTTGCACCAGGAAAGCGGCTTCGTTGATCATCGGCACCAGCAGGCGGTTGACCGCAAAGCCGGGAGAATCGCCCACCGGCACCGCGGTCTTGCCCAATGCCTCGGCCAGGCGCTCGATACGCTCCACGGTGGAGTCACTGGTCTGTTCGGCGCGAATCACTTCCACCAGCTTGAGTACCGGTACCGGATTGAAGAAGTGCATGCCCACCACACGTTCCGGGCGCTCGCACACCGCCGCCAGCCGCGTCAGCGAAAGCGAGGACGTGTTGGAGGCAAGAATCGCGTCGCTGCTCAGGTGGCTCAAGTCGCGGAACAGCTTTTCCTTCAATGCGGGCTGTTCGGGCGCGGCTTCGATAATCACCTCGCAGTCGCTCAGCGCATCCAGCGCGGTGGAGGTGGAAAGCCGCGCCAGGGCGGCATTCTTGTCGGCCTCGCTGAGCTTGTCCTTGGCCACCAGCTTGCTCAAGCCTTTTTCGATGTTGCTGCGGGCGCGACCCAGCTGTTCGTCGGCCACATCGTAAAGCTGGGCATTGAAGCCACTCGAGATCAAGACTTGGGCAATCCCCTGGCCCATGGTGCCGGCGCCGACGACGCCAATCGCTTTATCACTCATCTTGCTCTCCCTGGATTACTGATTGCGCGCTTCTTCACGCAACACGAATTTCTGAATCTTGCCGGTGGAGGTCTTGGGCAAGTCGGTGAAAATGACGTTTTTCGGCACCTTGAAGCGCGCCAGACGCTCGCGGCAATGCTCGATGATATCGTCCTCGGTGACCTCGCCATAACCCATCTTGAGCTTGACGAAGGCACAAGGCGTCTCGCCCCATTTTTCATCCGGCTTGGCCACCACAGCGGCCTCTTCCACCGCCGGGTGGTCATAGATGGCGTTTTCCACTTCGATGGTGGAGATGTTCTCCCCGCCGGAAATGATGATGTCCTTGGAGCGGTCCTTGATCTCGATGTAGCCGTCGGCGTGCCACACAGCCAGGTCGCCGGTGTGATACCAGCCGCCTTCAAGGGCCTGCTCGGTGGCGGCGGGGTTTTTCAGGTAACCCTTCATCACGTTGTTGCCGCGCATCAGGATTTCGCCGATGGTCTCACCGTCCTTGGGCACCGGCTCCAGCGTATTGGGGTCGGCGACGCATAACGCTTCGAGCATGTGGTAGCGCACGCCCTGGCGGGCCTTGAGCTTGGCACGCTCTTCCAGCGGTAATTCATCCCAGGCCTCGCGCCAGGCACAGACGGTCACCGGCCCGTACACTTCGGTCAAGCCGTACACGTGGGTGACTTCGATGCCGAGTTTTTCCACCCCAGCAATCACCGAGGCAGGCGGTGCGGCGCCGGCCGTGGTGACTTTTACCGGATGGTCGAATTCATGCTTGTCTTCCGCCGGCAGATTGACCATGCCGTTGAGAATGATCGGGGCGCCACTGAAATGGGTGACGTTTTCCGAGGCGATCAGTTGCATGATCTTTTTCGGATCGACCTTGCGCAGGCAGATGCTGGTCCCGGCATTGGCGGCAATCGTCCAGGGGAAACACCAGCCGTTGCAGTGGAACATCGGTAACGTCCACAGGTAATTCGGATGATGGGGCATGGCCCATTCCATGATGTTGCTCACCGCGTTGAGATAGGCGCCGCGATGGTGATACACCACACCTTTAGGCTTGCCGGTGGTGCCGGAGGTATAGTTGAGCGAGATGGCGCTCCACTCGTCTTCCGGCAGCTGATAGGCGTAGTCCGGGTCGCCTTCATCGAGCAGCGCTTCGTATTCGATTTCACCGATGCCCTGGATTTCACCCAGAAATTCCACATCCGCGACGTCGATCAATAGCGGCTTGTGTGTAAGCTTTGACACCGCTTCCTTGATGGTATCGGCGAATTCCGGGTCGACCAGAACCGCCTTGGCTTCGCCATGCTCCAGCATGTAGCTGATCGCATCGGCATCCAGGCGGATATTCAAGGTATTAAGCACGCAACCGGCCAGCGGCACCCCGAAATGCGCTTCAAACATGGCAGGGATATTGGGCAGCATCGCCGCCACGGTCTGGCCCGGTTGGATGCCGCGCTTTTCTAGTGCCGACGCCAGGCGGCGGCAGCGCTCCCAGGTGGTGGCCCAGTCACGGCGAATATTGCCGTGTACCACCGCCGGGTAATCTGGATAAATCGAAGCCGTGCGCTCGATGAAGGTTAGCGGTGAAAGCGCCACGAAATTGGCCGTCGTCTTGGGCAGGCCTTGCTCGAAGATGTTCTGGGACATGAGGGCTAAGCTCCAGGTATTGAGGTGGGGTGTCTGACGGTACAGGTAAGGCAGGACAGGATTCGCCGCCGGTAGCCGGAACAGCCACCGGCGACATGGAATCCGTCAGACACTTACATCGAAGGCGCTCAGGCTCTGCATGCCCGCCTCGATCACCGCCCGCTGAGCACGGCCCACCGGCAACCACTGTTTGATAGCGTAGTCTGCGCTGAGCGTCTTGCTGCGATAGAAAGGATCATTGCTGCCGTTGTCCAGCGCGGCCTGGGCCTTGAGTGCGGACTGACCCATCTGCCAGGCACACAGCACATGGCCTGCCAGATTGAGAAACGGCGTCGCATACGCCTGGACGGCATCGGGGCCGTTATCCGGGTCTTTGCCTTGGTCCAGCACGACGGTCATGGCGGCGCGCAGGTCATCGGCTCCTGCCGCCAAGCTCTGGCCCAGGCCGGGAAGTGCTGCATTTTCCTCCAGTTCCCGGGCAGTGGTTTCCACATCATCCAGCAGTGCCGAAAGCGCTGCGCCATCGTCACGCTGCAACTTACGCCCGGCCAGATCGAGTGCCTGAATACCGTTGGTGCCTTCGTAAATGGGGGCGATACGCGCGTCGCGCAACAGTTGAGCGGCACCGGTTTCTTCCACGTAACCCATACCGCCATGCACCTGAATGCCCAGAGAGGCGATTTCCACGGCTTGATCGGTGGAGAAGCTCTTGATCACCGGGATCAGTACATCGGCTCGCGCCTGAGCGGTCTGGCGCTCGTCTTCATCGGCGCTGCGACGCGCGGTATCCAGTTCGGCGGCGCAGTACAGTGCCAGGGCACGCAGGGCATCGGTGCGCGAGCGCATGGAAAGCAACATGCGGCGTACATCCAAATGATCGCTGATGGTGCAATCCTTGCCACCCCGGGATTTAGGCGTCTTGCCTTGCACGCGATCCTGGGCGTAGGCGAAGGCATGCTGGCAGGCGCGTTCGGCCACACCGATACCTTGAATGCCTACCTTATGACGCGCTTCGTTCATCATGGTGAACATATGATTGAGCCCACGACCTTCCTGCCCTACCAGGTAGCCAATCGCGCCATCTTTCTCGCCGAAACTCAGCGTGCAGGTGGGCGAGCCATGAATGCCCAATTTATGCTCGATGGAGGCGCACACCACGTCATTGCGCTCGCCCAGCGAACCATCCGCATTGACCAGAAATTTGGGGACCAGAAACAGCGAAATGCCCTTGTTGCCCTGCGGCGCATCGGGCTTGCGGGCCAGCACCAGATGGATGATGTTTTCGGCGCAGTCGTGATCACCCCAGGTAATATAGATTTTCTGGCCAGAAATGCGATAGTGATTGCCTTCGTCCTCTGCACAAGGGATGGCGCGGGTACGTACCTGGGAAAGATCCGACCCCGCCTGGGATTCGGTGAGGTTCATGGTGCCGGTCCAGGCACCTTCCACCAACTTGGGTAGGTAAACGGACTTGAGTTCGTCGCTACCGTGATGGGAAAGCGCCTCGATGGCGCCCGCGGTGAGCATGGGGCACAGGCCGAGGGCCATGTTGGCCCCGTGAAGCATTTCTTGAACCGAGCTTGCCACGACTTCGGGCAGGCCCTGCCCACCCAGTTCTTCAGAGACCCCGATACCGTTCCAGCCGCCTTCCGCATAGGCTTGATAAGCGTCTTTGAAGCCCTTCGGCGTCATGACATCGCCGTTTTCTTCACGCCGACAGCCTTGGTGGTCGCCGCTGGCATTGAGCGGGCCCCAGACATCCCCGGCAAGCTTGGCGGCTTCTTCGAGTACCGCCTCGACCAAATCCGGGCTGGCTTCTTCGAAGCCCGGCAACGCCAGTGAGCGATGCTCGAGAAGTTCTTCGAGTACAAAGCGTAGGTCACGCACTGGCGCGGCATAATAATTCATTAAAAGACCTCGGATCGTGAAATTAGTGATTCTTCTACCCCAGATAGTAGATTCACTACTTTTCACAAACCATTAGCCTAACGTCTTGGTTGCATCTCGGAAGCTCTTTCAGAAGCACTATCAGAATCTTTCTCGGGAGCTGGTTCTGAGTTTTTCTCAAGGTCTTGCTCAAGAGCTTGCGCAGTGTCTGGCTTGGTGCTTGCCTCAGTATCCGTTTCAGAATCCGTGTTCGTGCTGGCGTCAGTCTCGTTCTCGTCAAAGTACTGAACGTATTCCTCATCGCGTGTCGGGGGGCCGGCCAAGGGCTCGGCTACTTCCACGTCCGCCACCGCATTGGAAAGATCTTCCATATGCTCGTGGTCCATGGCCCCCTTGATCAGCTCCTCGGTCACCACCAGTTCCGCCCCGGCGGCGGACATCGGTGTCGTCGCGGTGAAGGGCGCCACGGGTATCGGGGCCGGACGTACACTGCGCCGCCAAACGAAGAAGGCGAGGAAGATGGCACTCAAGCCCCCTAACGCCCAGAACAAGCCGGCATCACCCAAGGCAGTCATCAAGGGGGAAATCATCAAGGGGCTTATCGTGGAACCCAGGGAGTTGATCAACAGCAAGCCTTGGCTCATGCGCACCAGCGCCCCGGCCGGAGCCCGGTCGGCGGCGTGGCTGACCGCCACCGGATAAAGCGCAAATACCCCGCCGCCTAGCAAGAACAGCAAGCCAATCAACAAGGGCGTATTCATTGGCAGAACCAGCATGGCGACGGAAATCAGCACGCAAAAGACACTGATACCGATCAGCACCATCTGGCGATCATGACGATCCGACCAACGCCCGATGGGATATTGCAACAGCATGGCGCCGAGAATCACCACCGCCATCATTTGCCCGACCTGGCTCACCCCCAGGCCGATACGCTGCAAGTAAAGCGGCAACAGCGAATAGGCCGCCGCCACCAGCATGCCCGAGCCGAAACTGCCCATCACCCCGGTGGGGGTGAGCATAATCAGGCGGTGCGGAGGCAGCGGCTCGGCATGTTCGATCAATGGCGAGACACGTGGAATCATCGCCATCGGCAGTACCGAAAGCGATGCCAGCAGGCCGATCACCATGAACGGTGCTGTGACACCCATGGCGTCTGTCACGCCCAGCAACAGCTGACCGAGCACCCCGGCGGCGTAAAGCGAGATCATGTACAGCGCCAGCAGGCGACCGCGAACCTTTTGCTCGCCGGAGGTCAGCAGCCAACTCTCGATGACCAGATAGACGCCCACCGTGGCCCAGCCGCCTATCAGGCGCAGCGCGAACCAGGCCCAAGGCTCGAAGAAGAGCCCCTGGAGCAGCACCGTCACTGCCACCAGCGAGGCGAAGCTGCCGTAGGCGCGAATGTGACCGATGCGCAGCAGCAGGCGGTCGTTGACCATGGCCCCCAGCGCCAGACCGATGAAATAGGCCGAGGAGACCACACCGATCATCGTCGCTGACTCTCCCGCCGCGTCCATTCGCAACGTGATCAGGGTGGCTAGAAAGCCATTGCCGATACCCAGAATGAACAGCCCCAACAGGGGCGCCAGGGCCATGGCCAGTAGTTGCCGCGACATGAATAACCTCACCATCTTGAAACGGAATGTACCCACTCATCACCGGACATGGGTGTCGCGAGCTGTGTTGCGGCGCGCAATTATTGCTTCAACGCCTATAAAGTCAATGATTTTTCCAGCATCTACCCAGTGTTTGCCTAATCAGCGAGTTTTGCTTAGTTAAGTCTTTTGCATGATCACCACATCCGCATGCGGAAAGACCACTACCAGGGCCTGTTGTTTCGCCCACCAGTGAAAGGTTTCTTCACTGAAAAAACACACATGCGTGGGGTCGAGAATGTAATGCCAACGGGCAAAGGCCTCCGGCCCCTGGACGCGCTTGGTCATTATTGCCAAAAAGCCACCTGGCTTGATCAAGGCTAGCAGCCGTGCAAGCTCGTCGCCCGGAGCGAACAGGTGTTCGACGACTTCGGTGGCGGTGATGAAATCGTAGTCACGCTCGAACACGCTGGTATCTGGCGCGTAGAAGGGGTCATAAAGCGCCATCGGATGACCGACTTCCTCGAACATCACCGAGAGCGTCGGCCCCGGACCTGCGCCAAAATCCAGCCCACAAGCGCCCGGCGCCAGGCGCTTTTGCAATGGCTCGAACAAGCGACCTAGAAAGCGTCGATAGCCCGGATCATCCGGAGAATTTTTGTGCCGATCATAGACAGCTTTTTCCTGAGCGGGGTCAAGGCGCTGGGAAGGGGGAACAAATACCAGCTCACACGTGGCACACTGGTGGTAATCACGGCGTTTATCATGGTGATAAGCCACCGTATTGTCATTGGCACATAGCGGACAGGACAACATCGTCGTATTCTCTTGGCTCACGATTATCTGTTAAGGAAGTAGGAATGCTCTCAGGTCTGGATCATCTTGTCGTTACCGTTACCGACATGGGGCGCGCGGTGGACTTCTATTCCCGCGTATTGGGACTGGAAGTGCGCTATCGCGATACCCAGCGGGTCGACCTCTTGCTCGGCGATACCGCCCTGCGCTTGCACCAGACGGATACCGACATTGCTCCGATATCCGCCACCCCGACCCCCGGCAGTCTTGATCTATGCCTGCGCTGCCAGCTGCCTCTGGAAGAATTTCAGCAGCACCTGGAAGCATTGAATATCGAGATCGAACTCGGCCCGGTAGCCCGCCAAGGCGCGACAGGCCCGATTGAATCGATCTATCTGCGCGACCCGGACGGCAATCTCCTGGAAATCTGCCGCCCTGCACGTTGATGCCAAGCCAGGCCACCCACGTTATCATGGCCGCTCTTTCAATCACTTTTGCAGCCGCGACTCTCAGTCACTCCATCAGCCATTCTTTGAGCCACCGGGCTCGATTGCAGCGGCTCAACTCGTCTGTGACCAGGATTGTGTATGAATGACGATGCAACGCCGGACAACCTCAGCAATACCCATGATCATGCTGTTGCCGAGCAGCGGCGTTCCCCCGACACTACCATTGCGATTGTGGGCTACGCCCTGCAGCTTGCCGGCATTGCCACCGGCGGGCTGACATCGCTTCTCGGTGTGGTGATTGCCTATGTTTACCGTGGCGACGGCCCCAGCTGGCTCGATGACCACTACCGTTACCAGATTCGAACGTTCTGGCTGTCGTTGCTTTACTTTTCGGTTTCCGCCTTATTGACCTTGATACTGGTTGGCTTTCTCACCTGGTTGATTGCCGTGGTATGGCTGGTGATACGTTGCGTCAAGGGAATCAAGGGGCTGCAACGACGGCAAGCACCCGCTAACCTGACCACCTGGTGGCTGTAACGCCTATGGCAGACCACGACCCGACGCCTGAAACAACTGCTGCCGTGCCGCTTTTTACGCGGGCGGGGGGTATTGCCTGGCTATGGCGCCGGTTATCCGGCTGGCCGCTCATGCGCATCTGGCGCCTGGCCAAGATTCTCGGCCCCCTGGCTTATCGTTTCAGCAAACGTGAACGCAATATCACCCAGCGCAACCTGGGGGTGGTCTATCCCCAACTGAATAAAAACGCCTGTCGCCGATTGGCACGCCAAAGCCTGGTACATTCCGCCGCGACCATGCTTGAGCTGGGCCATGCCTGGATGGCCGACCCCGCACGGGTGGAAGCCAGTATTATCGCGGTTCACGGAAGCGACAAGCTCGATCGAGCGCGTGCCGAGGGGCGCGGGGTGATTGTGCTGGCGCCGCATTTCGGCAATTGGGAGGTGCTCAATTTCTGGCTTTCCAGTCACTTCCCGTTTACCGCCATGTACGAACCGCCCAAGATTCATCAGCTCGACCCGGTCATTCGTCATGGCCGGGAGCGCATGGGAGCAAGGTTGGTACCCACCAACCCGCGTGGCGTGGCCGCCTTGCTCAAGGCGCTCAAGCGCTGTGAAGCGATCGGCATTCTACCCGACCAGGAGCCCGACTGGGGCAGTGGCGTGTTCGCTCCCTTTTTCGGTCGCGATGCCTATACCGCCACCCTGCTCCCCAAACTGGTGGCGCGCACCCAGGCGCGTGTCGTCGTGGGGGTGGCCAAGCGTGTGCCGGGTCAAGGCTTCGAGATTCACTTCATCGATGCCGATTCAGGTGTCTACGCCGAAGATGAGCGGGGATCCGCCACCGGCGTCAACGCCAGCGTGGAGGCCGCCATTGCCTTGGATGCCGCTCAGTATCAGTGGGAATACAAACGCTACCGCAAAGTGGCCGAAGAACAGCAAGGCCATCCCGATTACCGTTCTTTCCGGCTTTACTGAGCCGGTATCACCAACGAGAGAACCATGTCTCAAACGTACATTTCCCGCGATGAAACCCGCACACCACAGATTATCTATGGGCTTTACCTGGCCGGCATTTTCACCGCCAACCTCACCCTGTTCATCGGTGTGATCATTGCCTACGTCTATCGCAAGGATGCCGCCCCCTGGTTGCAGACGCACTATCGCTACCAGATCCGCACCTTCTGGATCGGCATGCTGTACTCCAGCATCGTCTTCGTGCTGAGCATCATCTATATAGGCGTACTGCTTTGGCCGTTACTCGCCATCTGGCTAGCGGTACGTTGCATACTCGGCTGGCTGGCCATCCGCAAACAGCAACCCCCCGCCCGCCCGGATAGCTGGCTGTGGTAAGAGGCACCTGACGATTCCTTTATTTATCGTCCAGGCGGGTATAGGCATCATCCAGGCGCTGAATATCGTCTTCTCCCAAGTAGGCGCCTGACTGTACTTCAATCAGCTCCAGCGGAATCTTGCCCGGATTTTCCAGTCGATGCACTTCGCCGATGGGAATATAAGTGGACTGATTTTCGCTGACCAGAAAGGTAGTTTCACCTAATGTGACCTTGGCGGTACCGCTTACCACCACCCAATGCTCGGCACGATGATGATGACGCTGCAACGATAACCGCCCACCGGGTGCCACGCTGATATGCTTGACCTGATAGCGCTGCCCACGGTCCACTGCAGTGAAGCTGCCCCAAGGGCGATGCACCTGTGCCGAACGACTAGCTTCTTCTCGCCCGGCTTGTTCCAGCCCAGTCATTAATGTCTTGATTTGTTGACCTTGATCACGCCTGGCCACCAGAACACAATCCGATGTTTCGATGATAACCAGATCATCCAGCCCCAGTGTGGCCACCAAGCGATGCTCGGCCCGCACCAGAAGATTGCGGCTATCGATCGTCCAGACGTTCCCTTCGGTAGCATTGCCTAGCTCATTCTTGTCACTGACTTCCCACAACGCCGTAAAGCTTCCGATATCGCTCCAACCAGCATCAAGCGGCACCACCGCAGCACCTTTTACGCCTTCTGTACCTTCAATGGAAGCCAGCGGTTCCATGACGGCATAGTCGATGGAATCGGAAGGGTTTTGACAGAACGTCTGGCTATCTAAACGCAAAAAATCCAGGTCTTCCTTGGCTAATGCCACGGCCTGCTCACAGGCCCGATACATGTCCGGTTGAAGACGCTGCAATGCATTTAGGTAGACAGAGGCACGAAACATGAAGATACCGCCATTCCACAAATAGCCCCCTTCTTCCAGATAGGCCTCGGCGCGGCTGAGATCGGGTTTTTCCACAAAACACTCAAGCTCGTACCCCTTCCCCACTACCGCACCACACTTGAGATAGCCGTAGCCGGTTTCGGCTCTCTCAGGTACCACGCCAAACGTCACCAGATAACCAGCTTCGGCCAACGGCTGCGCGGATTTTAGGCTGGCATGAAATGCCGCCGTATCGCGAATCTGATGGTCGGCGGGCAACACCAGCAACAAGGGATCATCACCGCCCTGCAACGCAAACCAAGCGGCACAGCCAATTGCCGGAGCGGTATTGCGCCCTTCCGGTTCAAGCATTATCCGTGCGGCATGCCCGGTTTCGCGTAACTGTTCCGCCAGCAGGAAACGATGCGCCTGATTACCGATGACAATAGCAGGCAGCGTATTCAGGCCACCCAGACGCACCAGGGTCAACTGCAACAAGCTGGACTCACCGGTCAAGCGCAGAAACTGTTTGGGGTAGTCACGGCGTGATAACGGCCATAGCCGCGTGCCACTGCCGCCGCTGAGAATCACGGGTTGAATCATTGGGCTGCTCCTGCGGAGATGGCTGATTGTGTCTGTTCGCCGAACGCTTGCTGTAACCAGTGTCGCAGGCGATGCATGCCGGGAGCATCGTCTGTGGCCTCCGGTACCGAGCCCGGCACGAAGCCATGCGCCAGAAAAGGGGCAAGCAGTGTGGCGTCCCCGCTGATGATATGTACCGGCACACCATTGGTGGAATTTTCGCCGGTTATCAAGGGTGCCGCCTGATGATCGCCGATCAGAATGATCAGGCTGTCCTTGTTCGCTGCGCGTTCGGCCCAGCGTGCCGCCGCCTTGAGCGAGTAATCCACCGACCAGGCGTAATGATCGCGGATACGCTCGATCTCCTGCCACAACACTTCCGGTGGATCGCCGGCATTTTCCCAAGGGGCGAAGACCGCGCCATCACCGATCATTTCCCAGTCGTCCAACACCGGGAGAATCGGTGTCCAAGGCGCATGGCTACTGATCAGGGCAATTTGCGCAAACACCGGCCCAGGCTCACGTAGATGGCGTTGAAAGTAATCCAGGGTGAACTGATCGGGCATGGTGACCCAGTTCAACGGCGGCCCGGCGTAGTCGATGTCGGAGGCGGCATGAATCTCATCGAAACCGTAGGCTTCGCCTTCCGGCCAGGCCATGGTGATGGCCGGCATGACACTGAGGGTACGCTGGCCGGTAGCACGAAAATCGTCCACCAAGGTGCTTTGATCGCTTTCCAGCATCAGCCGATACCAGAGTTGATTGTCGATCCATAGCCCACTGAGCGTAGTGGCGTGAGAGAGCCAGGACTGGCCGCCGCGCACCGGCGCTTCGAGCACGCCAGAGACCAGATGCAGTCCAGCGGCTTCCAGCCGCTCACGCATCTCGTGCAAGGTGGGCAAGACCGCGTCTCGATAGCGCGGGTCCTGTATCGCCGTCACCCCATAGGATTCGATGAACACCAGCAATACATCACGTTGCTCAAGCCCGGGTAAAGGTTGCGCCATGATCGGTGTTTCCGCCAGGCGTTGACGAAACGCCTGGCGAGCATGATGCGTCGTCACCACTTGTTCGATTTGAAAGCCGGTGGTGTCAAGCAAGGGCGTTCGCCCAACGGCAAGCGGTCGCTGTCCCGCCAGTTCCAATACGCTCATCAAACCGCTCAAGGCAACCAATACCAGGGCCAACTGCCCCGACCTGGCACTCAACGAGTAGCGATGAGTGGGAGAGAGCCAGCGCCACATCGCCCAGGCTACGAGGCCAATCAGACCTGCGCCGATGATCAGCAGCAGGGTTGCCGCGAAGCGGCCCAAGTTGCCGTCCAGAAGGTGATATACCGAACGCAACAGCGGAATATCCAGATACAGATTCAACGAGCGACCGAATGCCTGCTGTGTGGCAGCGTCTCCCAACCCAATCAATACCGTCAGCATTACCCAGACAAGCAATGCAATACGTAGCCCAAGGCCGATGCCACGTTGCGGCAGCAGCATGCACAACCCCGCCACACCCAAGGCCTCCCAAGCCAATAGCCGGGGAAACAACTCACCGAAACGCCACCATAACGGCGCCAATAGCATCGCATTGAGCGCCAGCGTAATTATCAGCAATTTTTTCATGGGGTTCGTTGGTTCATGGCTATCCTCTAAGGTAGGCTTTTCTTCTGGCAAGCTAGACAAAAATGAACTTTACTGTTCAAGCGTACAATTATTGTTGTACTTATTCACGCCTTACCGCCGGGTTATTTTTCATTATTTCCAAGGATGCGAGTCCATGCCCTTCTTGCGGCCGCCAAGCCCTTTGCTGACAAGCCCGTTACTGAAAAGTACATCAAGCATGGCCCTGCTATCCCTGCTGCTGTCGGGTGTGGTGAATGCCGATACCAAGGCGTTTTTTCCCCAACTCACCGAACGTGCGCAACGCTTGGCTGAAGCTCCTTATCAGTCCCCACAAGCCAGGCTGCCTGCCGCGCTTCAAACGCTGGACTACGATGGTTATCGCCAGATTCGCTTCGACCCGGCACAGGCAATATGGAAAGATGAGAGTCTGTTTTCGGTACAGCTGTTTCACAGTGGTTTTCTGTTTCAAACGCCGGTGAAGCTGTTTCTCATCGAGGAAGGCGAAGCCACACCGCTTGAGTTCTCCAGCGATTTCTATCGCTACGACGACGGCGCTGCCGAGCTGCTCGAGAAAGACTTGAGCGGTGCCGGCCATGCCGGGTTTCGTCTGCATTTCCCCCTCAATAATGTCGACTACGCCGACGAATTCATGGTGTTTCTGGGCGCCAGTTACTTTCGCCTGGTGGGACGCAACCAAGCCTATGGACTTTCTGGCCGTGGCCTGGCAATCGATACCGCCGCCCCCGGCGGCGAGGAGTTTCCCGAGTTTCGTGAATTCTGGCTGGTCAAACCCCAGGCCGAGGACACCCACATGACGGTATTGGCCCTGCTGGATAGCCCCTCGCTCAGCGGCGCCTATCGTTTCGATATCCAACCCGGCCACCAGAGCCGTGTGGACGTCGAGGCCCACCTGTTCGCTCGCCGGGATATCGACAAGCTGGGTGTCGCTCCGCTTACCAGCATGTTTGCCCATGGTGATACCAGTGTCGCGCCGCCGGATGATTTTCGGCCTCGGGTGCATGATTCCGAGGGGCTTCTGACTCAAACCGGGCACGGCGAATGGATCTGGCATCCCTTGCACAATCCACGCAGGCCACGCATTTCCGCCTTTCAGGATGCCTCTCCCGGGGGCTTTGGGCTGGTGCAGCGCGAGCGGCGTTTCAGTCATTATCTGGATAGAGAGGCGCATTATCATCGTCGCCCCAGCCAGTGGGTCGAGCCATTGGAGGCGTGGGGGGAAGGTCACGTCGAATTGGTCGAACTGCCCTCCCCGGATGAAACCCATGACAATATCGTCGCCTACTGGGTGCCTGCCATTACCATGCAGGCGGGCGATAGCCGCCACTACCGCTATAGGACGCACACCTTCAATGCGGACTTTGCCCAGCCCGACCTTGGCCAAGCCATGCTGGCCAAGGTCGTGCGTACGCGTCAAGGCTCGGCAGGCGTTCCCGGAAGCCAAGAAGCCAACCCCGTTACCCAACGCCGCTTCATCATCGATTTTCAGGGTGGTCAGCTTTCCGGTTTATCGGCCGGGCAACCGGTACAAGCGATGCTGGAGGCCGGGAAAGGCGACCTGTCCGACCTTCAGGTTCACCGCTTGCCCAACGGCGATTGGCGAGCCAGCTTTCGTGTCGACAGTTCTCACGAGCCCGCCGACATACGGCTATGGTTGGCGCTGCACGGGCGCCCACTGAGTGAAACCTGGCACTTTACCTGGTACCCGGAGGAGCTTGACGCACTCGGCATAAAGCGAGGTAGCGATGTCTCCGACTGAGCGCGCAGCTACCGCCATTGCCTGGCAAGGCACACGCCGCCTTGTTTTCGCCATCCTCACATTAGGCAGCAGCACCCTTGGCAGCCTGATGATGTGGCAACTGATTCAACAGGTCGGGCTGACACCCCTGAAAGTAGGCGCCTGGTTGCTGTTCACACTTACCTTCAGCTGGTTGACGGTGGCATTCTGGAGCTCCGTCATCGGATTTGTGCTGATGCTGGCCAGGCGCGACCCGATAACGCTTTTGCCCACATCATGCCGTGGTGAGGCGGATTCCACGCGGTTATCTAGCCGCACCGCCCTGATCATGCCGATTTACAACGAGCCACCGGAACAGACGCTTGCCGGTCTTGAAGCGAGTTGCCTGTCGTTGTTGGAAGAGGCGAACGGGCCGGTCGATGCGCATATCGAGGCGTTTGTGTTGAGCGATACCCAAGATCCGAAAATTGCTGCCCGGGAGCAAGCCCTGGTCGCCGGATTGCAGCAACGCCTGGCCGGAAAGCTTAGGGTGCACTATCGCCGTAGAGATGAAAACAAAGGAAAAAAAGCCGGCAACCTGATGGATTTTTGTGAATGCTGGGGACGCCGTTACAGCTATTTTGTGGTGTTGGATGCCGATAGCCTGATGGGCGGACGCACTCTGTTAGGCATGATTGGCGCAATGCAGCGCCAGCCGGATGTGGGCCTGATTCAAAGCGTACCGATTCCCATCGGCCAGCGCAGTATGTTCGGCCGCATGGTTCAGTTCGCCGCCACCCTTTATAGCCCGATGTTGGCGGTGGGGCAGAGTTTCTGGCAAGGCGATGCCGCCAATTTCTGGGGCCATAACGCCATCATTCGCACCCATGCCTTCATGGCCCACTGCGGCATGCCTACCCTCAGCGGCCCGGCCCCCTGGGGCGGCTATCTGCTCAGCCATGATTTCGTGGAAGCTGCCCTATTGAGGCGCGGCGGCTGGAAGGTGTTGCTCGACACCCACTGGGGCGAAAGTTTCGAAGGACTGCCCGGCAATCTGCTCGACTACGCCAATCGTGACCGGCGTTGGTTACAAGGCAACCTGCAACATTTGCGCCTGCTGGGTGGTTCAGGCCTGCACCCATTGAACCGTCTGCATTTTCTGCTGGGGGCTTTCAGTTATATGGCCTCCCTCCTGTGGCTGCTGATCGTGGCGTTCTATCAAGTGGATATCATCTTTGCCACGCCCGGCTCTGCGACCGTTCGAGATGTTCCGCCTCACGCCTGGACTCTGCTGGGCATCACGCTGAGTTTATTATTGATGCCCAAACTGCTCGGTGTGTCGTTGGCATTGATACAACGTCCGCAGGCCTTTGGCGGCCGTGTGCGCCTGGCAGTGAATGCCCTTCTGGAAAGTGCTTTCGCTGTATTGATCGCTCCGCTCATGATGGTGCTACATAGTTTTTTCCTGCTGGCGATGCTGAGTGGCCGAAGCATCACCTGGCTTCCTCAGCAACGTACCGATCGCACCGTCACTTGGAGAGAAGCTTGGCGCCATACTCGCTGGATCAGCCTGGCAGGTATGCTATGGGCAGTGGCGCTTTATCTGTTGACACTCAATACGGCAGTCTGGCTGCTACCCGTCTGGCTGGGGTTGAGTCTGGCCACGCTGGTCGTGCAACTGTCCAGCCGGTCGCTCTCCTGGCCCTTGCTCGGGGTGCCTGTCGAATACGCCGAAGCCAATGTCCTGGGGCATTTTTCCGCCTGCCTGGATCGCGGCATGCCGGTAGCCGAGCGGCTTCTAGAACCGCCGCCACACCAGGCAAAAGAGATGCCGGTTCAATCGTTTCGCCGCTTTTCGAGCCGGGACAATCTGCCACTCAGGGCCACGCCAAGGAATTCGCTGGATGACTGAAAGGGTCGAGATGTCGCTTACCCAGCGGCTAAAAGGTGCCGTCGGGCTGGGACGGTCATTATTCATCTACTGGCGACCCGGTCGTCAGACAAGCTTGCAGCGGTTGTATCGACCGTTCATTGTACCGGGCGATATCGCCTTCGACGTGGGCGCCCACCTGGGTGATCGCAGCGCCGCTTTTCGCAGCCTGGGCGCCCAAGTGGTCGCCCTGGAACCACAGCCGGAACTGGCTCGCTGGCTTGCCCGCTTGCTGGGAAGCCGGTCGATCACCTTGCTGGAGATGGCGGCCGGTGCTGAGGCAGGTCATGCCGACATTGCCCTCAGTGCCACCCACCCGACTCTGGCGACACTGGCAAGCGAATGGCGTGAGCAGATCGGCCAACGCAACCCCGATTTTCGTCAGGTTCGTTGGGAGCAGCGACTCAGGGTGCCGGTGACCACCCTGGATGCGCTGATTGGTGAGCACGGCCAACCGGCCTTCATCAAGATCGACGTCGAAGGCTTTGAAGCCGAGGTGCTGAAAGGGCTCAGCCATGCCGTACCGGCGCTGTCGTTTGAAGTCGTGGCGGGTGCCCTGAGTGTGGGCAATGCCTGTATTTCGCGCCTGGAGCAGTTGGGCGATTATCGCTATAACGCCGTGAGTGGCGAGCAGCGCCGCTTTCTCTGGCCACACTGGCAACCGGCCCACAGGATGCAGCAATGGCTGGAAAGCGGCGCAGACGCCCTGGCCTCGGGTGATATCTACGCCTGTCGTTCGGATCATTCCTTGTTCAACTAGCCAGACCACAGTGCTCTCATGCTTCTATCAAACGGCCACTGGACCGCCGTCTTTTTTCTGAATGACCACGGTGGCCGCACGTGGGCGGACACTGCCCGATGCTTCATGGGTGGCATCTTGTGCCAACGAAGCGTCGTCCGCGGGCCAATTGCCCGGATGCTGAATGTTGATGAACAGCGCCGTCTTGTCAGGCGTGGTGAAGATACCGGTGACCTCGCACCCGTTCGGGCCGACGGCAAACCGCTTGATATGGTGCTGATTGTTCTGCTTCACCACAGGGTCGCCGCTACCGTTACCCGCCTTCAGCGCGCTGGGCACCACAGCAAGAAGCTGATCGTTGGTGTATTGGGTAACGCTTTCATAGCCGTTGTCGGTCTGAATCCAGAGAATCCCTTCACCGCCTTCACGCTCGTCGAACCACAAGCCATCGGGGCTGGCGAACTGGTTCTGCTCCGTCAGACCAGACAGGTTATCTGCGTCGTTGACACCTGCGCCGAAAACAAACACTTCCCAGCCGAAGGCATTGCTGTGTTTATCATCACGCCAGCGGATGATGTGCCCCGCACTATTGTCGGGGCGCGGGTTGGCCGCGTTGGTCGGCGCTGTCTTGAAGCCGATACCCGGCTGGGCAATGTCTTCACCGTCGTTGGTATAGGTGGGAGAGCTGGCTTTTTCGGTGCGCTGGCTGTTGTTGGTCAGCGTCAGGTAAACCTCACCGGAAGCCGGATCAACGGTGGCCCACTCAGGGCGATCCATCGGCGTGGCCCCCATCAGGTCAGCCGCATCGCAGGTATGCACGATAACACCCGCCAGATCATCCTCGGCCAGACCGAGAGCAGCGGCCAGTTGACGTCCGTCGCGGCTGGTGGCGGTGGGCGTCAGAGGCAACCATTCGCCACTGCCGTCGGCGTTGAAGCGCGCGGTGTAGAGGGTGCCCTTGTCCATATATTTGGCACCAATGGCCAGGCGGTCATACTGCTCGCCGGGGCGGTTGGCATCCGCCGGATCCCAGCCTGCGTCAGAGACGAATTTGTAGACATACTCGTTGCGCGCATCGTGGCCGGAATAGAAAACGACCGGTTCACCCGCTTCCAGCTTGCCCATCCAGCACCCTTCGTGGCGGAAGCGGCCAAGCGCCGTACGCTTGACCGCGCGCTGGTTCGTGTAAGGGTCGACTTCGACCTGATAGCCAAAGGTACGCGCTTCGTTGCGGTAGTCATCGGTGGCACCTTCACCGCGCGGAGTGATATCGAAACGCGCGAATTCGTCATCGTCTTCACTGACATCACCAGCGGAGGTTTCCCAACCGTAGCGGCTGCGCTCGGTCGGTATGCCGATACGTGCATCGTCGATAAAACGTTCGCCAGTGTTGACGAAAATATTCGGCCAGTTCTCTTCACAGGCAATGTAGGTGCCCCAGGGAGTGACACCGTTACCGCAATTGTTATTGGTGCCGCGTGTCTGGGCACCGTTCGGCGAGAAGCGGGTCTTGACGTAGTCGCTGCCCGCTACGGGGCCACCCAGATCCATCACCGTGGCACTGGTAAGGCGGCGGTTGTAGCTCGAGCCTGGCACATGCGTCCAGCGGCCTTCGCCATCCTTCTGAACTTCCACTAGCGTCACCCCGTGAGCATTGATTTCAGTGCGTGACTCCTCGGCCGGGCGTTTGCCTTCTTCGGCATTGGTCGGGCCACCCTGGGTTGACCAAAGAGCGTCTTGATCGATGTACTCATTATTCAACGCCAGCACAAAGCGATGCGACGCACTCTGGCTGTCGAGTGCAAAGCCGGCCATGCCGTCATGGTGCATGCCGACACTGGCGGCCTGTTGCTCGGCGGTCATCGCCTGGGCAGGATGCCACTGGCCGCCGGACTTCAGCGGGGTGCCCCAGGGCACGAGAACCTGAGCGGTGTAACCTTCCGGCACGACCACGGCGTCCTTGTGCGCGCCGCTAATCGCTTCGAAGGCGAGCGCCAGCGGCTTCCTGTCGGATACTGAGGCCAAGGCTTTAGAGGTCACCCCCATGCCCAGCATGGAGGCGGCGGCTAACCCCAGCCCTCCGCGCATCACATCGCGGCGTGATACATGCTTGGCAAGCACCTCGGTAAAGGGCTGGTTGCCGCTATGGTTAAATAGGCGATGATCTTCGATCTGCTTACTCATGGTGGCCTCGCTTGTGAACTTGTTGTGAACGCCAATTGCTGTGAACGCAAAAGCTAGTCACCGGGAACGGTAAGTTCTACAAATGACAGTTGAATGAGCCGTTGATGTTAGTTTTATGAAGGAACAGGGTATTGAATGGTTAAAAGTGAACTGCCGATGCGGTGATGGCGGCGTTTCCGAGTCGATAGATACGTACTCGAAAAATCCAGGAAAAAGGAGAAGGCATGCAAGCTCACTGGCATGATTTAAGCGGGCCGGGGCTGGCCACCTGCGCCGAACGCGACCCGGTGGCGGTGCTGGTACTCGGTGCTATCGAACAACATGGTGCTCATCTACCGCTTTCCACGGATCTGGATATCGGTCTGGGCTTGCAGGAAGCCATGCTGCAAGCCCTTGCGTCTCGCCACGCCACCACAGACGTTCTGTGTTTGCCCGCCTTGGCGGTAGGGGCCAGTGACGAACATATCAGTTTCAGTGGCACTCTGAGCCTACCCGCGCCTCTAGTCATTGCCACTCTGGAAGCCTATGGCGACAGCCTGGCGCGCGCCGGTATCAAACGACTGATGCTGCTTAATAGCCATGGCGGCAACAAGGCAGTGATGGACATCGCCGCCCTCACCTTGCGACGGCGTCATGCCATGTGGGTAGCCAAGACCACTTACACACGCCTGTCGCCACCGGTGGACCTGCTACCCACCAACGAATGGCGCCACGGCCTGCATGGCGGGGCCGTGGAAACCGCCATGATGCTGCATCTGGCGCCCGAAAAAGTCGCCATGCAGCATGCGGGAAACTTCGCTTTTAGCGGTGAGCGTGGCACATCCCAGGGCGGTCGCTTGGGCTTGGAAGGTCAGGCATCGCTTGCCTGGCTGGCGGAAGACTTGACACCGGAAGGCTTGGCCGGCAACGCCACTCTGGCCAGTGCCGAGCTTGGACGCCGCCTGGTCGCACACTACGCCGCAGCGCTTGCCGATGTGGTGGTGGAGCTTGCTTCCATTCGACTGCCGGCACGCTGATCACACCGGCAGTCGGTATCGAAGCAGTCAGCATCAAGAACAAGGGACTCAACGCGGCGACTCGCCCAGAATGGCATCCAGCAAATGCCCGGCACGTTCAGCCTTGGCGCTCAGATAACGGTGGTTATGGTCGGTCAGGCTACCGTACAGCGCCTGACGCGACACCACCTCTATGCCGCCTTGCGTCAGCGCCGAGATTTTCGTGGGATTGTTGGTCAAAAGTTGTACTCGGGAAATATCCAGGGCATTGAGCATATCCACCGCCACGCTGTACTGGCGCTCATCCTCGCCGAACCCCAGCACCTGGTCGGCATCCAGGGTATCCAGCCCGCTGTCTTGAAGCGTGTAGGCACGCAGCTTGTTGGCCAGCCCGATCCCGCGGCCTTCCTGGGCGAGATACAGCAGCACGCCGCCGCCCATGGCATCAATGTCCGCCACGGCTTTGCGTAACTGCTCGCCGCAGTCGCAGCGCAAACTGCCGAACAGATCGCCGGTCAGGCACGCCGAATGCAGCCGTAGCGGAACGGCACGTTCAATATCGAGTTCACCGATGATCACCGCCACATGCTCGCGCATGCCGTCGGGCTCGCGAAACAGCACGAAACGCGCCTCGGCGGCCTCGGCAAGTGGGATACGCGCTTCACTGACACGTTTGAGCATCCCCGGCGCTCCATGCAAGCACGCCTGAGCGGCTTCCAGCGACACCCTGAGCAAGCTGCCTTGGTGTATTTGTTCGACGATAGCGTCGTGCTGCTGGCGGTCAATTCTTGCGCACAAGGCCGCCGGTACCAGCAAGGCGCGGCGCATCAAGGTCAACGCCGCCTGTTCTGCTGCGTTCGCGGCCTCTAGGCCGTTCAGGCATGGCTTGGCGGGCGAGTGTTCAGCGAGAGGCGCCACCGACAACATCGAGAGTTCCGCTTCGCTCAGTTCATCGTGCAGCGGCAAGCGGCCCGCCTCAGCGTCTAGCGTTACTCCCAAGGCGGCCAGGCGATGGCGAGTCATCACCAGCGCCGGAGAGGCTTTTGCCAGGGCGCTCAATGTACGTACCGAATGATTGCCTTCCAGCGCCTGGACCAGCAGCAGTTCATCGCCGGACTGCAACACCACCGGTAAACCTCGACGAATATCGAAAATGGCACGTTCAACCTGGTGCATAAACACCTCCCAAGCGGTGATGATGGCGTCGATGGACGGGGCTTGTGCTCCTTGCCACTGCCCCGCATGATGCGGCCAATGGTTCTTCACCAAGACACGCCACCCACTGAAGATACACTATTTACTATGGATGAAATTTCACCGACCCAAGCCTGGAACTGGCTGCTCGCGCGGCATCGTCGCCAGCCACCGCCGTTTGCATTGACCCGCACCGTATCGGGCGAGTGGCATGGACCCGCTCCCCTTTCCCAGGAAGCGATTTCTCTGCTTGAATGCCTGGCGCCGCTGGTCGAAACCACAAAGCGGCTGGTACTCGCGCAGCTGGGGCAAAGTCTGGATGGGCGCATCGCCACGCAAAGCGGCCATTCGCACTACATCAACGGCCCACAAAGCCTGGTCCACCTGCACCGCTTGCGGGCACTGGTGGATGCCGTGGTCATCGGCGTGGGTACCGCCAGTGCCGACAATCCTCAACTCAGCGTGCGTCATGTTGAGGGCGAAAGTCCCGTTCGCGTCATTCTCGACCCCCGTGGCCGCGCTCCGCAGCAACTCGGAATATTGCAAAACGGCCCCACGGCTACGCTGCACCTGATCGGTGACAACGTCAGCCTGGACACCCACGCCGCCGGGCACGTCACCCGACAGCGTCTGGCGCTGGATTCCCAGGGCCACTTCCAGCCGCAGGCCGTGCTCGATGCCTTGGCCGCACACGGGCTGAAACGCGTCTTGATCGAAGGTGGCGGCGTTACCGTTTCGCGCTTCATCCAGGCCGGCGTGATTCACCACCTGCATTTGCTGGTCGCACCGCTGCTGATCGGCTCGGGGCGCCCGGGGCTTACCCTGCCGCCCATCGAGACGCTGCACACCGCCCTGCGCCCCCCGGTGCGTTGTTTCGCCTGCGGTGACGACACCTTGTTCGATGTGACGCTTCTGGCCTCCGGGTGAGCCCACCGGGCGGTGTGGGTGCCTGAGCATAAAACACACACCCGGCAAGCTGGCCAGCAATACCAGCACGCCATAGGCCAGCGAGATCGCCACCCCCTGGGCCGGGGGCAGCCCCACCAACGCCCAGACAGCGGCGGCGGCACCTTCCCGCAGCCCCCAGCCGGCAATCGAAAAGGGAATCAACATCGCCAGCAACAGCGGTGGCGTCAACGCCAGCAGGGTGGTGCTGGAAATGTCCGCGCCGATCGCCCGGGCGGCACACAGCATCACCAAGCCATAACTGAAGACCACCAGCAACGAAGCCCCCAGCTGTTGTGGCCATATACCCGGACGTAACAGTCCATTCTGTATATCTTGACGCAATGCTTGCCACCAGCGCGGCCCGCCATGCTGCGAGAGCCGGCTTTTACGTAACCCCCAGCGTAGCGCCACTATCAGCAAAGCACTCAGGGCGAGCAAGACCACAAGCCCCACCGACCCCAGCACCGCATGCCATACCGGAGACGCTAGCAAGGCCGCCAAGGTCAAGATAACCACCGCCATCTGCCCCGAGGTGCGCTCGATGATCACCGCTCGCCAGGCGCTGCCGCGCGCCCGGCTGTGTTGCGCATGGCGCCAGGCACGGCCGGCATCGCCCACCACACCGCCGGGTAACAATTGATTGACCAACAGGCCAAGGTAATACTCTTTTAGCGCATGGGCATAACCCAGCGGCACCTTCAGACAGCGGGCGGTCAGCCACCAGCGCCAGGCACTGAGCGCCACTTGCCCACCACTGAGCACTAACGCCAGGATTACCCAGGCCGGCGCCAGCCCGCGTATTTCCTGAAATACCTGCTGGGGAGATACCCACAGAAAAAGCCCTGCAAGCACGATCAAGCTCGCAACGGGCCGCCAGAATAATCCTGACATGCTCAATGCTCACCCTCGGGGCTGGCGAATATATCCACATGACCCACGTAGATGCCCACCTCGCCGTTGCCGAGTGCCGCCAGTCGCTGGTCACGCCAAGCCTTCAACATGTCTTTTCGATGGGGCGCCTGAGCCAGGGCGGCCTCATGCCAGCCATCCACCAAGGCCCGCGCCAACGGCAGAAAGCACCGGTCTCCGGCGGCCAGGCACCAGGGTGACGATGCCTGTTCCACGCGGTAACCGGCCTGTTGCAGGCATTCAACCAGAAGCTTGGGCGCGCGTCCTCCCAAGGCGGCTCCCAACCCCTTGTCCCGAGATTGATGCGCCTTGAACAACGCCAGTACCGCTGCGTCTCGGGTGTCGGAAATTGCGTCTCCATCAGGGGTCATAAAGTGCCAGTCGCCGTTGACACTCAAGGTAAGCAACAGGGCCTGTTGGCGCTGACGACATGCCTCTACCAAAGATTTCGCCCAATCTGCTGAAACCAGATCGCACAATGCCGAGGCAGTGACCAGATCCACGCCATCCATCAAGTCGGCATCCACCGGAGCCAAGTGGCGACGCTGGGGCATCAGCATGACGGGCCAGGAAGCGGCATCCCGAATCGATGCTTGCGGGGTGCTTGCTTGCTGCAGCAACCCAGGGTCGTGGTCCACCAGGCGCCAATGCTGGGGGCCGGGCAAGCGCGGGGCGAGAAAACGTGGATTACTCCCCGTGCCGCTACCCAAGTCCAGAATTCGCTTGGTGCCCGGGCGGCGGTCAAGCCAGTCATGCGCCAAGCCGGTGAGCCGATGGCTGCGTGATCTGCCGTCCAGCGCTTCGCGCAGGCTCAGCCAGTCGGCCTCGAAGCGACCACCCTTGGGCAGGGAATCCGTCAACGCCTGAGCGAATCCTCGCCCCGCCGCCTGCCAATCACTTAATGTTTCCCGCGCCTGAACCGCACCATAACGCAGTGTCCGACGCAGCTCAGGCGACTCGCACCAGCGGCGCAGCGCTTGGCTGAAGGCCTCTATATCGCCGGGCGGCAGACACCACCCCGCGCCCTGCGGCAGGGTATCTGCCAGGGCGCCACCCTGGGTGGTCACCACGGCGATGCCCCGGGACAGCGCCTCGGTGACCACCATGCCGTAACCTTCATACCAGGAAGGCAGCACAAACAGATCGCTGGCGGCGTAGGCGGCATTCAGCTCATCGGCGTTGCACTCACCGCGCAGACGCACCCGGTCTTGCAGGCCGTTCTGCTGGATCAGTTGCTGTACCCGCGCCACCTGAACCGGGTCGCGGTCCAGGCTACCGATACAGTCACATCGCCAATCGAGATCGCCTAACGAGGCCAGCGCAGCCATCAGGATGTCATGGCCCTTGCGTTCGGTCAGCGTGGCCACGCATAGCAACCTCGGAGTGGGGTTTTGTGGATCAAAAGCGTTTAGCGGCGCTGCCTCCACCCCCGGTTCCACCACATGCCGCGGCGCCAATTCGATGGCCGGCAGCGTTGCAGCGAGTTGTTCCAGGCGTCTGGCGGTAAAGGCACTGGTCACGATGATGCGCTTCACCCGTGAAAGCCCCTTGAGCTCCAGCGCCTTCAAGCGTTGTTGCTGCGCCTCGTCCAGGCCGCTTTCATCGCAGAGCGGGTGATGCACCAGCGCGGTGATATCCAGGCGGTGGGCATGACGCGCCACCACCTCGGGCAAGGCGCCCATGGCCAGGCCGTCAAGCACTACCTGCGCCTGGTCGGGCAAGCTGCCCAGCGCCTGGTCGAGTTCATGCTCGGCGATGACATCGGCATCGGGGAAACGGCCTTCAAGCCCCTGCACGCTTACCTGCCAGCCTTGGACACGCAGCTCCTCCACCATTCGGGCGTCATAGAGGTAGCCGCCGGTACGTTGCCCGGGGCCACCTGCCACGACTAGCGTCAGGCGCTGCACAGCTCACCCTCATAGCTCGCCCAAGCGATGTGCGATTCATGCAAGGTCACCTCGATACGCTGGATACCTCGCGCCGCCTCCCCCAGTTCACCTTGCTCGATGGCGCCCGCCAAAGCATCGAAAATCACCTTTGCCATGAATTCGGTGGTGGTGTTATGGCCCTTGAGCGACTCCATCTCATCTAGGTTGCAGTAATTGTAGGGCGCCAGCAGCTGTTTGAGCCGCTCGCTTGCCAGCCCGATATCCACCACCAAGCCATCCGTATCCAGCTCGGCACGCTGAAAGCACACGTCCACCACATAGGTGGCGCCATGCAAGCGCTGGGCGGGGCCGAAGGCTTCGCCGGTAAAGCTGTGGGCGATCATGAGGTGATCGCGAACGCAAAGACGATACATAGAGGACGGACTCCTTAGGGTTAAAGGTAGCGCACACGATGGCAAAGCTCGGTACTGCCTGGCGCCAGAATTGTCGCCATGCGACGGGGTAATTCGGAAAAATCGCTTTCGCCGCTGATCAGAGCGTCCAGACAGGGGGCCTGCAACAGGCGCAAGGCGAGTTCAAGACGGCGCCGATACCCCCAGCGGGGCTGCCGCTGGGTGGGTAGGCTTCCCACTTGGCTGGAACGCAAGGTCAATCGCCGTGAATGAAAGGCCTCTCCCAGCGAAAGCGTGACCTCACGTTCGCCGTACCAACTCATTTCGATGACGTTCGCCTCGGGCCCGGCAAGTGTCAGGGCCTGGCGCAGCCCCTCGGGGTTGCCGCTGGCATGAATTACGCAATCGCATTCGCTGGGGGCCTGTTCCGGCATGGAGAAGGCAACGCCCAGCTCACGGGCCAAGGTTTCGCGTTGAGGGTTGATATCGATCAAGCTGACCTGGGTGCCGGGAATCGCCTGGCATAGCCAGGCCACCAAGCTGCCGACCACGCCTGCGCCGACCACGGCGATGCGATCGCCGACACCGGGAGCGGCATCCCAGACGCCGTTGATCGCGGTTTCCATATTGGCGGCCAGCACCGCACGCTCTGGGGGAAGCATCGCTGGGAGCGGCACCAAGGCATCCACAGGCACCACGTAACGGTCCTGATGGGGAAACAAACAGAAAACCGCCTGACCGAGAAGCTCTTCGGGCCCTTCCTCCACTTGGCCGACGCTGGCATAGCCATACTTCACTGGCGCCGGAAATTCACCCTGCTGAAAGGGCGCACGCATTCGCTGGTATTCCGAAGGGGGTACCCGACCGTGCCATACCAAGGACTCGGTACCTCGGCTAATGCCGCTGTAAAGCGCCTTGACCAGTGCCATGGGTGGCTGCGAGGCGTGAGGCGGCCACTCCAGGCGTGATTCACGTAGCTCGCCGTTCTTCTTGGCACTTACCCAGAAGGCCTTGGCCTTAATTAGGGAATCTTCAGCAGCCACCGCGGCCATAATGCAATCCTTAACCCAAAGAGAAAAACGCGTTTTATAAAACTCGTTTCATGAAACATGCTTTAAAAGATAGTTAACAAAACACGCCTTGATTCACAATGGTTGGCCCACTCGCATTGTTTTAACCAAGTGTTCGGTCGACGTTAACACTTCTACAAGGATGGTACATAAAAATATTTATGCATCAATTTATTTGCGCTATGTTGAACGTAATCTTCCCCAGCGGGTAATGCCATGGCCTTTTTTTCCTCCGATGCAGACCCATTAGGTCCATTTTCAGGCCGCCGTATCGAGCGCACGTTGGGCGAGCTAGCCTTGGGAATAGCTGCCCTCTGGTTGCTGGCTGCATTGCCTTATCCACTTTCCCTGACACTGGCGCAAACACTCGGGGCTACGCTGCTGTACGCCATACTCGCAGGCTGGTTATTGCACTACTGGCGACAGGGGGCGCTTGGCTGGGCTAATCGAGTCACATTGTTGCGTGGCATCCTGATTTTGTTACTCACAGCCGCCCTGTTCTCGCCCGACTCCTTCGAAGCTCGACGCCTCACCTGGTTGGGCATGGCAACCCTGGCGCTGTTGCTGGATGGGCTGGACGGCTGGGTGGCACGGCGCCAGGGTTGCCAAAGCGAGCTGGGCGCACGTTTCGACATGGAACTGGATGCCTTCTTCATCTTGGTGCTCTGCCTGGGGCTGGTAATTGCCGATATCACCGGTGTCTGGGTGATGTTGATCGGCCTCATGCGTTACGCTTTTGTACTCAGCGGGCATGCCTGGCCATGGCTGAAGGCTTCGCTACCCGAAAGTTTTCGACGCAAGGCCGTCTGTGTATGGCAAATAATGACGTTATTGGTGGCCCTGCTTCCCTTCATGCCCTCCGATATTGCCCTGCTCCTGGTGAGCTCGGCATTGGCGGCTCTAATGGTCTCGTTTGCGCTCGATATACGCTGGCTATACCGGCATGCGTCTTCCAATGCTCCAAGAGCTTGGCCATGACATCGCTCAATGACGCATCCAGTGAAAAACGCCCCGCCGAAGTTCAAGGCGGAGCGCGATATGCCCAGGAAAGAGCTAGACGCCTCGATTAAAAACGCAAGCGCAGCCCCACGCTGGCGGCGTCGAAAGTGTAGTCAGAGTTATCCAGGTAACGCATGTAATCCGCCCCCAGCGAGAGGTTCGGCGTCATGTCGAATTCGCCGCCCAAGCCGTAGGAAAAGTCACTTTCACTCTCGACGTCGAAATCCACCTCGGTGACGCCTACCAGGCCGTAGACACGCAGTTCCGGAGCAATCGGCACGATCCCCTTGGCATAGGCGCCGACTAGGTAATCCAGGTCAACGCCTCTATCGGAGCCACCGGTACCCAGGTGCCCTTCCACAGCGAAAAGTTCATTGAATTGCGCACCACCGCGTAGGCGCAAGCCGATATCATCCGCAGAGGGAGCACCACCATCAGGGTCAAGCTCCCACCACATGGCATCGCCGCCCAGATAACTTTCAGGGTATGACGACCACTGGGCCTGAGCCGATGCAGCGAAAGCCCCCACGCTCAGCAAGACGGCAGAGAGAATTAGCGGTTTCATAGCTATGTACCTCCGTTAAAGAACGGTGTTTTTTACCTCTGTTTCAATGTGGTTCATCCCATGGATTCACGCAACCCGATTTTGCCTTTTGGCTTGCGGGGGAATGTTTATGCCACTCGCATTTGTCGCAGCGCAACATACTGGACTAAAGTAGGGACTTTCAGTCTAGTCACTGCGGTTAGATCCGCATGTGCCGACGCCTTTCACCCCTGTCTGGAGATGCCATAATGCCTACCCAATCCGAGCAGCCACAGTGCATTTTGCTGGTACCCACTAGCGTCGGGGCCGGTTTGACGTCGGCTTGCCTGGGGCTGATCCAGGCGCTGGATACCATCGGTCTGAAAGCCGGCTTTCTCAAGCCGTTCATGCAAGATGAACTCAACGGCTCGGGCCAGGATCGCTCCACTGCCCTGGTGGCTCGCACCTTGAACCAATCGCCTCCCCCGCCGATTTCCCAAGCTCGCCTGGAGCAGCTGCTGCGCGACGACCATCTCGACGAGTTGATGGAAAACGTGATCGAGCTTTACGATCAGGTCACACATCAGGCCTATTGCGATGGCAGTGCACTGGACCTGGTGGTGGTGGAAGGCGTCGTTCCCACCCAACACACCACTTACGCCACCCAGACCAATGCCCAACTGGCGCACGCACTGAATGCGCGGATCATTCTGGTGGGCACCGGCGACCTGAATGAACCCCAGGCACTGGCCGAACAACTCGACATGCACGCCAGAAGCTTTGGCGGCGTCAGTTCCAGCCGAACCTTGGGCTGCATTCTGATGCGAATGAAGAACCTGCCTTACGACGAAGATAGTCTGACTCCCGCCCCCGGCACGGCCAATGCCCGGCTGGAGAAGCCGGTGCTGGATGAACTGCAACGCTACTCGCCGGCCTTGGCCACCGAGCGTTTTCATTTGATTGGTGTGGTGCCTTATAGCAAGGCATTGAGCGCTCCACGCACGCTGGATGTGGCCCAGGCGCTGGAAGCACGCCTGCTTAATGAAGGCGAGGCGAACAGTCGCCGCGTACTTTCCACTAGCCTGTGCGCCCGTAGCGCCGCCAACGCCTTGCATATCTTCAAGCCCGGAAGCTTAGTGGTGACCTCCGGCGACCGTGATGACGTGATACTCGCCACGGCACTTGCCACCATGAACGGCACACAACTTGCCGGGATATTGCTGACCAACGGCTACATGCCTAACGACAACATGATCGAAATGTGCCGTCCGGCACTCAATACCGGCCTACCGGTGCTTACCGTGGATACCGACAGCCTGACCACGGCGACCAATCTCAGCCGCATGAACAACGAAATCCCCACGGATGACCTGGAACGCGCCGAGAAGATTGCCCATTTCGTCGCCGCGCATATCGACCTTGAATGGCTAAAGGAAAATTTGAGCCGAGGCTATACCCGCCGCCTCTCGCCCTCGGCCTTTCGCTACCAGCTGGTCAAGCTGGCGCAGGAAAACAAGAAACGCGTGGTGCTGCCCGAAGGTAACGAACCGCGCACCGTGGAAGCCGCGATTCTCTGTCAGCGTCGCGGCATCGCCAACTGCATTTTGCTGGGCGACCGCGAGGAGATCGAAAATGTGGCGCATAATCGTGGCCTGACGCTTCCCGACGACCTGGAAATCATCGACCCCGAAAGCACTCGGGCTCGTTATATCGAGCCCATGGTCAAGCTGCGACATGGCAAGCTCAATGAGATTACCGCAGAAGCTCAGCTTCACGACAATGTGGTGCTCGGTACCATGATGCTGCAACTCGACGAAGTCGACGGTCTGGTCTCCGGTGCGGTGCATACCACCGCCAATACCGTGCGCCCGGCATTTCAGCTGATCAAGACCGCCCCTGAATACCGCAATGTGTCATCGGTGTTTTTCATGCTGCTACCGGAACAGGTAGTGGTCTATGGCGACTGCGCGGTGATTCCAGACCCGGATGCCGACACCTTGGCGGAAATCGCCCTGCAAAGCGCGCGCTCCGCCCAGGCTTTCGGCATCGAGCCGAGAGTGGCTATGATCAGTTATTCCACCGGCTCATCGGGCAGTGGTGTGGATGTCGATAAGGTCCGCGAGGCCACCCGACTGGCCCGAGCGCGCGCCCCGGACCTGTTGATTGACGGCCCGCTGCAGTACGATGCCGCCGCCATCGAAAGCGTCGGCCGCCAGAAAGCGCCGGATTCGCCGGTGGCCGGACGTGCCACGGTCTTCATCTTTCCCGATCTCAATACCGGCAATACCACTTACAAGGCTGTGCAGCGTAGTGCCCAGGTGGTGAGTGTCGGCCCCATGCTGCAAGGCTTGAACAAGCCGGTGAACGATCTGTCACGCGGGGCTCTGGTGGACGATATCGTGTATACCATCGCCCTGACCGTCATTCAGGCTACTCAAAATAGCGAAGCGGCATGCCACAAGGAGATAGCCGCTACTGGCTGAGCTTGCCCGACAAGGGCTGGTTTGGCGGAGCAAACCCACTTATGCTCTGAGCTGTCGTTACTCGTATTCACCATACCCTCGCTCTGAATGGCGCGGGTTGTCGCACAGGAGAATTGCATGGCTGGCCTGCTACCCGATGTCGACCCGAATGGGTTGCTGGAATATTCCGTGGTTTACACCGACCGCTCCTTGAACCATATGTCTCAGCGGTTTCAAGGGGTGATGCGGGATATATCCGCCACCTTGAAAGAGGTCTACCACGCCCATGCAGCCGTCATCGTGCCCGGCAGTGGCACCTTCGGCATGGAAGCGGTGGCCCGCCAGTTCGCTACCGACCAGAAGACCCTGGTGATTCGCAACGGCTGGTTCAGCTATCGCTGGACGCAAATCCTCGACATGGGACGCATCACCCACCAGCAGGCAGTTCTCAAGGCTCGGCGCCTGGACGCTGACGACCCGCACTCTCCCTTTGCGCCGGTACCGATCGAAGAGGCCGTGGAGCAGATTCGTGCCGAAAAGCCTGCGGTGGTTTTCGCCCCCCAGGTAGAGACCTCGGCCGGTCTGCTGTTGGCGGACGATTACATTCAGCAGCTCACTCAGGCGACGCATGAGGTTGGAGGCTTGTTCGTGCTGGATGCCATCGCCGCCGGTACGCTTTGGGTCGACATGCAGGCATTGGGTATCGATGTGGTGGTCAGCGCACCGCAGAAGGGCTGGAGCGGCCCACCCTGTTGCGCCATGGTCATGCTTTCCGAGCGCGCCACGGCTCGGCTGGCTGAAACCACCAGCACCAGTTTCGCCTGCGATCTAGGCAAGTGGCACAGCATCATGCGGGCCTATGAGAGCGGTGGTCATGCTTACCACGCCACCATGCCCACCGACAGCCTGAGCCGCCTCCGCGACATCATGTTCGAAACCCGCGACTACGGTTTCGACAAGGTCAAGCTCGAACAACAGCGTTTGGGCCGCGACACCCGCGCCATGCTGGAACGTCGCGGCTTCAAGAGCGTCGCCGCGCCCGGCTTCGAAGCGCCTGGGGTGGTGGTCTGTTATAGCGAAGATTCGACCATGGTGGCCAAGCTGGCTCAGGCAGGGGTACAGGTGGCCGGCGGCGTTCCGCTGATGTGCGATGAAGGCGAGGGGTTTCAGACCTTTCGTATCGGCTTGTTCGGCCTGGAAAAGCTGCACCATACCCAACGCAGCGTGGAAACTCTGGAAACCGCCATCGTTAAAGCCACCACGGTCTGATTCCGCAAACGGCCTGCAAGACAAGAATCGTTGGGATATACCGCTGGGCATTCGCCCAGCGGCCTTGGGTGGCTTAAAAACAGTGGTTCAATAACCGCCGACCCCTCTAGGGGCCAAGCCTAGGTTATTTTCCACTTTGTTCACTCCATCGGTGTTTTCGGCGGCTACCTGTGCCGCAGTACGCTGCTCCGGGGCATCAACCAATCCCCAGAGCTCAACGTTGCCGTTTTCCACCAGAACATTGATGCCACCGATGCGCACCCCTGCATTGTCTTCTATCTCCTTCATGATGGCGTCACGGATGGCGCGATCGTCCGCCGGCGCCTGGGAAGGCTGGGTGCTGGTCAACGCCAGGCCCTGCAATAGATTGGCACGACTCACGATTCCCACCAGCTTGTCGTTACGTACCACCGGTACACGCTTGATGTGATGTTTTTCGAGCAACCGGGCCACATCTTCCAGCGGCATGCTTTCCTCGATGGTCCATGGTTTCGGGGTCATGATCTCACTCGCCTTGCGCCCATGAGACTTGACGTAGGAACCGGCGTCGTTGGCCCCGGTAAAAATTGACTTCAGCCACCAGGATTTGCGTTGATCGGTGCCGTTTTCCACCCGACGCATCAAGTCCCCTTCACTGACGATGCCCAGCACCTTGCCTCCGGCATCGACCACCGGCACTGCACTGATTCGGTTTTCCATCAACAGCCGGGCGATTTCGCGTACTTGGGTATCCGGTTCTACCGTGATCACATTCTGGGTCATGACATCGTTTGCTTGCATGGTATTACCTCGTTCCTGGCTTGCATTGGCTTTCGGTAGTATGAAGGGGTCCCTTGGCGTGTCGAGAACACTCACTTGTAATTCTAGTTTGGAATGCGACATGCCGCGATCTTCCACTCTAGCGCCTTGGGACAATGACTTACTTGATACAGCTCAGTAAGCATCACCGCCTTCTTCATGGACCTTCTCCACCACCACAATACCCGAACGGCTTACCACCACCTTCCAACGCGCCAACAACGGTGACGAACCGTTGCCGCTTTCCTTCACCACCAGATTGAACAGATGGCGACGTTCGACGCTTTCGCGTACTGCCTGTCCATCCTTGAGCCGATAGATGTAATGCTTTTCCTTGCCCATCAGGCGTGTCAGCATGCCGATATCCAGCGACAAGGTTTCACGGGTATGCTGATAACCGCTGAGAAAGCGGGTCGGCGACATCCGTGAGCTGGAGCGGTAGTGAACGATGACCTCTTCTCGTTGTGCCACCTTGCGCTTGCGCACGCGTTGAATATCCTCGTCGAGCGAGGCAAAGCGCGTGTAATCGAACCATTCCAACTGGCGCCCGACCAATACATTGTGGGTGGCATCGAAATAGTGGCGCCGCCACTTGGGACGCCCCTTGCGCAGCATGCGCCACAAGGTATTGCGTAAATCATCCTTAAAGACTTCCCGCACGGCATACAGCAACGCAATGGCCAGCACCAGCAAAGCTGTCACGTCGCCCATGTAGTTGCGCAGGTATAAAAGCCCCAGCGAGACAAAAACCATCACCACCGCCGTGGCCAAGCCCTTGACCGCTCTTTGCTCTCCCCCTCCGAGCTCCTGGGTACGCTGTTTCAGGGTGATCGGATATTCAATCAGGCGGCGCAACAGACGCATCTTGTTGGACATGCGCGTCGGATCCCGGTTGACGCGTTCGGCGTTGTAGTGATGCTGCTGGCGGTAGTCACTTTCATATCGGCACAGCTCAACGAAATGCCGACGAACCTCGGAAAATTCACCTCCTCTCGGTAAATGCGCCACCAGTGCCAGCAGTTGTTGTTCGGTAAACCAGGACAGATAGTTGTCGATATTGGCAAAGTACTTGTGCAGCGCGGCATCCTTGGGCCGGTTACGCCTCAGGCGCTTGAGAATGCCTTCACTCAGTTCGCTGACCTCGGTCAATTGATCTTCCAGTTCCGAGCCAAGTCGCTGCTGTGTCGGGTCGCTCTTTTCCAGCTCTTCATCGCGCCACGCCTTGCGCAGAATCCGCACGTTTTCCAGCATCGCCTGGGTGCTGCGCTCCATGGCCACGACGTATTGATAGGCATACAGGCTCAAGTTAAGCCGGTAATGTTCCGTACCCAGACGATTGCGGCTGGACAGCCGGCTATATACCAACGGCAGGTGATGTTCATCGCTGTAATATGTGCGCGTGACATGCACACCACTGTGGTAGAGCACGTCTTCGGAGATGACTTGCGTACTCAGTCCCAGTTCGCTGGGAACGAACAGATACACATCCAGATGGTGAGAAGTTTCCTCCTGAAGCGTACGAGACAGGCGCAACTGAAAGCCGTTCTTGCGTTCTACGCTGATCACCCGAGTAAACTCCTGCTTCACTGAATGTCTTGATGATATACCATATGAACAGGTATCGAGTTTGTCGTGCCGGTTCGGGGCGTTCATTGCCCACTAAGTTCATTTACGCCCGCTGGAGCCTGGGAATGTCCATTGCCCGCTTTTCATCTTTCGAGCTCGTCCTGTTGAAAAGCCGCAATCAGGTGGATACCGCAGTGCTGTTGCTACTCGCCTGGGTTCTGGTCAAGCGTGAGCATGTTTCCGAAGGGCAACGCCGCCGCCGTCTGGCACAGGTGTCCGCTCAATTTCGTCATGGGCATGAACTGGGGCCGGTGATGGGAATTGCCCACGCCCAGGATCTCCAGGCCATTCAACTGGCTGCGGAAATCATGCGCAAGGATTGCAGTAGCGAACGCAGCCTGAGCGTGATGCACCAGGCAATTACCCTGGCAACGGACGACGGCGAGGTATCGCAGCACAACCACTATATCCTGCGTTTTCTGGCCGACCTTCTCACCATTACTCCGGCCACCTTGCACAGCTTGTTTCATGAACTGACCGGCAAACCGCTCGCCGCTCCCCAAGACCTCAGTAGCGATGCCTATTGGCAGGTGCATGATCCTTATTACCATCAGCGCCAGGAACAAGCTGCCCAGCGAGAAAACGCTCAGGCACAGGAAGCCGAGCAGAAGCGCCAACAGCAGGAGCAAAGCCGTGAAGAGCGCGCCAGGCGCAAGCGCGACGACGCACAACATAAGCGTGACAGCCAGCAACAAAAACATGACGAGAAGCAGCGTCGCCAGCAAGAGCGCGAACAGGAACGAGAGCGACATCGCCAGTCAGAGCAACAGCGTCGTCAACAGCAGCAACGCCAAAAACAACAGCAACACCACAAACAAGAGCAGCGCCGTGAATCCGCCTATCAGCCGCCCCAAGACCGAACGTCACGCGCCTTGGAAATTCTAGGTTTGCCTCCTGGCGCTAGCCGCCATGAAGTTCGGCGAGCTTATCGGCGCATGGCGCAGCTTCATCACCCAGACCGTTTCTTTTCCGAAAGCGAACAACTAGCCGCCCAGGCCTCCGTCCGTTTTCAACGCATCAAAAAGGCCTATGATTATCTGATGCAGACCTATTGACCGAGACATTGCTTGCCATGCGCGATTTATACCAACGGCTCTCCCTGACTCCCGGCGCTGACGACAACGCCATTGGCACTGCCTTGACCCAATGTCAGAACAGCGCGCTGAGACAGGACGCCCAGACGGTACTCACGGTACCCGACCGGCGGGAAAAATATGACGACCTGCACGCAACATTAAGCGACATCGGACGCCTGCGGGCACGCCTGGGGCTGACTCATGGCGCTCACTGGCAGGGCGACGTGGCCAATGATTTCTCATTGCCGCCGGACCACGCCATATCCCGCCACGACGAGCTGGTTGACCGCGTTAGCCACGCGATATTGCTGTACAACCGCTGGCGCCGCTTTCGTGGTCCCTGGTTATTGGTCGCCCTGCTCGCCACCGCTGGAAGCATAGGCCTGGCTGCCGGGTTCGCCCTGTGCATGAGCCTGGGAACGCCGTAACGCCGCTTGCTTGTATTTCTCGCCTTTGGCGTATTCTTCCTCCGTCGGGCGAGGTGCCTCCTGGGGCGCAGCGGGGTGAGCCCGCCGAGAATCATGCTCGGTTTCGGGCTCCAATGAGTTACCGGTCTTGTCTTCCAACTCACCGGTCTTGCCTTCCATGCTGATGCTCATGCGCGGCATCGCCATATCCAGTCCCTGCTCTTCCATACGCTGCTTGAGCAACAGGTTGAAGGCGCGTGCCACGTCCCATTGCATTTCCGGCGCGGTACGAAAGCGCATCCGCAAGATAGCCCCACCTTCATCAAAACGATCGATCCCCTGGGGTTCCAGCGGTGACCAGATATGGTGGCGCATCATGGGGTCCTTGCGCAGTTCCATCGCTGTTTCCTGCATCAGATGCATGGCATCGTCGATCCGCATGGCGTGCGGCACACGAATCCGCATCAAGGCGATGCCGAACTGACGCGACATATTGTGGATCGATTCGATCCGACTGAAGGTAATGATATGCACCACCCCGTCCAGGTCGCGAAGCCGCACGGTACGCAGCGTCAGGCCTTCCACCGTTCCCATGTGGCCGTTGATCTGCACGAAATCATCCACCGCCAGCGAGTCTTCGATCAGAATGAAGATACCGGTGATCAAATCCTGCACCAGGGTCTGGGCACCAAAACCCAGCGCCAGACCGATGACACCGGCACCGGCCAACAGCGGCGTCACATTCACCCCCAGGTTCGCCAGCACCACAATGGACGTAATGATCAAAATGGTGACAAAGATCACATTGCGAATCATCGGCGTGATCGTTTGGGCTCGTGCCTGGTTGACACGCCGCCCCCGCGAGCGCGCCGATGAGGTCAAGGCCCGCTGAATCGCGGTATCGGCAAAAATCCAGATCAACCAGGCCAGCAGTAGCGTAAGCCCCAGGCTGGCGAGCGCCTGGCCGATACGCGCACTGGCCATGCCTTGCTGCCCCCAGCCCCACAAGGACCCCCCCCATACCTGGACGGAAAGTTCGGCAAAGATACCCCAGGCGCAGATATGCGCCAGCACATAACCGAAGCGCTCCAGTCGTTTACGATACTGGCTACGCCGATGATGATGGCGTCGTTTGCCCATACGCTCGGCATGGCGGCGTAGAAGCCCTGTGACCACCAGCGTCAGCACCAGCAAACCAGCCGATATGATCGAGCGTGCCAGCGCCGTACCTACCCCTCCCACGGTAATGAAAATTGCCAGCAATGAACCGCCGACCACCAGCAATGCCGGCACATGCCAGAGCGCACCCAGCACCCGTACCAATTCAACCGCAGTGCTCGCATCACGCCGCTGAGGGTAAGAACGGTTACAGATCAAATGGCGAATCGGGCGTTTGAACTTGAGGATAAAGCGCGCACTGATCAGTGCCGCCAGCATGTTCGCCAAGACCGATACCAGGCTTGAAAGCTCTTCTCCCAGCATGTCGACAAGGCGACTGGAATTGACCGCATCGCCCAGCGCAATCAAGGCACCGATGACGAATAACCAACGCAACGCACGTCGCTGTAGAAGCTGCACGGCGGTAAACCGGTGCCCACGACTGAACACCGCAATGACGGTTTCAAACACCACCGACAACACCCGCCCGAACAGGCACACATAAGCCAATACCAGCACCAGCACACGCCCTGCGCTATAAGCCAACAACTGGGATACGCCCAGCACCAAAACGAAGGCTAGCGCCCACGGCAGCATGCGCCGCAGAAAATGCACCGCCAGCAGCCAGGCCGGCGGGTCACGCGGCAGGTCCAGCGGCCAATGCCGACGCTTGGCCACCAAGCGCCCAAGAGCAATCAGTACCACTAGCGAGCCAACCCAGACCAGCCCCAGAATCGCCCCGTTGACGCCGACACGAATGGCTTCGCTGACATCGGCGCTTTCCATTAGGTTACGCAGGTCGTCCGCCCCTTGGGAGAGCTGGCGCGACCATTCGTTAAGAGGTGAAGTGCCAGCCTCTGCTTGTTCACCCAGGTCAGTCAAGGTGTCCGCCAGCGCCCCCAGAAGCCCTTGGCGCGCGCCGGTTTCCTCGCCGGCTTCATGTGCCACCTGCAAGTCACGCAATGACTCAAGCAGCTCATTGCGACGCTCACTATCTTCCAATGTGGTGATGATGTTATCCAGCGAGCGTTGAAATGATTCGCTATCCGCTTGCGGGCTTTCCTCGCTTCCACTCATCCCCGGCAGGCTCAATGTCTGCGCCTGCACCGGCGCCATCATCAGTGCCGTAACGGCGATAAACAGCCCTAGCATTATCTTGGCTACTGCTGCCTTCAGCCCCGTCTTGATTAACCCCGTGCTCAATACCATCATCTTGAATAACATCGTCTTTCTTGGCTGCTGCATTACCTTGTGCTGTCGCACCTGCTTCTCCTGGCTGGCAAAGGTGGCGGCCTGTGGCTAAGACCAACCGGGGGTATGATAGGCTTAAGGCAATATTCGTTCACCTCACAGGATGAAGAGATGACGTTGCAAGCACCACCCGAACGGGACAATTTTGAAGGCCAGCCACGACATATCGGGGTGGAAATTGAATTTGCCGGTTTGCCGCCCCGGGACACCGCATTAATTATACGTGACCTGTTTGGTGGCGAGCTCAACGTCATCAGCCCTCACCGCCTTAACGTGGAAGGTACGCGCTGGGGCAAGTTCGGTATCGAACTCGACACCCAGTACGCGCACCCGGACGCGGCGGTGCTTGAAGAAAGCCCCCATCAGGATAGCGAGTGGGAACGTCAGCGTCACCAGATGCGAATCGAGTTTCACCAAAAGACCCGCGAGCTGATCGGCGACATGGTCTCGGGTCTGGTGCCCACGGAAATCGTCTGCCCACCGGTTCCCTGGAACGAACTGGAGGAGCTCGACAGCTTATTCGACGCCTTGCGTGAACACGGCGCCAAGGGCACGGATGCCAGCCTACTCTATGGATTCGGCCTGCATTTGAACCCGGAGGTGGCCAGCCTGGAGGTGGAGGATATCCTGGCCCAGCTACGCGCCTATTTACTGATGGCGGTCTGGTTACGTGAAGAAATCAAAGTCGATATCACCCGAGAAGTGCTCCCTCACGCCAACCCCTTTCCCAAGGAATACGCGCTGAAAGTATTGAATAGCAATTATGCACCGGATCTCGACACCCTGATCGAGGATTACATCGCCTATAATCCCACCCGCAATCGCGAACTGGACATGTTCCCCTTGTTTGCCTATCTACGCCCGGAGCACCCTCACGAATTGATGCATAATAAATTGGTTAAACCGCGCCCCACCTTTCATTACCGCCTGCCCAATGCCCAGCTTTCGCAACCCGGCTGGGGTGCGGTCGTGGAATGGAATCGCTGGGTCGAAGTCGAGAAACTTGCTGCACAGCGCGACGTGCTCATGGCGCGTTGCCATGAATACGTGGCCGATCATGCCCGCTCACCGGTGATACGCTGGCTGGAAAAAGTCCGTCACTGGCTTAAAGAGGGGTAATACGCCTATGTCACGCCCCTTGATCGGCATCACCACCTCGGATGCCAAGAGTCGCCTTGCCTGGTGGTTTGACTGGTTCGCCGTCTGGCGTCATGGCGGTCGCCCACTGCGCTTATCACCTTCACGTGCCCGGCCGGATACTCTGGATGGGCTGATCATCGGGGGTGGCGACGATATCGAGGCACACCTCTACGGCGGCGAAGTGCAATTGGACGTGCGGGTCGATCCCCAGCGCGACAAGCTCGAGCTGCAACTGCTCGAAACCTTCATTCCCAAGGGCACACCGGTGCTCGGAATCTGCCGCGGTGCCCAGCTGATAAACGTCCACCTGGGCGGCACCCTGGACCCGGATATCTACACCACCCATGAAGGACTCAAGCAACGGCGTACCGTGCTGCCGCGCAAGACGGTGGACATCGTCGGCGACAGTCAGCTTTATCGCATTCTGCGAGTCAGCTGGTGCCGCATCAACAGCCTTCATCATCAGGCGGTGCAGAAGACTGGTCCCGGCATCAGGATCGTCGCCCGAGACCGCAACGGCCTGGTCCAGGGAATAGAGTCAACCAAGCATGACTTTCTGATCGGCGTGCAGTGGCACCCCGAATGGCTGATTTTCAACCGCCCCCAGCAACGCCTGATTCGCGCCCTGGTCAAGGCCGCCCAGCAGGTGCAGCACGACTAGCACGTCACTAGCTGTGATGTGAAGCGATGCGCCGCGATGCCAGACGATCGGCAAGCCGCGTAGGCTCGGGCAGCTTGGTGCGCCCCAGGCACTGGACTACCCAGTCAAGCGCAGTGGGAAGGCTGATGCGATGGCCCGGCGAGACAAAGATCGGTTTAACGCCCCGGCGCGAGCGCAGTACCACGCCGATGGTTTCCTGCCGCTCTCCCCGGCCGTCGAGAAGCGGCACCCAATCGCCGCGCTCGGGCCCCGGCTCGCCGTGGTGACCGCAAAGCCGCGACTTGGCTACACCGATGCTGGGCAGGTCGAGCCACAGGCCCAGATGGCTGGCCACACCCAGACGCCGCGGATGGGCGATGCCCTGGCCATCGACCATGACAAGCTCCGGCCGGATACTGAGTTTTCCGAAGGCGGCAAGGGCCGCGGGCAGCTCGCGAAAGGAAAGCAGCCCCGGAATGTAGGGCATGCGGGTCGGCTCGCGGTGCACCACCTCTTCCACCACACCAAGAAATGGCCACTCGAGCACCACCACGGCTGCCCGGGTGACCTCGCCACCTGCCTCGAAGCCGATATCCACTCCGGCAAGATGGCGCACCGGCTCCAGGCGATCTTCCAGCTCCAGGTACGAGGCCAGGCGCCGCTGCAGAGCGATAGCCGCCTTCGGGTCCAGGTTCCAGTCATGCAACGGTTGCGAAATCATCGCAGTTCTCCTTGGTAGTCTCCTCTCAGGCTAGACCAGGAGCCTTTAACGTGACCAGGAAACCAGGCCGAACAACTGCCCTTGAGCAGAAAAAAAGCTGGTTTCACTATAAAGACAGGCTCATCTGGTATACTTATTGCTTGAATAGATCATGAAGGCCTACCCGGCCCGAGTGATATTGGCGTTCTATCCGGGCGCCGCGCACAAGGAGATACAGGATGTCTACCGATCCCGTCACCCTGATGGTGGCGCGCCGCGTGGCCCGCGGGCGCTATCGCGACTTCATCGAATGGCTCGAAGAAGGCCGGGCGCTTGCCGCCGACTTTCCCGGTTACCTGGGTTCCGGGGTGCTGGCGCCGCCGCCCGGCGACGACGAATACCAGATCATCTTCCGCTTTCGTGACGCCGAGATGCTTGCCGCCTGGGAGCACTCCGCCTCTCGCCGTGCCTGGCTTTCCAGAGGACAGGGTCTGTTCGATACACCCCAGGAACACCGCGCCACCGGCCTCGAACACTGGTTCCAAGATGCCGGCACCGGCAGCACACCGCCTCGCTGGAAGCAGGCTATCGCCATCTGGCTGGCCTTCTTCCCCGTCTCGCTGGCCTTTCAGTTCCTGTTCGGTAATGCGCTGACCGGCCTGCCGCTGGTCGCACGGGTGCTGGTCGGCACCCTCTGCTTGACGCCGGTGATGGTGTTTTTGTTCATTCCGCTTTCGACCCGCCTGCTCGGACCCTGGCTGCACGGCGAGCTTTCTCCATTTGCACTTCTGACCCGCTGCCTGCACCAGAAACGCGCATGAAGGCCCAGAGTCCGCAGAAAGCTAGTTTGCCCGCGTGATCTCCTGCATGATGACACTCTTGGTTGCTCTGCTATTCAGGGCATTCTCATGGCAGGCTATTTTTCCGTTTCACGAATAGTCAGTCGACATCCTTCCTGCCCGCTGGAGTCGCTTACATGGCACACCTTTTGATCGTCAAGGCCGGCGATGCCTTTCCCGAAGTCATCGATGCTCACGGCGACTTCGAGGCATTATTCCAATGTCAACTGGAAACCGCCCTGCCACCCGGCTTGACCCTTCAGGTGTTCGATGCCCCCCGCGAAAGCACGCTTCCCGAGCTTTCTTCGCTCGCCGGGCTCGTGATTACCGGCTCGCATAGTATGGTCAGTGCGGAAGAGCCTTGGAGCGAAGCGCTGAAGCCTTGGCTTGTCGAGGCACTTGAACGCGACATCCCCATGCTCGGGGTATGTTACGGCCATCAACTGATGGCATCGGCATTCGGCGGGATCAGCGACTATCATCCGGCCGGACGCGAATCAGGCACTCGTCAGGTGATGCTCAGTGAAGAGGCACAAGACGACGCCCTGCTAGGTGAATTACCCCAGCTGTTTTACGCACACCTGACCCACGCTCAATCCGTGTTGACGCCGCCTAAAAATGCTCGAATACTCGCTGGAAACAAGCATGACCCCCACCAAGCGCTGCGTTACGGCCCGCACCAGTGGAGCGTACAGTTTCACCCTGAGTTCACCGTATCGGTGATGCATGCTTACCTGGAACGCCAACGTAGCGCCTTGCGTGACCAAGGGGAAGATCCGCAAGTGCTGATGGATGCGGTAAGAGCCACGCCGGAAGCCACCGCCTTACTTGCTCGGTTCGTTGCGCTGTTGAGAGTAACGCCCGTTTCCTGAGCATGGGCGCCGACACCCATTCATGCCAAGAACTCCCCTAACGCAAAAGCCCCCGCAACCGAAATTTTCGGTGCGGGGGCTTTTTAATTGCCGGGCTTACGCCCGGCATGGATCAGGCGCGTTCGCGGCGACGAATCGGCGCATCACCTTCTTGGCGACGACGCGGTGCACGCTCGGGAGCACCGTTATCTTCGCTGATTTCCAGCTGACGACCGGCCACACGGGCACGTGCCATCTTGACCAGAATGCTGGGTGGCAAGCCATTGGGCAGTTCGACCACGGAGAAGGCATTACGAATATCGATACGACCGATACGCGCACCTTCAATACCGCCTTCGTTGGCCAACGCACCTACCAACTGGCCGGGTTTCACGCCGTCCTGATGGCCGACGGACACGCGATAGCGGGTCATGCCTTCGCTAGGCCCGGCATTGCGGTCACGACGCGGCTTGGCATCACGCGTGGCGCCACGCTCCTTCTCTTTCTCTTTGCGTGGTGCCTGCAGACGACCGATCGGTGCTTCGTCCGCACGCGCCATGGCCGAGAAAGAGCAAGCCAGCTCGGTCGGGTCATGACCTTCTTCCACCAGACGTTCGATCAACGCACGCTGCTCATCGGCACCTTTAGTCAAGGAGGCGATAACCCGCTGATGGAAAATCTCGTCACGGTGAGCGCGGATAGCCGCTTCATCCGGGACAGCCATTTCGCTCAGTTTCTGGCCGGTGGCTTGTTCGATCCAGCCCACTTTGCGGCCTTCGCGGAAACCGACGAAAGTAATCGCCACCCCGGTGCGACCGGCGCGGCCGGTACGGCCGATACGGTGCGTATAGGCTTCGCTATCCTGGGGCAGGTCATAGTTGATGATGTGGGTAAGACGCGATACATCCAGACCACGCGCAGCCACGTCGGTGGCGATCAGAATATCGACCTTGCCACGCTTCAGGCGAGTAATGGTACGCTCACGCAGGCTTTGATCCAGGTCACCCGAAAGACTGGCCACGCTCAGACCGCGAGCGGACAGCTGCTCCATCAGGGTGGTACAGGCAGCACGGGTCCGCACGAAGACGATGGCACCGTCGACGGGCTCGACTTCGAGGATACGGGCCAACGCTTCTAGCTTGGCGCCGCCATCGACGCGCACCAGACGCTGTTCGATACTTGCGGCGGTACCCACGGCGGAGGCAATCGATACCTTGACCGGGTCGACCAGATAACGGTTGACGATGCGCTCGATTTCAGCCGGCAGAGTCGCCGAGAAGAACACCCGCTGGGCATCCTTGGGGGTATCGGCAACCACACGTTTGACGTCGTCGATAAAGCCCATGCGCAGCATTTCGTCGGCTTCATCCAGCACCAGAGCGGAGAGACCGTCGAGCTTGAGGCTACCGCGATCCAGGTGATCGATCACTCGACCCGGCGTGCCGACCACGACTTGTGCGCCACGCTTGAGCGCACCCAGCTGTTCGCGATATTCCTGGCCGCCACATAGTGTCGCCACTTCCAGGCCTTTCATGTTCTGGCCGTACTTGCTGAACGACACGGCAACTTGCTGGGCCAGCTCGCGAGTAGGTGCCAGTACGAGCACCTGGGGCTGACGACGTTGAATGTCGAGACGCGACAACAACGGCAATGCAAAAGCAGCGGTTTTGCCGGTACCGGTCTGGGCCTGGCCCAGCATATCGCGGCCTTCAAGCAGCGCAGGGATGGTTTGCGCCTGAATCGGCGACGGAGTTTCATAGCCCTGTGCTTCAACAGCGGACAGGACGGCAGGCAACAAGGACAGTTCGCCGAAAGTTGGCGAGGTAACGGAAGTCGTGGTCATTAATTAATCACACCTTGGTAGACCGGTTTTTTTTACCGGCAAAGAACATCTAAAGCGTCCCTGACTCTGTCAACGATTGGATTCCAATCGGCATAATACGAATGCCCTCTTGAGGGCGGCATCAAATTGAGTCGGGGACACCGGTCGCGCCTAGCATTTGTTCTGGGTAGCCAACCGGCTATTTCACCAGAGCACTGTGGCGACCTTACTGCGCCGATTTCACCCGGGTGGTGAAATGCTGGAGGCGCGCCATCTTCACAGCAATGAACATCAGCAAACGGCTTGATGTTCGCGCAAGCTTGCCATGCAGGCAAAGGCTTGTATCGTCGTGATGGAGGGGTCAACACATGCGAGGAATGCGCATCCTACCATTATCATTGGCGACTGGCCAATTTTTTCCTTGTTTCTCCTGAAGAAGAATGAAAATTATCACGCTTGCGTCTGTTGAAAATTCAACTAGCCTGAAAAAGTCTATCGAAAACAGTAAAAACAGTCGCAAGACGTTTAATTCGTAAGACGTCTCATCAGCCCAAGGAGGCATGCAATGAACTGGGATCAAGTAGAAGGAAAATGGACGGAACTCAAAGGTAAGGCCCGTTCCAGTTGGGGTGAGTTGACGGATGATGACCTGGACCAGATCAATGGCAAACGTGAACAGCTGGTAGGCAAGCTTCAACAGAAATACGGCTTGGCACGTGAGGAAGCCGACAAGCAGGCCGACAAATGGGCGCAAGACCTTGACAAGGAAAGATGAAATGCGCAAGACAACACTCACTTTGGCAGTTGCGGCAATTGCCAGCGGTTATGCATTGGGAACGCACGCATCCGATGACGACCAACCACAAGGCTCTCAGAACCCCCAAGGCTTGTATTCGGCGGAAGACATTCTGGATGCGGATGTCTTTTTTGCTAATAACATGGATGAAGAAATCGGTGAAGTAGACGACATTCTGTTCGATGACGACATGAGCATCAGTGCATTAGTGGTGGAAAGCGACGCCATTCTCGGGCTCGGTGGGCGTGAAATCGTCATCGAGCCGGAGTATTTCAAACTGGAAACGAGTACCGAGGGAGATGGCGATACCGAGCACCGGATACTTATCGATGCGACTCCCGAAGAAATGGAGAGCTTCCCGACCTATGATCGCGACTGGTGGGAACAGGCCAAACAGAACACCAGAGAGGCCTGGCAGTCAACTCGCCAGGATGTGGAAAGTGCCTGGCAGCGCACTCGCGACGCCATAGGAAGCAACTGAACAAGCCAACCCATGGCGGCGAACCAAGGTTCGCTGCTTTATTTATTTCATCTGCCTTATTCCATCTATTTTTTTCAGACCACCTTTTCAATCGACCTTCTTCTTGCGCACGCCTCGCCCGACTAATCGTTCGCGGTCATGGGGTCGTTCCAGAGCCAGTATCGGACCGGCCGGTACGATCCGGGTGGGATTGATAGTGTCATGGCTGTAATAATAATGGCGCTTGATGTGATCCATATCCACGGTTTCCGCCACACCCGGCCACTGGTATAGCTCGCGAAGGTAATTCGACAGGTTCGGAAAATCTTCGATACGTTTCAGATTACATTTGAAATGGCCGTGATATACCGCATCGAAACGGACGAGCGTGGTGAAGAGCCGAATGTCCGCTTCGGTAAACCACTCTCCGGCCAGGTAACGCTGTCGGCTCAGACGGGCTTCCATTCTCTCCAGCGCTTCAAACAACGCCTTGACATGCTTTTCGTAAACTTCTTGCTCGGTGGCAAAGCCGGATTTATAGACCCCATTGTTGATATGGTCGTAGACATCGGCATTCACTTCGTCGATCGTCTCACGCAGATCGGGCGGGTAAAAATCCAGGTTATTGCCAGTGAGATCGTCGAAGGCCTCATTGAAGATACGCAGCAGGTCGGCGGATTCATTATTGACGATGGCATTGCGCTTTTCGTCCCATAATACCGGCACGGTCACTCGGCCGGTATAATGAGGGTCTGCCATGGTATACAGCTGGTGATGATATTCCACGTGATTGATGGGATCACCGCTAGCCCCCTCCCGGGTGTTGTAAGTCCAGCCATGTTCCAACATCAGAGGACTGACATGGGACGTGCCTATCAGCGGCTCGAGCCCCTTGAGGCGGCGCATGATCAAGGTGCGATGCGCCCAGGGACAGGCCAATGAAACATAGAGGTGATAGCGGCCCGCCTCGGCCGGGAGCACCTCGCGCTCGCCTTCTCCCTTTTCTTCACTACGCGCTTCGGCGCTGACCCAATCTCGCAGTTGCGCCGATTCGCGCACGAACTCGCCACCGTGCTTTTTGGTGTCGTACCACTGATCGTGCCACACCCCATTAACCAAGCGTCCCATTGTGCTTCTCCTGAAAAGGGTTTGTTTGCGTCTCTTTTCAGCATACGCTCAAGGGTGCCCGGCTCAAGTGGAGGTTTTGCGCCCATTCATTCGATCACGTCGAATCATGCTGGCACTCGCTCACCGCCCGCCTCAGTGCTTCGGCCATGGCATGTGCCGCCGGACCCGCTCTGTCGCGATCGCGAAAGATCAACTGCATAGGCACTTCCCGTATCCCGCCGGCGGCCAGGGGCAGGGGTTTTAACAGGCCGGAAGCCAAGGCCTCTCCAATACGTGTTTCCGGCATCCAGGCAAATCCCAGGCCACGCTTGAGCATGTCCATGGAGGTATCCAGGTGGCTCACCGTCCAGCGCTGTTCGGCTTTCAGCCAACCGGCACTGGCGGACTCGCGCAACGCGGAATCACGCACCACCAGCTGGCGATGCTGAGTCAAGTCACGTAGGTCCAGCGCTCGACCCAAGCGGTGCAGGGGATGGTCTGGATGAGCCACGGCCACAAAACGAACCGCGACCATGGGTATACCGAGAAATCCCTGCGCCTCGATGCCCGTCACCACTAGATCGGCCCGGCCGTCATAGAGCATTTCAATGCCGCCATTAAGCACGCTTTCATGCAACTGGACGCGAACCTGCGGATAAGTCGCTGAAAAGCTCTCCAACGCCTTGGCTTGCGCGGCGGCGGGAAATATCTGATCAATGGCCACGACCACTTCCGCTTCGAGCCCCGCCGCCAACCGCGTTGCCACATCTTCGAGCGAGGCGGCACTTTCGATCAATTGGCGTGCGCGGCGCAAAAGCAACTCACCGGCTTCCGTCAAGCGCACCTGGCGGCCGATGGGCTCCAGTACCTGCACACCCAACTGCTCTTCAAGCTTATGAACCGCATGGTTCAACGTGGAGGGACTTTTATGCACGGCTTCGGCGGCACGTGCAAAGCCTCCATAGTCAACCACCGCAGCCAACATCTGCCACTGTGCAAGTGTTACCCGGGACATTTCGATTTCCTCGATGCAAAACAGCGAAAGAATCCGCTTAATATTCGAAAAAATCTCACTAGAATGCCATTAAATCACAGCTGAACGCCGTAACCGACCGCGAATTGTTTCAGCGACACTTATCGGAGACCTAGATGGCATCGTCCACCCTGCGCGTTATAGATCATCTTGTTCAGGCACGCCCCAGCCAGGATGGTGACGGCGTCAAGATCAAGCGCATTTCCGCCTTCGGCGGTGCGCTCGACCCTTTTCTAATGCTCGATGAATTAGGCTCGGACGAACTCAACGACTATATCGGTGGCTTTCCCGCCCATCCTCACCGGGGTATTCAGACGCTCACCTATGTGATTCATGGTGGTCTGACTCACGAGGATCATCTAGGCCACACCAGTACCATCCTTGCCGGAGATGCTCAATGGATGCATACCGGCCGGGGCATGATCCATTCGGAAATGCCCTTGACCGACCATCAAGGGCTCAGAGCTTTTCAGCTTTGGCTCAATCTTCCTGCCAAGGACAAGTTGAGTCCTGCCACTTATCGTGATGTGCGCAGTGAGGAAATGCCGCGCCTGGCGGTAGACAACGGCACCTTGATCGCACTTGGCGGAACATGGCAAACCACTCAAGGCGCATTGATCCAGGGCCCTCTGGATGCGCTGGCCGGGAATGGGAGTATCGCTCATCTTGCATTGTCACCTCAGGGCAATGTGACGCTCGCCACGCCCACCGCCACCCTGCTGGTTTATGTGTTCGAAGGAAAACTTGAATGTGGCGACAAGCGTGTACGAGCCGGAGAGCTGGCAAGGTTTGCGCCTGGCAATGAGCTATTCCTGACGACTTCCGGGGGTGCTCAAGCATTACTGCTGAGCGGCGAACCACATCATGAACCTATCGCTCACTACGGTCCTTTTGTAATGAACGAACAACATGAACTCAAGCAGGCATTGCAGGATTACCGTAATGGTTCCTTCGGGGCTTCTTTATAGAGGCATTTTTCTTCCCTGTAACTTCAAGCACTACAAATTAAACTAATTACCACAAAAATTAACAATAAATAGCAAACACTGTTCTAGGTAGGAAGGGTGCTATTATTGCTTCCTTTATTACCTGAAAGAGCAGGCTTTTGTATGGGCATACAGTCTATGCACTCCTGCTTGCATGGGGTAAGGTCTATCAGCTTTTTTATAGTTTGGTTACCTCTTTCACTGATTCGGCGGTCTTATTACCCATGTTGCGAATCCTTCATTCGCTGCCCCGCACGCATAAACTGTTACTTTTACCTGTGGCGACCATGGTCACAGTGCTGGGCGCACAAAAGTTATTGACGACATTTAACGATTTCTCCACTCCCACAACCTCTCTGGAAAGTGTGCTGGTACCGCTTCCCGCCGGTTCCCGCCCGGGCGTGCCTTCTCTTCGCCACGCACAGACACCGGTAGCCGATGTCATTGGGCGCGCCTCACGCGCACTGGATGCCACACGAGAACATATTCCCTTGAATGATCTCACCGCCACCGAGATCGTTGACCTTGACGTCATTGTTGCCGCAGAAGCGAGTATTGCCGCTCAGCCTACCGAAGACACCTTCGTCCCACTTGACGATGGCGCGCTGCACATGGCGATGGTGGTAGGCACCCTGGCCAGCAACACGTTCGACAGCCCACCGACTCAATCCACGCTTGCCGACACTTCCGTAGCGAGCGACTCGGAAATAGGCGATGCCACTTCCTACGATGACTACGCCATCGAACTCGGCACTTTCGATGACATTTCCTTTCTCAACTTGGAGCTTGCCGCGGAAGAAACCTTCGTACCGGAATGGGCCACTCATATCGTGGCTTCTGGAGAAACCTTCGCCATTCTGGCGCAAAATCAGCTAGGGCTGGGATATAGCCAGGTCCTTGAATTATTGGCCAATCTTCCCGACCAGCGGCTGTTGACTCATTGGCAAGCCGGGCAGAGTTTCGACTACAAGCTCAATGCACAAGGCGAGCTGCTCTCACTGCGTATGATGAAGAATACCCGTGAAGGGGTGCTAGTCGAACGAGAGGGAAGCCAGTTTGCCGTCACCGGCATACAGCGTCATGGTGAACCGGTTCAGCGCCTATACGCCGGCAGCGTCAGCGGTAGTTTTGCCCGCTCGGCCCAAGCCACCGGCCTGAATAGCGGCGCCGTCACCGAGTTGACCCGCTTGCTCGAACAAAAACTTGATTTTCGCCGCGACAGCCGTCGCGGCGATCGCTTTCAGGTATTGCTCGAGTCCGACATGATCGAAGGTGAAACCCTCGATTCTCGTGTCCTGGCGGTTCAATATGAAGGCGCACGCATGGATTTAACCTTGGTGCGTAACCTGACGGACAACAACTTCTATACTCCTGACGGCAGTAGCCTCGATCCTGCTTTTTCTCGCTATCCCTTTGAAGGCAGTTATCGCCTGAGCTCGAATTTCAACCCACGGCGCAAGCATCCAGTGACAGGACGCATCAGTCCTCATAACGGCACCGACTTTGCCATGCCGATCGGTACCGCCGTCACCTCACCAGCGACCGGTCGCGTAGAGCGCGTCGGCAACCACCATGCAGCCGGGCGTTATATCGTCATTCGTCATGACAATGGTTACCGTACCCGCTACCTACATCTGTCGCGACCCCTGGTCGGCCGTGGCGACCGAGTCGAGATGGGAGAGCGTATCGCCCTGTCAGGCAATACCGGACGCAGCACCGGCCCTCATTTGCATTATGAAGTCATCGTCAACAACTCGCCGGTCAACGCCATGAACGTCGAGTTACCGGAAAACCGTAGCCTGAATGGCGAGAGCCTGGAAGCCTTCAAGCGCCAGACCCAGCCGATCATGGTCGCGTTGCAAAGCGGTGAAACGGGCACCATCAGCGTGGCACAGGCGGGTAACGACGAGGAAGACGAAGGCTAACCTTCACTTCTCGGTGAAAGTAAAACACCGATGACATTGAAAAAGCGCCGCTACCTGCCGGATGAACAAGGTAGCCGCGCTTTTTCATGGCTTGAAATTGATCGGTCGATTCTCTCGACCCGTTATTCTCTTGACTAGTTGTTTTCTCGGCTACTAGAGAGAACGCTGCAACTCGGCAAGCACTTTTTGATCACGCTGATAGATATCCGGGCGAAATTCCACATTTCCCTGTGCATCCGGCCAGGCAGTCAAATAATCCAGCGCGACAGGGATATGTTGCGGCAATCGCACCGTACGGTCGCTGCCACTGCCGTTCAGCAAGCGGCTCAACCGTTGCTTGCTTCCACTGTCTTCCAGTAGCAGCTGGGCAAATTCCTCAGCATTTTCAACACGTATGCAACCGGAACTCAGGGCACGCTGTTCACGCCTGAATAGACCTTGCGCCGGCGTATCGTGCAGGTAAATCATATGGTCGTTGGGAAAGCGGATCACCACGTCACCCAAGGGATTTCCCGGCCCGGCTACCTGGCGCAGCATTATATTGCCCGGTGCCGACCAATCAATCGAGTCGGATGAAAGAGGTTCACCGTTCGCATTCAGCACCCGAATATTCTTCCGGGCAAGATACTCCTGATCACGCCGCACTTCGGGCAGGACGTCTTCACGTAAAATCGTCGGCGGCAGCGTCCAGGACGGATTGAGGGTCAGATGAGTAATCGCCGAGTGGATGATTGGTGTATCCCGCCCAGCCCTGCCCACCACCACCTTTGACGTCCACAGCCCGCCATCCGGGCGGAAATAATGCAACCGGTAACCGGCGACATCCACCCAGACCCTGGGTGTGTCCCGGGGAATCGACGTCAACCAGCGTGCGCGCTCCAGATTGACTCGCAACTGGTCGATACGCGAAGAGAGGGAGGTGTTGAGCGCCGCCAGGGTTTGACGGCCGATGACCCCATCCGCCTCAAGCAAGTGGCGTCGCTGAAAGCGTTTGACCGCAGCCTCGAGCGTCTCGTCAAAATAAAGCGGCTGAGGTGACCTCACGGCAATTTCCGGGTAAGCGTTGCTATCCGCGCGCATCACCTCAGGCTCACCCACCTGTACCAGACGCCTGCGCAGCAGAGCCACATCCTCATGGGTCATGCCAGGGCGCAGGGCTTCATCACGGCTCGGCAGATAGCCCAAGGAGGCCTGTTCAGGCTGGTTGGCCAATCCCCGGTAATAGCGAAGCGCATCACGTAAAGATCGATATTCACTAGTGGCGGGGCGCGCCAGGGCAAACACAGCGTCAAGGTTCCGGGCATCGACACCCTGCACCACCTTGGCCAGGTTGTAGCGCCTTGAGCCCAGCTCGGCTTCCCAGTTTTCCACTGTTTCGCGTGGATCAATCTTGCCTCGCTCCAGATGATTCAGGGCAAGCAGCAACTGTCGTGTGGCCCGAAGCTCGAATGCCGCTTGTGTATTGGCATCCGCTTGTTGAGCCTGCCGGTAAGCTGCCAATAACTGTGACGCCTGATAATTTTCGGGCTCAAGACCATCTTCTTCGAGATGCTGCAATGCCTTGACCAAGGCCTCGACCGCCGCCTCTTCCTGCCAGACCGGCTGATTTTCATGCAACCGATAAAACGCATCAATCGGTAGATTACTTTCCGGTAATCCAGCCAGATGCTGCACCAACACCCGTGGTATTGGTTGAGGCTCCGCAACATCATCCTGAGTCGCTGCAAGCAGGCTATGCGACAGGACCAGACATAAAGCTAGCCCCCCTACCCATCGCCTCTTCGACTTGATACCTTTCATCGTCCACTCCTTGCGTTACGACTGCTACAATTCTATCAGCCTTGTTTACCATTCTTGCGGAATCTTTCAGTATGGCGGCACATTCAAACGCTACAGCATTGTTGTTTACATTACCGTTTTCTCTATTACCCCTTACCACCCATGCCGATACATTCATGTCCCGGATGAACGGTAGCTCACCGCCGATTTCAGGACCGCTCGAGCATCGTCTGGCTCAACTCGCTCCCCATGCCAATCCGCATGTATTACAACTTGCCGCCAAGGCCTTGTCCTGTGCGGCCCCCGGTGCCCAGCGCCTGGCAGTGATCGACTTCTCGTTACCCTCAACCGAAGAGCGCCTTTGGGTTTTCGACCTGCAACAGCAGACCCTGCTGTTCGAAGAACTGGTATCGCATGGCAGCGGCTCGGGAGACGCCAATGCCGAAATCTTTTCCAACACCCCGGAAAGCTACCAGTCGAGCATCGGTTTGTTTCGCACTATGAACAGCTACTACGGACGTAACGGTTATTCTTTACGCCTGGAAGGACTGGAACCCAATATCAATGACCTCGCTTACGAGCGCGCCATCGTGATCCATGGCGCCGACTACGTCAGTGATGATTTTATCCAGCAAACCGGCAGACTGGGACGCAGTCAGGGTTGCCCCGCCGTGCGTGAAGAAATCACTTACCCCTTGATCGACAGTCTCAAGGACGAGCAATACGTCTTTGCCTATTACCCTGATCAGGAGTGGCTGGAAACCTCAGCGTTTCTCGCCTGCTCCTCCCCTGCCGGTCACCTAGCCCAACGCTGATACTGCCGATTCGACTTTCGCATATCTCAACGCAATCGCCCGGCTTGAAAGCCGGGCGATTGCGTAACAACAAGGAATAAAACGCTCGTCTAAAACTCTTCCCACTCTTCCTGGGCGGGCTCATGACGTGGCTTACGTGGCGCAGGCGCTGGCGAAGACTGAACCGAAGAGGCCAATGACGGACGCGATGAGGCGCCACTACCTGCCTGTGGCAGCGCTGCCGGCTGCTGTCCTATATTCCCCAACACGAAGGCATCCAGAAGATGAGCCAGGTGCTCAGCGCCCATACGCAGCTTCTGGGCCGCAGCGGAACTCTGCTGGACCATGGAGGAGTTTTGCTGGGTCATCGAGTCCATCTCGGCGACGGCGGTATTGATCTCACTAATGCCGGCACCTTGTTCGCGTGCCCCGGCACTGATCTCGGCGATCACATCGGTCACACGTGTCACGCTTTCAACTATTTCCTGCATGGTGGCACCCGCATCGCGGACCAGCTCGGTACCGGAATGAGTATGCTTGGTAGAGCCATCAATCAAGACACGAATTTCCTTGGCGGCACCGCTTGAGCGACTGGCCAGATTGCGCACCTCTTCAGCCACCACCGCAAAACCACGGCCATGCTCACCCGCCCGGGCGGCTTCCACCGACGCATTCAAGGCCAGAATATTGGTCTGAAAGGCAATCGAGTCGATCATGGTGATGATTTCACCGATCTTCTTGGCGGAATCATTGATTTCGCCCATGGTGCTTTCGACACGCTGCATGGCATCGCTGCCCTTGCGCGCAACATCTACGGCCCCATTGGACAACTGATTGGCCTGCTCGGCGGACTGCGTGGTGTGATGCACCGTCGAGGTGATCTCTTCCATCGAAGAGGACGTCTGCTGCAAGTTGGCAGCCGATTCTTCTGTCCGCGTGGCCAGTTCATTGGTGCCTTCATCGATATCGTGGGAAGCTCGCAACACCGTTTGCGTGGTGCGGTGCACATCCTGCAAGGTAAGCTGCATACGTTCGATGAACGCATTGAACTGACGCGCCAGGTTACCCACTTCATCGTTGGTTTCCACCGCCAGGCGCTGAGTCAAATCGGCCTCGCCGGTCGCCACATCGTGCATGGCCGTAGCGGCACGACGCACCGGGCGCAGCGCACGACGCACCAGGAAGGTGGCGATCACTCCGACGCCCACCAATAGCAGCAAGGTGACACCAAGCTTGGCAATCAGGTCGTTACGAAAATCATTCCAGGCCTGGGCTTCTATCGTTGCCAAGCCTGCATCGATATCATTCATGTAGATACCGGTGCCCAGCATCCAGTCCCATTCCGGAATCGCGATCGCCTGGGAGTGTTTGGCCTCGATTTCGCCGTTAGCGGGATTGATCCACTGGTATTCATAAAAACTTTCGTCGCCGGTGCGCGCTCGTTCGATCAGATCATCCACAAACGCATTACCTTCACTATCGGTAACGCCGGACATGCTGGTGCCGACCCGGTCAGGTGCCGCGGCCAATGCCCGAGCGGTACCGTCGAACTCGAAGGCGAATACGTAGTTCTGGTTACCGAAACGAAAGTTCTGCAGTATTTCTTGAGCCCTTACCTGGGCTTCCCGGCGGCTCAATTCCGGATGGTCTATCAGGTGAGATACCGCATTGCGCGCTGACTCCACCAGATAGCGCACGCTATTTTCCCGCTCGTCGATCAACACTTGGCGCTGTTCATCCAGGGTGTCATCAATCCGTGACATTGAGGCCTGCACTTCCAGCAAGGACAGAACGATGGCCAGAACCACCATCGGTACCAATACCAGGAAGACGATTTTGGCCTGAAGGCTCAGACTAAAACGGGACGAGGGAGTATCTGTCATATGTTCCATCCACTATTCAAGTATTTACGCAGATGACCAGGAAAATGGCGTGCTTAAGCAACTCTGCGCTTGTATTTTTATGAGGCGACACTCCACCAAGGCTGGACAGCCAGGTAGCAAGGCCAAGCGATGCGCACTTCGCATTTAACCGGTACGCTAAATTAAGCAAGATTGCATATCTATAAAGCTGTTACAACTTGCCAACAGCACTCTTTAGTAGCAAAGAGTCATTCTTTCGACTAGCAAAGCCAACTCACAACAAAATATTACCATCAAGCGTTCATAAGGGTTATCAAATCCTGAATTCAAGCAGCCGGGTTGCACCATGGCCAAGGATTTACCATGCTGAGAACTTACCTTATTTCAATAATGGCCCTTATCTTGAACATGGCCCTTACTTGACCATGGAGAGTTATTATGCATAAAGGTGTTGTGTTGATTACCGGTGCCTCCAGCGGCATAGGCGCCGCCACAGCCAGAGCGGCTTCCCGGGAAGGCTACAAACTGGTACTGGCCGCTCGCTCTGAGGAAAAACTTGAAGTGCTGGCACAGGAACTGGGAACGGAAAATGTCATGGCCTGCAGCGTCGATGTCACCGACATGGAACAGCTTCAAAGCATGGTCGAGCAGGTAATGGAACGCTTCGGACGCCTCGATGCGGTCTTTGCCAACGCGGGACGCGGCGGCTCACCCGGTGGCTTCAGCGAGGCCGACCATCACAGCTGGCGGGAAATGATCCTGACCAATATTTACGGGGTCGGCCTGACCCTACAGGCCTGCTTGCCGGCGCTGCGGCATAGCAAGGGCCATGTATTGCTGACCGGCTCCGCCGCCGGGCGAGCCACCATTCCCGGTTCGATGTACAGCGCCACCAAATGGGCGGTTACCGGGATCGGCTATAACCTGCGCGAGGAACTGCGCGGCACGGGAATACGCGTCACCTTGATCGAACCGGGAATGGTGGATACCCCCTTCTTCGACGAACCTCCCGCCCATGCATTGGAAGATCGCGATATCGCCAATGCGGTCATTTATGCTCTCGGGCAGCCGCGCCATGTCGATGTCAACGAAATCCTGATACGCCCTACCCCACCGGAAGAGTGAACGCTGTTCAACGCCGAGAATCCCTGACTGCGCCAAGGGTTGGTTTATTTTTTCCGAGATCGTTTGCAATTCCGGGTAGCGACCCTCATAACAGCTATTAGCAAGCAGGCTAAGCATTGAGTCTGACATTCGATGCGATCTTTCGGATGCCCGCGCATCATGCGCTTAGCCGCTGCACCACACGTTTTCACTTTCAGGTGCTGTATGAGCCAACTTTCCACCACACCGCTTTCCGTTCTGGATCTCGCGCCAATTCGTCAAGGGAGCAGCGCTGCCGACACCTTCCGCGACACCGTTTCGCTTGCGCAATTGACCGAACGCCTGGGTTTCACCCGTTACTGGCTGGCCGAGCATCATAATATCGACGGTATCGCCAGCGCCGCGACCTCGGTACTGATCGGCCATGTGGCCGGGCAGACCAGGCGTATTCGCGTAGGCAGCGGCGGCATCATGTTACCCAACCATCCGCCGTTGGTGGTGGCTGAACAGTTCGGCACCCTGGAAACCCTATACCCGGGACGAATCGACCTGGGACTGGGCCGCGCCCCGGGCTCCGATGGCGCCACCATGGCCGCCATGCGACGCTCGACGCATTCCGGCGTGGATGACTTTCCCCAACAGCTCGCCGAATTGCAGCGTTACCTGGGCGAGCCAAAGCCCGGTCAGCGAGTCAAAGCCGTGCCTGGCCAAGGTACCCATGTGCCCATCTGGCTGTTGGGTTCCAGCGGCTACAGCGCCCAGCTGGCGGCTCGGCAAGGCTTACCGTTCGCCTTTGCCGCCCAGTTCGCCCCCGGCTATCTGTTCGAGGCGCTGCGGCTGTACCGCGACAATTTCCAGCCCTCCGAGCACCTGGAAAAACCCCACGCCATGGTGGGACTGCCGGTGATTGCCGCCGACAGCGATGAACAGGCGGACTTCCTGGCCACCACCGCCCAGCAGAAATTCCTCAACCTGATTCGTGGCAAACGTACCCAATCTCTGCCGCCCACCGAAGCGCTCGACTGGAACCCGCATGAGCGCGCTCAGGTTCAGCAGTTTCTGGGGGCCGCGATCATCGGCGGGCCACAGACGGTGCGCGATGGGCTCGAGGATTTCATCGCCCGTACCGGGGCGGATGAGCTGATGATCAACAGCGATTTCTATCGTCACCAGGACCGTTTGCATAGCTACGAGATCGTCGCCGAGGCGGCACGGTGAGCGCCGAACTCACCCTGAAAGGCTCTCTTTCGGGCTTCAAACGCATGGCACCGCTTTCGCTGTTCGTGATCGCGTTCGGCCTGGCGTTCGGCGTCGCCGCCATCCAGCGCGGGCTTTCCGGCCTGGAAACGTTGTTGATGAGCGGGCTGGTATTCGCCGGAGTGGCACAGTTCGCCGCTCTGGAGCTATGGGGCCCGGAAATTCCCTTGATCGCCTTGATTGCCACCACTTTCGCCATCAATGCCCGCCATTTGTTGATGGGTGCGGCTATCTACCCATGGCTGCGTTACCTTCCTCCCGCACAGCGCTATACCAGCCTAAGCGTCATGAGCGATGCCAACTGGGCCATGGCGGCGACAGATTATCAGCGTGGCGAAACCAACGTCGGCATTCTGGTGGGCGGTGGCATTGCCCTGTGGTTGGCCTGGATGTTGGGGACGGCATTGGGGGTGATATTCGGCAGTGGAATCAGTGAACCGGAGCGCTTTGGACTGGATGTAATCATGGGCTGTTTCATGCTGGCCATGCTGGTCGGCGGCAAGACCCAACTTTCGATGTTGTTTCCCTGGAGTGTCGCTGCCGTGACGGCACTGCTGGCGCTATATTTCTTGCCTGCCAATTCGCATGTGATCGTCGGCGCTCTGGCTGGTGGCATTGCCGGGCTTTTCCTCCCTGACACTCCCAAGCCCAAGGAAACCTCCAAGCCCAAGGAAATCGCATGAGTCTTGCCCTGACACCCGCAGGCGCCTTGATCGCCATCCTCATCATGGCCGGGGTAACCTACCTTGCCCGTATCGGCGGTGTGATGGTGATGGCACGCGTCCCCATCGGCCCCAAAGTGGAGCGTTTCATCAACGCCATGGCGGGCTCGGTGTTGGTCGCGGTTATTGTGCCCATGGCGGCACAAGGCGACTGGGCCGCACGAATGGCGCTGGTGGCCACCCTCGGGGTGATGCTGGCCACTCGCAAACCCCTGGCCGCGATTACCGCCGGCATCGCCACCGCTGCGCTATGGCGCCTGTTCTAGAATGGCACTTGTTCGAGAGCCGCCTGACCAAATCCCGATTCGCTGACACAGCATCCATTGGCGAAGGAGTGGGTAAGGCGTCACACTGAGGCAGCGCATTCCTCGATGCGCTATCCGCAATTTAACAAGGAAGCCCCGATGACGATTTCCGTAGGCGATAAAATTCCCGACATCACCATCAAGACCAACGGCCCCGGAGGGCCCCAGGACATCTCCACCGGCGAGCTGTTTGCCAATAAACGCGTGGTGCTGTTCGCGGTGCCCGGCGCTTTCACGCCTGGTTGTTCCAACACCCACATGCCCGGCTTCGTGGTCAACGCCGACAAGATCCTCGAGAAAGGTGTGGATACCATCGCTTGCATGGCGGTTAACGATGCTTTCGTGCTCGACGCCTGGCAGAAGAACCAGAACGCCCAGGCCTTCACCATGCTGGCCGACGGCAATGCCGACTTCACCAAGGCACTGGGGCTAGAGCTCGATGCCTCCGGCGCGGGCATGGGCACGCGGTGCAAGCGCTTTGCATTGATTGCTGACGATGGGGTAGTGAATTACATTGGCGTGGACAGCAAGGGCGTAAAAGATAGCAGTGCCGAGACTGTGCTCGAGCTTCTCAGCCGTACATAGGCGGGACGTTTTACGCCCCACCAAGGAGGGCAACGCTTAAAAAAACAAGGACGCACTACTGCGTAATGCCAGTNCTGGCATTTTTCTTGGTGGGGTATTTCTGTGGTCGGCGCCTGACCGATCGAGGATAAGACCGCTCGCGTCGCTCAGGCAGGACGAAGGCAGGTGCCATGTCCAGCATCGATTGAAGCACGCCGGGCACGCGTCCCGGCGAGACCCAAGGTAGGATCGTCAACTCCTTGATGAGCCAGTGGGCAGCCTGATGGAAGCTGAGCTGGTTGGGATGCACGGCGTCCAGGCTATAGGCCATGCGAGCCATCTGGAAACGGATCAGGTTGTAGGCCAGCAAGGTGCCCCAGAGCTCCTGAAAGACCATCTCCGGCGTGCGGCTGCGCAACGTTAGGCGGTTTCCTAACAACGATTGCTTGATTTCCCGGTAGCCCAGTTCGATTTCCCAGCGATGGCTATAAAGGTCGACAATATCTGCCGCCGGAAAGCGCAGCGGATCGGACATCGAGGTCAGGACCTGGGTCTCCTTGCCATTCACCTTGCGGCGTAACAGACGCGCCGTCATTGTCGGCGGCAAGTCCGGCCACTTCTTGCGCGCCTGAGGTGACGTGGTCAAGGTCACCAGGCGGTCTTGCCTGCCCAGCGAGCGTTGTTCCTGATAATGCGTTCCCTTCTTCAGGGGAATGAGCCAATGACGTTGCTCGCCTGCGCTCTGCCAGGCATGCAGCAGACCCAGGGAGTAGAACCCACGGTCAAACAGTGTCAGGGAGTGGTCCGGGGTGCTGCTGATGAGCTCAGTAGTCAACTCCATTCGCTGCTCGCGACGCTATTGAAGGCCGAGCCCGTCAGTAGATGGCTGGTCAGCTCCATCTGGCACACCATGCGAATCTGTGGATAGCTCGCCTCCCCCTGAGCATTGCGTGTGCGCGCGAATGCCGCCTGGTTCTCGGGAGAGTCAGGCGTACGCCAGACCACGCCGTCGACACCCAGTAACGTCCGGCCGCACCAGTGGGGGCGAGGGGTCTGCTGATGCCACAAGGCCTGGGTCTGCTCGAAGACGCGCTTGACGGGTTCCACCCCAAGCCTTTGACGTGCTTGCACCACGGCACTGGGCGCGACGAAGGGGCGCTTGCCGGGTAGCATGATGTCGAGGTGATTGACGATCTGACCCATCGGGATATGCCGAAACAAGGCCATCCCGACCACGGCCCAGACGACCATGTCCAACGGCAGGCGGCGCTTGCGCAGCGTGGCCACACCGGCTTCTTCAAGACAGGTGTCGATCAGTTCGGGAGAGAGTACCTCGGAGAGGCTGGAGAAATCGTCGGGTACCGCCTTGGCGATGGCATCAATGGCGTCGCTGAAATGCATGAGACCTTTCCGTATCAGTTGCCTGACACGGAAAGGTCTCATGATCAGCTTGTTGAGAATAGTCTTGACTGACTGGCATTACGCACTACTGCGTCCTTGTTTTGTGTTCTTGCTCCCAGGCTATGTTCTTCCGATTATTTTGTGCAATAAAACCAATACTTCCGTGCATCTTATCCCTTACGAGAAACTTCCTGAAATCATCCGCGGCTAGCGGGGGGCTGAAAAGAAATCCCTGCCCACCCTCGCATTGCTGGCTGAGCAATAATTTATAATGTTCTCTGGTTTCAATGCCTTTGGCCGTGACTCGAAGATCAAGCGTTTTCGCCAACTGAATAATCGCTTTCACGATAGTGATAGCATCAGCGTCATGCGGCATGTCATGCACAAAGGATTGATCAATATTGACGGTATCGATTGGAAAGCGCTGCAAATAACTGATCGATGAAGGGCCGACCCCAAAGTTGTCAATGGTTAACGTCAGGCCCAGCTGGTGCAATGATTCGAGCATCGTCAGAGAGGCCTTTGCATCATGCATCAAGCTGCTTTCGGTAAATTCCAACTCGAGAAAATGGGCTTCCAGGCCGGTATCGTCAAGGATCTCGATAATGCTTTCCAGAAACTTCTTGTTGCATAGTTCCACCGTGGAGATATTCACCGCAACCGGCACGATATCAATTCCTTCGTTACGCCATGCCTGTAGTTGCCGACAGGTTTCATGCAGCACCCATTGGCCGATGGGGACAATCAGACCGCATGACTGGGCAACGGGCACGAATTCTGAGGGATGCACCAGGCCCAAAGAGGGCTCGTGCCAGCGAACCAGCGCTTCAGCACCGCACACCTCACCCGTCACCATATCGAACTTAGGTTGAAAATTGAGAAAAATTTCGTTTTCCTTGAGGGCTTGATGCAGGTGGCTTTCGATAAACAAACGCTTGACGGTAATTGCATTCATGCCGGGCCGAAAGAAATGATAGGTATTGCGACCATCTTTCTTCGAGTGGTACATCGCAAGATCGGCATGGTGCATCAACTCACTCGTATCGATGCCGTCATTCGGGTAGAGGCTGATACCCACACTGGCGCTGACATGCACCTCATGGCTGTGGATGTAATAAGGCTCGACAATGGTGGAGAGTATTTTTTCAGCTACTTTCGCTGCATCTGCGGGTTTGTCAATTTCAGCCAATAGAATCACGAATTCATCACCGCCCTGGCGACAGACGGTATCCGTATCCCGCACGCACTTGCTTAGGCGCTCCGCTACCGCTTGCAACAGTAGATCGCCCAAGGCGTGGCCCAGCGTATCGTTGATAGGTTTGAAGTCATCAAGGTCCAGGTAAATCAAGCCCACCTGATGATGATGACGATGCGCCAGGCCAATCGCTCGATTGAGTCGCTCCACGAGCAATACCCGATTGGGCAGTCCCGTCAGCACATCATGCTGTGCCAGGTAGGTCATCTTTTCCGACATGCTCTGAGACTGGCAGGCATCGTGAAAGATGATCACCGCACCGGTGACATCTCCATCTTCGTCATGCAGAGGCATAGCTGAATCCTCGATGTGGAATTCGCTACCATCACAGCGAATCAACACGCAATTCATTGCCAGCCCCACGGCTCGGTTTTCTTCGATAGCGCGCTGCGCCGAATTGGCAGCGGTTTCATACGTCTTGGCATCAAGGATCTGAAATATCTCGGCAAGCGGCTTTCCAATGGCATCCTCACTTGCCCAGCCGGTCAGCGTTTCCGCCATGCGGTTCAGGTAGGTCACAGTACCGTATAAATCGATGACCAATACGGCGTCGCTCACCGCATTGAGCGCTACTCGCGTCCACTCTTTCTCGGCATACAGTTTCTCGACATACAGTTTTTCTGAAGACGATGCCGTCTGCGTTTCGGCAAACGCCGCCCTGAGGCCTTCGCCCTGTCCCTGTCCCTGTCCCTGTTCATTTTCGCTCGGCGGAAATTGGCTTGCCGGCGGGGGGGTTGAATGTTGCTCCCCTTCTTTCCCTGAAGCCCAATGATCCGCACCAAGCCCCTGCTTATAATCAGACATGATCAATTTCCCCAAGAAATTCCCCCTCGATCGATTACCAAGAAGAATAGTAGCGAGGCTTGGGGTATTCAATTAAATTAGCTTTATAGCCTTATTAATTTGGATAAGAAGAATGTGCCTTAAACTCAGATAATCTGCTGAAGTCTTCGCCACCCATCGTCGGTAAAAAAAGCGCGACCGGAGCCGCACTTTATAATTACGCTACATTAATTCAACTAATTACTCAGGAGCTGCCACCTCTCGCTTCGCTCAAGCGCTGGTCACCCTCCACTTCCTCGAAGTCTTCTTCACGATATTCTTCAGCGGCGGAGCGAAGTTGCTCTTCGCTACGCTCCTGCTGCGATACCAGCTGGCCCCCCTGCACTTCCAACGCTTCCAGGGGAATAGCCAGTTCTTCAGCACCAAATCCCAGGAAACCGCCGGTGCTGACGATGCCGTAAAGCTGGCCATCCTGGGTATGGCGGGCAATACGATCGATCTCGCCCATTTCCTCATCCTGGTTGGTGACTACCATCATGCCTTCAAGCTCGCTGGCCTGCATGGACATGAGTGAGCTTTCCTGCTCGGTAGTCGTCTGGGTCTGTTGCTGCTGATCTTGCTGCTGCTCTTCTTCATGCTGCATTTCAACGTCGACTTCTCCGCCACTCTCTACTTGCACCTCCGCTTCGCCCTGCTCCTCTACGGTAACGTTAGGTTCCGCCTCTTGAATTTCAACATCCGGTTCCGCCTGCTCCACATGTACTTCCGGCTCGGGCTGAGTGATGGTTACGTCCGGACTATGTTGCTCGATAGTCACCGTGGGCGGCTCTTGCTCCACCTCAATATCCGCTGCTTGTTCATCCACTGTTACCGTAGTGCCTTCATCTTGGCCGGCCTGCTGCTGACTGGACTGCTGCTGACCACCCTGCTCCTGATTCACTGCGCTCAGGTATTCCTGCAGCGTCAAACGGTCATCATCATTCGTGTCAGCTTGATCGAACCTTTCCTGATCCATATCGAGGCCGTCTTCAGCTTCCTGCTGGCTCAAATAACCATCTCCGTTAGCGTCCGCTTCGATGAATCTCTGCTCTTCGTTATTGTCCTGTGCCAGAGCGCCACTGGCCATACCAGCACTTAGCGCCCCAACTGCGATAGCAATCATCGTCCTTCTCATAACATGCCTCCTTGATTGGGTTGCAAGCTTCAATCTAGACCACCAACTCGCTAGCCAAGGACAAAGTTACAAAAAATCAACAAAAAACAGAAGGTAAGTAATTGCTATCTCAATAAATACATAACTTATGTTATTTAAAGGCCGTTATTGCTTCCTGAGGACGTATTGCTGACGGTTTTTTCCACCATGCTCACCACACTGCCGACCACGATCAGACAAGGAGAAGGCAGTGGCTCGGCGGCGAGCTTTTCGGGCATATCCGCCAGTGTACCGGTAAGCGCGCGCTGTTCCGGCAAGCTGGCGTTGGCCACCAGCATGATTGGCCAGTCATCGGGCAACCCGGCGCTACGCAGCCCAGCGCAAATCGCTCCCGCCTTGGAAAGCCCCATATAGAACACCAGCGTTTCATTACGACTGGCTAATGCCGCCCAATCCGGCGTGCCATCTTCACGACATAACTGAGCAGTGATAAACCGCAGCTGCTGGGCATGGCCACGGTCGGTAAGCGGAATCCCCATGCAGGCGGCGGCAGCCGAAGCGGCGGTAATGCCGGGAACGATTTCTGCCGGTACCTGAGCGTCGCCCAGCAAAGCAAGCTCTTCACCCATACGACCGAAGATGCCGGGATCACCGCCTTTCAGGCGTACCACCGACTTGCCTTGCCCCGCCAATTTGACCAGCAACGCACCGATTTCGGCCTGGGGCATACTGTGATGACCGCGCGTCTTGCCCACGTAATGGCGCTCGGTTCCCATCGGAATCAGCGCCAGCACATCATCCCCCACCAAACGGTCGTAGACCACCGCATCAGCCTGCATCAGCAACCGCGCCGCCTTGAGCGTCAAAAGTTCCACATCACCGCTGCCTGACCCTACCAAGTACACACACCCTTGACGACAGGCGCCGCGCAACGAAAGGTTGGGGGTAGCACGGTGTTCCTTGTTGGACGTTAGGCAGGACAGGTAACGCCACGCTCCCTGGCTCAAGCGGGACTGGTTGAAACGGGCGAAGGCTTCAAGCCACTTCTGTTTAAGACTTTGGGTCAGAGTGCGCATGGGGGCCCTCTCCTCTTCGATCAGGGATTTTATTTCAGGAACGCAGTTACCGTATTGTGTACCGCAAGCATGCCTTGCGCCCAGCGCATCATAGCCTTCACGACCCAGTCCGGCCAGGGTCGGGCTGGAACAGGATAGCTGAGCTGGGCAGTATAAAAAGCGCAGCCCTTGAGCTGCGCCTTTCGACAGTGATTGGTCGCTTCGGTTGGAAAGCTGGGCAACCCAGTATCGAGCAGCAGAGCCTGCATGCCGACGCCAAGACTTTCTATGCCGGCAGTCTGGCGGTATCCATGCGGCGTGACATGGATTCGCCCGAGGGTCAGCAAGGTGCTGGAACCTTCAACAGTTTGCTGGGCCGCCACATACGCAAGGTACTGACGCTATCGGGCGATTGATTTCACCCACATCGGAGAATTCGCTAACCGCTCGGTGAATGCCTTTCTCATCCCACTGGTCCAGACGCAACTATTCTTCCCGTTCTCCCTGGATATCAGCTGCACGGTTTTCTTCTCCGACCAGGTACTTTTCGACAAAACGTTGTCGCTGCTTTTCATCGAGGAAAGGGCCGAAATAGGCAGGGTCAAGACCTGCCTCTCCGGCTTCAAAGCCAGCGGTTCCAGCCTTCGTTTGTGCATCCACGGAAACCGTGGAATAGAGATTATCTCGAATGATCATACCGGCGTGCTGGGCCGGGGTAAGGATGACACCCCGTTCGAGGTGATCATCGATAGTGCCTTCCATCTGGGTACCCAGCATCACTTCGTCTTTATACTTCTTGCCCTTCGCTTCATCTTCGAGTTGTTGACGCACTTCGCGCTCACGCTGTTCGGCAGTATCGTTGATATTGCGCTCATCGTTCATGCTCAGTTCCTTTTTCACTAACGGAAAATGAATCGACATCGCCGCCAGCCCAGGTAGCGTCGACTGCAACAAGATAGGCACCTTGTGCCAAGGTGCCTAAAAAATAAGCTCAATGCTTGATGGGGATTTCCTGGCGCTTCGGTGCCGCTTCGGCATCGCGGGGAATGGTCACGGTGAGAACGCCGTTATTGAAAGAGGCCTGGATTTCCTCCTTGCGGGCATCCGCTGGAAGGTTCAGCATTCGGCGAAAACTACCGTAGGAACGCTCGATGCGCTGATACCGTCCTTCCTCGGATTTTTCCTCCTGACGCTTTTCACCTTCGATGATCAACTGGTCATCTTCAAGGTTCAGCTTGATATCCTTTTCTTCGACACCCGGCACTTCAACGCTGATCACGTATTCCTTGTCACGTTCCGCGATATCCACACTGGGACGCAACAGGCTGGGCACTTCCCCTGAAGCACTCGATGGCATGCCGAACTGGCCCATCACCCTATCCATCCAGCGATCGAGCTCCTGATGAATACCCATTAATGGCGAAACCTCACCACCGCTGGATTTCACCGGAGTGGAACCCGACCGAGTATCACTGGCTTCGTGCCTAAGCCAGTTCCAAGGAGAAGGCTTGTGCGTATTCATCCTTAAACACCTCCTTTTTCTGTCAATATCCATGTAGTCGAGGCAACTGCATCTAGCAGTGTTGAAAAGACACATAAGGCTATCAAGGAGGAAAGTTGAAATCGTACGCAAAAGCATGAATTTCTCTGACTATTTAATATAAATAAGACTGACTGGACATCAATAAGCATTAAATCCAGAGACTTGGTTTATGCAACTTATTTGCTTGCCAACTTACTTCATAGTTTTTCATTCTGCTTGGAGGACCCGGCAGGCGAGAGGCCTTCGAGTGTCGGCCCCGTTATGCGTTTTTCACTGCGTTGCACCACGCTGAAGGAGCCATCCGTCTCCAGAACCACAGCTTCCACCACTTCCAGCATGGGCAAACCGGCCGAGCGCACCGCCGCGCGCACTTCGTCTTCGGTCACCCGGGCACTTTTCAATGCCTCGGGCAGCAGCTTTCCCTGATACAGCACCAGGGCGGGCTCTCCCGTCACCAACTGCCTCACCCAACGCGCTCGCACGCTCGACCAGGTGACCACGAACTGCATCCCGACCAGAAGTCCGAGCGCAGCGATACCTTGAGCCAGCGACACGTCCTTGCTGAGCAATATGGTGGCAAGCGTCGAACCCAGCGCCACGGTCACTATCAAGTCAAACGCATTCATCTTGGAAAGCGTGCGCTTTCCGGATATGCGCAGCACGGTAACCAAAGCTACATACGCCAACACCCCGATTATCCCCGTGCGAACTATCGCTCCCCACCCATCGAAGAATATCGTTTCCATTGCTGCCTCGTCGGTTTGATAATCAATGACGCCTTTGGCGATCGAACAACACGATAAAGATCAGCCCGAACAGCATGCCGGCCAAATGAGCGAAATTGGCCACCCCCTGTTGCGTGCCGAACACGCCAGCCATCAGTTCCAGTATCCCCAAGAACACCACGAAGTATTTTGCTTTCATGGGAATCGGCGGGATAAGCAGCACCACGATCTGGTTGGGAAACTTCATGCCGAAGGCCAGCAAGATGGCAAACACCCCGCCTGAAGCTCCCACGGAAGGTGCCGGGGGTATCGCGCCAACGGAAGACAGCAGCACCTGTACCACCCCGGCCCCGACAATGCAGAAGCCGTAAAAGACAGCGAATTTCAACGAACCCCAGACTCGCTCTATCGGCCCACCGAACATCCACAAAACGAACATATTGATAAACAGGTGGAACAGACCGCCGTGCAGAAAAGCATAGGTAACCAGCTGCCATAGGCGAAACTCACCCCCCGCGAACTCTGGCGGTAATTGAGTACTTACTTCCGCCCCAAAGGGCCATAACGCCAGATACTGCATCCCCAGATAAGGCGCGTTCAATAGCGCCAGAAAACTGAGGGCATTGAGTATCAACAATGTCATCACTACCGGAATGGAGCCCCGTGAAGCTAGGCTTTTTTCCTCCTGTTCCATGTGTTGCATATGAGCTCCCTTGAAAAGCATTTTCTCCAATCTGATAACCACTTGCGCCGCCAATATCTCTCTTGTTCGACGAAAAAATGGCTCTTTGCTGCATTAACGACATAACAGAAGTATAGAAACATGAGTATAGGAAACATAAGCATAGGAAACATATTCGTAAACGAAACGCTGGCCGGAGGCGATGGCTCCCCGAGCGTGAAAGTCGTCAGCTGAATCAAGCAGGTAAGGTGCCTGCGTTTAAACGCCGTGTGGCAAAGTCAGAAAAAGCGTCTCATGCTTGAATAGCGTCACAAATATGTCTTGAACTCCATATCGAAACTATCTCGAAACCATCTCACTCAAAACCATCACAAAACCAAAGGAGGCCAGCGGGTAGGTGTCAGGGAAGCGACACTGGCTGAAGTAGTTGAGAGCCTGTCACATGACCGTAAGGTTTCAGTGCCAGTGTCGATGTTGCCGTCAACCAAGGAGAACTTTGACCGATGGTACGATTCGATAAGAAAGCCACGCGGCTTTACGTGCTGGATACCAACGTATTGATTCACGACCCCACCGCGCTCTATCACTTTGATGAGCATGACGTGGTCATTCCCATGACGGTTCTAGAAGAACTCGACAAGCACAAGAACGGCATTCGCGAGATTGCCCGCACGGCACGCCAGATCATCCGCACCCTCTCGGACCTGACCAACCAAGTCGATTTCCAGGAGATTCAACAAGGCATTATCATTCCCAAGCTCAGCGGGGAAGCCGGCCGCCTGCGTTTCCTTTGTTATCAGGATCTCAAACCACTGGATAATATGGAGGACAGCCCAGACAACCGTATTCTCGCCGAGACCTGCCGGCTGCGTGAGGAAAGGCCCGATGCCTCGGTGGTGCTGGTCACCAAGGACATCAACCTGCGAGTCAAGGCGGCCGCACTCGAGGTACCGGTAGAGGATTATCTCAACGATCGGGTATTTTCCGATTCCGACACCATGATCGAGGGAGCCAAGGTCTACGTACCCGCCGGCCAGGATGCCAAGGGGCTATGGGAATCGCTTAATGTCGAGGTGAAGGTCGAGCGTCTCGAAAATCATACGTTCTATCAGCTCAGCGGAATAATGCCGCATGACTGGCATGTCGGCATGCTGGTATCCGACAGTGAAAACGGCGCTGAATTCGAGGCCATCGTACGGGAGTTGGGGCCCTCCAGCGCACGCCTGGAGCTGCTGACCAATTACCGTCACCACACCGGCGTATGGGGTGTTCATGCCCATGACAGCCGCCAGAACTTCACTCTCAACCTCTTGATGGACCCGGAGATCGACCTGGTCACCATCGCCGGCAATGCAGGAACCGGAAAGACGTTCATGACCCTGGCGGCGGCCTTTCAGCAGACACTGGATTTCAAGCAATTCGAGCGTATCGTCTTTACGCGCGTACCCGTGCCGATGGGCGAGGATATCGGCTTTCTGCCCGGCACCGAGGAAGAGAAGATGTCGCCGTGGATGGGAGCCTTTCACGACAACATGGACAACCTGCTGCGCAACGAGGACGGAGAAAGCAGCTGGGACAATGACGCCACCCGGACGTTGATCGGCTCTCGCGTCCAGATTCGCTCGCCGGGCTTCATGCGTGGGCGCACCCTGAACGATACCTTCCTGATTATCGATGAGGCGCAGAATTTCACTCCCAAACAACTTAAATCGCTGGTGACCCGCGCCGGTCGCAACACCAAGATCGTCTGTCTGGGCAATGTGGGACAGATTGATACCCCCTACCTCACCGCCAACACCTGCGGCATGGCTGCCGTGGTCGAGCGTTTTCGCGACTGGCCCCACGCCGGTCATATCACCTTGACCAGCGTGGAACGCTCGCGCCTGGCACTGGCCGCCGAGGAATTGTTGTAAGAAGCACCTACACCGCCGGGGCATTACGCTCCGGCCTTCGCAACTTAATGGCTACCCTGCTCAGGTATCCGCCTCATGGCCACGCATTAGCGTCTGCTCGGTCTCGTCACTTCGCTGGCGCGCCAGATTGAGCTGGTAGGCTTGATGCTGTTCCTCCAGGTAAATTTCGAGCGTGGCAAGCGGCATGGGACGAGCGAAATAATAACCCTGTAGCCAGTTGCAGCCGTGCTTGCGCAAGTAGGCATATTGCCCCTGGGTTTCGATACCTTCCGCCACCACCCCCAACTGAAGATGGTAGGCCATGGAAAGAATACCTTGAATAATCGCCGCGTCGCGCTGGTCACTGATCACGTCGTTGACGAAAGAACGGTCGATTTTGATCTTGTCGATGGGCAACCGTTTGAGATAGCTGAGGCTGGAAAAACCGGTACCGAAATCATCGATGGCGATGCGGATGCCTTCCCTGCGCAATTTATGCAGGGCATCGATGGCGTGTTCGGCGTTTTCCATCAGGATACCTTCGGTCAACTCCAGCTCCAGCAGGTTGGCCGGTAACCCCGTGCGCTCCAGCGACTCACGCACACTGCGGATGAAATTACCTCGTTGGAATTGCATCGGCGAAATATTTACCGCCATCGTGAAGGCGCCTATCTGCATCGAATTCAAACGCACATTATCGCGACAGGCAGTGGCCAATACCCAGTCGCTAATCGCAATGATTTGCCCGGTATCCTCCGCCAAACCGATGAATTCTACCGGGGAAATATATCCTCGCTGAGGATGTTTCCAACGTATTAGCGCTTCAAAGCCGATAACCTGACCGCTGAACGCATGGACTTGAGGTTGGTAGAACAACTCGAATTGCTGTTTTTCAATAGCAGTTTGCAATTCATTGCGCAACACCACCCGCTGGCTTTCCTGAGTATTAAGATCACAGGTAAACCATTGATAAGTATTGCGCCCTTGACGCTTGGCCTGGCACATCGCCAGGTCGGCTTGTTGAATCATCTCCAAGGGGTTTTCGAGCAGACCGTCCGCTATCGTCAGGCCGATGCTGGCGGTAAGGCGAATATCACTCTCGTCGATGCGATAAGGCAGGGCAATGCTTACCAGCAGTTGTTCCACCACTGAAATGACATCTTCCTCGTAAGCCAGTTCGGGTAACAAGATGACGAACTCATCTCCGCCGAAACGTGCCACGGTCTCGCCGGGACGCAAGGCATCCGTAATCCGCTGGGTCACCTCATTGAGTACCTGGTCACCCAATTGATGGCCCAGGTTGTCGTTGATGGGTTTGAAACCATCCAGATCGAGGAACAACACCGCCAACTTGTGTTCATAACGACCCGCAATACGACTGGCCTGCTTCAGGCGGTCCTCAAACAAAGAGCGGTTGGGCAAGCCGGTCAGGGCATCATGGCTCGCATTGAACGCCAATTGCGCCTCGTATTCCCGCTGTGCCGAAATATCATGCTGAATACTGACGAAGTGGGTCACTGCCCCTTCTTCATTGAGCACCGGTGAAATGAACAGTTCATTCCAGAAGGATGTGCCGTCCTTGCGATAATTCAGCAATACCACCTGGACTTCATACTGGTCGTGCAATGCCTCTCTCACTGCATGAACAGCGCTCGCTTCGGTGTCGGGGCCTTGCAGGAATCGACAATTTCGCCCCAACACTTCTTCGCTGGGGTAACCGGTGATGCGCTCAAACGCCTTATTGACGTAAATCACTGGATAATCCGTCTGTTTGGCATCGGCCACCATCACGCCGTTGATGCTGGCATTCACCCCCCGCTCAAGAATGCGTAACACCTTCAATGTTTCCTGCAAATCATCATGTTTGACGGACAGGCGCTGCCCACTGCGTACCGATAAATGATGGAGCTGCTGGCTACCCATCAGCAGGAAAGTGAATACCAGCACAGTCAGCCACAGAAGAGTCGGCAACATGCCCAATCGTTTGAGTTCCCGTGTATCCAGGTAACTACTCATCTGCCAGCTCCCGACGTGGGGCAGAACCGCTTTCTGGGCTACCAGCGGATACCATTGCTGCGGATCCGCTAACGGCCGAGAGCTGAAAAGGAGTTGATCTTCGGCATGGACTTGCATACTTGTGTCATCCGTCACCTGAAAGGCGCTGCGATTCAACAAGGCAGAAACGTCGAGCTCGGCTCTCAGCCAGGCCGTATGATTGTCTTCCACTACAAGAGGAAAAGTGAGCCATACAACCGGGCGCCCCTCGGCCTGAGTAATAGAACTCACCTGAATGGTTGAAGACGGCATCAACTGGTGTTGCCAATCCAGCATTGCACGATTCAATACCGGCATTGCGCCCTGGGTGCTTGTCTGCGCCGATTGCATCGCATGACGCAGCAAGCGCCGGTTCTCATCGAATAGCCATAGCGAAGCGAGCTCGGGGTAATCACGTAGGTAGCTTTCAGTTTCACGTTGCCACAGGCGATCGTTAGGCAAATAAGGCGGCACCTGCCAGCGCTCGGCCTGACGCTGTAGCAAGGCAAGACGTTCCTGTAGCGTCTGAGCAATGTTTGACTCGAATTGGTGCAGCAATGTCTTGCCATGCTGATCCAGAGTCGTCAGGTTTTGTTGTGCCAGCAGAAACCAGCCGCTACAGGCAAGCACTACGCCCATGACGCCCACCGACAGGGTAAAGCGCCCCATCCTCTTGAACATGGCATGGCCACCTTGGGGATTGACCCATAACACCATGCCTGCCAGGACGGCAAAGACGCCCGCCATGACAGTCGCTTGCTGATAGCTGTAAATGGACAAGCCGGACAGGGAGACCGGCATCCATCGCCAGGCATCCAGAACGTGATACAGCACATGCAGACCGCCGGCGATCATCAGCACATAGCCAATACCCTTGGCGAGGCGCATGCCACGTGCCTCGGTGGTAGTCGCCAGCATGCCGACGGCCACCAGGATTATCAGCAGCGCCAGACCACTGGGTAAGCGTTGATACCCAGTGAACCAAGAACTCCCCAGGTAATTCTCGCCCGCCAGAAAGCTCTCGCCTGCCAGAAAACCCTCGTTTGCCAGAAAGTTATGCCCCAGATGATAACCGGCAAAGGCCAATAACAGTGCCATGATGCCACGACACAGCGTCAGCTGACCTTCCAGGCGCAGCATTAGGCCGATGGCAAAAATCGCCAACGCCGCGGCATTATCCGGGCGCATCAGAACGCTAGCGGTATTTGCCGGCTCAGCCTGCTGCCAGAAATGCAAGCCACCCAACAGCGCCATCGCAAGCGCCGTCAACGCCACCAGCCATTGGAAAGAATTACGTAACAGCAAGGAGGATCTCATGGCGTGTCTCGCTGTGCGGTAACGCCCTGATACGTCTCGTGACGCAATAGACACTGCAGAGCGCTCAAGACCTTGGGTTCGTCGTCCACCAGCAGGAGATGCGCGTTTACCCGGGCCAGATCCTCGAGCAAGGCCTGGACCTGTGTTCGGTTTTATCGCACATAAGCTAGTTATAAAACTTTTTTCCTAGGGCCTGTTGACCTTTCACATGGGTAGCCATAAAAAACCGCAGGCCAAGGCCACCATGCTTTCGTAGTTTCGTTTGAGTTTGTCATACCGCATCGCTATCGCGCGATACGGCTTCAA
>NZ_QPIJ01000069.1 GCF_003336665.1 Vreelandella rituensis | reverse complement strand
TTACCTGGCAACAAAGGAAATGACCGCGGCTGCCAGGGTGTGAGTGATGATGTCGTCCAGCCTTCGACACCGCTGAGCATCGGTTTAGTTATGAGTCGTTAGGAGATTTGCGACAACCTCTTTAGGGCGAGGTAGTTGACTGCCTTGCTCCTGGGGTCATGGATGTCTGTTAGACCTCTAATCTAACAGCTCTATCAGAGAGGCTACCTCATCGGGATCAAGCAACGCTTGCGCAATGGCTTCGATCTCTTCTGCCAGCGGCCTGTCACCTCCCAGCGTTACCGCACGCTGTCGTACCCAGTGGTGCAGCGCTCGGGTTGCGGTGCTTAGGGACGGACTACCGACGATATCCACGGCCTGTGCAAGTACCAGCGCCTCGATAGCCAGAATTTGATACAACTGGGTGATACTTGTACTGGCACGGCGCGCCGCTATCGTGCCGAGCGGCACGATATCCTGATTATCGGCGTTGGTTGGTATCGACTGGATAGAGGCGGGCATAGCTTGGCTGCGAAGTTCCGCCACTAGCGACGTCGCACTAACCTGCGCGCCCATGAAACCGCTGTGCAGCCCGGTATCTCGAGGCTGCATGAAGGCTGGTAGGCCATTGTTTCTCAAAGGATCAGTAACGCGGGCGATACGCCTTTCACTGTAGAGCGCCATCTGTACCACGGCGTTATTCAGGTGATCACTGGCAAAGGCGAGGTGCTGACCAAAAAAGTTGCCGCCATGCAGGATTTCTTCCTCTTCGGGGAAAAGCAGCGGATTGTCGCTTACCGAGGCGATCTCGGTTTTCACTGTCTCGGCATGCTGTGTGCAGACATCCCAAGCGGCGCCCAGCGCCTGAGGCGCACAGCGCAGTGTATAGGCATCTTGCGGTAGCGTTTGATGGCGCGCTACGCCGTCAAGTGACGCCGGCAGCGTACGGGCATCCAGCGGCTTGAGCGCCTGACTATCGGCTGAAAGCGCCCACAGCCAGCGATGGAGTTGTTGTTGCCCAGGATACGGGCGCACGGCACCAATCTGCGGATGAAACGCCTCCCGGTGCCCTTCCAGTAACTCGGCGTAGAGCAATACCAGCAGCGTGCTGAGCTTGACCGCCCGCTGGGCCCTAACCGCATTGAGCGCAGCAATCCCGGCTGTCACGGAGGTTCCGTTGACCAGGGCAATGGCATCCTTGTTCGCTAGTATCAGCGGCTCCAACTCCAGCTGGCGATGCGCTGTTGCACTGGGCATCCAGGGGCCGCCGTTGATACTCACGCGTCCCTCGCCGCTCAGTGCTCTAGCAAGGTGCGCCAGCGGCGTCAGGTCGCCGCTGGCGCCTACAGTGCCACGGGAGGGTATTTCCGGCGTAACGGCATGCAACAGCCAGAACAGCAAACGCTCCACCAGTGCCGAGCTAACCCCCGAATGACCTCGACAGAGACTGACAAGACGCGCGGCCATCAGCGCCCGCACCTGATCGATGGCTAGTGGCTCGCCGACACCACTGCACAGGTGATACACCAGATTCTGCTGCAGTTGCACCGATTGCTCCGGCGCTACGTAAGTGGTGGCCAGCGGACCATATCCGGTGGTTACCCCGTAAATACGCTGACGACTCTCGATTCGCGCAAGCAAGAAATCATGCGCCTTTTCCACCGATTGGCGTTCCTGACGCGATAGCACCAGTGAATCGCGCCCTAGGGCCACGGCCTCCAGGCGTTCAAGCGTGAGGGATGTCAGCATGTAAAGTCCTTATCCGGATTTGGCAACGCTACCAGTTGGTCAACTTGCCCATGGTGTTTCTTGGCAGCGCTTCGCCGTAGGTGATGGAAATCGGCCGCTGCGCGGACGGCCAATCCTTCAGCGTCGCGTCAATGCGCGTGGCAATATCATCGCGTGATGCATCAACCGGTACCACGAATGCCTTGAGGCGCGTCTGACCATCGCCGGCTTGCACGGGCCTCACTGCACACTGGCTGACGTCGGACAGTGCTTCGAGCTGCTGAGCAACCGCCGTCGTGCTCACGTTAACGCCACCGATCGAGACAATATCATCGTGTCGTCCCGCCAGCGTAAAGCGACTTTTACTCCGCCATGTCACTTGGTCAGGTAATGCGACCGAGCGATTGTCCTCATGCGCCGCCACCAGCGTCTCGGAGGTTTCTCTGTGCCAGTGCGACAGCAGAGTAAATGGTTCGGCCGGACTGAAACGCGTGGCCACTCCGCCGGTTTCCGAGCTGCCGTAGATTTCCATCACCGCTGCGATTCCGTGGTGCGAAAGCGTCTCGGCAACCGCACCCGGCAGCGGTGCCGTCGAGCTGACCCCAACAACACCTTTCGGCCAGTCAGAGCGCGCCTTGGCGAGATACGCCCAGCGTGGCGGCACGGTGACGACCACATCGCCTTCTCGCAGGGGGGGGAGCGCCTTATCGGCCACAGTAACCTCCAGCCCATTGTTAGCCGGATAGGCCATCCCCAACATGAAACCGTAAAGATGGTGCAGGGGTAACCAGGCCACGACGCGCTCAGGTGTCATGCGTTCGCTAAGGCGCTGATGCAGCGCCCACGCCTCGGCTTCAATATCCGCCCAGCGGTGGTGGCACGCCTTCGGTTCACCGGTACTGCCCGAAGTGCGAAACACCAACCCCGAGGTATGCGCCACCGCCTGAGCGACAAGCTGCGACCACGCCTCCACGCTCTCTTCCATGAGCAAGCGGTCCTCTATGCCGGTCTCATGTAGGCAGAAGAATTCAGCCACACTGGAAGCCAAATAAAGACGCTCCAGCGAATCAATCGCGGGAGCATCGGGCAGGAAAGAAAGCGGAACGCCTCGGTAGGTGCTTAGCTCTGACTGCAACAACGAGCGAAGCAACTGGCTAATCAATGAGGGGGTAAGCCATGTCGACACGCACTAGCTTCCTTTTGATGTGCTTAGAATTGAGGCATTCACTTAGAGTCTCTTAACAAAGACCCAATAGCTGTCGCCGGAGATGGCCTTTTTCATATGCACCTTCACTTTGGTCGGCTGCATCTTATAGTCGAACACATACTCGAACATCGTGTTGAGATCGCCTTTCTTCACACCGTCCTTGAAGCGACCTTCGAACTCTTTTCCCTGGGTGCACGGGGCTACTTCTTTAAAGAAATTCTTGCCCATCACGCTTTTAGGGTCGCGTCCGGTGATGCCACCTTCCGCAGCGTTGTACTGCAGGATCTTGCCGTCTTTATCCAGCTGAATAGCACCGAAAGCGAGTCCATCCAGTTTTTTCGCGTCCATATCAGCCAAGCTATTTTCGATATCATCGCTGCCGAATCGCACCATCTCCATAATTCACTTCCTCAGTAAATTGCTTAAACTCAAGGTACTAGGTATTTAATTAATAACCTAAGAAAAAGTAGCAGGAATCTCAAGGGGGTGCAACACCGCTCATACAATAGCTGTAAAAGAATTAATTATTGGCTCCCTGCTTTTTCACAGCACCTTACTGGAGCTACCACGGGCGGCTTTCACGCGCCGATCTTGTTAGTGATGTTCAGCTCGAACCACTACCTTGCCACCCCTAATTTTACTCTTGCGACAAAGCACCGCATGTGGAACCTGGTTTTCTTAGCTATTCTCCATAATTAAGGTTATTAACTTAGAGGATTTGGTTATGCATAAAGTGTGCCCTACAGCACGCCGCTCTTTATCGGTTGCCATTGCTGCTGCGGCAATAGGTTGGACGGCTGTGACCCAAGCCGAAGACGCGCCAGCGTATCGTGAAACTCAACTTGGCTTGTACGTTACCGCTGAAGAAGCATATGAGCTGATGCAACAAGACGATGAGGCGCTGCTGATTGACGTGCGCGACCCCATTGAAATCAAGTTTACCGGTTTTGCGGAGCCCACCGACATTCACGTGCCATGGGTACTGGCCGACCGTACGCAGTTTGATGCTGACGCCAAGACGTGGCCAATTGCACGCAACCCGGATTTTGCAGCGCAAATCAGTGCGGCACTTGACCAGCATAATGCTGAAGAAAGCACGCCGATCATCGTCATGTGCCGCTCAGGTGCAACGCGCAGCGCGCCCGCGGCGGATCTGATTGCCGAGATGGGCTACTCCGAAGTCTATTCCGTCAGCGATGGGTTTGAAGGCGGCAAGCTGGAAGAAGGCGACTCCGCTGGCGTTCGCGCACGCAACGGCTGGCGCAATTCCGGGCTGCCGTGGAGCTATGAAATCGACCCGGATGTTGCGTGGCACGAAGGCAAATAATGTTTCAACCTGGCACCACTTTTAGCGTTTTTTATGAGGAGAGAAATAATGCGTTATTCACACTTTGCAGCAGCAACCCTAACGGCTTTCGCCCTGCCGACGCTTGCCGTTGCCGATAATCACGGCAATGCGGAAGATCAAGCGTTGATGATCGTCACCAGTGATGCTGTCCAAACCCAGAGCATGGTCATGATCTTAGGTAATGCCATGCGCGAACAAGGTACCGATTTGCATATCTTGCTGTGTGATGCCGCTGGCGACTTGGCCGTTGATGGCTATTCCAGCGCCGAAGCGATCAACACACCGCCCGGGCATCCGATGGAGCAGATCAAACCGGAAGGGCTCCTACAAATGTTGATGGGCAAGGGGGTAACGGTGGACGTTTGCGCCATCTATCTGCCCAACTCTGAGTACGGCGAAGATGACTTGTTAGACGGCGTGGGCGTGGCGGCACCGGGGCCGATGGCCGAGATGATGCGTGATCCATCTATTTCGGTTTACGACTTCTGATACGTGGCTGTTCTGCCTATCCCGGTGATAGGCAGTATCAGCCATCGCACCATGCTTGAGATTGACCGTTCGCCCGACGTTTGTCGGGCGATATCATTGACCAGGGACCATCCAAAACTTCCTCTTTTACTGGCACTATCCTTAGCATCTGATCCCGCTGAAACAAGGCCGCCCTTGAATCCGGCCGTCATCGCCTGCATATCCAGACCAAATCCATTTCTGTGCAAGGTCCTATCATGCCAATCGTTGATCCCCGTACGGGTGAGCCGCTTTCTTCACCACAAAAAGCGTCGACTCCACCCGCCGCCGATGCGGCGCAATTGCGCGCTGAAGATGTCATCATCGAGCTTGATGCTGGCAATATTCAGCAGGTACTCGAAGCCTCGATGCAGGTACCGGTATTACTCGATTGCTGGGCTCCCTGGTGTGAACCCTGCAAGACCCTGATGCCAATTCTGGAAAAGCTCGCCATCGAATATAATGGCGCCTTCCTGCTGGCAAAACTGGACGTGGAAGCCAATCCGGAAATATCCAGCCAGTTAGGGGTTCGTTCGCTGCCGGATGTGAAGCTGGTCAGCCAAGGCGGACTGGTGGATAGCTTTCAGGGAGCGTTGCCGGAAAAACAGATTCGTGAGTGGCTGGCCCGCTATTTCCCCGCCCCGGAAGATGCCCCGCCCAGCCCGGAAGACCAGGCTGCCGAAGCGCTTGCTGCAGGCGACGCCGCTACCGCGCGAGAAATTTATCAACAACTTGTCGCGCAATACCCTGAGCACTACGCCTATCAAGTAGCGTTGGCTCGCGCCTTGGTCGCTGAAGGCTCGATGGAAGATGCCCGCAGTGTCTTGGACAACCTGCCGCCGGAAGAGCGCGATGCTCCGGCTGCGCGTGGCGTACGCGCGAGTATCGCTTTCGGTGATCAGGCACTTTCTCACGCCGAGATAGACGCCATGCAAGGCCGTGACGATAGCGAAGCGCAATTCCAGCGCGCCTTGCGCCAGATCGCCGACGGCGATTACGAAACCGGCCTGGAGGGCCTGCTTACCCTGATGAAGCAGGACCGTGGCTACAACGATGATGCTGCGCGCAAAATGCTGCTACAGGTATTCGATGCACTGGGAGCCGAACACCCTCTGACCGTCGCCTACCGCCGCAAGCTATTTACCATGATGTATTGAGCCTCTGGGCAGGTTCAGCGCAGCAGTCGATCCAGGCGCGCCAACGCCGCTTCCAGTTGAACGGCGGTCGTGCCGAAATTGAGTCGTACAAACCCCGGCGCGCCGAATGCTGCTCCATCGGAAAGCGCCACCCCGACTTGCTTGAGCAATGTCTTCTGCGGGCAATCGCCCAATCCGGCCCGGCGCATATCCAGCCAGGCCAGGTAGGTGGATTGCGGTGCACTCATGCTGACGCCGGGCCAGGTCTGCACTCGTTTATCCAAGGCGTCTCGATGGTCTCGTAACACCTTGAGTAACACTTGGCGCCATGGCTCGGCGTGGCGATACGCGGCTTCCGCCGCTACCAACCCCAGCACGTTGCCATCCGGCAACAGACCCTTGGAAGCGGCAGCAAAACGCTTTCGCAAGCGTTCATCGGGAATAATCGCGCAGGCAGTGGTCAACCCCGCTAGGTTGAACGTCTTGGACGGTGCCCAGAGTGTCACAATGCGTTTCGCCAGGGCCGGAAAGGCCGCGGCCAGCGGTTGATGCCGAGCACTCTCGTCGAGCAGCAGGTCACAATGCAGCTCATCGGAGACCACCCATAAATCATGGCGCTCTACCAATTCGGCCAGGCTGGCGAGTTCAGCCTGGCTCCACACACGACCGGTGGGATTGTGGGGCTGGCACCATAGCAACAAACGAGTGGCCGGGGTTATCGCTGCTTCCAGCGCCTCAAGATCCAATCGCCATGGCTCGCCAGCGCGAACGGGGGGCGCCATGGCGGCTTGCTGAGGTAGACGCCCGGTACGAGCGGCAACGTCTAGAAAGGGTGGGTAAATGGGGGTAATGGTCAGTATACCCTCCCCCGGCTGGGTCAACGCCAGGCTGGCCAAGTGCAAGGCGGGCACCACACCGGGCAGCCACTGCTGCCACTCAGGGGCGATCTTCCAATCATAGTGCTGGGCGCTCCAATCACAGAGAACCTGCCTGAGCGAATCCGGCACTTCGCCATAACCGTACACGCCATGGGCCACACGCTGCTGTAAAGCGTCGAGCACTGCCGGTGGCGAGCGAAAATCCATATCCGCCACCCACAAGGGAAGGATATCCTCTGCATAACGGTGCCATTTCTGAGAAGGCCAACGGCCTTCAGGGTGGCGACGCTCGACAGGCGTGGCAAAATCAAATTCCATGAACCTTCCTCGCTAAGGGATACAGAGATGCATTCGACGATGCCGCAAAGTGACTTCTATGCCAAGGTGCGCCGAGGGCTACCGGCACTGCTTCACCAATGGCTGACAGTAGGCCAGGCCGATGATGACCGGCTGGCGTTACTGCTTGCGGAAACCGCCCGAGTCGCCAAGCTTGCCGAACCGGAGAGCACTCCCAGCGGAGAGACCCTGGTTGCCTGGAGCCAATCCTCGGATGCTCACGATATCCCGTTGTGGGCTCCCTGTACCGCGGTATTTCTGCTCAACCAGATGCCCGCTCGCCCAGCCCCCCACAGCGAAGCGGAAGCCTGCGCCTGGGCTTACTGCTGGCTGCGCAACCGCCAATTCAATGATATCGACGCTGCCAGAGCGGCCTTGCCCGAGCATTTGCAATCGCCTCTGGCTCACCCTCTGGAAGCGGCATGGGCCGACCAGCAAGGACTACGGCTGATTTAAACATCGGCATAAACATCATAAAGCCCTCCTCAAAACCTACAATAAAAGGATTAACGCCGTGGTAGATGTTCCCCTCAGTTGGCAATTGGCTAAATTGTGCGTTTCTATCGCATTGGTGCTGGGGCTCGGCGCTGTGGCAATCAGGGTCAGCCCACGTGTGGCAGGCTTGCTGGCAGGCTACCCCTTGGGCACCGCCTTGGCGCTATTTTTTATCGGCCTGGAAATCTCGCCTGAGTTCGCTACTCAAAGTGCCGTGCATACCCTGGCAGGCTTCACCGCCACCCTGGCCTTGGGTGGCGGCTACCTACTTTGCGGGCGGCAAGATGGCCTCAAAGGGCTGGTTGCCGGTAGCGCGGGAGGGCTTGCCGCCTGGTTAGCCATGAGCCTGATACTGACGCAATTCAGCTTTACGCGTCTGAGTGGCACCCTGTTCACGCTGGCCGCTATCGGCCTTTTCAGTTGGCTTTATCGCCAAATACCCGAGGCCCGAGTCAACGCCAGCCGTGCATTTTCGTGGCAGGCACTGGGCCTGAGAGCGGGTTTGGCGACACTGATCATTTTCACCATCACCGGCTTGGCGCACTGGCTGCCCCCCGCCTGGGCCGGTGTGCTGGCGGCATTCCCGGTCACGATGTTTCCGTTCTTGCTGATCTTGCATTTGAGCCACGGTGCGGCACCGGTAGCTACGGTGATCAAACATTACCCGATGGGTCTGGGATCGTTGCTGAGTTATACCCTCTGCGTCTCACTCACCTACTCGTCTCTGGGGCTGGCCTGGGGAACGCTTGCCGGGTTTAGTGTGGCGACCCTGTGGCTTTGGGGCTGGATGCGCTTTCAGGCGTGGAGAACCTTGCGGCTGGCCAACGCCAACACTTGACCAAGCGTTTGCTTGGGGTAATCCTGAACGCCTGTTACGTCATTCATAACAAGGACAATCTCCCTATGTTCACACGCACCATCGAACCTGCCTTCTACGACACCGACGCGCTGGGCCATATCAATAACACTCGCCTGCCGGCATGGTTCGAGCTGGCCCGCAACGATCTATTCAAACTGTTTACCCCGGACCTTGATCCAAAAAAATGGCGGCTGATCATTGCCCGCATGGAAATCGACTACCGCGCCGAACTGTTTTACGGTCATGACATCGAACTTCGTACCTATTTGTCACGGCTGGGCAATAGCTCCTTCGTGGTCACACAGGAAGCACGTCAACACGGCAAACTGACCAATCTTGGCCACGCTGTGATGGTGCACTACGATCATCAGGAAAAATGCTCCGTCCCCATCGAAGGCGAGCTTCGTCAAGCACTTGAAGCACACCTCCAGGAGGCACCGGCATCTCTCTAAGCCATCTTCGCCCCGGCACCCCGGGGCCATTCAGGAGCCACGCATGGCGATTCGTTACACATTGTGGCTAGACCCCGACAACACGCTTTTGCATCGCACCGTCGAGGCCGAGCTGGAACGTTTTTTCATGGAACGCTTCGCCGATTACCCTCATATCCGCTTGTTCGGTGCCGACCCCTACGATTATGATTCGCCGTTCAATCGCCTTTATGATGTCTTGATGGCGCGCGCAGCGGACTATGCGGAGCGACATTGGCGATACATTGCCAGTCCCGAGCAGCTTAATCGCTGTTTCTTTCGCGCCGTCGGGCGTTCAAACAAGTTTGTAAGAGACCCCAACGATGGTGATTCGAACCAATCAAGCTCCTGATGCTCGCCAGCTGGCAATTATCGCCGAACAGCTGGGCCGTGCCCCACGTGGCATAGAGGCCGTCGTCGCCAGCGATGGTAACGGCACACCCTTGGTCCTGCGTATGGCGCCCATTATCGATGACAAGCCGTTTCCTACCCTTTACTGGTTGTGCTCTGAGCGCTTGAAGGTCGAAATTTCGCACATTGAAGCCGATGGAGTGATCAAACAACTGGAACAGCGCCTGCAACAGGAGCCTGAATTTCTGGCGGCGTATCATCAAAGCCATCGCGCTTACGTAGCTGATCGTTGGGCGTTCATGAGTGAGTCCCAAAAAGCTGAGGTGGCACGCCTAGGCTATACGCAAGTACTGACCCGACGGGGAATCGGGGGCATCAGTAACTGGGATCAGGTACGCTGCCTGCATACCCAGTATGCCCATTATCTGGGCAGTAACATTGTGGGTGACAATGTCATCGGTCAATGGATGGACGCACACTACCCAGTCACTCAATGCCTGCCTTGAAAGGATAGTTATCACCATGTCGCGAATCTGTGTGTACCTAGGCTCCCGGGAGGGCCACGACCCCGCATTTCGCCAAGCGGCTCGAACACTCGGACACAGTCTGGTCGAGCGTGGACACACCCTGGTCTACGGCGGCGCGCGAATCGGGCTGATGGGTGAACTGGCCAATAGCGTGCTGGAAGCCGGGGGTGAGGTTACCGGGGTGATGCCAACGCACCTGGTTGATCGTGAACAGGCTCACCTGGGCCTGACTCGGTTAATTCGCGTTACCGACATGCATGAGCGTAAAGCCAGCATGGCGGCTCATGCGGATGCCTTCGTTGCTCTTCCTGGGGGCATCGGTACTTTCGAAGAATTGTTTGAAGTCTGGACCTGGGGTTATCTGGGGCTGCATGACAAGCCGCTTAGCCTGCTCAACATCAACGATTTCTACACACCGCTTTTGACCTTTTTGGATGCCACGGTAACGCAAGGCTTCATGGCCACGGCTACCCGCGACATGCTGATGGATGCGGAGACGCCTCAAACCTTGCTTGACGCTCTGGAAATGCATCTGCAAGGCTAATGCTGCCTTGTTCTCCAGGTTTTTATTGGCCAGAGCTTTATTGGTCAGAGCTTTATTGTCTTGGTCTTTACTGCCCAAGCTACTTCCAAGCTCTTGCTTTAAACCGACAGCCAAGGCAAAACAAGGAGTGCCTACTATGTATGCCATCTGTGTAGACAACCAACAGCTTGCCTGGCGCGAGGTTCCGGCTCCTAGCGGCCCTGCTGCTCAAGAGGTGAGAATCCGTGTCGCTTGGGCGGGCGTCAATCGCGCTGACCTGATGCAGCGTGCGGGCCACTATCCTCCTCCCCCGGGAGCCAGCGAAATCCTGGGACTGGAAGTCAGTGGTAGCGTAATCGAAACGGGACCTGATGTTAGTCGCTTCCGTCCTGGTGACCGGGTATGCGCGCTGCTTGCCGGTGGCGGCTACGCCGAAGAGGTGGTCGTCGATGCCCGGCAGGTACTCCCCCTGCCGCCTGCGATCAGCTTGCGCGACGCTGCCGCCCTACCCGAAGTATTTGCCACTGCCTGGCTCAATCTTTTCATGGAAGGCAATCTGCGCACTCATGAGTGTGTACTCCTGCACGCGGGTGCCAGCGGGGTGGGTACCGCTGCCATTCAGCTATGCCGTGCCTTCGAGCATCCCTGTTTTGTCACCGTCGGCAGCGCAGAAAAACTCGCGGCTTGCCGTGCCTTGGGGGCGGATGCTGGCTGGAATCGCCATGATGGAAGCTTTGTCGAGGCGGTCAAATCCTGGGGCGGCGCGGACGTGATTCTGGATACGGTGGGAGCGAGCTACCTGGCGGATAATCAGAAGGTGCTCAATGCCGATGGGCGACTGGTGCTGATCGGGCTGATGGGCGGTAGAACTGCCGAGCTGGACATGGGGCGCATGTTGATGAAACGTCAGCGATTCATTGGCTCAACATTACGTGCCAAACCACCCGCTGCCAAGGGCACCATTCTGGATGCTCTCTATTCCCACGTCTGGCCACGTTTGACAACTGGCGAACTCAAGCCGCTGGTGGACCGCACTTGGTCAATCGAAGAGGCTGAGGCCGCTCATCAGTATCTGCAACAAGATGCCAACATCGGCAAGGTATTGCTTTGCGTCAACGGCGAAGGTTAATCGTTTTCGATCAACTTGCATGTTCGCTGGTAGGTCAATTGCAGCAATCGGGCATCTTCGCCTGCCCGATGACGATGGATACCACATTCGGTAATGATGGCTTCCTTGGTGTCACTCCACATGGCCTGTTGTGCTTCATTGAGCAGGATGCGTAGTGCCTCGAGACGAAAATGTGGCAACATGCCGGCATGGTGGAACAGCAAGGATAGCCAGGTGTTGTCATACCCCCAGCTGTCACTGTATGCCTTGTCTATCCCTTCCATTTCATCATTGAGCCAACACGCCACTTGGCGCACCGGGTAGCCTTCACGTATCAAGCGTTCCCGGGGGATGCCATGCAACAATTCAGCTTTAGGGTCCCAGTGCGTCCACTCATCCAAGGGCTGAATCAAAAAGGCACAACTACTTCCATCAGCTCTTGCCAGGCCGATTTCAATGGGATAACTGCCACGTCCAAATCCGGACGCCTCAATATCCAGCACTGTTGGTAGCGTCTCGGACACAGGATACCTTATCCATTAAAAGCTGATGATGAGTCAGAAAGCGGAAGCAGATTGTGTATCCTGCTCTCTATCAGCCTGATGATGCCAAAAAGTAGATTTCTCGTTATCGACCGCCAATCCCAGCTCACCATGGCGATACGCTCGAGCCAGTCGTTCGGCGGCAAGGTAATGGCCGGCCTGTGCTGCCCGCGCATACCAAGTGACGGCATAGTCTTCCCGGCGTGGGTATTGTACACACCCATGCTCGTATATCTGTGCGACCTGGTACTGTGCCTTGAGATCCCCGGCATGAGCGGCTTCGATCACATAGCGTGCCCCACGTGCCTTGTCCTGCGGTGACAGACTTCGGTGAAACAGGATATGCCCATAAACCGATAATGCGACGGGGTGACCTGCCTCTGCACAGCGCTTGAACAAACGCATGGTTAAACGCTGCGCACGTGGCGAGCGCGGCAACAACCAACGATTATGAAATAGCCTCTCGGCGAGACCGTACTCAAACCGAATAAACAATGATGCTGGCTGGGACATGGCAAACCATCCTGCCTTTGAATCTGATTACCTTGGACCAGGGACGCTTCAACAATGCGCGGACTCCTTGTCCGTCAATCGCCTGATCACATGAGTCGCCAGCGGTAGCTGCCGGCGGATGGGGTCGCAAGCATACGCCCGCCTCGCCAGCGACTCAACCCCTGCTTGATTTGCTGGTTACGCAGCCTCCCGTTACCATGCATGACGGACACGGCACCGCAGCCATTCAAGGCACAACCACCGCCTCAAGGAGTTCAGGAATGCAGACGCGCCCTCTCGGTAAAACTGGCATTGAAGTTAGTCGACTCTGCCTTGGCACCATGACCTTCGGTGAGCAAAACAGTGAAGCTGATGCACACGAACAACTTGATCGTGCGGTGACCTTTGGTATCAACTTCATCGATACCGCTGAAATGTACCCCGTTCCTCCCAAAGCGGAAACCCAAGGCCTGACGGAAACTTATATCGGTAACTGGCTCAAAGCTCGCGGGTCAAGAGACGATATCATCCTGGCCAGCAAGGTAACCGGACCGGGCATGGATTATCTTCGCGGTGGCTCACGCCTGACGCGCCACCAAATTCTCCAGGCCGCCGATGAAAACCTCAAACGGCTAAAAACAGATTACATAGACCTCTACCAGTTACATTGGCCGGATCGCAACACCAATTTTTTCGGCAAGCTCGATTATCGCCACGACAAGGAAGAGGATGCCGTGGCGCTGGAAGAAAGTTTAGGAGCATTGAAAGAGCTGGTCGATGCCGGCAAGGTTCGTGCCATTGGTCTTTCTAACGAAACGCCTTGGGGCGTCATGCGCGCACTACACTTGGCCGACACCATGGGCCTGCCCAGGGTAGCCTCCATTCAGAACCCGTATAACTTGCTTAACCGCAGCTTTGAAGTCGGTTTGGCCGAAATAGCCCATCGAGAAGACGTCGGACTGTTGGCTTACTCACCCTTGGGATTCGGTGTGCTTTCCGGCAAGTATCTGGATGGGGCTCGACCTGAAAATGCCCGTCTCACCCTGTTTGAACGCTTTCAGCGTTATACGTCCCCTCAAGCTGAGGCAGCTACACGCGCCTATATCGAGTTGGCCCGTGAGCATGGCCTGGACCCTGCTCAAATGGCACTGGCCTTTGTCAATTCACGCGGATTTCTTACCAGCAATATTATCGGTGCCACCAGCATGGAACAGCTGGAAAGCAACCTGGAAAGCGAAAGTTTGAAACTTGACAGTGAAGTGCTTGAGGCTATCGATGCCATTCATCAACGTATGCCGAACCCGTGCCCCTGAACACACTATCGCTCTGATAGCCTTGGAGATAGCCCCGGACTAAGCCGGGGCTTGATATACTCTTGTCTTTGCGTCGCCACAGGAGTTTTCCATGCTGAGCGTGATATCGCCTGCCAAGACCCTCGATTTCGAGACCCCCGCCACTACTAATCATGTCACTCAGCCGGATTTTCTCGAACATAGCCAGCAGATAGTCGATATCCTGAGAGATTACTCACCTCACCAGTTAGGCCAGCTCATGGGCATAAGTGATAAGCTGGCCGGCCTCAATGCGGCACGTTTTGCTCAATGGCAGTTGCCGTTCGATCTGGAAAATGCCAAACCTGCCGCTCAAGCCTTTCAAGGTGATGTTTACACCGGTCTGGAAGCAGAGACATTCACTGAGAGTGACAACCGTTTTGCTCAAGACCACCTGCGCATCCTTTCAGGACTTTACGGCCTGTTGCGTCCCTTAGATCTGATTCAGCCATATCGTCTGGAAATGGGTACCAAGCTGCCTAACCCAGCAGGCAAGGATCTCTACGCCTACTGGAAATCTCAGCTAACGCAGCCACTCCAAGAAGCTATCCAGGCCAGTGGCTCACCCGCCCTTATCAACTTGGCATCAAATGAATATTTCAAGGCTATCGACACGAAAGCCCTTGAGGCCCGCGTGATTACACCGGTCTTCAAGGATGAAAAAAATGGCGGTTACAAGATCATCAGTTTTTATGCTAAAAAAGCGCGCGGCCTGATGGGGGCGTGGATCATCCGGCAACGGCTAAACGACCCAGAAGGACTCAAGGAGTTCGACGTGGCAGGCTATCGTTATAACGCTGCCATGTCGGAAGCAAATACCTATGTCTTTACGCGTGACGAAACCAGCCGCTAATTCCTTGCTCGTAGAAAAACGTAATGGCCAGGAAAAGCGTGATGGGTTAGAAAAAACGTAACGGGCGAGCCGAACGTGGCTTCAAGAATTCCTGATGAACTTGCTTGAAGGTTGGCGTGTCGCAACGATGCAACCATTCATAGGCCACCATATCGGCACTGACCGCCACAGCACCTGCCTGACAGGCGCGCTGGCGGGCCAATTGAGCTTCTTCCATGCGGCGGCTGGCGGTGGCTTCCGTCAGCCAGTAGACCTCGTAACCTGCCGCCAACAGGCCTAGCCCTGTCTGCAATACGCAAATATGCGCTTCGGTGCCACACAGAACAATCTGGGTCCGGCCGGTTTCGCGCAAAACTTCACCAAACTCGGTTTCCGCCATGATGCCGAAATGACACTTTTTCCATAACCGGTAATCTTGCAAGGCGCCCAGCAAGTTAGTCGCTGTTCCGCCAAGTTTTTCAGGATACTGTTCGGTCACCCATACCGGCACGTCCAACGTTTCGGCGACTCTTCCCATCCAGGCAGCCTCTTCCACCGCCTGAGCGCCTCCGTCGATGACTGGAACCAAACCCGCCTGGAAATCAACCATCAACATCAGGCTCTTTTCTCGGTTCAGCAACATGCTGATGCTCCTTTTTTATCTTTATTGGCAACCAGACGAAAAGTTAACGACACGACCCACCTGCCTGTCAAATAACGTGCTCAAAACAAAAGCTCTTAACCTTATTCAGCAGCATTTTTTATATCTTCGCCCAACCCTTCGATGCTATCACCTGTTTCCTGCATTGCCTCGTCAAGCTGCTGTCCTGCTTTCTCTGCCGGCCCGGGTTCATCCTGACAAGCTGTTAGCCCAGCAGTCAGTATGCTAACCAACAGGATAAGAATCAGTTTATGCAATATTTTACTCATGTTTGTCTCTTTCGCTTTTGAAGATACCTAGAGGATACCACTTTTGTGAGTCAGGACCTTCTTGAATACAAGGCAAAAAAAAATCCCCCGGGGCGATTAGCCTCGGGGGATTTTTTTGGGATAGGTGCCTGACGATGACCTACTCTCGCATGGGGAGACCCCACACTACCATCGGCGCGGAACGGTTTCACGACTG
>NZ_QPIJ01000068.1 GCF_003336665.1 Vreelandella rituensis | reverse complement strand
GCACCGGCAAGCGCTACCCCGCGGACCTTAATGCCGCCTATAACATCGCCGCCCGCGGGCATGTTGTTTACCAAGGGCGTGGCCGCAAGGCTACCGCCCGTGTGAGCTCGCAAACGCCGACCCACGCACCGAGAACCCCGGTCACCTTCTCCACGCTCTGGCAACAGAGCGCGTGAGAGTGATGGGAATCCGCGATTCTATTCTTTGAATGAATCGTCGGAGGGTTCAATGAGGACCGCTACTTATGGGAAGTGCGTATCGCCGGGCAATCTTTGCACTTCGATATCGAGATTACCCAGATGCTTCCGCCGGAGCGGTTTGCCTGGCGCTCCTTCAACGGTATCTCCAATAACGGGCACTTTCAGTTCACGCCCATCGAAGGCGGCACTCGTATTCACCTCACCCTGGAATACCGCCTGCATAACCGGCCGCTGGAAAAGGCCGTCCAGCTCGCCGCGAAACCTCTGTTGCATCAGCTGAGCCAGGACATCATCCGCCAAGTGGAGCGCCGCTTGGCCAAGCCGCCCGAACCGGAGCACGATAGCGACTCCTGAGTACGAAGGGCATAAGAAGAGCTGAGAACGTTAGCCATTCATATCGCTCAGCAACAGCAACACACCGAGGAAATAAAGCACCATGATGGTGACGCTTTCCCAGCCGATACGCCCCGGCCCCTGCTCCTGGCGGCGGATCAATCCCATCATCAGGATGCTCGACATCACCAGGGTCAATGACACCCAAAGGATCACATCAGCGGTCATGGTGTGATAGATGGACCCCGGGCGATAGGCGATGTCCGAGGCCGCCGTGAACAGGGTATCGAAGGCATTGCCGCCAATGATTCCGCCCACCGCAAGGGTCAAGGCACCCCGACGAACCGCGGCAATGGAGGTGACGAGTTCAGGAATCGAGGTGCTCACGGCGGTCAGTAGCACACCGACGGCCGTTTGGCTGAGCCCTGTCTTGAGCGCAATATTGTTCGCCGTAGGCGCCAGCACCCAACCAGCGAGACCCAGGCCGATCATCAGCAACAGGAAAGTGATGCATAACCGAGCAAGTGAAGGCATTGCCGAGGTATCGTCCGGCGTGTCTTCGCGCGTTTCGCGTGTCACCGAGGGTTTCCACATGGGATACAGCCGGGCGCCCCGCACCAGATGAATGCCATATATGTAAAGCACCAGCAGTATCGGCGTGATCGGGTGAATACCCCACAAGGAAATGCCAGGCAGCGTGGGGGCCAGAAGAATCAGCCCCAGAAGAGTTATCAACAGGGCATTCTGCAACATGTTTGGTGCGGAGGCGGCCGCATGTTCCAGGTTCGCACGCCGATAGGCCAGATCGGCCACCACCAGAAACAAGGTTTGAACGGCAATGCCTCCCAAGGCATTACTCATTGCCAGTTCGGGATGCCCTTGCCAGGCAGCGGTAACCGAGAGTACCGAGCCGCCGGCCGAGGTCGATGCTCCCAACAATACCGCACCGGCGACCGCCTCCCCGAGCCCCGTCCGGTCAGCGAGCTGGTCGACCACACGGGTAATCCATATACCCAAGACGGTAATGACCAATGCGCATAGCGCGAAGACTCCCACGCTTTCGGACAATGACCAGCTGGCAGGACTCAATGGATCCAAATCACCCCCTTGACTCGCGTGGGTGACGGCTTTCCTCACGCCGTCCACACGACTCTCGAGACTTCTACACCGCTCTCAAGACTTCCACATGGTTTTCAAGACTTCTAGTTACAGCAGACTTTTCAGAACAGACTCATACGCTTCATCACTCCATCGCGCTTTATCCACCAGTGAAAAAGCGCGCCGGCAATGTGTAACGCCACCAGCACCACGATCACCCAGCCCAACCAGGCATGCACAAGGAATAAACGCTCGGACAAGGCCTCGTTTTCGCCGATCAATCCCGGCAAGTTCCAGTGAAAGAACTGCACCGGAAAGTCGCCGCTAGCGGTGGCCAGCCAGCCGATCACCGGCATCACCAGCAACGTCAAGTACAGCAGATGATGCACACTGGTGCTCAGCACCCGCTGGAAGGTGGGGAGCGGAGGATCATGAATCGGCACCACGAAGCTCAGACGGCTGATAATGCGCAGCGTCATCAGAATCAGCATCATCACGCCCAATGTCTTGTGGGCCGTATAGAGTAAATTGGTCATGGGCTCGCCAAACCACCTTACGGCTCCTTCGAAGCCGAGATAGCCCAACGTAAGCCCGATAGGTAGCACCAGCACCAGCACGGCAGCCACCAGCCAGTGCAGCACCCGATGCGGGTAGGCATAGCGATCCAGTTCCGTCATGTCGTTCTCCCGGAAGTGATGAGGGCAAGTCGTCTTTCAGACTGTCTTTCATACTAGTAGAGGCAAGCGTTGACTGTGCAGTACCCGGCTGAGACAAACATGGACAGGAACAACTGGCGAAAAGACATGTCGAGAACAGGTATCGAGAATAAGTAGCTAACTTGATACATACGACCCCAACAGCAAGGAGCACGAGAATGAGCATGCAGGCACGCTATTTCACTATCAATGACTATCCCCAGGGCACGCCGCAACCCGAGCTATTCGAGCTGCACAGCACCGAGTTGCCTGGCTTGAAAGATGGAGAAGTGAGAATCCGTAACACCTGGCTGTCGGTCGACCCCTACATGCGTGGACGAATGAGTGGCGTCACCACCTATGTCGAACCATTTGAACTCAACACTCCGCTTGAAGGCGCTGCAGTCGGCGAAGTGATCGAAAGCCGCGATCAGCGTTTTAAACAAGGTGACAAGGTACGCCACATGGGCGGATGGCGTGATATTGCCCAGCTCGACGCCGATACGCTGGAGCCATTGCCAAGCATCGAGGTGCCGGAACAGGCCTATCTTGGCGTGCTCGGCATGCCGGGCATGACCGCCTGGACGGGCCTGAACAAGATTGCCGAGATGCGCGAAGGCGACAATGTGCTGGTCAGTGCCGCCAGCGGCGCAGTGGGCTCCTTGGCGGTGCAACTGGCAAAAGCCAAAGGCGGCACCGTGGTGGGCATCGCCGGCGCCCCGGACAAGCTTGAGTGGCTGGAATCTCATGGAATCAAGGCGGTCAGCTACCGTGGCAAGAATGCCCAGCAATTAAGCGACGACCTCAAGCAGGCCTGCCCCGACGGCTTCGATGTGTACTACGAAAATGTGGGAGGCGATTGCCTCGAGGCGGCTCTCGACAACCTACGCGTAGGGGCGCGCATCGCAGTGTGCGGCTTGATCGCCGACTACAATGCCACCAAGCCCAGCACAGCACCCGGTAACCTGGCGATGATCCTGATTCGGCGCGTGCGCATGCAGGGCTTCATCATTTTCGATCACTGGTCACACTATCCGCAGTTCCTCGAAGAGGTCGGCCCGAAAGTCGCCAATGGCGAAATCGACTATGAAGAAACCATCGAAGACGGCCTGGAAAGTACCCCCGATGCCTTCCTCAAGCTGTTTGAAGGCGCGAACAAGGGCAAGATGCTGGTGCGGCTGTAAACGCCTTGTGTAATAGTCATTGAGCGTTGCCGTCCAAAGCTCCGAGTCTTTCCGATTAAAGGCGGTCGTCGATATAACGCTTCAATTTCAGGGCATCCTGGGCGCCGCAGGCCTGCTTGGTGTTATTGAAATAGGCGTAGACATCCCGGCCGTCCTGAAGCTGTTCGATAATCCACCGGGCTTTTGCAACCAGTAACTGCGATGAATAATTTCCGGCGTAGTTATCGCCGTGAAAGCGTAGATAGGTCCAGTCCGCGGTGATGATCCTTGGGTGATCCTCAAGCATGTCATGAAGGCACAGTGCCGCGGCATGCTTGCGCAATACCCCGTAGACATCCTCGTTGAGCCAGCTTGGATCACGCAGCTCGACCACCCAGCGCCACTTGCTGGGCACTTGTTCCAGAAACGTATCCAGGCGTTCCGGTCGTACCCGCCATCGGGGCGGCAATTGCAGCAGGACTGGGCCAATGTACTTTTCAAGGCGTTCGGCCACCTCGACAAAGGCCGGGACACTCTTCTCCGGATCCTTGAGGCGCTTGATATGGCTGCCGTAACGGCTGAACTTGAGGGCATACTCGAAGCCTTTTGGCGCCGCTTCGCGCCAGCTATCGAAGGTCTCGGCGGTCGGTAGGTTGTAAAAGGTATTGTTGATTTCCACCGTGTCGAACTGCTCGGCATAGTAATCGAACCATGCCTTTTGCGGCATGTCTTCCGGGTAGAAACGCCCTTTCCAATCACGATATTCATACCCGGATGTGCCGATGCGCAATCGACCTATCGGCGTTTTGCTGCGTTCCGTCTGCTTGGTCATGGGACACCCCCCGTAAAAACCGAGTATAGTGGCCATTTGAACCATTGCGAGCGAGCATGGGTCGAAGTTCGATAGGCTAGATCCCTATTCTGCCAGGGAAGCACCACCAGCATGCATAGCGAGAAAGCTCATGGAGATAGTTCGTTGAGAAAGCTCGCGGAGATAACTCGTGGAAAAAATGCATGGATAAGAAAGTGCATGGAGAAACAGTGCAGAACGAGCGCGCCTGCTCGTATGGATGCGAAAAAGAATACAGGAGTCGGCGCAACATGGTAGTGATGAGGTAAAACGTTATGGAAATATCCCGTCTGTTTTTAACCTGTTGCCTGACGGGCCTGCTGCTGACCGGTTGTGCCGGCAAAGGGCAGGCGCACGACGAACCGGAAATACTTCAGCAGGGTGTGGCGTCCTACTACAGCGACCACTTCCAGGGCAAGACCACCGCCAGCGGTGAGCCTTTTGACCAGCAAGCCTTGACCGCCGCGCATCCAGACTTGCCGTTCGGTACCAAGGTGCTGGTCACACGGCAAGACAACGGCCGCGAAGTGGAAGTGCTGATCAACGATCGCGGTCCTTACGTCAAGGGACGCATCATCGATCTCTCCAAGCGCGCCGCCAGAGAGCTTGGCATGTTGAAACGTGGCACAGTCCCGGTATTGGTCACCTCGTTGGAGTAAGGGTCTCGATTATCCAAGACGCAGGCCCAGCCAAAGGGCCACCACCAGCGAGTACAGCGCCGTCTGTCCCAGTACCGGGTTGAGTGCTGAGCCGTCGCGTTGCCAAAGCGTCACGTTCAAACCCAACGCCGCCAGCCCGATACATCCCCAAGCCACCCAAGCCCAGGGTGCCAGCGCAAAGGGCAGCGATACCAGCCACGGTCCGAACGTCAAGAGGCTGAACAGCCACCGATTGGCTTGCAGCCCTAGGCGCACCGCCAAGGTCAGCTTACCGGCGCGGGCATCGGTATATCGGTCGCGCAGGTTGTTGACCACCAGGATCGCGGCCACCGGCAACCCCACCAGCGAAGCGGCAAGTATCACCCCGCCATGCAACGGGCTCTGCTGGGCCAACAAGCTTCCCAACACCGCCACCGGCCCAAAAAATAGCCAGACCGCCACTTCCCCCAGCCCCAGATTGGCATAGGGACGGCGCCCCCCGCTGTAACCGAGCACCCCGAGCAACGCCAGTCCGCCCAATCCCCACAGCAACCAATGGCCGAAGATTACCAGCCACAACCCCGTCGCTACGGCGATTCCCAGCATCAGCATCAGCCCTACTTGCAGCTCACCGGCACTCAACAACCCGGCTTGAAGCGCGCGCGTCGGACCCAGCCGGTCATGCTGATCCACCCCCGCTAACCCATCGAAAAGATCATTGGCCAGATTCACCGCCAATTGCAACGCCAATGCACAAACCAGGCAAAGAACAGCGGTCAGCCAGGAAAAATGGCCCGGCGCGACCAATACCTGACCCAACACGATAGGCCCCACCGCCGCCGGCAAGGTGCGCGGACGCAGCGTTTGCACCCAGACTGCCATCTTGCTCATGCTAAGGCCTGCTTGAAGATACTTGATATGCGTCATCAACTCTCTACGTTATATTGCTGGGTTATGCTGGCTACTTACGCTAGCAGCTTATTTTACCTACTCTTTCAACCTTCGATTTCTCTACCCACTATTTTTACCTACATTCTTTCAAGGAATTGAAATGTCTCCCGAATGGTTGTCGCAGGTTCTACTGCCCTGGGTATTGGCCAGTGTGATGATGGCCATGGGTCTCAACCTGACAAAGGCCGACTTCGCCCTCACTTGGCGCCATCCACGCCGCCTATTGCTCGGCTCGAGCCTGCAGATTCTAGCATTGCCGTTGCTGGCCTGGGGACTCGTGTTATTCCTCCCCCTTTCACCGCTCGCCGCCGCCGGATTGTTGCTGGTCGCGCTGGTGCCGGGTGGGGCGACCTCGAACATGTTCAGCTACCTGGTGCAGGGGGATTTGGCTTTATCCGTCAGTTTGACCACCATCGCCGCGATACTCGCTCCCTTCACCCTGCCGCTGGTCATGGGCTGGAACCTGGAATTTCTGGGATTGAGCGGCGCGGGGCTGCGCCTGCCCTACTGGCATACCGTTGGCCAACTTCTGCTTGTCACCCTGGTGCCCGTGCTCACCGGCATGCTGCTGCGGCGCGTGCTTGGGACGCAAACACTCGAATGGATACTGCCCAAGGTAAAGGTGCTGACCGGCGTGGCGATGATTGGTGTAGTGACGGCGCTGTTCTTCAGCCATGCGCAGCGTCTTCCTTCACTGTTCAGCATCGAGACGTTGGCGGTGCTGCTGATGTGCGTGCTGAGCATGACCCTGGGGTATCAGATAGCGCACCGCTTACGCCTCCCCCATGCTAGCGTACGTGCCATCACCGTTGAAGTCGGGGTGCAAAACGCCGGTGTGGCGATGATGGTGGCTTTTACCATTCTGCAACAGCCGGGCATTGGCCTGGTGCCGCTCCTTTACGGCCTGTTGATGAACGTGCCGGTTTTTCTATGGATGTTCGCCTGCCTGTGGCGAGACCGTCAGCTGGCTGCCACCCTGGAACGTTCCTGACGCCGGCTTGCCCAGCCGGCCGTTCAAGAGCCGCTTATCCAGCCACGTTCTCTCATCCTATTTCTCTGAAAAGTATGGATTTTTTACTCTAAACCGATTACTTCTCCCGGCTTGGCGGCTCTGTCTTACTTGACTAGACTGACTGAATAATCAGCAGATTCAGGCTCAAGGAAAGGCGATGGCAAAGCTCAAGGAATACCGCCGCAAGCGTAACTTCAAAAGCACCCCTGAGCCCGCCGGGGAACGCCATGACGACGCCTCTGAACATAGCACTTCCGGGCATGGCACTTACGAGCATAGCTTCGTGGTGCACAAACATGCGGCGAGCCACGACCATTTCGACCTGCGGCTAGAGCAGGAAGGGGTGCTGCGCAGCTGGGCGCTGCCCAAGGGTCCCAGCCTTGAACCCGGCGAAAAACGCTTGGCGATACAGGTGGAAGACCATCCTTTGGAGTACGCCGATTTCGAGGGCGTGATTCCCGAGGATGCATACGGCGGTGGCACCGTCATGATCTGGGACCGAGGCCAATGGAAGTCCCACAGCGAGCAGAAGGAAGGTCACCTCGACATTGAGTTTGATGGTGAAAGACTCAAAGGCCGCTGGACGCTGACCCGCATGCAAGGCGACAAGGACAAAGATGCCCAGGATGGCAAGCAGTGGCTGATGATCAAACGCAGTGATGACGACCGACGCGATAAGCCCGAGGTCAGCATCGATGAAGACAGCAGCGTCGTATCCGGGCGCAGCATGGCCCAGATCGCTGAAGATCGCGATGCTACCTGGGCGTCACAAGATGGCCAAAGCAACGCAAACGGCAATGAAAACAGCCAAGCCTCCCTTCTCGACCCAGGCTCGCTGAAAGGCGCCCAGCGTGCCGAGCTTCCCGTCGATATCAGGCCGCAACTGGCCACGCTGGTACACGAAACCCCGGATACCGACGCCTGGATTCACGAAGTAAAATTTGACGGCTATCGCATCCTGGCCCGTATCGAAAACAATCAAGTACGCCTTATTACCCGCAATGGCAAGGATTGGGCGGACCGCCTCCCCAGACTTGCCGAATTATTGACGCAGCTACCGGTAAAAACCGCCTTGCTTGATGGCGAGGTAGTGGCGCTGGCCAAAGATAGCATCAGCAGTTTTCGTCACCTCCAGGAGGCCATGAGCGACAAACGTACCGATGATCTCGTCTACCAGGTGTTCGACCTGCCCTACCTGGAAGGCTACGACCTGGGGAAGGTGCCGCTTATCGAGCGCAAGCACGCTCTTTACCAATTGCTTCAAGCCGGTGGGTTCAAGGACGACAGCCAAATACGCTACTCCGAGCATACCCAATCCCAAGGGCCGGCATTTTATGAGAAAGCCTGCCGCATGGGGCTCGAAGGCATCATCAGCAAACGTGCCTCCAGCCACTATCAGGAAAAGCGCAGCAAGGATTGGCTCAAGACCAAATGCGTCATTCAGGAGGAGTTCATCGTCGGTGGCTACACCGACCCCCAAGGCTCACGCAGCGGCTTCGGATCGCTATTGATGGGGGCGTTCGATAAAGACGACCGGCTTGAATATGCCGGGCGTGTGGGTACCGGTTTCAGTAGTCTGCAGCTCGAGTCGCTGAGCGCCACCCTCCAGAAGCTGGAAACCTCTCGCTCGCCGTTCAATGCCTCGGTGCCCGATGAACGTTCCGTTCATTGGGTACGTCCGGAACTGGTGATCGATGTGGAATTCACGCAGCGCACGCGGGATGGGCGTTTACGTCATCCCTCATTTCGTGGGCTGCGCGAAGATCGCAACCCAGAGGAAATTTGCGTGAGCCGCAACAAGCCAAGTGCCGCCGCTCCCTCGAACGACAAGCCATCCGAAGCCGGGCCTTCAGGACAACGCCGTAAGCAAAATCGAGCCGACAAAGATGAAACCGAAGTGCTCGGCGTACGGCTCACCCACCCTGATCGCATCCTGTTTCCCGAGCAAGGCCTGACCAAGCTCGATCTGGCCCGCTACTACGAGGATATTCAGGACTGGATACTGCCGCACCTGGCGCGACGGCCCCTCTCGCTGGTGCGTTGCCCCCAAGGGCGCACGGATGAGTGCTTTTTTCAGAAGCATCCCCGCAGCGCCATTCCCGACAGTGTGCCGCGTGTAAAAATCCCGGAAAAACAAGGCAGCGCCGATTACCTCTATGTCGAGTCGGCCGCGGATCTGGTGGGTCTGGTTCAGGCCGGCGCATTGGAAATCCATCCGTGGGGAAGCCATATCGACGACATCGACCACCCGGACATTCTGGTTTTCGACCTCGACCCCTCTCCCGGCGTGAACTGGAAGGAGGTCCTGCGCGTGGCCGGCACGCTTCGCGACCGCCTGGAATCACTCGGCATGCAAAGCTTCGTGCGCACCACCGGCGGCAAGGGGCTTCACTTGGTCGTGCCGTTGGTGCCCGAGGCCGACTGGGAGCAGGCCAAGGCTTTTGCCAGGGCGGTGGCGCAATTGCATGCCAATGACGACCCTGAGCGCCTGACCACCCAATCATCCAAGACTCGGCGCGAAGGCCTGCTGTTCATCGACTACCTGCGCAACGGGCGAGGCAACACGGCGGTGGCCTCCTATTCCGTACGGGCACGCCAAGGCGCGCCCGTCGCCGTGCCGGTACGTTGGGACGAACTCAATGCCGGCCTGCGTGCCGACCGCTACAGCGTCTCGAACCTGCGCCGACGCCTGGCGGCACTACGTGAAGACCCTTGGGAAGGTTTTCTGGATGCAGCCCGCCCGATCAATACCAAGCTCCTCAAGGCCGTGGGGCTCTAGCTAATATCGGAAGTGGCTGAACGGATAGCGCTTTATTACGTCCAACGCTGGATTACGTCCAACGCTGGATTACGTCCAACGCTGGATTACGTCCAACGCTGGATTACGTCCAAATAACCACGCAGCTATCCGTTTTCAACCAAGTCATTTTCAACCAAGGAGCCTCCCCATGGCCTTCACCGCTACCGACCCCATCAAAATGATTTTTGCCGTTCTCTTACCACCTGTGGGCGTTTTTCTGGAAGTCGGGTTCAAGGGCCACTTCTGGCTGAATCTTCTGCTGACGCTATTTGGCTATATTCCGGGCATCATTCATGCCTTCTACGTCATTCTCAAGCATTAGACAGGACCGGGCATACGGAAAAGGCGTCGCTCAACTGCAGCGACGCCTGAATCTCAAGCCTGTTACCAATGCAGCTTCAAAAAAACCGCAGCTTCACAAAACCCGCAGCTTCACAAAACCCAAAGGCTTGGGAATCTGGCCTGCTCATGCCGGCCGCTCGCGCCACAACTGAGCAATATCCGGTGGAAGCTGGCTGGCGACATCCTCGGCTTCACCGTCGCTGATTTGGGCGCGTACCGTGGCGAATACCCGGCGGGAAATCGACTCCGCCTCTTCAGGGCTAGTTTCAAGGTCCGAGGCGACCATTTCAATGAACTCATCCTTGCCGAAGCGTTGCGGGGCCGAACTTTTATCGATTCCACTATGCTTGAGCAGCTCCCGTAGCTTCAGGGGAAGCTGTGCTTCCATCTTGCTGGTTTCGGTAGGCTGAATACGTTTTTCCAAGGCACCCAACACCGCTACACTGGCCCTTTCCGCCTCTTCCTTGCTCATATCGCCGGGCGTGCACAATTCATTGAGAAAGTGGTGATAGGTGTTAGAGGTGCGCCCTTCATGACGCTGTTTTTGCTGCTCAGTTCTAGGTTGATTAGCCATCTCTGAAATTCCTCCCTGGTTCGAGATTCTAAACCTGACATCACTCGGGCAGCGGGAAACGAAACCTGGCGTTGTGCAGCAATGCTTATGCCCCCGCAGCTATACAGAGTGTGGTAAAGATTCCCGCAATAGGGCAAGCACTCAGCACCTGCTGGTGGTATTTTTTGCAGCGCATAACGGCTATGCCAGGGCGCCGTCGGACTCGGAATCCGCGGGCTTTTTCAAATACCGCAGCAGCTCTTGAACTTGCGCAAGCTCCCACACGGGCAAGGGTCATTGCGGCCCGGCTTGAGCCGAGTAATATCGGGGGTCCCATCCAGATAGAACCAACGGCCCTCCTCGCGCACGAAACGTGAAGCTTCTTCCAGTACCGCCCAACGCCGCCCTTCCCTGAAGGTGGCACGAAACGCTACCCGCCCGTTGTCGCCTACCTCTGCGCTTTCGAGTATTTCGAGGCGCAGCCAATGTGTCGAACTATCCGGTGCCAGGCTTGCCGGGCGAGTACTCGGGTGCCAGCTTGCCAGCAAGTAGTCGGTGAGATTCAACACGAAAGCGCTGTAACGCGAACGCATCAGCGCTTCGGGCGTTGGTGCCGGCTCACCGGCGTGATAGCGCCCGCAACAGTCGGCCAACGCCTTGCCACCACCACAACGGCACAAAGAGGCATTGAGTGCGTTTTTGAGAGGGCTTTCAAGAGTACTCATTCAGCGTTCAACCTTTTGTGTCATGGGCGAAATGCACCAGACGCACATCCACGGTGACCGTGAGCGATTCCAGCGCCGCGGCTCTCGCCCGGCCTTCGGCGCTGGCGCGGTAAAGGTGCGGGGTCATGGCGAGCAGATCGGCAATGCTATCCGCACCGTTCAGTTCGAGCGGGTAGCGGATTGCTTGTGTATTCAGGTGCGCAAACCCTTGCGGCAACTGGAGCTCTCTGGTGCGCTCCACCTTCAAGGTGGGGTAGATGATCTCACGCAGTTCACGCAGATGGTCCGGCCCGGCATCCACCTGCAGCAGCATGCCGCCCGGCTTGAGTACTCTGGCAAATTCGTTGTACACAGGAAAGCCGAACATGCACAGCAGCAGGTCCAGCGTGCCGGGCTGTACGGGCAGGTTTGCGTTGCTACCCACCAGCCAACGGCTGCCTTTGTCTTGCTTGGCGGCGGCGAGAATCGCCCATTTGGAGATATCCAGCCCCGCCAGCGCCAGCGTTTGCTCTTTAGATATCGCTTTCGCCAAGGCGCGCAGGTAGTAACCTTCCCCGCAGCCGGCATCCAGGCAACTGAGCGTGGCATGGCTCGGCAACCCCTTCAGCGCGGCCTGGCTGAGCGCATCGGCGATGGGTTGGTAATGCCCGGCATTGAGAAAGCGTTGGCGTGCCGCGACCATCGCCTTGCTATCGCCGGGGTCGCCTGAACGCTTCTGCTGTACGGGCAACAAATTCACATGGCCTTGCTTGGCAATATCAAAGCTATGCCCTGTCGCACAGCGCCATGCGTTGCCGTTTCGCTGTAACGGGTCACCGTCCAGCGGGCAGGCCAACGCTTGAAAAGGGGTAATGCTCATAGGCTGTCATCGCCTTTCGGATTAGTGTTCATTGGCATCGCCGCTGAGGAGATGCGAGCACCGGGTTCTTCGCCAAGGGCGATATCCTGATGGCTGAGCACCACCACCTCTCTCGGCCACCATTCAGGGTGATTATCCCGGATGAAGGCCATCAACTTCTCCCGGACATGCATTTCCGCTACCCAGCCATCCATGGGTTCAGATGTCATGAGATAACAAGCAATCGTCTGGGCCATGCCGGTTTGCCCTGTCACGTAACACAACAGCTTGTGGTGTTCGATGATATTGTCTTCTTGCTTGGCATACTCCAGGAATTTTTCCCTGAGGAGCTCGATATCGGCGCTCAAGTGAAGGGTTAACTCCAGAGTTCGGTACAACTTGGAACTCTTGACCGAAAGGTTCTCGAAGGGCTTGGAGACGAAATAGGTGACCGGCACGTTCAAGCGCCGCTCGTCCCACACTCTCAGCCGAATGAAGGTATAGAAAATGCCTTCCACATAGCACCACTGCCCTTCGAACATTATCAAATCGCCGATGCGTATGGGCTTGGCTAACGACACCTGAAACGAGGACAGGATATTGCCCAGCACTGCCTGACCCGCGATACCCACCAGCACCGTCAGGACACTGGCCGACGCCAGCAGCGACATCCCCAACGTCTCGAAAAGCTGGATCTGACTCAGCACATAGACCGCAACCGCGATAACCGTGATCAGGATGATGACCCGACGCAGCGCGTAGAGCGACGTCAGGAGCTTGCGATCGTCCTTGGGTTTGGTGTCATCGATCGGCCCCACGAGACGCCGTGTCACGTCAAGCAGAATGGTGTCCACCAGACGAAGCGCGATGGTAGCAACACCCCAGGCGACGATGATAATCAGCAGCACGCGAATGAAGGTGGTGGCCACGGCAGTGAAGGAGACTACGTAATTGAGCAGTACCTGGGCAACCAGCGACATGACGAGCAGCGACATAGGTGCTCTGATCCAGCCGGCGAAGATGCTTGGCCAGCCGGAAGGGAACAAGTGCGCCATCAACCCGACCAGACCGTAGACACTCCACCCCACCAGGCCAATCGCCAGCAGGAAAATCGGAATGGCGATCCACTCCCAGATCCGGAGGATCCCGAACGAGGCCTTGAAACGCTTCGGGATATGCCGCTCCAGCCACGATGGGCCAAATTCCTCATAAAGAGGAAGGATCGACGAAACGCTATCCGGCGTAATCAGCCAGACGGCCTCCGCTTCCTCTTCACCCACCCGATAGCGGCCCAGGCGAATATCATAGGTTTGGCCATTGGCCTGGAGTGATGCCAGCTCGATATTGCGGCGTGGCTCTCCTGTCTGGGGATGTTGACCCGACGGGTCCTGAATGGCGGCGTCCTGGCGCCCGGGAAGGTCGGAAATATTGAGCCACTCACCACGCCTGAGGATCTCAGCCAGCTGACTGGCTAACCGGGTTCCTCGTTCTCGCTGCTCGGCAGGCTCCAGATTGGAAAGATTGAGGATATGCGCCGCCGCAGCGAAGTCTTCCTCATCGGCAAGCTCCAGAAAGCTCCGAATAGACTCACGCGGCGTCAGCCGATTGACCTTCTCGGGCGCCTCGTCAAGCCCCGCGTTTAACGAATCGACAGAGAACCATTGCCGCTCATCACTTTCATTCTCACTCTCGTTTCCACCCTCGCCCTGCTGCATTTGCGCCACACCGGGGCCGGAAAACATCAATGCTACTGACAACACTGCCCACAGTAACCACGAGCCGTTTACGTTCATATACGTCGTCCGATTGCGATGTTTCACCTCATCGTAGCGTATTACATTCTTGAGGTGTCCACTGTTACTGGGCACGATCAGTTCCGACGCCATCACCCTGCGAGCCTGCAATGCCTCGACGGATGCTCAACAAAGATGCCAATCTGGCATGTAAGGTTTTCTTGCTCCACCCCACTAAAGCCTAGACCTGACGAGCGGTGGTGACGGCAGGTCTCAAGTGCTCAACAATTCGACACGACGAGGTGTGACATGAAAATGAAACTTTTGACTGCCGGCCTGCTTGCAAGCCTGATGATGGCCGGCTCGGCCCTAGCCATGGACTCCGAAGCCGTCGAGAAGCATATGGCCAAGATCAACGACAATTACATCAAGACTGCCGAGGAAGAAAGCAAGATCAAGGCGCTTGAGCAGAAAGTCTCAGAGCTCGAGGTCATGATCCAGATGATGCTCGACGACCAGGATTCCTGACCGTTATCAGAGCCCTGATGCCAGACTACGAGCTCCCGGCGAATCACGCCAGGGGCTCGTCATATCATGAAGCCGCAGACTGTCACATCCAGAGGGTCCACTCCTATAGGTTGGCTGCTCGACATGGCTTTGACGGCCTCGATGGCTTCGGTGTTGTTGACCGTTTCGAGGCGAATGGCAGGAAGGGTTGGTGTCAGCATGGCTTTCAATTCAGGAATCTCACCCTACGCCTGCTTGCCCACCAGCCAATGGGTCACGCCGAGCGCCAGCACGATGGCCGCGATAGCCAGCATCTCTTCGGCTGAGATGGTGGCAATATCCAGGATGATCACCTTACGCGCGATAGCCATCAAGGCCGTCGCGATGACCAGCCGAATGGGCAAGACATTGGTGCCCAGGTAAAGCCGAATGTTGATGAAGATTTCCACGGCGATCAGCACCACCATGAAGGCACCGAAAATAACGAAAATGTCGGCGACCTCAAAAAGCATTACCGGCGGCGAGATGAACTTGGTATAAAGCACATAGATGACATCCAGGACGCCCCAGATGATTACCAGCACCATCATGATCGCAAGTAGCTTGATGGCGAAGCGAATGATGATATGCAACCGCCTGATCAGCGGATCTTCATGCTCCTTCGGCAACTCGTCATGCAACAGCCTGTGCGTCTGAGGTGTTTCCTTATCATCGTCTTGCATCGATTTCTCCCGATCAGCCCCACGAAACCAGGCGTTGATTAGTCAAGGTGCGACTCAGCAGATTCACCGCATGCGCAAGCGCCACTTCCAGGTGGGCCTTGCCGTCTTCGCTGGTGAATATCTGTATTGGTTGATTCGACATGACTTATTTTCTTTCCCTGTCTTTTTGACCGAGTGACACAGCATAACGGGTACTTCGCCCCCCGCCAGGCAGCTTGTGCAGGCAGTCCTTCTCCAGCAGGTCGGTCAAATCCCGTGTTGCCGTGGCCTTGCTGACCTTGGCCAACGACTGGTACTTGCGAGTATTGATTCCCTGATGAACTACCTCCAGCTAAAGCAAGGAGGTTTCCAGTCTACCCTGACGGGTCGACCTTTGTTGTAGAAAGCGTCGCTGCCTCAACGTGAGACAAATGAAGACTGTCCGAGGTCTCGGGGCTTATTCCAGACGTCTCGACCGTCGAGACGTGGGAGGCTGCCAAACTGGCCAGGCCGTCCTCTCGGCTTTCTGATTTTTTACCTGATGGCCGTTCGCCCACCAGGGGAAGATCACTCTCCAGGTGCTTCTTACCTCGTCTTGCAATGGTCTTGCGCGGTTTTGCCTTAGCAGCAAACGCTCCGCTCTTGATGTCTCTGACGCCTCGCTTGGCGATAT